>LUYM01000031.1 GCA_001603275.1 Actinomycetales bacterium Actino_02 | reverse complement strand
TCCGGCACCGGCTGCCCCGACGTCCGGCTGCGGACCCGAGTGCGGCTCGTCCGCTGCGGACGAGCCCGCCGCTGGTGGGGTCCGGCAACTCACCATCGTTGAGCGGCCGACCCAGGTGGCTGAGCTTGTCGAAGCCCAGCCGACCAAGCTGCGCCAGTTCGGCACTGCCCTGCTGGCCAACACCCGCAAGCTGGCCGCCTACTTCTTCGGCTTCGCCGCGCTGGGCTACCTGCTGATCCGGATCCTGCCCACCGGCGTCCTGACCGACTGGCTGGGCGCCGGCAACCCGATCTGGTCGGTGCCGCTGGCCGCCGTCCTGGGCATTCCGGTCTACCTGAACACCGACGCCTCGCTACCGCTGGTGGCCAGCCTNNGTGGGATGGCTCCCGGCGCGGGCTTGGCCTTCCTGATCACCGGGGCTGGCACCAGCGTCGGCGCCATCAGCGGCATGCTCGTGATCGCCCGCTGGCGGATCGTCGCCTTAGTGATCGGGACGCTGCTCGTCACCGCCATCGCGATGGGCTGGCTGGCGAGCCTGTGGCTGTGAGGCCCTCGGCGTCTGAAGATGCCTTGCCGCAATACAGTCCGGCAAGCACCCGGAGTGCGGGCTTACAGCCCGAGCGCCGCGATCAAGTGCGGGACCCGTACCGAGATCGCCTGCCAGAGCAGATCGTCGTTGACCTTGTCGTAGTGGTGCGCGACAAGGTTGCGCATCCGGTTGATGCCCACCCAGTCGACATCTGGATGCGCGAGCTTGAAGTCCTCGGGCAGCTTCTCGGCGACGGTGGCCACCTTGATCAAGATCCGCTCGCCGGCATTGCGCAGAAGCGCACCGTCCAGGGTGTCGGCCAAGTATGCGGCTCTCCCCTTACCGACCAGGTAAGCCGCCTCGGCGCCGATCCGGGCCAGATCGTCCAAACGTCGAGCCAGCCGGTCCTCGTTCACAGCGGAACCGCCTCAGCCAGCGCGCGGTCGAGCACCGGGCCCGAACTGCCCGCAGACACCAGATCCACCGGGACGGTCAGTGCATTGCTGAGCTCCTCTTGCAGGGTGAGGAGTGTGATGATGTCGGCCTCCGGCGGGAAGGTCACCAGTAGATCCAGATCGGAGCCGGGCTCATCCTCACCTCGAGCAACCGAGCCGACGACCCGGACGTCGCTACCACCAACCGCCTCTACTGCAGCCAGGACGCGATCGCGGAGCAACCCAAGCAACTGGGATGGACGCAGCCGCAGCGCGGCCTCGATCGCCTCGCGCACGGCCGGGGTTGGCTGCCTCGTGCCGCGTTCAACGGCTGCGATGAGCGGCTGCTTCACCCCAGTCAGCTCGGCCAACTCACGCTGAGTAAGGCCAGCGGCAGCCCGCCGCAGCCGAAGCCGCTCGGAGAAACTCACCTCACCCATACACCGATGATAACGATGTCGTTATCGCGAGGTCGATCGGCAGGCGCATGAGCCGGCTGCCTGACGTTGTCCGCGCCTGCGCCGGTCGCCTCTGGCGACCCGTCAGGTGCACAACTCCGCCACCAGTCCCGGTTAGCGCTCAAGACTCAACGATCACACCAGCGCTGCTAGCGAAACAGATCGTCGCCGAAGGCATGGAGGCGAAGTACACCAGCCGGCCATCGGCGCGCGGCTCAGTCGCGACCAACATGTCCAGGTCGAACACCTCCCAGCCCTGCTCCGCCTCGCCGGCCAGAAAGACCCCGTCGATCTGCACGTCTTCTACCGCGGAGAACCTGAGCAACCACCGGGAGTCCGGTTCGGTCCTGAATGCCAGTTCGAGTGTTCCGAGAGGCTCCAAGCTAAGCGAAAGCAGATCGATCCAACCCGAACTACTCAGCCCCCAGACCGAGCCATCGGCTAAGGCCCATCCCTCGACCAGCCGAGGTCGCCGCAGACGGATGCCGGGGAACCAACGATTGCCTCTCGCGCGCATTTCCTCACACTAAAGCCCGGTGAACCCACGAGGCCGGAACCTCGTGGGTTCACAGCTGACGAACTGGCACTCGGAGGCGGACAGCTGGCTAGTGCAACCTTTCGTACTCGAGCGCAACGCCGCCGATCATCTGAATGACACCATTGACGAGCTGCGCGGACAGCAGGTGCGAGTGGTCGACGAACCTGGTGGCACCGTCCGGGCCGGTCAGGATCTGAAATGGCGGCACGAACCGCCGATCAAGCGCCTGGAACGCATCACCGCACACCTCGAGAAAGACCGGCATCGACGCTCCATCAATCGCAGCACGGGATAGCAGGGCCAGCCTGGCCCAGTTGAGAAATCCCGACATGTCCTCGTCGTCGATTGCGAACAGCCCACGTTCTCCCGCCAGCACCGAAAGGCACGTCTCGTGGGCCGTCGCCGCGTTGAGCATCGCATCTGCTCGCGCCCGCACAGAGCTCAGCGCAGCGGAGAAGGCCAACTCATCGACGAGCATCCTTTGGGGAAGCCTCGTTCGCACCGTCACCTCAGGGTTCAGGGTGCTGTCAAGCATGCCCACATATCGCTCACACAGAATGAGAGGACGCTCGCCGGTGAGAGAGACGAGGAGCTCAACCCCGGCCTGCCCTGAGCACCGGGCGCTAAGCCCCGGCAGCTCCTCAAAGCCCGCATCGAGAGCCGCCAACACACGGCTCCACACCTCAGTTCTCTGCATCAGGCTCCGTTCCGCGAAGGCACAGCCTCATGCTGGCAGGTCGTCGGCGGTCTCGAGGGCACCGAGCCCGGAGAACGGGAGATGACCAGGGAGGACTGGGCGCGCGCGGCCACTACGCCTGGTCTCCGCTGCGAGGCCCATCGAGATGGGGAGCGTACTCGACCACCTGCAGAGCGACCCAGGGGAGCCGGAACCCTGAGGAACCGAGAACCCTGCCGGAGGCCGAGCCGAGGGTGACTCGCCTATACGCAGGCCACGATTGGTGTGAACCGGCGAACCCATACAAGCAAAGCGCCCGTAGCAGCTCCATGACTTCGAACTCCCCATTCAGCGACTCGAGCGCGAACATGAGTTCACACCCATCTAGCTCGACTGTGAGCTCGCCAGCAAACTCAGCAATGCTGAGGTCAACGTTCCATTCGGGCGTGATGAGCTGCGTGAACTCCACGAGCCCGGAGGCATCGCGGCTCTGATGTGTCGCAAACCAGGGAAGCTCCTCCTCTATTCGCTCATAGAGTCGTTCACTCATCTTCGGACTCCACCATCCAGGGAAACGCCGAGTACCAGACGCCCAACACAAGACCCACGGCCGCCAAGCCGCCGGCAAACCACATGAGCGTCCAGTCGTCTTGTGAGACTCCCGGAAGGAGCGCCCACACGCCGAAAGCGATCGAAGCGAACTGCATTCCCAGCGCCGGCGCGAAAGCCAAGTACCGTGCGCGGATCCCACCGGACCAGCCCCCGCCAGCAACGGCCGTCACCCAGATCCCCACTGCCAGCAGAACCAGCCAGCCGGCAATGAGGCTGACCCACAACCACATGCCCCGCGGCCTCCGTCACGCTAGAGAATCAGCGCCATTACGAGCGCTACGACCACGATCACTATGTCATCGACCAGGCTCGGACGAGCCCGTTCACCACCAGCGACATGCCGGAGGAGACACCAGCCGGAACAGGGCCTTCATTCACCAGAGGCCTTCTGATGACACCATCCAGATGCCGACACCCAGGCATCCAAGAATCACCCCGATATACCCGGCGATCCGGCGCCAAAGCCGACCACGACCGTTCCTGCCACCAGTCCTGGCGTCAAGGAACAGCACGCCGGGCTGGCCTCCCGTGGAGACGATAGCGGCACCGACAACGATCGCCCCCACGAGGCCAGTCGCCCACTTGATGCACCCAAACGAGCTTGTCGACGTCCCTCAACCACGGACGCGCCGAGAACCAGCGCCGTGCTCGAGCACCGCGAGAGCCAAGCTCGACCTGACATCACAAGCGAGCAGCGGGTGGGGCTCCAATCATCAAGAGCCGTAGCGCCGTGGGCGTGATCGCCCGCGGCTGCTCGCCAGATATCGGACTGCCTTCCGGTCACCCCCTGCGGCTGCCAACCTCATGTACCGCCCAGATGCCCCGATAGCTCCCATATCAGCGAGAAGGAGGCCCGCATTGAAAGCGGAGTACGAGTCTCCCATCAGCATGCCTTGTTCAAAGGCAGCCAATGCACCGGGAGTGTCACCACGGCTCCACAGGAGGTTGCCCAATGGCAGCCAGGCGTCACAGTTGCCGTGCGATGCGGCGAAGGCTAGCTCCGCCTCAGCGGCCCCACCGCGGCCTTGCTGGCAGAGTATGCCTGCGTACTCGACAGCCGCGTCGACACGATCCGCCGGGTCTGCGTCAACTAGCAGTTCGGCAAGGGACAAGCGCCCATGCATCACCCAGTCCCA
Organism: Actinomycetales bacterium Actino_02; assembly: GCA_001603275.1. GTDB lineage: Bacteria > Actinomycetota > Actinomycetes > Propionibacteriales > Propionibacteriaceae > Propionicimonas. The sequence goes on along the minus strand of LUYM01000031.1, from coordinate 1,506 downwards.
TCTCGCCAACAGCACTGAGAAGTCGCGCGAACTGGCCACTGGCAGGGAGGTCAGGAGCCTGAAGGCCCTAGACCTGCGACCCGTCGACCAGAGGTACTGCGCGAACAGAAGCCTGCCCTTTGGGTCGCCAGCATGAGCGGCCCTCCGAAGCGCCTTATTCGACTGGTTGCGGGAACCTAGGCGGTCGAGTGCCAGCGCCAGATTGTAGTAGGCACCGGTCTGGCCTTTCTTCACGGCCTGTCGGGCGAGGTCTGAGGCCTCTCGCCAGTCGCGGGCGTTGATCGCTTCGGCACTTCGGTCAAGTAGGTCACCACCGCCGAATCTCGCTCGCATTCGGCTGTGTCGCCCCCCACGCAGTCGTTTCATCTCATCTCACTACTCAGGTTGCGGCCGTCGCGTGTTCGGGTTGACCCACTTGGTCTTTCCACCATAACCTTGCGCGTCGCTGTGCCGCTGCCAGTTCTTCCCTTTGCTGTGCCCTTTTCGGTCGGCATTCTTGGCCCTGGACTTCTTGGCATGCGCATACGCAATCTTCATGCCAAAGCCAGCAACCGCGCCAATGAGGGCACGGCTCCACGAATCGCCTGCATTCCGTACTGCAGAGCTAATGCGTGAGCTGGCCTGGGATGCCGCCCGCTGGTAACCAGGTGAACTGACGATCGCCACAGTGACTAGGAGGAGGCAACCAGCGACGACGAGGACGGGCACCGCAATGACGAAGACGAGCTCTCCAGTGGTGTCGAACTTGTTGATGGGGTCGGCGGGGTAGGTGTAGCGGTTGTCGTTGCCACCCGCGACGGGGTCGATCGACAGGAACCGTCCGGTGGTCGGGTTGTACAGGCGGGCACCCATCAGAGTCAGCCCACCAACAGTGTCAGCGTCGCGCTGATGTGTCCCCAACCAGCCATACCCGGCTGATGTGCCCGACTTCGGCTGCCCGTACTCGTCGGTCTCGGTGTAGCTGTCGATCCCAGCCTGACCCAGTGTTGCGGTAGCCACAATGTCGCCGTGCAGGTTCGCTAGCTGCAGCTTCGCCACACCGGTGTCGTCAACATCAATCGCGAGACCGCCGGCCAGGTCCGACACGAACCGGGTCCAGGAGGACGTCCACGCCGTTGACGCGTCCGGACGAGTCTTCGTCGACGTCCATGCCGGGCTATCGCTCTCCCCGTCGTAATGGTCCAGCTTCTCGCTGAGCTGGACCCCGTCGGTGAAGCCCTTCGTGGTCGAAACCCGATCAGACCCGTCCAGGCTGAACGTCTGCTTGCGGACCTGCGCCACACCACTGGCCGGATCGCTCACCGTCTGCTGCAAACTCGCCACCATGTCATTAGCCGCATAGGTGACAGCCAAATCACCGGCAAGCTGATCGTCAGCGTTGCTCGTGTGCACCTTCGGAACCGTCGTCGAACGACCCATCCGGTCATACACATACCCCGACGTCGGGGTCTGCTGCACGATCAGGTGACAGTGGTTAGTCACGCAGCCTGAGTGGCTGTCGTGGTC
>LUYM01000030.1 GCA_001603275.1 Actinomycetales bacterium Actino_02 | reverse complement strand
TGGCAGGCGCAGCGGCTGGCCGAGCAGGCCCGCCGGGCCGAGGAGCTGGCCAAGATCGACGAGCTGCGGGCCAGCCTGCTGGCCGCGGTCGGGCACGACCTGCGCAACCCGCTTGCGGCGATCACCGCGGCCGCGTCCACCCTCGAGCAGACCGATATCGAGTTGTCCGACACCGACCGGGCCGAACTGCTGGCCGCGATCTCCGAGCATGCCGGACGCCTGAACGCGATCATCTCCAACCTGCTCGACGCCAGCCGGCTGCAGGCCGGTGCCGTGTCGGTGCATCCGGCCCCGACCGACCTGCTGGACGTCCTGGCCGGCGTCCTGGCCCCTGGCCAGAGCTGGATCAGTCTGGAGCTCCCCGATGATCTGCCGCTGCTGCGCGCCGACGCCGGGCTGCTGGAGCGGGTCCTGGCCAACCTGATCGACAACGCCACCCGGCATGGCCACGAGGCACCGGTCGAGGTCACCGCAGCCGTCGAGAACGGCCGCGGCGTGATCCGGGTGATCGACCACGGCCCCGGGGTGTCCGCGCGGCGGCTGACCGAGATGTTCGCCCCGTTCCAGCATTTCGGCGACCGGGTGACCAACGGTGTCGGCCTGGGCCTGGCCATCGCCAAGGGGTTCACCGAGGCGATGGGTGGCACTCTGGTGGCGTCGCCGACCCGCGGCGGCGGACTGACCATGACCGTGACTCTCGAGGTGGCCTGATGCCGCGACTGCTGATCGTCGAGGACGAGCCGGCGCTGCGCCGGGCGCTGACCATCAACCTGACCGCCCGCCACTACCAGGTCGAGGCGGTGCCGGACGGCACCACGGCGCTGCGCGCGGCGGCCGCCGCCCCGCCGGATCTGGCCATCGTCGATCTCGGCCTTCCCGACCTGGACGGGGTGGACGTGATCAGCGGCCTGCGTGGCTGGACCCAGATCCCGATCATCGTGCTGTCGGCACGCGACGCCCAGGCGGAGAAGGTGCGCGCGTTGGACGCCGGCGCCGACGACTACGTCACCAAGCCGTTCGGCATGGACGAACTGGTGGCCCGGATCCGGGCTGCCTTGCGCCGCACCGATGGTGGCGAGGCGGCCGCGGCAATCGTCCGTACCGAGAGCTTCGAGATCGACCTGGCAGCGAAGCGGGCCACTCGCAACGGGAGCCCGGTGCGGCTCACTCCCACCGAGTGGCATCTGGTAGAGATCCTGGTCCGCCGGCCGGGCACCCTGGTGCCGGGCAGCCAGCTTCTGGCCGAGGTGTGGGGTCCGGGATACGCCAAGGAGACGAATTACCTGCGGGTCTACTTCGCCGGACTACGCCGAAAACTCGAGGCTGATCCCGCCCATCCGGTGCACTTCATCACCGAGCCCGGCGTGGGCTACCGGTTCGAATCCTGAGCAGAAAGCCCGACGGGCGCCCGGACACGTCCGGACGCCCGCCTGCGAACAAGCTCTGTTTGGGGAGCCGAGCTCAGTTCGCAACTCAGGACCCGATGACGTCGCAAGCCGCCACTCGCAACTGCCACCATCAGCCCTGAGAGCCATATGTTCAAAGCCAGTCCCCCTAGTAGCGGCAACCGGCTTTGTCCCCCCTAAGCAAAAGTGAACACCACATCCTCAGATACTGACAACTGCCACTCACCATCCGAGCGCAAGTTGTCCGCAACCTGTCAGGTTCAGACCCCAGAAAGCGCCGCTCGTTACGCGCAACGCCGGATCAGCCAGGCCCAACCGAGGTTGGCGTTCCTGTCGATCCGGCGTTGCTGACGCGGTCTCCCGGTGCCTGGGACTCCCCTGCCCGGTACCGGGGTGATCACGATTACCCCGCTAGGTACAGTCATCACCGTGCCAGATCAGGTCGCGCAGCGGCCATTGCCGAGCTAACCTTTGTCAAGACTCAGGCATCAACCGTTGACCCTGGTCAATGGGGAATCCACTACCCCGGCGGTCGGCGATCAGCACGGATTTTCCAAAGACGGAGCAGATGATAACCGAGAACGCCGCCAGCGCCCACGCCATGCGGAGCCTGCGGCTATTACTTGAGGCCTACGCCAGTGGTGAATTGCCGCAATGGGACTTGTTCGCCAGCAACGTCCGCCTCTTCCGGTTGGATCCGGGGGCAACCTTGTTCTCGGCCGGCGAGGTGCATCCCTACCTGTACTTCGTCCAGAGCGGCCTGTTCAAGGCTCAACTGCGGCTCCCGGACGGTCGGCTGACCACCGTGTTCTTCCCTGAGGAGGGGGACGTGGTGGCGCCACTGAGCGCGATGGGAGCCGAGGGGATCCGGCGCGTGGTCAGCCGCGGCCTGCATCCCCGCTCGGAGACCCTGCGCTCGGCGATCGACCAACAGAGCCTGCATACCCTGGTGGCCATCGAGTCGAGCTTCGTGCTGCGGGTCTCGTTCCGGGTCGTCGAGCACCTGACCGCCCAACATCTGCAGTGGTCACGGCTGCTGGGCATGCTGGCGTTGATGCACGCCACCACCTTGCAGGTGGATATCGGCTGGCTTCGCAGCACGCCCGAGCAGCGATATCGCTCCCTGCTGGCCGACCAGCCCGGACTGGTGCAGCGAGTCACCCAGCGCGACCTGGCCAGCTTCCTTGGCGTGACCGATGTGGCGCTCAGCCGGATCGCGAAGCGGGTTCGCGCCGAGGATCACGCCGCCGAGCCAGCACAGAGTCCGGCGACTCCCTGAGCCTCAGCGCTGCCGGTAGAGCTTCCCCGGACGGGTGTGGCCCAGAAGATCGTCCAAAGAGACGAACACGTAGCCCTTGGCTCGCAGCTGGGTGATGATCGGCCCGATGGCCTTGCGCGTGGTCGGGTAGAGGTCGTGGCTGAGGATGATCGCGCCGGGCCGGGCCGCGGCGACCACCCGCTTGACCACCACCTTGGTGTTGCGGTCCTTCCAGTCCTGCGGGTCGATGCTCCAGTCGACGATGGCCAGGCCACGGCTCTTGGCGGCCTTTCGGACGGCGCCATTGACGTTGCCGTAGGGCGGACGCAGGTAGTGCGGCTCAACGCCGGTGAGCTTGCGAATCTCGGCGTCGGTCTTATCCAGCTCGGTGCGCATCGCGGACGGGCTCAGCTTCCAGAACCACGGGTGGCTCCATGAGTGGTTGCCGATGGTGTGGCCGTCGGCAACCATTCGGCGCAACTCTTTGGCGTAGTGGGCGGTCTGTCGTCCGACCACGAAGAAGGTGGCCGGCGCCTTCAGGGTGGCCAGCTCGTCCAGGATCAGGTGGGTCTGCGGGCTTGGCCCGTCGTCCAGAGTGAGGGCGATGCACTTGTGCCGGCGGCAGTCCACCGAGCCCCGGGACGAGCCGCCACCGCCACCAGCGGAGGGTGGGTTGGTGCTCGGCGGCTGCGGAGCCGCATCGGCCGGCGGAGTCGGCTGGTCGAAGCCGTTGGGCACCAGGTGTGTGCGCATCGTGCTTCGGCTGGTCAGTGGGGTGGCGACCGGGACGGACTGCCCTGGCGCAGCGGCGTCGGCCGACGCCCGTGGAGCCACCGCCGGTTGCGCTCCGATCGCTATCACACTCACCAGACTGGCAACCAGCAGACCTATCCTCACTCAGCCCACCATAGGCGCTGATCCGCAGACCTCAACCGCCACTGCGGCGCGCCGCCGAACCGGGCCTACGCAGTTGGGCTGCTTGCCGGATCCGCGGTGGCCGGCAAAGTCGGCGTGGGTTCGGTGGGTGTGCTGGTCGGAGTCGCGGACGGGCTCGGCCCGGTGGGCGTGGCGCTCGGCGTGGCCGTGTCGGTCGGGCTTTGGGTCGGGGTCGCGGTCGGCTCCGAGGTCCCGCTGTGCGTCGGTGTCGGCGTCGAGGTCGGGACGGACGGGCTGGCCGCCGGCGGCCGAACCACCTGGCCCACCGTGGTGCCGCTGCCGCCGTCCAGGGCCCGGCCCAGGCCCAGTTCGAGCAGGCTGATCGCAGCCAGGGCCAGGACGAAGATCGCCACCGTGCTGATCGCCACCATCACCCACAACCGCGTCCTGCGCTTCGGGGTGCCGGACGGCTCCGGCTCGCCCGGCACTGGCGGCAGATCGATCAGGGTGTCGTCCGGACGTTCGGACGGTTGCCCGGCAGCCTCCGCGGATGGCAGCAGCAAGGTCTGATCCTCAGCGGACACCTCCGGTTGCAGGAGGACCGCACGCCTCTTGGAGATCACGGTACTCACCGTTCGGTGGGTACGGTCCAGGCCGGCGCTGTACAAGGTTCCGGCGATGCCGCCGACCAGACTGGCCACGGCCGCCCCGACGATGGTTCCGGCGACTCCGAGCTGGGCTCCGATCGCCGCCGCGGTCGCCGCAGCCAACGCGCCGCCGGCCAGCTGCGGCAGCGAAAACGTCAGCTCGATCGGGGCACGGCGTGGCTTACCGTCGGTCTGGCTTTCGGTCTTTGTCTCGTCCAACTGATTCATCCTCCAGCCTTCGAGGTTAACCCGCGCCCCCAGCCCTCAGTCGAGGATGCCCACCTGGTCGGCGATCAGCCGGGCGATCTCGCGGGCGGCCTGCGGACGAGCAGCCTTGGCGCTGGCCTGCGACGCGGCAGCTCGGGCCGCCGGATCGTCCACCCAGGTGCGCAATGCCTCAACGACCTCACGCGGGTGCGGCGCCCAGACGCCGGCCTGCAGCTCCTCGACATAGGTGACGTTGCCGTCCTCCTGGCCGGGCAGCCGGGCGTAGAGCACCAGCGGCAGCTTGGAGATGAAGGCTTCGCTGATCGTGCCTGGGCCGGCCTTGGTGACCAGCATGTCGGCGGCCGCCATGAACTGCGGCATCTCGGTCGTGAACCCGTACAGGTGCGCCGGGATCTTCCAGTCGACGGCCTCCAGGTCGGCCTTGAGCTCGGCATTGCGGCCGCACACCACCACCAGCGACGCATGGAGTTCGGCGTCGTTGATGGCCTTGGCCACCCGCTTCAGCGGGCCCATCCCGTCCCCGCCGCCGACCAGCAGGATCACCGGACGCTCATTGCCCCAGCCGCGCTCGGCGCGCCAGCCGGCCCGGTCGGCCAGCGGCTGGTTGAACCGGTCGGCGACCGGCAACCCGATCACGCGCAGGTTCCCTTCGGGAATGCCGTAGCTGATCGCCTTGGCCTTGGCCTGGTCGGTGCCGACCACCACCAGGTCGGCCCGCCGATCGAACCAGAATGCATGGGTCGAGACCAGGTCGGTGACCACGGTGATGTAGGGCCGCGGCGAGTCCTTCATTGCCCGCGCCAAAGTGGTGTTGACCAGGGGATGCACCGACACGATCAGGTCGGCCGGGTTCTCCCGGACCAGCCGCTGGGCAGCCCGGCGGACGTAGGGGTAGGCGATCTGGTTGACCGCGTCGGAGCGCGCCCGTCCGTCCGATGCCTTGAAGGAGAAGCCCCAGGCCTGCGGCAGCCGGGAGATCGGCGGGTAGATCTCGGGCGCATAGCTCAGCGGACGCGGGTAGTAGTCGCGGAAGAAGTCGACCATCTTCGACTCGAAGCGTCCGGGGAACTCCAAGTCGAGCGCCTCGATCATCGCCTCGGTGGCCGAACGGTGCCCGCCGCCGGTGTCAGAGAACAGGAAGAGGATCCGCTTCTTCGCCTCGGTAGCCTCAGCGGCCTCGTCGGGCTCGACCATGCACCCTCCCTTCGCTGCCAAGAGCATGGCATACCGGGACGCAGCTGCGCCCCGGTATGGATGGGATCGGCATCAGCCCTTGAAGCGCACGTTCGCGTTCAGGTTGGGCAGCTCGATGAAGGTGCGGCCCGGAGCCATCTTCAGCGGGGTTCCGTCCTCGAGGGTGAACTGGAACACTTCGTTGACTGCGCCCTTCGTCCAGGTGCCCTGGACGTACTTGCCGTCGGCCGCGTAGTAGAAGGTGCCGGTGGCATTGATGATCTCGTGGATCGGCTCGAGGTGGCCGGTGAACCAGATCTTGCCGGAGGTGTTGATCTTGCCGAAGACCTGCTTGGCTCGAATGACCAGGACGTTGTCGCACCAGACCCGCTCACCGTCCTCCAGGATGTGCTTGCCCCACGGCATGCTGCGCAGGTAGCGCTTGTCCTTGGCGCTCCAGGAGTAGCTCATCGAGTAGGTGTCGCCCTTCTTCCAGGGCACGGTGATGGTGGTGGCCGGCTTGCCGTTGTTGGTGCTCACCTCGTCATCGGAGGCTGCCCAGGGCAAGTAGTTCTGCTGCGGGCCATCGGTGAACTTGGTGGCCAGCTTGGCCAGCTTGGCCGGGTGGCAGGCGACTGCCCGGTCGTAGTACTTGCGGCCGTTCAGGGTGCGCACCCGCTTCGGGTCGATCGAGAAGGCGCCGGTGCCCTTGGTGGTCATGTACTGCTTGGTGCTGATCAGGTAGTCCTTGAACGCGGCAAGGTACTTCAGCACCCAGGTGTAGGCACCGGTGCTGCCGATGATCGCGGTCATCGGGCTGAGCATCGGGGCGTCCACCGGACGCATCGAGCGCACCGGGGCCACCTTCTCGGCGTAGGTGGTGTGGAAGACCGGGACGAGCCGGGTGCTGGTCTTGCCGACGACGGCCGGGTAGCCGTCCATCTGCACGTAGACGATGTCGGCGTCGTTGAGTCCGGCCTGCGGGTGTTCGCCCTTGTTGTCGGGGACCTTGACCACCACGACGACCTTCTTGGCGTCGTCCGGATTGTCCAGCGGCTTGCCGGTCAGCGGCCAGCGCGGAGTGGTGTCGACCGGAGCGGTCGGGGTGGCGCTGGGCTGAGTGGTTCCGGGAGCGGCGCCGGTGCCGGCTGCGGTCGGCGGCGTGCTCTGCTGCGGCTTGTCCACCGCACATCCGACCACGACTGCTCCGACGACTCCCGCGGTGCCCACCAGGGCGGCGCGACGGCTAACCGGTTCCATACATCCTCCAGATCAGAACGGGCCCGCCGGTCACGCCGTGCGGTGCACTCGCCCAATGGTAGAACCGCCGCCGCAACCGGAAGGCCCATGCTTGGCTGTCGAGTCCCGGTGAATGACCGTGAACTGGCCGTTCCTCCGTCGAGCACCTCCGTCAAGTGCTTCTGTTCCTCGGCTGAGTGCTTCCGTTCCTCGGCTGAGTGCTTCCGTTCCCGCCGAGCGCCTCCGGTTGAGCAGAGGCCCTCGTCTTGGGACAAAAGGGGACGGTTCCTGTTACGTCCCAACCCGCCGAGCATCCCTACCCGGCACAGGCCCTCGGCGGCAGGTCGGCGCTAAACCTCGTAGTCGACGCAGGCGCGCTCGGTGCGCACCTTCGCGATGAAACCGGCGACCGCCTGGTGATCGGGATGGACGGCGTAGGCCTTCAGCGCCTCCACCGAGTCGAACTCGGAGTAGAGGACCAGGTCGTAGTCGTGCTCGAGGGCGTCCGGGATCACCGGCTCGAGCTTCCGCAGCCCGGGCACCAGGCCATCCAGTGCAGCCAGCCGGTCGCGGACGATCTGCAGGTTCGTCGCCTTGTCGGCGCCTTCGGCATGGTCGGCGAAGCGCCACATCACGATGTGCTTGATCACGCCTGGAAGCCTACCGACCCATCGCCCGCCTCTCCGCCGCGGCGAACGCCCCGCGGGACGAAAGGGGACGGTTCGGCGTTACGTCCCAACCCGTCGAACACCTCCGACGACTCGGCCCGATCAAGCGCGCACCCATCTCGCACCCCGGTGAGGTTCCTAACCGCTCAGGGACGCGGCACCTCGCGCAGCCAGCCGGAGGCGGCCACTGGCTCCTGCTGACCGCCGACGTGAATCACCTGATCAGCGACACGAGTCAGCTGAGTGCGATAGCCGTCCAAGGCAGCGCGGACGGCGTCCAGCCGCTGCGGGTAGTCATAGCCGGACGCACCGTCGGGAGCCGGCCCGGTGCCGAACTCGGCGCAGCGAACGCCGGCCAGCGCGGCAGCGCGGCCGGCGATGACGTGGCAGGCGACATGGTCGGGGTGGCCGTAGCCGCCGTCGGCGGCGTAGCTGAGCAGCAGGTCGGCTCGCCAGCTGGCCAGCAGCGCGGCCAGGTCGTCCGCGGGTTCGTCCGTCCCGGCCAGGGCCAGGCTCGATGGCTCGGCATCGGCAGCCGGACCGGCCAAGCCCGAACGGACCCAGGCCATCCCGGAGTCGTGATACTCCCGCGGTGGGCGTCCGGGCGTCCGGGCCGGCGGACTGCCCAGGAAGCAGTGCTCGCGCACCCCGAGCGCCGCCAGCGCCGCGGCCAGCTCAGCTTGTCGGACGCTGGTCAGTTGCTCCGGCGAGGTGGCGACGGGGAGCACCCCGGGCACGATCTCGCCCCGCTCGCCGCGGGTCGCCGTGACGACCAGCACCGGGTTGGTGGCGACCAGCTCGGCGATCAGCGCGCCGGTGGCCAGGGTTTCGTCATCGGGATGGGCGTGCAGGAACACCACCCGCAGACCCGGCGCGATTCGCACGGCCAGCCCCTCAACGATCCAGCAGCTCGGCGTAGAGCGCCGCCAGCCGGTGCCCAGCCCAGCGCCACTCGAAGCGCCGCGCGTGCACGCGGGCCACGGTCCCCATCCGCTCCCGCAGGCCGGGCTCGGTGAGCAGCCGGTGCAGCGCCCGTCCCCAATCCTCGGGCTCGCGGGAATCCATCAGCTGACCGGTCTCTCCGTGAGCGACCGCTTCGCGCAATCCGCCAGCCGCTGCGGCGATCACCGGGGTGCCACTGGCCGCGGCCTCCAGGGCGACCAAGCCGAAGGTCTCCGAATGGGACGGCACCAGCACCACCAGCGCCGAGCGCATCAGCTCGGCCAGGGCCGGACGCGGTTGCGGCCCGACGAAGTGGACGAGCTCGGACAGGCCCAGCCGGGAGACCAGCTCATGCAGTTCGGCGTCGTAGCTGGCAAAGTCGGGCGACGTGTCACCGGCCACCAGCAGGTGAGGACGCAGGTCCGGCTCCAGCTCGGCGAGCGCCCGAATCGCCAGGTCAGGACCCTTTAGCGGCTGGAACCGCGCGGCGAAAAGCAGGTAGCCGCGCCGCTCGATGTCGGCTGCGCCGTCGGGACGCCAGCGCCTCTCGCCGGGAGCGAGCGGACGGAACAGCTCCTGATCAACGCCCGGCGAGACGATGTGAACCCGGTCGGGCTCGGCCCCGCAGCGCTCGATCACCGTCCGAGCTTCGGCCGCGGAGATGGCCACTACGGCGTCCGACTCGGCTGCGACAAGGGCTTCACCGGGCACTCGACGCGGCGACTCGGGGGGCTCGCCGGCGGCCAGTGCCGAGCCGGGCAGCGCGGCCACCGAGTGGTAGCTCTGCACGTGCGGGACGCCCCAGGCCCGGGCCACCGGGAGTGCGGCCACTCCGGACATCCAGTGGTGGGAGTGAATGATCGAGGCCGGCGCCAGCCGGGCCAGGTTGGCCGAGAACTCGTCCAGGTGGTCGTCGATCTGGCTCTTCGGCAGCACTGCAGCCGGTCCGGCGTCCAGGTGATGCAGGGTGACGCCAGGGGCCAGTTCGAGCTGATCCGGGTCGTCCGGCGCTGCGCGTCGAGTGACCAGGCGCACCCGATGCCCCAGTTCAGCCAGAGCGACGGCCTGGGCGCGCTCGACGACGTTCATGCCGCCCGCGTCCCCGGAACCAGGCAGGTTCGCCGGCGAGGTGTGCATGGACACGAAGCAGATGTCGAGGGGTGACGTCATCCGCCGAGCATATTCCGCTGGCTGGTTCACAAGGGGACGGTTCCTGTTACGTCCCACGTCGCCGGTTTCTGTGCCTCGGGTTGGTCTGGGACGTAACAGGAACCGTCCCCTTTCGTCCCCGGCAACAGCCGGCTCGGGCAGACCGTTCGAAGAACCTCAAGGGACACCCACGCCCCACCCCACCGCACCAACCCACCAAGCCGACCACCACGCTCGAGAATGGTCTGCCCGAGTCGGCGACCGCAGCTGACGGTCCGTCACGACCGCCGAGCGGTGAGAGAATGGCGTGATGTCCACTGCGCAGCCGAGTCCGAAACTGACCCCTCTCACCGGCCCGAAGTGGATCTTCCTCACACTCCTCGGCGGCCTGGGCATGATCGGGCCGTTCTCGGTCGACACGATCTTCCCGGCGTTCTCCGCACTCGAAGCCGAGTGGGGTGCCTCGGAGTTCGCGCTGCAGCAGATCATCAGCATCTACCTGCTCTCCTACGCCCTGATGAGCCTGCTGCACGGCCCGCTGTCGGACGCCCTGGGCCGAAAGCCGGTGATCGTGGTCGGCATGGTGGTCTACGTGCTGGCCGCAGTCGGCTCGGCGCTGGCCCCCGGGCTAGGGATGCTGCTGTTCTTCCGGGTGATCCAGGGGTTCAGCGCAGGAGCCGGTCAGATCGTCAGCCGGGCCATGGTCCGCGATGTGTTCGCCGATGCTCAGGCCCAGCGGACGATGAGTCAGATCGCCATGATCTTCGCGCTGGCCCCGGCGCTCGCCCCGGTGATCGGCGGTCTGCTGCTCGGCGTCGGCAACTGGCGGCTGATCTTCTGGTTCCTGGCCGGCTTCGGCCTGGTGATCCTGGCTCTGGTGCTGTTCGCCATGCCGGAGACCCATCCGCGGGAGCGCCGCTCGCCGTTCAACGCGCCCGCCCTGCTGGCCGGACTGGCCGGGGTCTGGCGCAGTCGGGACGGACGCCGGCTGGCATTCGGCGGCATGGCCAACTTCGCCGGCCAGTTCCTCTACATCTCGGCAGCCCAGCTGTTCGTGGTGAAGCTTCTCGGCCTGGGTGCCCAGGACTTCTGGATCCTGTTCGTCCCGCTGATCGGCGGCATGATGGTCGGCTCCTGGCTGAATGGACGGCTGGCCGGACGGGCCACCGGAGCCCAGATCGCCCGGATCGGCTATCTGACCAGCACCGGGGCCGGCGTCCTGAATCTCACGCTGGCGCTGATTCCAGCTACACAAGGTCTGCCCTGGGCGATCCTGCCGCTGCCGCTGTACACCTTCGGGGTGGCGCTGACCTTCCCGATCATCACCTTGGCGATGCTCGACCTGTTCCCGGCGGCCCGCGGCTCGGCCTCGTCGGTGCAGTCCTTCGTCTCCCTGCTGGCCAATGCCGTGATCGCCGGCGTCCTCGCCCCGCTGCTCGGCTTCTCCCTGTGGTCGCTTGCCGCAAGCGCCCTGGCCTTCACCCTGTTGGCCTGGTGGCTGTGGCGCGGACACGTCCGCGGTGCCGCCATCGAACCGCACGGCTCCGCCGATGCGGCGGCTTTCGAGCCAACCGACGAGCTGTGAACGAACTGCGGGCCGTCTCGGCGTAGCGTTGCCGCCATGATCCCCGCTGATGCCCCGATCCTGCTCGCCAACGACGCCGTTCGGCTTGAGCTCCTGCCCGTTGGTGCCACCGTCCGCCGCTTTGAGGTGGCCGTCGACGATGGCTGGCGCAACATCCTGCTCGGCCACCCGGAACTGGGCGACTACGCCAACAATCCGGGCTATCTCGGCGCGACGGTGGGACGCTTCGCCAACCGGCTCGCGAAGGCCCACTTCAGCCTCGATGGCGTGGACTACCAGCTGGCCGCCAACGAGGGCGTGAATCAGCTGCACGGCGGTCCGGACGGCTTCGGCACTCGACTGTGGGACGTCGCCGACTATGGTGACGACTTCGTCGAGTTCCGGCTGACTAGCGTCGACGGCGATCAGGGCTACCCCGGGACGGCCGTGATCAGCGCCCGCTACGAGCTGATTCCCGGCGGCGCACAGGTCACCTACCGGGCCACCACGGACGCCCCGACCGTGATCAACCTGACCACCCACCCCTACTTCAACCTCGACGGTGAGGGCGGCCACGACACCAACGAACATCGCCTGTTCGTCTATGCCAGCGCCTACACCCCCAACTACGACGACGGGATCCCCACCGGCGAGATCCGCGAGGTGGCCGGCTCTGCGGCCGATTTCCGCTCCGGTCCGCTGTTCGGTGCCGCCCGCGAGCAGGCCGAGGCAGAGGGCATCACCCGCAGCGGTGGCTTCGACCACAACTTCGTGGTGGACGGCGCCGGCATGCGCGAGCACTGCCGCCTGGTCGGCAGCGACGGCCTGACCCTGACCATCTGCAGCGATCAGGTGGCGATCCAGGTCTACGGCGGCGAGCACTTCGCCGGCGAGCCGGGGACGTCCGGGCAGCCGTACCCGCGCCGGGCGGGCATCGCCTTGGAGACCCAGGGCTTCCCGGACGCGCCGAACCATCCGAACTTCCCCAGCACCGTGCTCCGCCCCGGTGAGGAGTACCTGGCCATCACTCAGTGGCTGATCGGCTGAGTCGAAAGTCGCTTTTGTCTCTTTTGTCACTCGACACGCCGACGACACGCCGAGGTCGGCGGAATTGGTGGGATTCTTTTCGGAATTCCTCTTGCACTGTGGTGGACGGCGGACTAGAAATGCTCCTACCAAACCACCTCGGTGGGGCGGGGATCGGAAGCAGGAAGTCAGCTTTCCGGCCCGAGTGAAAGCTCTGGTTGGGCGGCCCGGTGATGCGGGTCGGGTTGGCTGGTAGCTCCTGGTCGGTACCGAGCATCACGACGGTCCCAACCAGAAGGCCCCGGAGACTCATACTCACCGGGGCCTTCGCCTTTGCCCAGCTATCGGGCACTTGCCGCCGAGCGGCTTCGCCGACGAGCCATACTGCACGTCATGAGCGATGAGACGAATCTGCGCACGGCCTCCCTCACCCGGCTGGGTGCCCGCAGCTACGAAGCCACCAATGTTCGCGGCGGCACCCTGCGGCTGGGCGAAGGCGACACCACCGACTTCACTCCGGTGGAACTGCTGCTGGTGGCGTTGGCCGGCTGCTCGTCGATCGACGTCGACTACCTCACTGCGCGTCGCGCCGAGCCGACCGCCTTCGACGTCGAGGTGCACGCCGACAAGCTCAGCGATGAGGACGGCAACCACCTCGGCCCGGTCGAGCTGACCTTCACGGTCCGCTTCCCCGAGGGGCCCGACGGTGACCGCGCCCGCGAGATGCTGCCGGTGGCGATCGCCAAGTCGCGCGACCGGCTGTGCACCGTCTCCCGCACCGTGCAGCTGCCGACGCCGGTCAGCTTCCACCAGGCCTGAGTTGATCGCCGGACGTCCACTGCCGGGCCGCGAGCTCGGGCCTGTGGACGGCTCGGCGCAGCTGAGCTGATGCGCCCGGACGCCACCTTCGTCCGCCCCTCCGATCGGACGGGCGGATCATCGGCACCTGCCGCGGCCTGGGTCCGCCTGCAGCGAGCCACCCTGATCCCGCTGCTGAGCTGGCTGGTCTCGAACCTGGTGGCCTGGGCCACCGCCGCCCTGAGCGGCCAGGACTATCTGCTTCCCCGCACCCATCAGCGCTGGGACTCCCAGTGGTATCTGTCGATCGCCGAGCATGGCTACGAGTCGTACCGCTGCATCGAGCGCTACTCCTGGTTCCCGGACGTGTGGTGCGGCAATACCGCCTGGTTCCCGGGCTATCCGATGGCGATTCGCCTTGTCAGCGCGCTCGGCATGACGCCGGCCGTCGCCGGAGTCGTCGTCAGCGAGGCCGCCCTGCTGGGCGCTTTGCTGGTCTGCTGGCAGCTGCTCGGTGGCCGCCCGGACCGCAACGCCGTCCCGGCCATGGCGTTGGCCGCAGTCTTCCCCGGCAGCATCTACTTCCACACCGTGTTCCCGGTGTCGCTGTGCCTGCTCGGGCTGAGCCTGGTCGTCCTGGGCATTCGGCGGGAGTCCTGGCTGCTGGCCGGAGTCGGTGCCTTCGTGGCGTTCGCCACCCACTTCGTCGGGGTGATCGGGGTGATCGGCGTGGCCCTCTCGCTGGCCTTCGGCTGGCGGGGACGAACCCGGCCCGGACGGCTCTGGCGGGTGGCCGCGGCCACTGGACTGGGCAGCCTGGCCTACCCGTGGATGCTGTGGCTGATGCATGCCGACACCGGCAGCTGGACCATCTACTGGCAGCATCAGGGTGACTACGGCAACACCGGATGGCACAACCCGTTGGAGCAGTTGGGACGGTTCTGGTCGCTGTCCTTCAGCCAGTGGCATCCGGCCTCCGCCAACGACCCGTGGCTGGTCGCCCGGGCCGCCGAGGCCCAGCATCCGCAGCTGGCCATCAACCTCGCCTTCGCGGTGCTGCTGATCGGCACCGCGCTGTGGCGGCTGTACCGCCGCGACCTGCCCGGGTGGCAGCTGGCCGCCACCGTGATCGCATTGGGTGCCTTCGCCGTCCCCCTGGTCAGCGGCGCCTGGTCGGCCTGGTACCGCCACGACGCCCTGATGCTGGTCGCCCTGCCGGTGCTGCGGATGCCCCGACTGGTCTGGGCGTTGCTGATCGCGGTCTGCACCATTCAGGCCGTGCTGCTGGGTGCGATGTGGTTCGGCGGCTCGTTGATCTAGCCGGTGCCGCAACATAGGCGAAGGCCCCGGCGAGTATGAGTCTCCGGGGCCTTCTGGTTGGGACCGTCGTGATGCTCGGTGCCGACCAGGAGCTACCAGCCAACCCGACCCGCATCACCGGGCCGCCCAGCCAGAGCTTTCACTCGGGCCGGAAAGCTGACTTCCTGCTTCCGATCCCCGCCCCACCGAGGTGGTTTGGTAGGAGCATTTCTAGTCCGCCGTCCACCACAGTGCAAGAGGAATTCCGGAACGAATTCCACCAATTCCGCCGACCTCGGCGTGTCGTCGGCGTGTCGAGTGACAAAAGAGACAAAAGCGACTTTCAGTCCTCTGTCGCCTGCTGAGCGGCCGCCCGATCCATGGCCCGCAGCATCAGCAAGCTGCCCTCGCGCAGCACCTTCAGGTCGTCCAGCGTCAACAGCGTGATGGTGACCCCCAGGGCGCGCCCGAACATCGAGTCCATCTGCCGGATCACATCGATGCCGTCCTCAGTCGGACGCAGCCGGCGCACCCGCCGGTCGTCGGGATCGTCGAAGCGAGTGATCAGGCCCTTCTCGACCAGGCGGTCGATCAGACCGCTGGCGGTGGGCGCACTGATCTGCATCAGTTCGCCGAGCTCATGGCCGGCGATACCGGGCTTCTTCACGATCTGGCCGAGCACGCGCACCTGCTGCATGGTCAGATCGGGCGGCATCGGCATCGGCCCCACCAGCCCCATGGCGCGGTCGTGAACTTGGGAGTTCAGCTCGAAGAGTTCGGCGAGCAAGGCCGATCGCTCCGGGTCCAAGCCCTTGATGGAATACGCCACGAGGAAGCCTTCGTTTGGGTCAAATGGTTAGGGTTAGGCTAACCGATGTGTAGACGCTGTGCAGCCCCAAGAATTGCGCTGTGACTACCCGGACGAGAGAGAGACGATGGTTCGACTCAGCAAGGCCAGCCTGGCTCAGCGCAGCGTGGTGCTGCTCCTCAGCCTGCTCGTGATCGGCCTCGGCGTCTTTGCCGCCGGCGCCCTCAAGCAAGAACTGATTCCGTCCATCGACCTGCCGCGCGGCAGCGTCCTGACCATCTACCCGGGCGCATCGCCGGAGGTGGTCGAGGCGCAGCTCTCCAAGCCGATCGAGTCGGCCGTGAAGTCGGTGGCCGGCGTCACCAGCGTCACCTCGAAGAGCTCGTCCGGCGTCTCCCAGGTGAGCGCCCAGTGGGACTACGGCCTGAAGCCCGACGACATGGCCAACAAGATCCGGGCGGCCATCGATTCGATCTCGTCCGGCCTGCCCAGTTCGGTGAACCCGAAGGTGATCACCGGCAGCTTCGACGATGTCCCGGTCGTGGTGCTGGCGCTGTCGTCCTCGGACGACTCGACGACCCTGACCACCAAGGTCAACCAGATCGTCGCCCCCGGCCTGAAGACGATCGACGGCGTCCGTGACGTCGCCGTCGGCGGCCAGGAGACCCACGAGATCGTGATCAGCTACTCCCCGGCTGAGCTGAACAAGAAGAACATCGACCCGTCCACCGTGGCCCAGCTGTTCGCGGCGAACTCCACCGCGTATCCCTCGGGCACGATGCGCACCGACAACGCCAACCTGGATGTCCAGACCGGACACACCTACTCCACCGCTGAGCAGATCGCGAACTTGCAGCTGTCGACCGCGGACGGCCCGATTCGGCTCGGCGACGTGGCCAAGGTCACCGAGCAGCCGGTGGAGACCACCAGCATCTCTCGGGTCGGCGGCAAGACCGCGCTGACCCTGCAGGTGACCAAGGAGGCCGGCGCCAATACCGTCTCGGTGGCCAAGGCGGTCGGCGAGATGCTGCCGCAGCTGGAGCAGCAGCTCGGCGGTGGCGCCACCTTCACCACGGTCTTCGACCAGGCGCCCTACATCGAGCAGTCGATCCACGATCTGTCCGTTGAAGGCGGCATCGGCTTGGCCATGGCTGTCCTGGTGATTTTGATCTTCCTGGGTTCGCTGCGTCCGACCGTGATCACGGCCATCTCGATCCCGCTGTCGCTACTGATCGCCCTGATCGGACTGTGGGTGGGCGGCTACTCGCTGAACATCCTCACCTTGGCCGCGCTCACCGTGGCCATCGGACGTGTCGTCGACGACTCGATCGTGGTGATCGAGAACATCAAACGGCACCAGGGCTATGGCGAGTTCGGACGAACCTCGATCCTGCACGCCGTCCGCGAAGTCGCCGGCGCGGTGACCAGCTCGACGCTGACCACGGTCGCCGTGTTCCTGCCGATCGGCCTGGTCGGCGGCCAGGCCGGCGAGATCTTCCGTCCGTTCGCTCTGACGGTGACCATTGCCTTGGCCGCGTCCCTGCTGGTGTCGCTGACCCTGGTGCCGGTGCTGGCCTCCTGGTTCATGCGACCCACTCTCAAGCAGCAGGCTCGCCAGCAGGTGGTCGCCCCGGAGACCGAGAAGGACACCTGGCTGCAGCGGGGCTACCTGCCGGTGCTCAACTGGAGCCTGGCCCACCGCTGGATCACCGCGGCCCTGGCTCTGGTGCTGTTCGGCGGGACGATGGCACTGACTCCGCTGCTGAAGACCGACTTCCTCGGTGAGCAGGGCAACGAGTCGCTGATGATCAGCCAGAAGCTGCCGGCCGGCACCTCGCTGGCCGAGACCGACGACGCCGCCCGCAAGATCGAGAAGCTGCTCTCCGCCGACCCGGCCGTGCAGACCTATTCGACGAGCATCGGCGGCAGCTCCAGCGTCTTCATGGGCACCCAGGCCGACACCAACCAGGCCAGCTTCACGGTGCCGTTGAAGGCCGGCTTCTCGGCCAAGGACGTCGTCGGCCGGATTCGGACCGACATCGCCGGGCTCGGCTCGTCGATCGGCACCGTCGAGGTGAGCGTCGGCAACTCGACGTCCTCGGTGGTCGTCTACGTCGAGGGTTCGGATCCGGACAAGCTGAAGACGGCCAACGACCAGGTCGTGGCCATGATGAAGGACGTCCCCAGCCTGGTGAACGTCACCTCCGACCTGAGCGAGGCCCGCGACCAACTCTCGGTGAAGGTGGACGATCGCAAGGCCGCCGACCTGGGCATGACCCAGATGTCGATCGGCCAGGCCGTCTCCCGTGCGGTGGCCGGCCAGCAGATCGGCTCGATCGCCGTGGGCGACGACACCTTGAAGGTGTATCTGCGGGTGAAGAAGCCGGCCAAGAGCATCGCCGAGCTGCGCGACGCCGAGCTGCCGGTCACCCAGTTGATGAGCGGCAACGCCAAGAAGGACGCCGCCCAGAAGGTCTCCGATGACTCCACGGCGCTGCAGAACGACTCCAAGGACGCTGCCACCAAGGCCTACAACGAGCAGGTGAAGGCGCTGAAGAAGGCCAAGGCTCAGGCGAAGGCCGGCGAGAAGCAGCTGAAGAGTGCCCTGAAGCAGCTGAACGACGGCCTGGATGGGCTGCTCACGATGTGCCAGCTGGACCCTGCCAACCCGCAGTGCCAGACCATGCCCGCCCAGGTGCTCGAACTCAACCGGCAGATCGGCGCATTGACCACCCAACTGGCACAGTTGCAGGCCACCCCGGCCAGCATCGACAAGCAGCTGGACGCCCTGGCCACCTCGCGGGAGAAGACGCTGGAGGCGCAGGACAAGCAGCAGGCGATCGCCGATGCCTCCAAGGACGCCCAGGACGCCACCGCCAAGCCGGTGACGCTCGCTGCGGTGGCCAAGGTTGAGGTCGTCCAGGCCCCGGCCACGGTGACCCGAGTGGACGGCGTCCGCTCGGCCACGATCAGCGCCAGCTCGGAGTCGTCCGACCTGGGCGCGACCACCACCCAGATCCAGAATGGGCTGGCCGCACTCAGCCTGCCGGACGGGATCAGCTACCGGATCGGTGGCGTCTCCCAGCAGCAGGCCGAGTCGTTCGCACAGCTCGGGCTGGCGATGGCCGTGGCGATCGCGGTGGTCTACCTGATCATGGTGGCGACCTTCGGCTCGCTGCTGCAGCCGCTGATCCTGCTGGTCTCGATTCCATTCGCGGCCACCGGTGCGCTGGCCTTCTCGCTGATCAGCGACACCGCGCTCGGGCTGCCCAGCATGATCGGCCTGCTGATGCTGATCGGCATCGTGGTGACCAATGCCATCGTGCTGATCGACCTGATCAACCAGAAGCGCAAGGCCGGCCTGAGCGTGGACGCCTCGATCGCCGCCGGAGCGCGGCTGCGGGTTCGTCCGATCATCATGACCGCGCTGGCCACGGTGTTCGCCCTGGTCCCGATGAGCCTGGGGCTGACCGGCGGCGGCGTGTTCATCTCCAAGCCGCTGGCCATCGTGGTGATCGGCGGCCTGGTCAGCTCCACGCTGCTCACCCTGATCCTGGTGCCGGTCCTCTACGACCTGCTGGAGACCTGGCGGGAGCATCGCGAATCCAAGCGTGACGTCCGACGCCAAGCCCGGCTGGCTCAGGCCGTCGCCGCGCAGCAGGCCGCCACCGAAGGTGAGGCCTGACCCGGCAATTTGCTAGGACGCTGGGCGGCAACTCGCGGTTCGCGATACCTTTCGCGGATGAAGGTGAACTTAGGTTCCCTTGACCGCATCACGCGAGTTGCCGTCGGCTCGGTGTTGTTGGTTCTGGGTCTCTTACTCGGCGGCTGGCTTCTCCTGGTTGCCCTACTGGGTGCCGCGCTGGTCGTCACCGGCGCCACGGGCCACTGCCCGATCTACGCCTACTACGGGCTGAGCTCGTCTCCACATCGCTGAGGATGACCGTCCGACCCTGACCCGCATCAGCGTCAGACTCGCGTGGCAGAGTTGAGCCACCATGGACGCCCCGGCGATCACCCGCTTCTCGACGGCCACCCAAGCGTGGTTCGCCAAGAGTTACGCTGCGCCCACGGCCGCCCAGGAAGGTGCCTGGTCGGCCATCTCCTCCGGGGCAGACGCTCTGGTGGTGGCACCCACCGGCTCCGGCAAGACGCTGGCTGCGTTCTTGTGGGCGCTGGACCGGCTGGCCACAGCCCCGGCACCCGACCCGAGCCGCCGCTGCCGGGTGCTGTACATCTCGCCGCTGAAAGCGCTGGCCAATGACGTCGAGCGGAACTTGCAGCGTCCGCTGGCCGGCATCGCGGCAGCAGCGGACGAGCTGGGCTTGCCGGTGCCGTCGGTGCGGGTGGCCGTCCGCTCCGGGGACACGCCGAGCTCCGAGCGACGCTCCTTCACCCGGCAGCCGCCGGACATTCTGATCACCACTCCGGAGTCGTTGTTCCTGCTGCTCACCTCGGCTGCACGCAGCGCCCTGGCCGGCATCGAGACCGTGATCGTCGACGAGATCCACGCCGTGGCCGGCACCAAGCGTGGCGCCCATCTGGCGCTCAGCCTGGAGCGGTTGGACGCCCTGCTGGAGCGTCCGGCGCAGCGGATCGGCTTGTCGGCGACGGTTCGTCCGGTGGCGGAAGTTGCCCGGTTCCTGTCCGGCGGACGCCCGGTGCAGGTCGTCGATCCGCCACTGGCCAAGCGCTGGGAGCTCTCGGTGGTGGTGCCATTCCCGGACCTGGCCGACCTGGAGCGAGGCACCGAGACGGCGACGTCCTCTTCCCCTGAGTTGAGGTCCTCCACGTGGCCTCGCATCGAGGAACGGATTGTCGACGAGATCGCCGCGCACACCTCGACCCTGGTCTTCGTGAACTCGCGACGGCTGGCCGAACGGCTCACTGCCCGGCTCAACGAACTGTGGCTGGAACGGATCGAGGGCTTCGACAAGCTCAGCCAACCGGTCCCTGAGCCTGTCGAAGGGCCGGGGCTCCTGCACGGCTGGGGTAGCCACGACACCACCATCTCCCGGCGGGCACCGGCCGAGGTGATGGCCCAGTCGGCGATCAGCGAGGGTGCACCGCCGGTGCTGGCCCGGGCCCATCACGGCTCGGTCAGCCGCGAGGAGCGCGAACAGATCGAGACCGATCTGAAGGCCGGACGGCTGGCCGCGGTGGTGGCGACCTCGTCCCTGGAGCTCGGCATCGACATGGGCGCCATCGACCTGGTCATTCAGGTGGAGGCACCGCCGTCGGTGGCTGCCGGACTGCAGCGGGTCGGACGGGCGGGCCACCAGGTCGGTGCGGTCTCCAAGGGCGTCCTGTTCCCGAAGTTCCGTGGCGACCTTGTCCAAACGGCGGTCGCTGTCGAGCGGATGCTGGCCGGCGAGATCGAGCAGCTGCGGGTGCCGGCCAACCCGCTGGACGTGTTGGCCCAGCAGCTGGTCGCCATGGTGGCCCTGGATTCCTGGCAGGTCGACGACGTCTGGGCGCTGGTGCGCCGGGCCGCGCCGTTCGCCGGGTTGAGCCGGGCCGCACTCGAAGCCACCCTCGACATGCTGGCCGGACGCTACCCGTCCGAAGAGTTCGCCGAACTGCGCCCCCGGCTGGTCTGGGATCGGGCCACCGACACCCTCACCGGACGCCGCAGCGCCCAGCGGCTGGCGGTGATCTCGGGCGGAACCATCCCCGACCGCGGTCTGTACCCGGTCTACCTGGCCGGCGCCGAGGCCGGCGGACGCCGGGTCGGTGAGCTCGACGAGGAGATGGTCTACGAGTCCCGGGTCGGCGATGTGATCGCGCTGGGCACCACCAGCTGGCGGATCGAAACCATCAGTCAGCAGCAGGTCGAAGTGTCCCCGGCCCCCGGGCAGGCGGCTCGACTGCCGTTCTGGAAGGGCGATGCGCTGGGCCGT
The DNA here is from genome assembly GCA_001603275.1 of Actinomycetales bacterium Actino_02. Lineage (GTDB taxonomy): Bacteria > Actinomycetota > Actinomycetes > Propionibacteriales > Propionibacteriaceae > Propionicimonas. Next base: position 256,926 of record LUYM01000030.1, on the reverse strand, counting down.
CCGGCCGAGCTGGGGCGAGCGGTCGGTGGCTTCGTCCGGGAGATCTCGGCGCTGAGCGCCGATCAGGCCCGGGCCCGGCTGGCCGCGTCCGGGCTGGACGAATGGGCCATCGACAATCTGCTGGCCTATCTGGACGATCAGGCCGCCGTCACCGGGGCGCTGCCCCACGACCGGCAGCTGCTGATCGAGCGGTTCCGCGACGAGCTGGGCGACTGGCGGGTGGTCGTCCACTCCCCGTTCGGCGCGCAGGTGCACGCGCCGTGGGCGCTGATCGCCGCGGCCCGGCTGCGGGAGCGCTACGGCGTGGACGTCCAGGCCATGCACGCCGATGACGGCCTGCTGTTCCGGCTGCCGGCCGGCGATGCAGCCGAGGCTCCCTACGATCCGCACACCGAGCGCTGGCGGCAGGGGCGCTCGCACCGTGCGGTCTCGGGTGCGGGTATCGGGGCGGCCGACCTGGCCGAACTGACCGAGCTGATCTTCCCCGAGCCAGAAGAGGTGACCTCCCTGGTCACGGCCGAGTTGGGCAACTCGGCGCTGTTCGCGGCCCGATTCCGCGAGTGTGCCGGACGCTCCCTGCTGCTGCCCCGGCAGCGTCCGGGTCGCCGCCAGGCGCTGTGGCAGCAGCGGCTGCGCTCGTCCCAGTTGCTGCAAATCGCCTCGGGCTATCCGGAGTTCCCGATCGTCGCCGAGGCGGTCCGGGAGTGCCTGCATGACGTGTACGACGTGCCGGCGCTGATCGCGCTGCTCGGCGACGTCCGGTCGCGACGGGTGGGAGTGCGCAGCGTCGAAACCGTGGCGCCGTCGCCGTTCGCCTCCTCGCTGCTGTTCGGTTATGTGGCCCAGTTCCTCTACGAGAACGACTCACCGCTGGCCGAGCGCCGGGCCGCCGCACTCGCCGTCGATCCGGGGTTGCTGGCCGACCTGCTCGGCAGCACCGAGGCCACGGCTCTGGCCGAGTTGCTCGACCCGGACGTACTCAGCACCACCGAAGCCGAGCTGCAGCAGCTGGCCCCCGGTCGGCAGGCACGTGACGCCGACGAGTTGTCCGACCTGCTGCGTCGACTAGGGCCTTTGTCGACGGACCAGCTGGCCGCCCGGTGCGCCGAATCGTCGTGGCTGGACGACGGGCTGGCCGGCCTGGTCGCGCAGCAGCGGGCGTATCGGCTGCCCGATCAGCGCTGGGCAGCCACCGAGGACGCCGGACGCCTTCGCGATGGTCTCGGCATTCGTCCGCCGAACGGCCTGCCAGACGCCCTTCTGGTGCCGGTCGCCGATCCGCTGGGCGACCTGCTGGCTCGCTACGCCCGCAGCCATGTGCCCTTCACTGTGGGCGAAGTCGCCCAATGGCTCGGGCTCGGGGTGGCCGTGGTGCGCGAGCAGTTGCAGCGCCTGGTAGCCACCGGACGAGTGGTGGCCGGCGAACTGCGCCCGGCCGGTTGGCTGCCGGAAGCCGGTGAGCTCCCGGGGTCCGGTACCGGCCTGGCCGCCGGCGAACACTGCTACTGCGATCCGGAGGTGTTGCGACTGCTGCGGCGCCGTTCACTCGCGGCCCTGCGGGAAGCGATCGAGCCGGTCTCGACAGCCAGTTACGCGTCCTTCTTGCCGGGCTGGCAAGGAGTGGGGGAGTTGCGCGGCATCGACGGGGTACTGCGGGTGATCGAGCAGCTGGCCGGGGTGCCGGTGCCGGCCAGCGCACTGGAGAGCCTGATCCTGCCGGCCCGCGTGATCGACTACGCCCCGTCCATGTTGGACGAACTGACCACGGCCGGCGAGGTTTGCTGGCAGGGTGCCGGCCCGATCGGCGAGACCGACGGCTGGGTCAGCCTGCACCCGTCCGCGGCCGCCGAGTTCACTCTGGCCGAGCCGACGCCGGTCGACTCGGAGCTGGCCGGTCGGCTCCTGGAGGCTCTCGGCTCCGGCGGCCACTTCTTCGCCGACCTGGTGTCCCGGCTGGACGCGTCGCGCGAGCAGCTGCGCGAGGCGATCTGGGAACTGGTCTGGTCCGGCCGGCTGAGCAACGACTCGCTGGCTCCGCTGCGGGCGTTGCTGGGCTCGACTCCGGCGCGGCCTGGACGACGCGCCGTCTCGCCACGGGCGCGGCATCGTCCCTCGCTGAGCACGGTCGCGATCAGCCGGCAGCTGGCACCCCCCGAGGTGGCCGGGCGCTGGTCGGTGTTGCCGCCCGGCTCGTCCGACCCGACCCGACGGGCGCTGGCCCGGGCCGAAGCGTGCCTGGATCGCTACGGCGTGGTCAGCCGGGCCGCGGTCGCCGGCGAAGACCTCCCCGGCGGATTCGCCGGTCTCTACCGGGTGCTGGCCGCCGCCGAGGACAGCGGACGGGTCCGCCGCGGCTACTTCATCGAAGGCCTCGGCGCGGCTCAGTTCGGCACCACCGGTGCCATCGATGCGCTGCGGGCCGGCGGATCGCCTGATCGGGTGCTGGTCCTGGCCGCTACCGATCCGGCCAATGCCTACGGTGCGGCACTGCCGTGGCCTGCGCCGCTGGTGGCCGGGCATCAGCCGTCCCGGCGAGCAGGCGCGCTGATCGTTCTGGCCGGCGGCCGGTTGGTCGGCTATCTCATTAGCCGCAGCCTGCTCTCGTTCAGCGACGACCCCGGCGCGCTCGCCGCCTTGGGCCGAGCCTTGGTCGAAGCGTCCGGACGTCCGGGCGTGGGCCGGCTACTGCTGACCAAGCTCGACGGCGCCGCGGCCCTCGGTGCGAGCGGCCCTCTGGTCGATGCGCTGCTCGCCGCCGGCTTCGCGCTCACTCCGAGCGGCCTGCGCCTGCCGCACTGAGCGGGCGTCGACCCTCGCGGCCCGGCGCTCGGCGTTCACCGCCGGTAAACCTGGCTGAGATGTTCTTGTCACTGGCACCACCTAGCGTGGGCTTTGGGTCTTCGACCTCACCCCCATCCCCTCACACCCAAGGACAGACACTGTGACTTTCGACCACCGTGCGCTGCGGTTCCTGGCGGCAACCGCAGCAGCGACCGGGCTGCTCAGCCTCACTTTGCCTGCGCTCCCTGCCAGTGCGCAGCCGACCGACACCACCATCGCTCTGCTGAACTTCAACGACTTCCACGGACGCATTGACGCCGACACCACCAAGTTCGCCACCACGATCGAGAATCAGCGCGACACCTACGGTGAGGCGAACACCCTGCTGCTCAGCGGCGGCGACAACATCGGCGCCTCCCTGTTCGCCTCGGCCACCCAGGCCGACCAGCCGACCATCGACGTGCTGAACGCGCTGGACGTGAAGGCGTCCGCCGTCGGCAACCACGAGTTCGACAAGGGGTTCAGCGATCTGACCGACCGGGTGATCAACGGCGGCGCCAACGCCAAGTGGGATTACCTGGGTGCCAACGTCTACCTCAAGGGCACCACCACTCCGGCACTGCCGGAGTACTCGATTCAGACGGTCGGCGGCATCAAGGTCGGCGTCGTCGGCGTGGTCACCCAGGAGACCCCGAGTCTGGTCTCCCCGGCCGGCGTCAGCACGCTGAGCTTCGGCGACGAGGTCGCGGCGATGAACCGGGTCGCGAACCAGCTCAAGGACGGCAACGAGGCCAACGGTGAGGCCGACATCGTGGTGGCCGAGTTCCACGACGGCGCCAACCTGAGCGCCTCGCCGAGCGTCGACCTGGCCGCAGCCAAGACCGACAGCGCCGACTTCGCCGACATGGTCGACAACACCTCACCCAAGGTGGACGTGCTGTTCAACGGCCACACCCACATGACCTATGCCTGGACCGACGCCGGCCACTCCGGCCGTCCGATCGTCCAGGCGGCCTCCTACGGCACCAAGCTGGGCAAGGTCGTCCTCACCTACAACACCTCGACCAAGGCGATCACCAGCGTGGACGCCTCGGTGCTGGATCGGGCCGCCACGGCCAACACCAGCTACCCGCGGGTGGCCAGCGTGGCCTCGATCGTGACGTCCGCTCTGGATCACGCAGCCAGCGTCGGCAATGAGGCGATCGGCAGTCTCACCGCCAGCATCACCACCGCCTTCGGCGGCGGCGCCTACACCGACGGTGTCTGGACCGGCGGCTCCCGCGACAACCGGGCCAAGCCGTCCACCATGGGCTCCCTGGTCGCCGAGTCGCTGCTCAGCACCCTGTCGAATCCCGACCGAGGTGGCGCCGAGATCGGCATCGTCAATCCCGGCGGGCTGCGGGCTGAGCTGTACTACGCGAAGTCCGGGGTGGAGACCACCGACGGCGTGATCAGCTACTCCGAGGCGAACTCGGTGCTGCCGTTCGTGAACAACCTGTGGACCACCACTCTCACCGGCGCCCAGCTCAAGCAGGTCCTCGAGGAGCAGTGGCAGCCGGACGGCTCGTCCCGCGCCTACCTGGCCCTGGGTCTGTCCAAGAATGTCAGCTACACCTACGACCCCACCGCTGCCCGCAATGAGCGGATCACCAGCGTGTGGGTGAATGGCAAGGCTGTGAAGGCGGACGACCAGATCCGGGTCGGCACCTTCAGCTTCCTGACCTCCGGCGGCGACAACTTCACCACCATGGCCAAGGGCAGCAACGCCAAGGACTCCGGCCTGGTCGACTACGAAGCCTGGATCGACTATCTGAAGGCCAATAAGCCGGTCTCGCCGAACTTCGCCAAGACCAGCGCCGTCCTCACCGCGGCGAGCACCGCCAAGGTCGGCCAGTCCTACTCGATCTCGGTGTCCGATCTGGATCTGACCTCGGTGGGATCTCCGGCGAACACCTCGCTCGAGGTGCGCGTCGGCAACACCCTGGTGACCACCGTTCCGGTCTCCGGCGGGGCAGCCAGCGCGACCTTCACCATGCCGAACACCGGGGCCGTGACGCTGACCGCGCTGCCGTCCCAGACGGTGGTTCGGGTTCCGGTCACCACGCAGGCTCTGGCCACCAGCACCTCGCTGAAGCTCTCCAAGACCACGGTCAGCTATGGCACCTCGGTGCGCGCCACCGCGAAGGTGACCGGCACGTCGACCGGCAGGGTGCGCTTCACCGCCGGATCCCGGACGGTGGAGGCCAACCTGGTCGGTGGCGTCGCCACGGCCACGCTGCCGGCCAACCTGGCCGTCGGCAAGCATCGAGTGGTGGCCAGCTTCGTGGCGGATTCGATGGCCGCGGCCAGTTCGTCCGCCCCGGTGACCCTGAAGGTGACCAAGGCAAGCGTGACGGTGATCAACAAGGTCGGCTACGCCGTGGTGAGCGCCAAGAAGCCGTTCACCTTCACGGTATCCACCAAGGCGCTCGGTCAGGGCGTCTGGGCGACGGGCACGGTGAAGGTCTACCTGCACGGCAAGGTCGTCGCCACGGCCACGCTGACCCCGGCTGACAAGGGCTCCAAGAAGATCACCGTGGCCAGCAAGTACCTCAACCGCTATGGACGGGGTGCCTCGGTCAGCATCAAGGCGACTCTCACCAAGTCGGCGACCACCAAGGAGGCCGTGCTGAAGGTGATCCGGCTTCGACTGATCTGACCCGACCCGAAGCGCCGGCCTCGTTCCTCCTCGGGCGAGGTCGGCGCTTCGCCGTTGTGGTCCGGCGGCCGTGGATGGAAATGGAACCGTCCCCACCAGACCAGGCAAGCCGGATCGGGGAGACCGTTCGAAGAACCTCAAGGAAGACCCGAACCCCACCCCGCAACACCCGACCACCGAACCCGGCCACGGAGTTCGAGAACGGTTTCCCCGACCCGGCGACAGCAATCCCGCTACCGAACACCTCCACCCAGGCAGAGGCAGTCGGCGAATCGCGGACGGTAATGGAACCGTCCCCATCCAGAGAGCCGGGACGGGGAGACCGTTCGAAGAACCTCAAGGAAGACCCGAACCCCACCCAGCAGCACCCGCCCACCGAACCCGGCCACGGAGTTCGAGAATGGTCTCCCCGACCCGGCGACAGCAATCCCGCTACCGAACACCTCCACCCAGGCAGAGGCAGTCGGCGAATCGCGGACGGTAATGGAACCGTCCCCATCCAGAGAGCCGGGACGGGGAGACCGTTCGAAGAACCTCAAGGAAAGCCCAAGCCACACCCGACCGCACCCAGCCGCCAAACCCGACCACCATGTTCGAGAACGGTCTCCCCGACCCGGCGACAGCAATCCCGGGCCACCAAACCCGCTGACCAGGCGGACGGAAATGGAACCGTCCCCACGAGTTGCGACGACAAGCCTGGACGGTAATGGAACCGTCCCCACCCATGGACGGGGCAACACCCGACACCTACTCTGGTCGCGTTGGGTAATGAAGGGTCATGTCATCCGAACGCGGTAGCTCACTCCCACCCCCGCGGAGGCCGCAATGAAGCAACTCACCGAGTCTGCGTACTGGCTTCGCAGCGCCGTCGGCGCCCGCTGCTACTGGCTGGAAGCCGGCGACCGGGTGGCCATCATCGATCCTGGCATGCTTGCCGGGCTCAGCCGCGTGACCGCCGAGTTGCGCCAAGCCGGACGCTCTCCCAACCAGGTCACCGACATCCTGCTCACCCATCACGACTTCGATCACGCCCAGACCGCCGCCATCTGGCAGAAGCGCAATGGTGCCCGAGTCTGGCTCGGCGCTGAGGACATCGCCGTCCTGGCCGGTGCGGCGGACCCGTCCAGCCGGATGCGGAGGTTGTCCTCGCGGCTCGTCCGCGTCGAGCTTCCCGAGCGGGTCCAGCCGATCGTCGGCGACGCCGAGCTCTGGCCGGGCCTCACCGCCGTGCACACTCCGGCGCACACCCCCGGACACCACTGCTTCCAGTGGCGCGACGTCCTGTTCGTCGGCGACGCCGCTCGAGCCCGACAGGGTCGGCTGGTGCCGAGCCCGTCCTGGCAGATGTCCGACCTTGACCAGGCCCCGGACGAGCTCGCCCAGCTCCGCGCCCTACCCGTCACCTGGTACTGCCCCGGCCACTCCGACCCGACCCGTCGCCGCTAACTGGGGACGGTTCCATTACCGTCCACCCTGGTGAGCGGCAGACACCCCGCGCCCGCCGAGCCCAACTCGGTCCCTGAGCTTGCCGAAGGGACCTCAGGCTTCGACAATCTCAGCCATCGGCTGCCTCACCCACTTCAGCCGTGACATGTCACCCGAGTCAGCGTAGGCTCGACCCATGGCAGCTTCCGGGGTTGAGGTCGCGTTCGAGCTGAAGCGCGTCGTCACCGAGTACAACGCGGCCTTCGCCGCCCATCTGCGTCCGCTCGGCCTGACCACGCTGCAGGCCGAAGCCCTGATCGCCTTGGACGATCTGGGCCCGGTCCGACTCAAGCAGCTGGCCACCCATCTGGTCGCCGAGTCCGGCCACCCCAGCCGCCTGGTCTCCCGGCTGGAGCGGGACGGCCTGGCCACCCGCGGCGGCGACAGCACCGACACAGTGCTGATTCGACTGACCGAACGAGGCAGCCACCTCGCCGGCCAATCCCGGACGATCCGCGACCGACTCACCGCCGCACTAGCCGAGGCCCTCGGTCGCGACCTCGACGTCGTCCAGCCGAGCCTGCGACGCGGGCGCGTCCGAATGACTCGAGAGCGGATCGCGGCCCACCACTGAGCCCTTCGCGAGCGCACTCAACCTCGGTCGGACAGCACGGTGAACAGCCGCTGCGAACAGGCGTGTGGCGTCACTCGTTCGGGTGACCCGGCGATAGGATGCGGGCGTGTTGGGGCAGTGCGTTTCCCCACCCCGCCGTCCGCCGCGCTTGCCCCGTTCGAACAGGAGTCATGGTGGTCCTGATCACCGCGACCATCGCCCTCGCTGCCGCCATTGTGGTGGCCACGATCGGGCTGGTTCTGCTGGACGAGATGCGTCGCCCGTCCTCTGAGTTGCGCCGACTCGGCGGACTGCTCGCCCTGGTCCTGGGTGGGGCCGGGATGTGGCTGCTGGTCTCCGGCGTTCAGGTCAACGGGATCGAGTGTGGTCTCGCGGTCGGCATCGTCCAGGAGTTCTTCGACAACACGGTGCAGGCCACCCTCGGGTGCACCGACATGCGACGGCTACACGTGCTGCTGAGCGCGGCCTGCATCCTCGGCGGCACCGTGCTGGTCCTGATCACTCGGCGGGCTGGGGCCGGCGCCGAGACCGTCGAGGCCACCGGCAAGGCCAGCTAACCGACCAGCTCGCGAGCTCGGCGAATCACCTCTGGCATCGCGGCCTTGATCTGATCCAGGGCCGTCTGGAAGTCCGAGTCGTCGCCGTACCACGGGTCGTCGATGCCCGATCCGGGCTCGGCGGACGGATCGAAATCCGTCATCAGGTAGAGGTTCTCGGCGTCCGGGACGATCTGCTTGATCCGGGCCAGGTGCAGCGGCTCCATCCCGATCAGCATGGACGCGCCACGGATCTCGTCCGCGGTGATCTTGTGTGCGGTGTGCGGTCCGGGCACATAGCCGTTGTCACGCAGCACGGCCACCGCCCGCGAATCCATCGGATGCCCCTGCTCCTCCTCGCTCACCCCGGCGCTGGTGAACTGCACTCCGTGCAGCTCGTCGTACTCGGCGCGGGCATCGGCGATCACCTTCGCCATCGGCGAGCGGCAGATGTTGCCCCAACAGACGAAGCAGACCACCGGCTGGCTCACCGGTGCTCCTCGCCCCGCTTGAAGAAGGCGTTCACGATGAAGCTGACCACCGAAACGATCAGCGCGCCGGCGAAGGCGCTACCCCAGTCGTCCACCTGCCAGGGGACGCTCAGCTGGCCGGAGATCCAGGAGACCAGCATCAGCAGGCAGGCGTTGATCACCAGCAGGAACAGGCCGAGCGAGATCAGGATCAGCGGTGCCGACGCGAACGTGAACAGCGGCTTCACCAGTGCGTTCACCACACCGAAAATGAAGGCGACCACGAGCATGGTGATCACCTTGCCGGCGAAGTCTGGGTTCCCCGTCAGGTGGATCCCCCCGATCATCCAGGTAGCCACGGCTAGGGCGGCCGCGCTGGCGAGAAGGCGAGCAAGCATGCCTCCATGCTGTCACGGCCGTCGAGCCGATCGCGAGCCTCTCAGCCCAGAGCTGACTCCAGCGCGGACGTCCGGGCGTCCAGCCACGCCTGAATCTGGCAGAGTTGCGCTATTCAAACCCTCGAAAAGGTACCCATCGTGACGAATCTGCGTGGACGGCACTTCCTGCGGGAACTCGACTTCAGCCCGGCCGAGTGGCATCAGCTGCTCGATCTGACCGCGGACCTGAAGTCGCAGCGAAAGTCCGGCACCGAGCGTCCGCAGCTGACCGGGGCGAACCTGGCGCTGATCTTCGAGAAGACCTCCACCCGCACCCGGTCGGCCTTCGAGGTGGCCGCGCACCAGCAGGGCGCCCACGTGACCCAGATGGACGGCAACTCGTCCCAGCTCGGCCACAAGGAGTCGCCGGCCGACACGGCCCGGGTGCTGTCGCGGCTGTTCGACGGCATCGAGTACCGCGGCGCCAAGCAGACCACGGTCGAGACGATCGCCAAGCACTCCTCGGTGCCGGTCTGGAACGGCCTGACCGACGAGTGGCACCCGACCCAGAGCCTGTGCGACATGTTCACCATGCGTGAGTCGTCCGGCAAGGACGATCACGACATCTCCTTCGCCTATGTCGGTGACGCCCGGTTCAATGTCGGCTGCTCGTTGCTGATCGGCGGCGCACTGCTGGGCATGGACGTCCGGATCGTCGCGCCGAGCAAGTTGCAGCCGCCGGCCGAGGTGGTCACCGCCGCCCGCAGCCTGGCCGTGGAGACCGGCGCCCGAATCACTCTCACCGAGGACCTGAACGGGGTGAAGGGCTGCGACTTCCTGCACACCGACATCTGGGTGTCGATGGGCGAGCCGGAGAGCGTGTGGACCGAGCGGATCCTGCTGCTGAAGGACTACCAGGTGAACACCGCCCTGATGGAGCGGACCGGGGTGGACGACGTGAAGTTCATGCACTGCCTGCCGGCCTACCACAACCGCGAGACCAGTGTGGGTGAGCAGGTGTTCGCTCGGTTCGGGCTGCCCGAGCTCGAAGTCACCGACGAGGTGTTCGAGTCCGACGCGTCGATCGTCTTCGATCAGGCCGAGAACCGGATGCACTCGATCAAGGCCATCCTGGTCGCGACCCTGACCTGACCTCCGGGATAAAAGGGGACGGTTCCTGTTACGTCCCAACACCTCCACCCAGGCGGGGGCTCTCGCCGCGCACGGGAGCCGGAGCGGGGAGACCGTTCGAAGAACCTAAAGGAAGACCCGCACCCCACCCAGCAGCACCCGACCACCGAACTCAACCACCCTGTTCGAGGATGGTCTCCCCGACCCGGCGACAGCACTCGGGTCACCAGACTCGCTGACCAGGCCGGACGGTAATGGAACCGTCCCCATCAAGCCAGAGTCGGGTCGGGGAGACCGTTCGAAGAACCTCAAGGAAGACCCGCACCCCACCGGGCAGCACCCGACCACCGAACTCAACCACCCTGTTCGAGGATGGTCTCCCCGACCCGGCGACAGCACTCGGGTCACCAGACTCGCTGACCAGGCCGGACGGTAATGGAACCGTCCCCATCAAGCCAGAGCCGGATCGGGGAGACCGTTCGAAGAACCTAAAGGGAAGCCCGAGTCGCACCCAGCAGCACCCGACCACCGAACCCGACCACCCTGTTCGAGAACGGTCTCCCCGACCCGGCGACAACACTCGGATCACCAGACTCGCTGACCAGGGCGGACGGTAATGGAACCGTCCCCACGAATTGCGATGACAAGCGTGGACGGCAATGGAACCGTCCCCACGAACCAGGCAGAGGCCCGGCGAGGGTCAGTCGGCCAGCTCGCCGATTCCGATCCGGCGCAGCTGGTCGACAACGGCGTCCGGCGTACTCAGGCAGGGCTGGACGTACTCCTGCGCGCCGGCCCGCAACACCAACTCGTAGAAGCTGGACCAGCGGGCCGGCGGGCGGACGCTGAACGAGGTGAGCCGGTCGTAGGGCAACTCCACGGTGCCCACGGCGTAGTTCGGCATGAACACCGGACGGGTGGCTTCGCCGCGGTTGACGATGACCAGCTCGCCGGGCGTGAACAGGATCATGGCGCCGGTGCTGAGCCGCAGCCAGCCGCGTCCACTACCGCGGCAGGGCACATTGCGCGGGTCGATCAGCAGCGGCACGGCCGCGCCGAGGGTTCGCTGCCACTGGACCACCCGATTCTTGAACAGATGGTCGGTGGGATACAGCGGCTCCACGGTGGGCAGTGGACGCTCGGCTCCGGCGATCTGCGCGCGAACCTGTGCGGTCACCTTGTCGATCACGTCGTGCGAGGTGGACGAGTGCGGCACGGCGATCCGGCTGCCGTCGACCAGCAAGAGCGTCCACGTCGCCTGCAGCAGGTTCACCTGGCTCTGCACGCCAACCACGTCCCGGAACCGGACGTCCCGGCGCTCGACCTCACCGCCGCCCGGCGTCTCGGCCCGCAGCAGACAGATCCGATCCTCGAAGAGGGCCACGATGCTCTGATACAGGTCGTCGCCGGGACGCACTTGGGCGCGATCGAAGTCGCGGGGGATCTTCAGCAGCGTCTGCGCCTGCGACACCTCGGGGTACCAGTCGCGGAACCGGCGCGGCATTTCGACCTCGGTGCGAACCGGATCGATCCACGGCCCGAAGGCGTCATACTCGCGCAGATCATCGGGATCGGCGGCCTCCCGCCAATGCACAACCCTGGTCGTCATCGACCCTCCCCGCTCGCAACTGCTCGCTCTGACTCTAGGCCAACCGGAGCGTCCTGCCGCTAGCGTTGAGCCATGGTTCTCCCACAGACTTTGCCGACGTCCCGAGTGCCCGATCCGGCCGAGGCTCCGGCGCTGCGCTGGGGCATTCTGGCGCCCGGCTGGATCGCCAGTGCCTTCGCCTCCGCGGTCCGCACCCACACCCGCCAGCAGCTGGTTGCGGTCGGCTCGCGCAGCCTGGAACGGGCTCGCGAGTTCGCGGATCGCTACGGCATCGGACGCGCCTACGGCAGCTACGAAGAGCTGGTCGCCGACCCACAGGTGGACGCCATCTACGTGGCCAGCCCGCACAGCGAGCACGCCGCCCAGGCGCTGTTGGCGATCAAGGCCGGCAAGCACGTCCTGGTCGAGAAGGCGTTCACCCGCAACGCCCACGAAGCCCGCACCGTGGTGGACGCAGCCCGCCGCCACGGCGTCGGTCTGATGGAGGCCATGTGGACGCGGTTCCTGCCGCGCACCGACATCGTCCGTCAGCTGCTCGAGGACGGGGTGCTCGGCGAGATCGAGTTGCTGGTCGCCGATCACGGCCAGGCGCTCACCCACGTTCCGCGACTGGTCGATCCGACCCTGGCCGGCGGCGGCCTTCTGGATCTGGGCATCTACCCGATCTCGTTCGCCTCCTTCGTGCTCGGCACTCCCGGCAAGATCCAGTCGGCCGGCGAGCTGACCGAGGCCGGGGTCGACCGCCAGCTGTCGGCGATCTTCTCCCACTACGGCGAACACCCGCACGCGCAGGCCCTTGTCAGCTGCACGATCGCGGCCAAGACCCCGACCACGGCGGTGATCTCCGGCAACGAGGCACGCATCGAGTTGGACGGTGACTTCTACACCCCGGGCCCGGTCCGGCTGGTGTTCCCGGACGGGCAGAGCCTGACCGCCCCGTCCGCGCCGATCACCGGACACCAGGGCTTGGCCTACGAGGCCGCGCACTTCGCGCAGCTCGTCAGCGACGGGTTCACCGAGTCGCCGCAGCTGAGCCTGGACGAGACGATCTCGATCATGGAGACCCTGGACGAGCTTCGCGCGCAGCGCGGCGTCCGATTCCCTGACGAATAGCGCAACGAAAGCCGGGCCAGCGGCGTGTACTGGGCGTGACGATCCTGCAGGGGGTGGTGGTGGCTGAGCCGGTCCGGGCCGCGGCCGCCCTCGGCTACGGCTCCTTCGAGGAGTACGTCACGCTGCGATCGTCCGCGCTGCTGCGGTTCGCGGCACTGATCACCGGCAACCGCGAGGACGCTCACGACGCCGTCCAGGATGCCCTGGCCGGGCTGTACCCGAAGTGGGCGCGGGTGGCTGCGTCCGGGCAGGTGGACGCCTACGTCCGCCGCTCGATCGTGAACGCCCACGTCTCGGCCTGGCGGAAGGTGCGCCGGCTGCACCCCGTGGAGGACCCGGCCGAACTGCGGGCCGCCCCGACCGTTGCGGACGCCTCCGCAGTGCTGGCCGACGCCGATCAGGCGGCCAGGCTGTGCCGAGAGTTGCCGCCACAACAGCGGGCCGCGGTCGTGCTGCGGTTCTACGAGGACCGCAGCTTCGCCGAGATCGGGACGATCCTCGGCTGCCCGGAGGCGACCGCCCGTTCGCATGTGCACCGGGCGCTGGTCGCGCTGCGGGCCCGGCTGGAAGGGGGCCGCGATGACTGAAAAGTCCGAAGACGAGTTCACCCGCGAGGAGCAGGCTTTCCGGGCTTCGTTCGCCGAGACCGAGGAGTTCGAGCCGCTGGATCCGGCTCAGTTCGTCCGTCCGGCTCGGCCGCGGGTGCGTTGGGAGCGCGTCCTCGGTGCCGCGGCGGTCGTGGTCGTGGTGGCCGGGGCCGGGGTCGGGCTGTCGCAGATGGCCGGACGCGGCATGCCGGCCAGTGTTGCCGGTGCGGCCAGCACTGCCGAAGGCAGCGTTACCGCCAACGACAAGGGCGAAGCCGGCGGAGGAGTCGGCCAACCGGCACCTCAAGTTCCGCAGCCGTCCACCGACTTCGGCTCCAGCGCGTCGTCGTGGACGGTGACCAGCAAGGCCCCGCTGACCCGAATCTCCCCGGCCACCGGCTGGCTGGACGGACGGTTCTACCTGATCGGTGGGACGGGTGCCTGCTCCGACATCGATGCCTGCAAGGCGTACCGGGACGGTGCCGCCTACGACCCGTCCACCGACACCTGGACGCCGGTGGCGGCCGCGCCAGTCTCGCTGCAGGTCCAGTCCGGGGTGGCCTTCCAGGGCAAGCTGTACTTCACGTGGTCGGACGATCCCAAGACGGGCACGCTGGTGGTCTATGACCCGGGTACCAACTCCTGGGCCTCAATCGCCGCACCCGCCCGGCTGGGCGGCCTGGTGGTCGCCGGCGATCAGCTGATCAGCGTGGGGCTCGGCACCAGGCTCGGCGGTGACGCCACCGATCGGCGCTACGACCCGGCCAGCAATACCTGGACGTACCTGCCAACCGATCCGTTCAGCCCCGACCAGGCCCGCTCGGTGGTAGCCGTCGGTGATCGGCTGGTGCTGTGGGCCTTATCGCTCACCGGAGAGAAGTACGCCTCCTTCGACCTGGCCACCCAGACCTGGACTCCCATCAAGGACCTCACAGAGTCCGGCAACATGATCGCGGTCGGCGACGCGGTGGTCTTCCAGAGGGACGGGTCAGCGATGCTCGATACCTACCGACCGGCGGACGGCGCCTCCAGTGGAATCGCCATGGACTTCGGCCAAGACGCGATTGACAAGCTCAGGGCCACCGGAATGCTCGATCTCAACGGCACGGTGGTCGGCAACCGGATCGTCCACTACGGCGAGCTGATCGACCCCAGCACCAACGCCATGTCACTGCTGCCCGAGCTGCCCAAAGCCAAGCTGACCGGCCAGGTTGCGATCGGCAGCCCGAACGGCCTGCTGGTCTACCGGGTGACCGGAGCAAACGACAAGGCCAAGACCACCGCCTACTACCTGCCCGCCTCGCCCTAGCTGGTGTGGACGAGCCGGACGCCGGCCATGGCGAGTTCGCGCGAGGCTGGGTCGTCGGCGGTCTTGTCGGTGATGACGCCCGCGATCTCGTCGAGTGGGAGCACCGCGTAGCGGGAGGCCGTGCCGATCTTCTCGTCACTGCCCAGCACATAGGTGTCAGCGGCCCGGGAGGCGAGAGCGCGCTTCATGGCCGCCTCCTCGGCGTCGCCCGTGGTCAGACCGGCCGTCGGATGAATCCCGGTGACGCCCAAGAAGAACAGATCCGCGCTGAGTTGCTGTGCAGCCTGTACAGCGGCCGCTCCACAGGCGACCGCGGAGTGCTTGAACAACCGTCCGCCGATCAGAAGGACGTCGGCATCGTGGCCCAATAGCGCGGACGCGATGGTGGGGCTGTGGGTGATGATCGTGCCGCGAAAGGTCCTCGGGAGCGCATCGACCATCGCGAGGGTGGTGGTGCCGCCGTCGAGGATCACCGTTGCGCCTGGCTCGATGAGGGCGACTGCAGCGGCTGCCACGCGACGCTTGCTCTCGGGCGCGACGAAGGCGCGGGCCGCGTAGTCCACGACAGCTGGCGACGCGGGGAGCGCGCCGCCGTAGACGCGGACGGCCAGCCCCTGCGCGTCCAACTCGCGCAGATCCCGGCGGATGCTGTCCTCAGACAGGCCAAGTTCGTTTGCGATCTCCTTGGCGATGATTCGTCCATCTGTGCGCAGTCTCTCGAGGAGCAACTCCTTGCGCGCCGCGGCAAGCATCCACAGTCCTTCCTGTTTCTGCACGTTTCTGCTGTATTGTAGCGGACGTGACGAGGCCCCTGATGATCTTGATCGCCGGACCCTACGCGTCTGGAACCAATGGCGACCCGGCGCTGATGGCGCGGAACCTGAGACGCCTGGAGGAGGCTGCCTGGCCGATCTTCCAGGCCGGCCATGTGCCCATGATCGGTGAATGGGTGGCGCTCCCGGTACTCTCCAGCGCCGGCGCGAGTGGACCGGACGACCCGCTGGCGGCTGAAGTGATGTACCCCACCGCCGAGCGACTCCTCCAGCACTGCGATGCCGTGCTTCGACTGCCGGGGGAATCCCGCGGCGCCGACCAGGATGTCGCGATTGCCCAGGCTCGAGGAATCCCGGTCTACCACTCCCTCGAGGAGATTCCGGAGGCCCCCACCTCAGCTCCCTGAGCGTATTGAAAGGTCAGCCCTCGCAGATGAGGGGACTGTCCCCTCATCTGCGGGCTTCGACAAGCTCAGCCAACGCAGTTCCGGTCCCTGAGCCTGTCGAAGGGCCGGACGCCTTACGGCTCGCCGCGGACCGCGACGGTCGGCGGACGGTCACCACGAATCGACGCGACCATGGCGGCCACCTGAACCGTTGCTGCGACATCGTGGGCGCGGAACACCGTCGTCCCTAGCCAAGCGGCGATCGCCGTCGACGCCAGGGTGCCGAATAGGCGCTGATCGACGGGCAGATCCAAGGTCTCGCCTACGAAGTCCTTGCGGCTGAGCGCCTGCAACACCGGGAAGCCGAGCCCGGCCACGGCCCCGGTCGCCCGCAGCACCCGCAGCGAGTGCCGGGTGGTCTTTCCGAAGTCCAGAGTCGGGTCGAGCAGGATCCGTTCGGCCGGGACGCCGGCAGCCAGAGCGCGCTCGGCCCCGGCCTGCAGCGTCCGCAGCACGTCATGGACGACGCCGTCGGGGTGGTCGCCGTAGCTGATCGCGACCGGATCGGTTCGCGGCGGCAGCCCACCGCTGTGCGAGATCACATAGCCGGCCTCGAGCTGGGCGGCGACGTCCACCAGCTCCGGGTCGGCCCCGGCCCAGGTGTCGTTAACCAGGTCGATCCGGGCGTCCGCGCAGGCCAGGGCCACTTCGGAGCGCCAGGTGTCCAGGCTGAGCAGGACGTTCGGATGCCGCTCCCGCGCAGCCAGCAGGAACGGACGGACCCGCTCGATCTCCTCGGCGGCCGACACCGGGCCACCCTCCTGGCCGGCCCGCACCCCGCCGACGTCGATCAGCGCAGCCCCGTCCGCGATCATCTGATCGAGCATCGCCAGCCCGGACTCCACGCTGTGCCGGGCCGGCGCGTAGAACGAGTCGGGGGTGCGGTTGATGATCCCCATCACCGCCGGATGCGCCGCATCGATCACCCGTCCGCGCAACACCAGCCGGGCGCTGGGCACCGGCGGGCTCGGCCATGTCTGCTCCATGCACCAACTGTGCCGCGTGGACGCATTGCGCGGGGAAATCTCTACTGGTTAGTGCGGCAATGGGTCACACTGATCTCAGTTCCCCGGACCGAGGAGTGGCAATGAAGGCCCGAGCCCTGTTCGTCGTCGCCCTGTTCGCACTCTCCGGCTGTGCCGTCACCCAGCCGACACCGGCGCCGAGCGCGAGCCCGGCCACCTCGGCCGCCGCCAGCAACACACCGGCGGCCAGCCCGTCCACCTCGCCGACCACTGCGGCCAGCAGCCCCACACCGAGCCCGGCGAAGACCACCGCTCAACCCGAAGTGCCCAGCGCGGCCGGTGCCCTGAACGTCACCAAGTACGGCCAGGCCCACTTCGCCAGTCCGTCCGGACGAATCTGGTGCGCCATGGACGAAGACAGCGTGCTGTGTCACTTCCCCAAGGGCATGAACATGACCAAGGTGCCCACGTCGGACGAGGTCTGCCCAGGCGAGGGGCTGGACGTCACCGGAGTGAGTGTCAGCGACGAGGTCGGCTACTTCTGCAGCGGCGGCGTGGAGTCGCTCCCGCAGACCAATGGCGAGTACGTCGACTGGTGGAAGCCGACCAAGTGGGCCTCGGTGAAGTACGACGGCTGGACGCTGGCCACCCTGCCCTACGGCAAGAAGCTGAAGCTCGGCGACTTCGTCTGCGGCAGCCAGGACACCGGAATCAGCTGCGGCAACGCCGCGACCGGGCAGGGCTTCGCCGTGGCCTTGGCCGGAGTGACCCTGATCGAGTGAGCGGGGCGGGGACGCCCCCGAAGGAGGTCGACGTGAGAAGCACTGTTCGCAGCGGGGCAGTGGTTGTCCTGCTCGGGTTGCTCGCCGGCTGCCAGGCTGCACCCGACTCGCCTCTGCTCACTGCGCGGCCGGCGCAGACCCAGATGGCCGCGGCACTGTCCGGGACGATCAGTCGCACCGCCGACGGCTGCTACCTGCTCGATGACCTGCCGCTGGTCTGGCCCAATGGCTCGACTCTGAACGGCGAGAAGGTTCGGCTGGCTGACGGTCGCGAGTTCGCCGTCGGCTCCACGGTTTCCGGAGGTGGTGGCTTCATGAACGCCGGGGACGTTGCGGTGGTGCTCGACGAGGCCTCGAAGCCAAAGGCGACGACCTGCCTGGGCTCTGGCGAGGTGGCTGTCCTGCAGAGCGTCCCGTGACCTGCGGCGATGGCACCCGCTGCTCAGTCTCGCCAGTCCCGTCGGCCCACAACAATGCGGACGGCCTGAGTAGGGTGGCGCCATGTCCGTCCCGGTGGCCGAACCGAGCAACCCGCTGCTCGACGCCTACCGGCATCATCCCGGCCTCGGCAGTGTGGACGAACTGGTCGTCGGTGAGGCGATTCAGCCCCACGCCCAGCAGCTGGCCGAGACGATCGACACCCTGGGACTGCCGCAGCTGCTGACCGCCCGCGCCGAAGCCGCCCGGCAGGTCGCCGACGAGGGGATCAGCTACGGCGATCGGCGTCGTCCATGGCGGGTCGACCCGCTGCCGCTGCCGCTGGCCGCCTCCGATTGGACAAGCCTGGAGCGTGGCCTGGAACAGCGGGCTCGCCTGCTCGACACCGTCCTGATCGACCTCTACGGACCGCGAAATCTGCTGCGGCAAGGCATTCTGCCCGCGGCGGCGATCCTCAGTCATCCCGGCTTCGCCCGAGCAGCGGACGGCACGATCCACCCCGGACAGCCGCAGCTGCTCACCACCGCCACCGACCTGGGCCGCGGACCCGACGGCAGCTGGCAGGTGATTTCCGATCGGCTCGGCGCCCCGGCCGGCGCCGGCTACGCGATGGCCACCCGGCGAATCGTCTCCAAAGTGATGGCCGGACTGCACCGGGCCAGCGACCTGGCCCGGCTGCGCGGGTACTTCGTCTCCATGACCGGTGCCCTCCTCGATGCGGCCGGTGCCGCCGAAGTGCCCCGCGTCGTCCTGCTCTCTCCGGGCGCCGACAGCCGCAGCGGCTACGACCAGGGCTTCCTAGCCGCACTCCTAGGCTTCCCGCTGGCCGAGGCGGACGACCTGGTGATCCGACACGGACGAGTGTGGCTGCGCGCCGGCGACGAACTCGAACCCGTCGATGTGATCCTGCGCCGAGTCAGCGACGATCAAGCCGATCCGCTGGAGTTCCGCAGCAGCTCCGAGGTCGGCCTGCCCGGGCTGATCGAGGCCAGCCGCAACCGGACGGTCCGAGTGGCCAACCCGATCGGGGTCGAGGTGCTCGACAACCCGGCCCTGCTGGCCCACCTGCCCGAACTCTGCACAGCGCTGCTCGGCGAGCAGCCGCTACTGAACAGCCCCGACACCTGGTGGTGTGGCGAAGCCTCGTCCGCGTCGCACGTGCTGGCCCACCTCGACGAGCTGGTGATCAAGCCGGTCACCCGCAGCGGCGCGGCGCCGGTCCGCTACGGCTGGCGGCTGAGCGCGGCCGAGCGGGACGAGCTGAGGGCCCGGATCACCGCCGAGCCGTGGGCGTGGTGCGGGCAGGTGCCGATCGAACTCTCGACGGCACCGGTGGTCACCACCGACGGCCTCGAGCCGCGCCGATTCGTCCTGCGCAGCTTCGGGGTGGCCACCGCCGACGGCTACCAGTTCCTGCCCGGCGGGCTGGGACGGGTGGCTGCCAATGCGTCCGAGCTGACCGTGAGCAGCGATCTGGGGGCGCTGGCCAAGGACGTGTGGGTGCCCTCGTCGGTCGCCGAACTCGCAGCGGACGAACGTCGTCCGCGACTCACGATCGCCCGGGAATCGGCGGTGCCGCCGCGCGTGGCCCGCGCGCTGATGACGATCGGACGCACCGCAGAGCGCGCCGAAAGCACGGCCCGCCTGCTCAAAGTCGCCGACGACCTGACCGAGGACTTCGGCTCCCGGCCCGGCTCGGCCGGCGCGGCCGCCACCGCCACCCTGCTCGGTGCGGTGGTCCGGATCACCGGGGTGCGGCGTCCGTCCGACGAGAGCGGGGTCGACTACCTCACCCGAGTGAGTCTGGACGAGACCGCCGTCGGCGGCGTCCATCACAGCGTCCGGCGACTGATCGGGGAGGCGCTGGGCGTGCGCGACCTGATGAGCGTCGACCTGTGGAGCGTGTTCGGACGCCTCGAGCAGACCCTGGCTGAGCCACCCAACAACGGCGAGCAGCTGCAGCCGCTGCTGGCCGACGTGCTGGAGTCGCTGCTGGCCTATGCCGGGATCATGGCCCAGTCGATGGTGCGGGACTCCTCGTGGGCCTTCCTGGACGCCGGCGGACGCCTGGAGCGTGCAGAGCACACCGTGAAACTGCTTGCCAACAGCCTGATCGGGCTCCCGGAGCTGGCTGCGCCGACCGTCGAGCTGGTGGCCGACGCCGTGCTGCGGGCCGGCGAATCGATCATCACCCATCGGCGCCGGGCCGCGGCCGGCACCGGGCCGGCCACCGGCGTGGAGTCGGCCGCGCAGCTGCTGCTGCACGATCCGTCCAACCCGCGGTCGGTGAGCTACCAGCTGGCCGCACTGGCCGCCGACCTGCGGCTGGCCGGCGATGGGCAGCTTGCCGAGCAGACGACGGCGATCGCGCACCGGCTGGCCGAGGGCGGCGAGCTCGCCGGGCTGCTGAGTGAGCTCGGCGAGGCCCTGGACGCCCTGGGCCGTCGGATCGCCGCCCGACACTTCGTCCGGCAGGCGACCCGGCATGCCGCCGAGGCGTCCTGGGCGCATCCGGCGCTGGGACGGGGGACGCGATGAGCGACGTCCGCCGCTATCGGGTCCGGCACCGCACCAGCTACCGCTACGACGACGTGCTGGAGGCCTGCTACAACCGTGGCCTGCTGCGGCCACGGGAGACCGAGACCCAGCAGCTGCTCAGCTTCGCGCTGCACACCTCGCCTGGGGCCGAGCACACCTCCGAGCACCTGGACTACTTCGGCAACCCGTCGGTCTACCTGGAGACCCGGGCACCGGTGAATGAGCTTGTCGTCGAGGCGATCAGCGAGGTTCAGGTGGCCTGGCCGACTCCTGATCTCGAGGCGCTGGACGCCTGGACCGTCGGCTCGGCAGCAGCGACGCTGGCCGCAGAGCTGGATCCCATCGAGCACACCGAGTTCACCTGGCCGTCCCCGCTGGTGGCGATCGACGCCCGGGTGGGCGAGTACGCCGCCGAGGTGCTGGGTTCGGAGCGTCCGCTGGGGACGGCGCTGGCCGACCTGATGCACGCGATTCACCGCGATTTCGCCTACACCACCGGATCGACCTCAGTGCAGACCACGCTGGCCGAGGTGCTGGCCAGCCGGCAGGGGGTCTGCCAGGACTTTGCCCAGCTGGCGGTCGGCTGCCTGCGCTGGGCCGGACTGCCGGCCCGCTATGTCAGTGGCTACCTGGAGACCTCGCCGCCGCCAGGACGTCCGAAGCTGCGCGGTGCGGACGCGACCCACGCCTGGGCGTCCGTCCGCTGCCCGGACGGGAGCTGGGTCGACCTCGATCCGACCAATGATCAGTTCGCGGACTCCCGCTACATCGTGACCGCCTGGGGCCGCGACTACTCCGATGTCTCCCCGCTGCGTGGCGTGGTGTTCACCGAGGCCAGCTCGTCCACCCTGACCGTCGAGGTTGACGTCGAGCCGTTGTGATCCATGGCAGGCTGAACCCCGTGACGTCGAAGCGAATCGTGACCGGTTTCCGGGCGGCAGCCGGAGGGCTCGCCGTGCTCCTCGTGGCGAGCTGCGCGGCAACTCCTCCGGCCGAAGCGGACGCACCGTCGCCGGCCGCCCCCTCGGTGACTTCCAGCCCGGCCACCCCGCCGACGCCGACCGAAGCCACTCCAACCGAGAGCACCCCAACCCCGAGCGAGAGCGCCCCACCGGCCGCCGGAGACCTGGCCGGACGGGTGATCGTGATCGACCCCGGACACAACCGCAACTCCAACGGCAAGTTCATCCGGCACAAGGTCCCGGCCGGCAACGGCAAGTCCAAGCCCTGCAACTCCACGGGCACGGCCACCAATGCCGACTACGCCGAGCACGCCTACAACTGGGCGCAGGCCAATGCTCTGGCTGAGGTCCTGCGAAGCCGCGGCGCCACCGTCCAGCTGACCAGGGACAACGACTCCGGCAACGGGCCCTGCGTGAACACCCGGGCCACTCTGGCCAACACCGTGCACGCCGACCTGCTGATCTCCATCCATGCCGACGGCAGCTTCGCCAAACGAGCCCGCGGCTTCCACGTGATCTTGTCCACGGTGATGGCCGGCGGCACCCGCACCGAGCACGCGTCCCGGCTGCTGGCCGACCAGATCCGGTCGGCGCTCACCACCCAGACCGGCATGCCGCGGTCGACCTACATCGGCAAGGGCACCGCGCTCAGCCCGCGCTCCGACATCGCCACCCTGAACTTCGCCAAGGTGCCAGCCGTGATGATGGAGATGGGCAACATGCGCAACGTCAAGGACGCCGCCATGCTCACCTCGTCCGCGTGGCGAACTAAGGCCGCCCAGGCCTTGGCGGACGCCATCAGCGCCTACCTCGGCTGAGCCTCGGCCTGAAACCACGAAGTCCGTCCCGCTTTCGGCTGCGGGACGGACTCCGTTAGTGGATCTGACTAGTCTCCGAATCCGTCGATTGCCATGAACTTGGTTCCACCGCTCAGAGAGCCCATCGCGGCCGCGAAGACCGACTTCAGGTCATCTGCACTCGCCGCGCAGTAGTAGTAGTCGCTGTCCGAGTTCTCGGCTGCAATCTCATCCTCGTTGGAACAGGTACTGTCGGCTACTCCAATCCCAGTCACCGAGGTCTGGGTCGAGGCTGCGGCGGCCAACACCGAACGGGTTGTCAACGATCCACAGTTCGACGAGTTCACGTCGCCGTAACCGATCGTGATGATCGTGATCCCCGCCGCCTTGGCGGCGTCCGCCACGCTGGCGAAGTTCTCGCAGGCCTTCTGTGTGACGGTCTGCGGATTCGATGACGTGCCCGAAGTCGCGCCGATATCGAAGTTGTTGGACAAGCTCAGCGACGCGTCCGCGCTGTTGAAGACCTCGACGGGTGATCCATCGGTCTCGAAGACGATCACGTTCTTGGGCGGCACCCCGAGCGCGGCCCGAGTGCCGTCGTCCAAGCCGCTGACGTAGCCGCTGGAGTCCACGTTGCTCAACAGGTATCGAGCAGCACCCTTCAGAGCTGAAGCCAGATGGGTGTTGCCGAAGTTGTTGAGGGCCTGCCCGAAGCAATCCCTCGTCTTGGTGTAGGTGGTGGTCATGGTCACACCGTTCGTGCCACCGCAGGCCCCCGTCGTCGTATTGCGACTCAGGTGCCACGGCGACGGATAGTTGCCGGATGCCCCCGAGCTCGCCAAACCGGACACCGCGCTACCCAGCTGGGTCGATGTGTCCATAACGTTGGTACCGGAACTGTCCGCCTTGTTGTAGTTCTTGGTAAAACCGATGGGAACCCAGGAGCCGTTGAACCGCCAACTCTTGCCGGTCGAGCTCCACGTGGTCTTGCCCAGGGCGTCGAAGCTGGCGTAGTCGGCGCTCTGGAAGGCCGTTCCCGAAGCTGCCGTGACCTTCGCCGAACCGCTGGAGCCCGTGCCGGTGGAGATGGCGATCGCACCAAAAGCGACATACTGCTGCGACGGGGTCATCATGCCGAGCATGCTGGTCAGCCCCGACTTCATGCTCGAGAGTTCGGTCGAGTTCATGGACGGCGTTCGGTCGGCCATCACCACGACATTCATGGGATTCGGCGGCGCCTCGCCACCGCAGGTACCGCGGCAGGAGACCGTGGCGGCCGCCACCGGGGCGCTGGGGATGTTGATGGCAGGCCCGAAGATGAACTGGACGTCCCGGCTGGCGCTCACCTGGACGGCGTTGCACTTGGCGGTCGTCGACGGGGTGCACGGGATGGCGCACACCTTGGACGCGTCCGGGCACTGCTTCTTGCCGGTGAGGTCATAGGCGCTGTCAGACCAGGAGCCCGGGTTGCAGGTGGCCGGAATCTGCCGCTGGTCCGGGCTGCCATCGGATGCCTTGGCCACCACGCAGAAGAAGGCCGTCTTGACCTTCGAGGCGCTCAGGTTGGGGTCGTTGGCCATCGCATAGTTCTGGGCGAGCTGCGTCGCCGCCACCGGATCGGTGACCGGCATGCCCACGGCCACGGCCTGGGCGGCCGCGTCCACGGCATTGCGCAGCTGCTGTCGGGCGAAAGCCAGCCGGGCGATGTCGAAGCCGAGGGCGCCGGCGGCCGCGAGCAGCATCACCGCGATGGCGATCACCACTGCGGTCACACCGCGCTGGTTGCGGACGGACGTGGTCGACCGCTCAGAGTTCATCATGTCGACTCAATCCGCATCTGGCTGGTCGCGACGATCGGACTCTGGCCGGGAAGGCCGAGGACGCCGGGAGTAAGCCACTTGTAGGTGTAGGAGACCTTCACCTGGACCGAGTCGCCCGCCACGACCGAACTGCAGGAAATCGTGGTGGGGGTGCCGGAGACCATGGTCTGACAGGTGATGGTGGTGGTGGGCGCGGCGCCGATCAGGCTCGCGGACGCCCGGCTGACTGCATTGTTGGTTGCGGTGGTGTCCGCACCGCTGAAGCTGGCGGCACGCGCGCCTTCGCGCGCGGCGTTGCCGACGATGGCCTGGGCGTTGACCGCCATGCCCATGTCGACCATCCCGAAGATCATCACGATCAGGACCGGCAACACCAGTGCGAACTCCACTGCTGCCGCTCCACGCTCGGATGTCTGCGCAGGCTTGCCTCTACGCATCTATGTGTCTCATTCTGCCGATTAGCGTTGGAATCCGGACCCCCTCCAGAATTCCTCACCAGTTTAGGCAGGGCCGACAAGGGGTGTCAATGCGCTCAAACCGCGGACAGATAGCGATTGGCGCATCCATCCAGGTGCGACGACAAAGCTGCCACTTCAGCGGATCACCACCCAGAGTACCTAGTCAGAGGGGTACGAGAAAAACTACATCAATGTCATTCAGTTGTGTTGCTAAGCAAATCTCACGCCGCATGTCACCCATTCGGGCGACATTTGCCTAATGGACGAGTGCAGGCCTCACAATTGCGCCCAGCTCACTGGAGTAGGCGATTTCGATGTCACCCATTTGGATGACGTGGCCGTCCTGAATCACACCCCGACTCCAGTTCTTGCCGGCCGCAAGGTCCACTCGAACCTCACGCTCCGAGCCACGAATCGGACGGGCTCCGTACACCGTCCCGGCCAGCGCAGCCAGCGCTCCACCCGGCACCCCGGACAGATCCTGGCGTCGTCCATGCAGCGGCACCCGGGCCAATTCCTCGACGTGCCTGCTGATGATCAGCTCGCCCTTCATCCGTGGGGAGATCAGGGCACCACCCAGCCACCACACAAGCACCGAGAGCCCGAGCAGCCCACCCACCGTCACCAGGGTCGGCAGCGAACGTTCGAGCGCTCCACGCGGGCTGATCCCGGAGACCCCGACCAGCTGTGGGCTGAAGGTCAGACCCAGAGTGTCGGTGAGCACCGCACGCCAGGGCGAGTCCACCGCGGCGCGGAAGCCCAGGTTCAGGTCGCGCAGGTCGCCGTCGCCACTGAGTCGCACCTGGGCGCGCAGCTGGGTGGTCTGGCCCGGAGCCAGCTCGATGGTGGCCGGCAAGTCCCGCACCTCGGCCTTCCAGCCACCGGCACCGGCCACGGTCAGGTTGTTCAGCACCGCCGGGACGTGCGGATACGGCGACTGAATGGAGATCCGCAGCGGCAGCCAGCCCGAGGAGCCTGCGTCGAGGTCGGTCGTCCAGTGAATCGCGATCGGCGCCTGCAGTTCGGCCTCCAGCAGCCGGCTGGCCCGCAACTGATCCAGATCGGAGCGGATCGCCGCGATCCGGCGAGAGGCCGCGTCCGGCTTCACCGGCTGGGTGGCTGGGAATACCCGGCGCTGCATCGTCGGATCGGCGGCCGCAGCCAGGCTCAGCTGATAGCTGACGATCGGACGCTGACCGGCCAACCGGCTTCCATTCTCGATCACGTCGCGCCAGGCCTTGCCTTCTTCACTGGCGTAGCTGGAGCTCGAACTGGCTTCCGGCGGCCCATCGGTGATCACCACCACCACGGCCTGCGCGTTGGCCCCATCCCGAGCAAGCTCGGCGACGCCAGCCGCCAGGGCAGCACCCTGATCGCTCGCCGTACCTGACGCGTCAGGCAGCAGGTTCACGATCCGCGAGCTCTGATCGGCGGCCAGGCCGCGGTAGAGCGTCGTGACCTTCGCGCCATAGCTGAACAGTGCAAGCCGGTCAGTGGGCTGCATGAGCTTCAGCAGCTGAGCGAGTTGCGAGCGCACCATGCCCGGACGCTTTCCCTTGCCCATCGAAGCGCCCGTGTCGACCAGCACGACAAAGTCGGTGGGCTGGGCCGGCATCGCCAAAGCCTTGATCACGTCTGCAGACTTGGCCGAGCCCGGGTCGGCGCCGGCCAGGCCGGCGGGCAGCCCGAGTAGAGCGGCCGTGACGGCGACCGCTGCACTGATCCGAACGCGCAAACGCACGCTGCTCCCCTAAAGATGTCCTCTAATGGGTGACAATTCACCGTGAAGTCTGAACCCATTATTGCGCCTTGAGATAGGCGTTGACCATTCCTTTGACACAACGATGAATTGGGTGCATTCTTTTCAACGGCCGGACTTCACAGTCGGGATGGACATCGGAAGCCGGCCGAAGCGGAACCTATCCCAAGCCCACCGAAAGGGGTCCCCAAATGAAGAACCTGCCCGCCAAGATCGTCGGCACTGTCGTCGCCACCAAGGAGCGCGGTGCGACCGCGGTTGAGTACGGCATCATGGTCGCGCTCATCGCCGCCGTCATCATCACCGTTGTCTCCCTGCTCGGCACCCAGCTGAGCGGCATGTTCAAGACGGTGTCGAACAGCCTCTGATCTTCCCGTGAGCCGAGTGAGGCACTCCCCAGAAGCCTGGCGGGGTGCCTCACTCAACGCTTGACGACCTTTCGAGCCGTCCCCAGCGACTCGCGCCAAGCTGAACATTTTCTCCATCAAATAAGCCACATATGTCACCCGTCTGGGCGACATCCCCTCATCTCCAAGAATAGTCGCATTTGTCACCCGCACGGATGACAAATGATCCATTCAAGTCACGTCCGGTCACCCGGGCGGATGACCCGATATGAGGAATAAACGAAGTAGGATTCTTCGGGGTCCTGGCAAGCGTGTCGGTGAGATCGCCGAGCGGTTCACACCCGGCGACACCAGCGAGGCAGCCGACGGCTCCACCCCAACCTCCGCTACTCGAGTTAAGGCGGTTACAGATGCAACGTCGAGTCATCGCAGCCATCGCCGCGGTGCTGCTGGCAGGCATCGGCGCAGTCCTGATGTTCACCTACGTGTCGAACGCGGACGCCCGGGCCATGGCCGGCCAAGAGCCCACCGACGTGCTGGTGGTTGTAGCCAAGGACGGTGTCCCCGCCGGGACGCTCGGGAAGAACCTCGGCCCCTACGTCGAGCTGAAGAAGCTCCCCCACGCCGCGCTGGCTGACAACGCGTTGAGCAGTACCACCGACATCCTGGATCTCGCCGCCACCACCGACCTCAAGGAGGGCGAACAGATCCTCGCCTCCCGCTTCGCTCCGCCGGACACCAGCGGCAAGACCGGCGAGGTCGCGGTGCCGAACGATATGCAGCAGATCTCCTTGGCCATCGAGTCGCAACGCGCCGTCGCCGGCCGGATCACCCCGGGGGCCAAGATCGCCATCAACGTGACCAAGGACAACGCCACGGCGCAGCTCTTCCGGGACGTCCTGGTACTCCGCGTCGACGGTGGCTCCACCACTGACGGTGCCGCATCGGCCTCCAACGTGATGCTCACCCTGGCCATGACTCCTGAGGACTCGCGCAAACTCACCAATGCCCTCCTCACCGCCCAGTTGTGGATCGTGCTGGACTCCAAGGAGAACAAGGGTGAAGCCGAGACGCCCATCTCCGTGAACTTCGTGAAGGGGTCACAGTGAGCCCCGCACTCGTCATCAGCCCCAATCCCCAAGTCGTCGGACTCGTCCAACAGGCCTGGGGGCCGGATGGCTACGCCATCGCCCCGCTGCAGTTCCCGGCCACGCTGGCCGCACTCATGCAGGAACTGCAAGGTGCCCCGATGCCCGAAGTTGCTGTGCTGGATCCGGGCGACCAGATCCAGGCAGCGCTGGCCCTGGCCACCGAGCTATCCGCGACCGCAGCAATCCCGGTGGTCCTGGTCAGCGAGCAGGGCGCTGAGCTCGCCCTTCCGGCGCTGCGTGCCGGCGTCCGCGACATCGTCTCGCCGTACGGCCGGCCCGAGGAGATGCGGCAGGCGCTGCAACGTGCCGCCACGTTGAACGCCGGACGCGCTCAGCAGGTAGCTGCGCCGGAGTCTCCGACGATGAGTTCCGGCCAGGGCAAGGTGATCACCGTGGCCTCGCCGAAGGGTGGGGTCGGCAAGACGACGGTGTCCACCAACCTCGCCGTCGGGCTGGCCATGCGTGAGCCCAAGTCGACGGTGCTGGTCGATATCGACCTGCACTTCGGCGATGTCGCCTCCGCACTCAACATCAATCCCGAGTACACCCTGCCGGACATGGCGCACGGACCGATCAGCCGGGACAGCGTCGCGGTGAAGTCGTACCTGACCGAGCACTCCAGCGGGCTGTTCGTGGTACCCGGTTCGGAGTCGCCGGCCGCGGCCGACGCCATCTCGGCCAAGGAGATCGGCACCCTGCTGCAGACCCTCACCGGCCAGTTCAAGTACGTGGTGGTCGACACCGCTCCCGGGCTCGGCGAGCACACGCTCACCGTCCTAGACCAGACCGACATCCTGGTCCTGGTGACCAGCCTGGACGTCCCGGGCGTGCGCGGGCTGCGCAAGGAGCTGGACACCCTGCGGGACATCAGCATCGTGCTGGAGTCCCGGATCGTGGTGCTGAACTTCATGCACGCCAGCCGTGGGCTGACCGCCGCTGATGTCGAGGCCACTATCGGACGCAGGGTCGACATCCAGCTTCCGCAGGCCAACTCCGTCCCGATCTCGACCAATCAGGGCGTCCCGCTGCTCCAGGGCAATGGACGCGACCCGGTGGCCAAGCAGTTGCGCACGCTGGTCGACCTGATCGCCGACGAGGACAAGGCTCCGGTGAAGGGACACCGCTTCTTCGACTTCGGAGGGAAGAAGGAGGGCCAGCGATGAACCTCGCTGCACGCGTGAACGCCGCCAAGGGCGAGAGGGGAATCCCGCCCGAGGGCGAGCACCCGACTGCGGCCGCGACTCCGATGCGGGCGCTGGCACCTGAGGCCGACTTCAGCGCGCCCGCACCCTGGATCCCGATGCCGAACTCCGGCCAGCGACCCGCCGCCGAACCCACAGTGAACTGGCTGCCCGAATCGGACGCGGACACCACAGCCGGGGATCATCGGCTGGCCAACCGAGCCCAGGTGACCAATGTCGTCGTGGAGACCCACGACGCTTTGGCGCACATCAAGGAAGACGCCATTGAGCAGCTCTTCGAGCGGATGGGCGCCCGGCTGAACGATCCGAATCTGGACGAGCACGCCCTGCAGAACCTGGTCAACGTCGAGCTGAACGCCATCATCGAGGGCGGACGGCTGCCGCTGACCGCTCGCGAACGTCAGCGGCTGATCAATGAGGTCCGCGACGACGTCCTCGGCCTCGGCCCACTGGAAGCCCTGATCGCGGACAAGTCGGTGACCGAAATCATGGTCAACGGCCCGCACATGGTCTACGTGGAACGCAACGGCAAGCTCACTCTGACCCAGGTGAAGTTCTCCGACGAGCCGCACCTGCGCCGGATCATCGAGCGGATCGTCACCCGGGTCGGTCGTCGCATCGACGAGTCTTCACCCCTGGTGGATGCCCGCCTCGAGGACGGCTCCCGCGTGAACGCGATCATCCCGCCACTGGCGGTGAGCGGCTCGACGCTGACCATTCGTAAGTTCTCCAAGGACGCACTGACCGTCCCGGACCTGATCAAGTTCAAGACGCTGACCCCGGCCATGGCCGAGTTCTTGGAAGCCTGTGTGCAGGCACGGCTGAACATCATCGTCTCCGGCGGTACCGGCACCGGTAAGACCACCCTGCTGAACGTGCTGTCCGGCTTCATCCCGTCCCACGAGCGGATCGTGTCGATCGAGGACGCGGTCGAGCTTCAACTCCAGCAGGACCATGTGGTCCGACTGGAATCCCGTCCGGCCAATGTCGAGGGACGCGGCGAGGTCACTATCCGTGATCTGGTGAAGAACTCGCTGCGTATGCGTCCGGATCGGATCATCGTCGGCGAGGTTCGTGGCGCCGAGGCGCTGGACATGCTGCAGGCCATGAACACCGGCCACGACGGCTCACTGTCCACCGTCCACGCCAACACCGCCCGTGACGCACTGGCCCGTCTGGAGACTCTGGTGCTGATGGCCGGCATGGACCTGCCGCTGCGAGCCATCCGCGAGCAGGTCGCATCGGCCGTGGACGTGATCGTCCAGATCAGCCGGTTGCGGGACGGCACCCGCCGGATCACCTCGATCAGCGAGGTGATCGGCATGGAGGGTCAGACCCTGACAATGCAGGACATCTTCGAGTTCGACTTCTCCGCCGGCGTCTCACCTGACGGTGTCTTCCTGGGCGTCACCAAGCCGACCGGAGTACGTCCGCACTTCAGCCAGAAGATGGCCGATCTGGGTATCAAGCTGTCGCCGAACACCTTCGGCGGTGCCGAACTCTGGGTGAGTCGATGAATGAGTTCCTGGCCAGCTCACAGGCGCTGACCTTCGGCTCGATCCTGCTCGGGATCTCCGCGGTTCTGGTGTTCATCGTCTTGCTCCTGCCGAGCAACCGGCTGCCGATCGAGCGTCGCCGCTTCAACCCGGACGAGGCCGACGCCGGCATCACCAAGCTCGCCGACCGAGTCACCGACCTTGTCGGACGGTTCCTCGGCGCCCGTGCCGACGGTCCGAACGAGATGCTGGTCGAGGCCGGCATCAGCATGCCGCTGAAAGAGATCGTGGTCATCATCGGTGCCGGCAGCCTGGCCGGCTTCGCCTTCGGCCTGGTGGTCGGCCAGCTGCTGCTGGCGATCGTGCTGGCCCTGGTGGTTCCGGTGCTGGGCCGGATGGTCTTCTCGGTGCTCGCCGAGCGGCGACGCAAGAAGTTCGAGAGCCAACTCGGCGAGACGCTGCAGATGCTGGCCGGCAGCCTGCGCGCCGGCTACAGCCTGCCGCAGGCCATCGGCACCGTGGCCCAGGAGGGAGAGGAGCCCACCTCAAGTGAGTTCACCCGGGTCACCAACGAGGTCCGGGTCGGACGTGCTCTCACCGAGTCGCTGGACGACGTCGCCGTTCGGATGCGCAACGAGGACTTCTACTGGGTGACCCAGGCCATCGGCATCAACCGTGAGGTCGGCGGCAACCTGGCCGAGGTGCTCGACAACGTCAGCGCCACCATCCGGGGACGCGCCGAGATCAAGCGCCAAGTCGCCGCTCTGGCCGCTGACGGCAAGCTGTCAGCGATCATCCTGATGCTGCTGCCATTCGCAGTCAGCCTCTTCCTCACCATCCTCAGCCCGGCCTACATCGGACGCCTGGTCGCCGGCCCAGCGGGCTGGATGATGATCGGCACCGGTGCGGTCATGCTGACGATCGGTGGCTTCTGGCTCAGCAAACTGATCAACATCAAGTTCTAGGCGGCTGACATGGATCCCAAGCTGCAGCTGTTCCTCGGTCTCGGTGCCACCTTCATCGGCCTGAGCGTCCTGTTCTGGTTCGTCTTCGGCGGAACCACGATGAGCCGCCGCCAGATGATGGCCAATCTGCACCGTGATGTCGAGGACGCCACGCAGGCCAAGACCCGCGATGATCGCGAGCTCAGTCCGCTCGACCAGGTGATTCAGCGGCAGACTCCGCCCGCAGTGATCCGGCAGATGGCCAAGCTGTGGGCCAGCGCCGGGCGTCCGGAGAAGTGGCCGGTGGAGCGGCTGCTGGCGGCCAAGTTCGTCCTCGGACTGGTCGGCATCCTGGCCGCGATTGCCGCCGTTGCCCTCAATCCCGGCGCCATCGGCGTGCTGATGGGGGTCGGCATCGCCGCCTTGCTGTTCTTCCTGCCCGAGTTGCGCCTCTACAGCCGCTCGCTGGAGCGGCGCCAGGCGATCGCGCTGCAACTGCCCGACATCCTGGATCAGATGAGCATCGCAGTGAAGGCCGGCCTGGGCTTCGATGCGGCGATGGCCCGCGTGGCCAGGACCGGACGCGGCGAGCTGCCCGAGGAACTGGTTCGCACGATGCAGGACATCCAGGTGGGCCAGTCCCGGCGGGCTGCGTACGAGGATCTGTCGGCCCGAACCGGTGTCGACTCACTGCACCAGTTCACTCGTTCGATCATCCAGGCCGAGGCCTACGGCATCGCCCTGTCCGACGTTCTGGAGACGCAGGCTGACGAGCTGCGGATGGAGCGTCGCCAGAATGCCGAGCGTCGCGCCATGGAGATCCCGGTGAAGGTGGTCTTCCCGCTGATCCTGTTCATCCTTCCGGCCATCTTCATCGTGGTGATGGGGCCTGGCGCGATCCAGATCATGGAGTCCTTCGGCGTAGGCTTCTGAGTTGTGACCTGGCTCTCTGTTGCCCTGTGTGCGGTAGTCGCCGCGGTGGGGGCGGCAGGAGCCACTCCCTATCTGCGACACCGGATTCGTTCGACGGCCGGATGGACGCGTTACTGGCTGCAGGTGCCGATTGCGGCAGCTCTCGGTGCTGTGGCCGGGCTGGCCGGCTCACCCTGGGAACAGGCTGCTTTCGTGATCCTGGCGATCGCGGCCAGCCTGCTGGTGATCATCGATCTCGCCGACTGGGAACTCCCGGACGTGATCACGCTGAGCCTCTACCCGGTGCTGGCGATCACGCTGGGCGCGGCAGCCTGGCTGCAGGGAGATCTGCGACGCCTCGGGCACGCCGGGATCGGTGCGGTGGCCATGTTCCTGCTCTACTTCGTTTTGGCCCGATTCGCTCGTGACCTAGGCTTCGGGGACGTCAAGCTGGCCGGCGTGATCGGCGGCTTCCTGGGCTGGTTCGGCCTGGCCCAGTGGACGCTCGGCTTCGTGGCGGCGTGGGTGTTGATGGCGGCGATCAGCCTGTTGCTGCTGGCCACCAAGACGATCAGCCGACAGGACTCGCTGCCCTTCGGCCCGTGGATGATCCTCGGCGCGGTCGTGGGAGCGCTGCTGGGCCCA
Organism: Actinomycetales bacterium Actino_02; assembly: GCA_001603275.1. Taxonomy (GTDB): domain Bacteria; phylum Actinomycetota; class Actinomycetes; order Propionibacteriales; family Propionibacteriaceae; genus Propionicimonas. The sequence continues at coordinate 223,821 of LUYM01000030.1, read as the reverse complement.
CTGGCACTGCCGACCCTGGCCTGAGGCGCTCAGTCGCCGGTCGGCTCAGGATGTCCGTCGGTGCGAGTCCGGACGACCAGCACGTCGCAGCGGGCATGTTCGACAACCTCGTCCGACACCGAACCGAGGAGCAACCCGGAGAAGCCGCCCAGCCCGCGGGTACCGACCACCACCAGCTGTGCGTCCGCGGACGCCGCGATCAGCTCGCGTCCCGCAGCGCCGTGCGGGACCTCGAGGCTCACTTCCAGTTCGGGATGCAGGGCGAGCGCGGGGGCCACCTCCGCGGCCAGCTGCTCACGGATCGCCTCGGCGTAATCGTCCACCGGCGGGACGTAGCCCGGGGCCCAACTGCGCGGGCGAGGCGCATTGCTGATCGTCCAGGCACGGACGATCCGGACCGGGGCCCTGAGCGCGCTGGCCACCGCCAGACCCTTGCGCAGAGCGTTTCCGGCGAATGCGGAACCGTCGTAGCCGATCACCACGGCTGACTGCTGCGTCATGGGTCGACTCTAGCCCTGTGAGTTGGCACCCGTGCTGGCAGCGATACGATCTTGTGCCTTAGGCAGGAAGGCGAATGATGAGTGCAAGCGCGGCGCGCAGCCGAGCCCAACAGCAGGCGATCGAACAGGTGGAGACCTACAGCTCCCACAACTATCACCCGCTGCCAGTGGTGATCAGCTCTGGTTCCGGGGCCTGGCTGACCGACGTCGACGGCAATCGCTACCTGGACTTCCTGTCGGCCTATTCGGCGGTGAACTTCGGGCACAGCAACCCCGAGTTGCTCGCGGTGGCTACCGCCCAGCTGAGCAAGCTGGCGATCACTTCGCGCGCGGTGTACTCCGACACCTACGGGCCGTTCGTCGAGGGTCTGGCCACGCTGTGCGGCAAGGAGATGGTGCTCCCGGCCAATACCGGCGTGGAGGCGGTCGAGTCCGCGCTCAAGCTCGCCCGCAAGTGGGGCTACGAGGTCAAGGGCGTCCCGGAGAACCTGGCCAACATCATCGTGATGGAGGGCAACTTCCACGGACGGACGATCAGCGTGATCTCGTTCTCCAATGACCCGGACGCCACCGACAGCTACGGACCGTTCACGCCGGGATTCGTCCCGGTTCCCTACGGTGACCTGGCGGCCATCGAGGCGGCCATGGACGAGAACACCGTGGCCATTCTGGTCGAGCCGGTCCAGGGCGAGGCCGGCATCATCGTCCCTCCGGACGGCTTCCTGACCGGCATCCGCGAGCTGTGCGATCAGCGCCGGGTGCTGATGATCGCCGACGAGATTCAGTCCGGGCTGGGCCGCACCGGCACCACCTTCTACTGCGAGCAGGCCGGCGTCGTCCCCGACCTCTACCTGCTGGGCAAGGCGCTGGGCGGCGGCGTCGTCCCGGTCTCGGCCGTGGTCGGCGATGCCGAGGTGCTGAACACGCTGCGTCCGGGCCAACACGGTTCGACCTTCGGCGGCAACCCGCTGGCCGCGGCTGTCGGCCTGGCAGTGGTGAAGCTGCTGGAGACCGGCGAGATGCAAGCTCGCTCGGCCGAGTTGGGCGCCTATCTGCATGAGCGTCTGGCGGCTTTCGTCGGCCACGGCGTCACCGAGGTGCGCGGGGTGGGCCTGTGGGCCGGCGTCGACATCGATCCGGCGCTGGGCACCGGACGCGCGATCTGTGAGCGGCTGCTGGCCAAGGGAGTGATCGCCAAGGACACTCACGGCCAGACCATCCGGCTGGCACCGCCGCTGGTGATCACCCGCGAGGAGCTCGATCTCGCCCTGACGGCGCTGACCGAGGTCCTCGCCGAAGCCGCCGCCTGACCCGGGGACGGTTCCATTACCGTCCACCCTTGTCACGGCCAACTCCCGGGGGCGGTTCCTGTTACGTCCAAACTTGGGACGAAAGGGGACGGTTCCTGTTACGTCCCAGCTCGGGACGAAAGGGGACGGTTCCTGTTACATCCCAGCCCGCAGAAAAAGGGGACTGTCCCCTTCGCTGCGAGGCCGTCCAGACATGACGAAGCCCCGTCCAGCTGCATCCCCCCGAATTGCAGCTGAGCGGGGCTTCGTACGTCCCTGCGTGAGTGAAGGTCCGCCCCGCCCACGCCGATCAGCGATCGACGGGACGGACCTTACTGGCGCTCGACCGCGACGGTCAGGCTGCCTTGACCGCGGAGACTTCGAGGTCGAGCACGACCTTCTCGCTCACCAGGACGCCGCCGGTCTCAAGCGCGGCGTTCCAGGTGAGGCCCCACTCCTTGCGGTTGACGGTGACCTGGCCCTCGAAGCCGATCCGGGAGTTGCCGAACGGGTCGACAGCAGCGCCGCCGAACTCGAACGGGACGGTCACGGACTTGGTCACGTCCTTGATGGTGAGGTCGCCGGTCACCTCGACGGTCTCGTCGTCGACGATGTTGAACTCGGTGCCCTTGAAGGTGATGGTCGGGTACTTCTCCACGTCGAAGAAGTCGGCGCTGCGCAGGTGGCCGTCGCGGTTGGCGTCACGGGTGTCGATGCTGGCGGCCTGGATGGTGACCTCCAGGGTCGAGTTGGCCGGGTTGGCACCGTCGATGGTGGCCTTGCCTTCCACCTGGTCGAACGAGCCGCGGACCTTGGCGATCATGGCGTGGCGAGCGATGAAGCCGACCCGCGAGTGCGACGCGTCCAGCTGGTAGGTGCCACTGAGTTCGTTGAGCTTGGTCATTGTCGTGCCTTTCGTGCTTAGTTGAAGTCTCAATCAAAAGAGTAGCCCCGGTTACTTGATATGTCAACAACCCGCATACGTAGTTCACCTGCCATTCCCCTCCCGTAGCCGGGCGGCCGCGGGTAGGGTGGCGGACATTCGCGTCGGGCGTCGAAGCCCGTGCTGACCAGACGGAGGATGGATGGGAAACGCGACGTTCAGCCACGACTCAGTGAGCCTAGAGCTGCCCGTGGCCATGGCCACCCAGGGCAACAACGGCTACGACATCACCAAGCTGTTGGCTGTAACCGGCGACACCACACTGGACGTGGGCTTTGCCAATACGGCGTCCTGCCAGTCGGCGATCACCTTCATCGACGGCGACGCCGGCATCCTGCGTTATCGCGGGTACCCGATCGAGCAGCTGGCCGAGAACTCCAGCTTCCTCGAGGTGTCCTACCTGGTGCTGTTCGGCGAGCTGCCGACCCGCGAGCAGCTGGATGCCTTCAGCTCCGACATCGCCAAACACCATCTGCTGGATGAGCGAATGCGCGAGATGTTCCGCTCGCTGCCGCGCAAGTCGCACCCGATGCCGGTGCTGTCGGCCGGCCTGAACGCGCTGTCCACCTTCGCCTTCTCGAAGTGGGGCGAAGGTGCCTACGACCTGGATCGCGCCACCAAGGTGCTGCTCGGCTCGCTGCCCACGCTGGCCGCCTATGGCTACAAGAACTCCGTGGGTGAGCCGTTCCTCTACCCGGAGCGGTCGCTCAGCTACATCGAGAACTTCCTGCGGATGTCGTTCGGGCTGCCGACTCATCCCTACCCCTTCGACGACGCCATCACCCGGGCCCTGGACGTCCTGCTGATTCTGCATGCCGACCACGAGCAGAACTGTTCGACGTCGACCGTCCGGATGGTCGGCTCCTCAGGCGCGAACATCTACGTGGCGGTTGCGGCCGGCGTCTCTGCGCTCTCCGGCCCGCTGCACGGCGGTGCCAACCAGGCCGTCCTGGAGATGCTGCAAGGCATCCGTGCCGAGGGCGGGGACGTGACCTCGTACGTCAACAAGGTCAAGGACCGCAAGGACACCACCAAGCTGATGGGCTTCGGGCACCGGATCTACAAGAACTACGATCCGCGCGCGGCCATCGTGAAGAAGCACGCCGATCAGATCCTGCGCACGCACGGCGGAAACGACGAGCTGCTCGACCTGGCGCTGAAGCTGGAGGAAGTCGCCCTTTCCGACTCGTACTTCCAAGAGCGCAAGCTCTACCCGAACGTGGACTTCTACACCGGCCTGATCTACCAGGCCATGGGCTTCCCGCAGAACATGTTCACCGTGCTGTTCGCGCTCGGTCGGCTGCCCGGCTGGATCGCACACTTCCGCGAGCAGGCCGCCGACCCGGCGACCAAGATCAACCGGCCTCGCCAGGTCTACATCGGCGAGACCGAGCGGGCGTTCGTCCCCATGGAGCAGCGCGGCTGATCGCCAGGCCGCAGAAAGAGGGGACTGTCCCCTTTCTCTGCGGGCTTGGTGGCGCTCGAGCCATGATCGGCGCCGCAGCGTCCGACCTCGGGACAAAACGGGGACGGTTCCTGTTTCGTCCCAGACCTCGCGGACGCGAAACGACTCAGCCTGGTCCCTGGCCGTGACACGATGCGTGAGTGGAGCGACGCACCCGGCTCACGCTGATCGTGATGACGGTGCTGGCACTGGGCTGCCAGCCGGCCAGTCTTGCGCCACCACGGATTCAGCCGGGGACGACCGGGACGATGTCGGTTCAGAGTCGGGAGTTCCGGCTGCGGGTTCCGTCCGGCTATGACGCCGGACGCCCGGTCGGCCTAGTCATCGGGCTGCACGGCTACACCAGCAACGCCGATGAACTGGACTCCTACTTCGGGCTCAGCGCCGAGACCGAGCGGCGCGGCCTGCTCCTGGCGCTACCCGAGGGCACCCGCAACCTGCAGGGTCACCGGTTCTGGAATGCCACCGAGGCCTGCTGCAACTTCGATCACTCCACAGTGGACGACTCCGGCTATCTGAGCGCTGTGATCGCGGACGTGCGCGCCCACTATGCCGTCGACCCCGGGCGGGTCTGGGTGGTCGGGCACTCCAACGGCGGCTACCTGGCTCATCGACTCGCGTGTGAGCACGCCGATCAGATCGCAGGGATCGTCTCCCTGGCCGGCATGCAGAACATCGACCCGGCAGCCTGTCGTCCGTCCGACCCGGTGGCCGTGCTGCAGGTGCACGGGACCGGCGACAGCGCTGTGATGTTTGCCGGGGCCGGCTCACCGCAGCGAGCCGACAGCTACCCGTCCGCGGTCGACACCGCAGCCGAGTGGGCCCGGCTGGACGGCTGCACGGCAGGACCCGATCTCGGCGCCAGCCGCGAGCTGACCACCGACGGTGCCGGGTCGCGGATCAGCGTCTGGTCCAACTGTGCTGGCCGCTCGAGCGTCGAGCTGTGGGCGATCCTCGACGGCGGCCACGTCCCACCACTGCGGTCGGACTTCGCCGCCACGATCCTGGACTGGCTGGACGCCCACGCCCGCTGACCCCGGCATACCCGCAGCCGGCTCAGCATCACTACTTCTGGGCGCGACCTTGGCCCTGCTGGATCGCCCGCTCGATCTGAGAATCGGGAACGACACACATCAAGGCGATCCCGACCAGCATGGCTCCGGTCACCCAGGAACCCCATCCACCCAGCAGCGGCGCCACGAAGCCGATCAGATAGGCGGCGATGGACACCTGCATCTTGCGTGCGTTCCGTGGAGCATTGACCAGTAGGACGTTGTCCGGATCGGCCCGGACGAGCTGGCGGTGCAGCACCGCGTAGGCCACCGCGGCCGCCAGAGCCACCGCCGAGTAGCTGGCCATCGGGACGGGCAGGAAGCCCGACTCGCCGGCCCAGGCCGTGACGAAGGGGAACAGCGACAGCCAGAAGAGCAGATGCAGATTCGCCCACAGGATCGCGCCGTTCACCGTCCGGGTGGCGTGCAGAAGATGGTGGTGGTTGTTCCAGTAGATCGCCACGTAGACGAAGCTCAGCGCATAACTGAGGAACTTCGGCCACAGGGCGCCGAGATCGGCCCACTCATGGCCGAGCGGAACCTTCAGCTCCAGCACCATGATCGTGATGATGATGGCGAGGACGCCGTCGCTGAAGGCTTCCAGTCGGCTCTTCGTCATTGGGGCCTACTCAGCGGCTACTTCCGCAGATCCTGCAGCGGAACGACAGTCGGACGGGAGACGTCGGCGAAGAAGTCGTTGCCCTTGTCGTCCACCACGATGAAGGCTGGGAAGTCCTCGACCTCGATCTTCCAGATGGCCTCCATGCCGAGCTCGGGGTACTCCAGCACCTCGACCTTCTTGATGCAATGCTTGGCCAGCACCGCCGCCGGGCCGCCGATCGAACCGAGGTAGAAGCCGCCGTGCGCCGCACAGGCGTCGGTGACCTGCTTGGACCGGTTGCCCTTGGCCAGCATGATCATCGAGCCGCCGGCCGCCTGGAACTGATCGACGTAGGAGTCCATCCGTCCGGCGGTGGTCGGTCCGAACGAGCCGGACGCATAGCCGTCCGGCGTCTTGGCCGGGCCGGCGTAGTAGATCGGGTGATCCTTCAGGTACTGCGGCATCTCTTCGCCGGCGTCCAGGCGCTCCTTGATCTTGGCGTGCGCGATGTCGCGGCCCACGATCACGGTGCCGGTCAGCGACAGCCGGGTCTTCACCGGGTACTTGCTCAGCTCGGCCAGGATCTCCGGCATCGGACGACGCAGGTCGATCGCCACCGCGCCACCGTCGGCACCGGCATCTTCCTTGTGCTTGGCCAGTTCCTCGTCGGTCATCTCCGGCATGAAGTGCGCAGGCTCGCGCTCGAGGGCCTCGATGAAGACACCCTCCGGGGTGATCTTGCCCAGGCACTGCCGGTCGGCCGAGCAGGACACCGCGATGGCCACCGGCAGGGACGCGCCGTGGCGCGGCAGCCGGATCACTCGGACGTCATGGCAGAAGTACTTTCCGCCGAACTGGGCGCCGATCCCGAAGTTGCGGGTCAGCTCCAGCACCTGCTGCTCGAGCTCGAGATCGCGGAAGCCGTGGGCGTCGATCGAGCCGGTGGTCGGCAGCGAGTCGAGGTACTTGGCCGAGGCGTACTTGGCGGTCTTCAGCGCGTACTCCGCGGAGGTGCCGCCGATCACGATGGCCAGGTGGTAGGGCGGGCAGGCGGCCGTCCCCAGCGAGCGGATCTTCTCGTCGAGGAACTTCATCATCGACGCCGGGTTCAGGATCGCCTTGGTCTCCTGGTACAGGTAGCTCTTGTTGGCCGAGCCGCCGCCCTTGGCCATGAACAGGAACTTGAACGTGTTCTCGTGGCCGGGCGCGGTGTCGGCGTACAGCTCGATCTGCGCGGGCAGGTTGTTGCCGGTGTTCTTCTCCTCCCACATGGTGATGGGAGCGTTCATCGAGTAGCGCAGGTTCAGCTTGGTGTAGGCGTCGTAGACGCCCTTGCTGAGCGGCAGTTCGTCGGTGCCTTCGGTGAGCACCTGCTGGCCGCGCTTGCCCATGATGATCGCGGTGCCGGTGTCCTGGCACATCGGCAGGATGCCGCCGGCGGCGATGTTGGCGTTCTTCATCAGGTCGAGAGCCACGAACTTGTCGTTGGCGCTGGCCTCGGGATCGTCCAGGATGTTGCGCAGCTGCTGCAGGTGCGCCGGACGCAGGTAGTGGGCGATGTCGTGCATCGCGGTCTCAGCCAGCAGCTCCAGCGCCTCGGGGGCCACCTTCAAGAAGGTGCGTCCGTCCGGGCCCTCGACGGTCTCCACACCCTCGGTGGTGAGCAGTCGGTACTCGGTGTCGTCCGCGCCGGTCGGAAGCAGGTCTGAATAGGTGAAGTCGGCCATCTCACTCCTTTGCTGAAGCCGTTGCCCATTCTCCCACGCGCATGCTCGGCCACTGACCGTCCGAGGTGGACGGACGGTGTCGCGGACGAACGTCGCCATGTGCTGGTCACTCCTGCACATCCGGCGGAGATTCACAGCTGCTCGGCTCAGGGAGATCGTTCGAAGACCGTATCCCTTGGCCGCAAGCCGCACCCCGCCACACTCGTACGGGCCGACCGGATTTGCCCCCTCGATGCCAACTCCGGCCCCAAATCGGGCCCTAGAGAACATCGAGTGCGCAAATCGCGTCACCACGCGCGCTAAGTCCAGCCACGGAGGTCGAGAACGATCTCCCTGGGCCGAGCCCCGGAACCAGGCTGGGGCGCTGGGACGTAACAGGAACCGTGCCCGCTAGACCGGCTCGGGGACGGGGATCGGCTTGGCTCCCGGGCGGTCGAAGCGGCGGGCGAAGAGCAGGGCCGGGACCAGCAGGACGGCCGGCAGCAGGAAGGCGGGGCCCAGTCCTGGCCAGGCCGACAGCAGCCCGAGCGCCACCGCACCCAGGACGGCACCGGCGTAGTTGAACAGGTTGATCCGGGCGATCACCTCGTGGATCCGCTCGGGAGCCAGATCACCGGCAGCGGAGAAGGTGAGCGGCACCAGCGTGCCGACCCCCACGCCGACCAGGGCGAACGCCACGACCACCGCCACCGGGCTGCGGAGCAGGGAGACTCCGACCAGGCCCAGGATGGCCACCAGCACCGTCGGCACCAGCAGCCGGGCGCGGCTGTGGGCGACCAGGCGATCGCCCACCAGGCGGGTGACCAGCACCGAGGCCTGATAGGCGGCATAGCCCAGCGGCGCGATCACCGCACCGGCAGCCAGGTTGTCGTGGAGGTAGACCGAGCTCCACGTCGAGACCGACGAGTCGGCCACGAAGGCCACCATGATCAGACTGCCGAACAGCCAGATACCCGCAGTCGGCAGCGGCGTCCGGGTCGCGGTGGACGCCTCGTCGGCCAGCTCCCGGGCCGGCACCAGCCGTCCCCGGACGCTGAACACCACAGTGGCGATCCCGACGGCCGCCAGCACCAGGGACGTGATCGCGCCGGTCACCGTCCCCAGGTTCGCCAGTCCGGACATCACCAGCGCGGCGGCGGCCGAAGCGCCGGTCGCGCAGGCGAACAGCGTCGACAGCACGGCCTTACCCATCCGGTGCTGGAGCTGGACGCCCTGCATCGCGCTGGACGCGTCCACCATGCCCAAGCCGAGGCCGTAGAGGGCGAAGCTGGCCATCAGCATGGCCGGCCCACCGGACAGCGCCACCAGGGGCAGCCCGACAGCCTGGATACTCAGCCCGGTCAGCAGCGCGATGTGTGAGCCGTATCGCACGGCCAGTCGCTCGGCCACCACACTGCCCAAGGCTGCGGTCAGGCAGCAGAGCAGGATCACGATCGAGACGGTCGCGTCGTCGATGCCGACCCGGCTCTTCAGCCCGGGAAGTGCGGTGACGGCCGTCGCATAGCCGAAGCCTTGGGCCGCGTAGGCGGCACCGACCGCCACCCGACTCGGCTGCCGCTGACCCATCAGCTCAGCTCCGGGTGAGCGGCCTTGACCGCGCCGAACGCCTCATGGCCGATCTCGATGGTCAGATCGACGTCGGCCTCGGTGAGGGATGCGTTGATGAAGTGGTTGTGATGCGAGGTGAGGAAGATCCCGCGTCGCATCATCTGAGCGATCCACTCCTGATGCAGCATCAGCGAGTCGTCGTCGGCAAGCCGCAGATAGAACAGTGCCGGTTCGCCGGACGCCACCAGATGCAGCCCCTGGTCGGCAGCGGCCCCGACCAGCCCGTCGGTGAGCCGGGTGCCGAGCTCGGCGAACCGGGCCGGAGCGTTCAGCTCACGCAGCTTGGCCTGGGTGGCGATGCCGGCCGCGAACGGCACCGCGCTCATCCAGTAGGAGCCGGTGTAGGTGATCGAGCTGACCACGTCCTTCAGCGACTCGCGTCCACACAGCGCCGAGACGTTGTAGCCGTTGGCGATCGCCTTGCAGAAGCAGATCAGGTCCGCCGAGAAGCCGAAGTGATGATCCGAGCCGGCCAGATCCAGCCGGAAGCCGGCCCTCACATCGTCCATGATCAAGACGACGCCGTGCTTGTCGCACAGCGCGCGGATCGCCTGCCAGTAGCCCGGGGCCGGCAGCACGTTGTCGACGAAGTTGCCGTGCATGTACGGGGTCGAGATGAAAGCGGCGATCTCGCCGGAGTAGGCGGTCAGCACCTTCTCGAAGGCCACCGGGTCGTTCCACGGAATGATGATGTTGTTGGTGACGTCCTCTTCCAGGACGCCGGGGTAGTCGAGCTTCTGGGTCCACGGCGCGACGCCGTGGTAGTAGCCGGCGATGAACACGATCCGCTTGCGCCTGGTGGCCGCCCGGGCGGTCATGATGGCCAGCGTGGTGGTGTCGCCGCCGTTCTTGGCGAAGAAGGCCCAGTCGGCGCTGGCCACCTGGTCGACCAGCACTTCGGCGAAGTCGACCATCGTGGTGCTCGGGATGGTGACCACGTCCTCCAGCTTGGCCTGGGCGGCCGCGGCGGCGTCCACGTCCGCGTCCCGGTAGCCGAGGACGTTGGGGCCGTAGCCGCACATGTAGTCGATGAACTCGTTGCCGTCGGCGTCGGTGAACCGCGTCCCGCTAGCCGTTTTGGAGAACAGTGGGAAGGATGACACCGGGACGTAGCAGCCTTCAGACGGCCCCTGGTGCCCGTAGATGCCGGACGGGACGACCTTCAGCGCCCGCTCCATGGCGGCCTGGCTGGCCGGGTACTCGTAGAGCTTGCCGCTGCCGGAAACGGTGGTGACTGTCGGGTTTTCGGTGATGGTCATCTCAGGCTCCCAAGTACTGTCCGGCGCGATCAAGGATTCGGTTCAGGTTGTCGACCATGTTCAACATGCCGCGCATACCGACGGTGCCGGCACAGATGCAGGCCATTGCACTGGCCTCGCCGGACAGGATCCCGGCGGCGATGTCGAAGTCGGCGAAGCTCATCGCGGCCCGCGGGTTCGGCGAGCGTTCGGGTAGAAACGTCATCTGGTGATCGGACACCCGCAGCGTGTAGGCCAGCTCGTCGCCCACCTCGACGGCGATGTCGCCGTCGGGGGTGTTCTTGGCGCTGTAGCGTCCGAGCTGGTCGTAGTTGGCCAGCTGGGCCACCGCCCCGCAGGCCACGTACAAGGTGAGCTGGGTGCTGGCCTTGCGGAAGGCCGGATCCGTCATCGCCTCCGGCGTCGGCTTCAGCAACCGCTCGAGCTCTTCGGTCAGCGGAGCGAAGACCTTCAGCAGGAAGCCGATCCGATGAAAACCGGTGACCGGGATCGGCTGAGCCTCACCGTCGATCACCTTGCTGAACGCCTGCGGCGAGGCGAACGGCAGCCGGATCGTGGCGGCTGCAACCTCGGGGGTGTAGGTGGCCAGCCCGTCGGCGAAGCTGAGGACGCCGCGCGGTCCGTCGTGGACGGCAAAGCCGATGCTGGTCGGCTTGCGGTCGGCCGCGACGATCTCGGCCGCCTTCGGGGACAGCCGGATCAGTTCGGGCAGGGCACCCAGCAGTGCGTGCAGCTGCACGTACGCCTTCGCCTTGGGTTCCAGAGTGGTCAGCACGGGCCGGCTCCTTCGTTGTTGCGGGCGTCCGCGGACGGGCTCGCGCCCACGGACTCACTGGACTTCACGGTGGTCTTCGGGACGGCCAGGGCCGCCAGCCAGTGGGCGCTGAAGCGTCCACTGGATCGGGCCGACGCCTCGTCGCGGTGCGCCAGCCAGGAGTAGGTGATGCCGTCGAGCTGGGTGGTGAGCAGCTTGGCGACTTCGGGCAGCGGGACCGTCCACTCGGCTCCGGCGTGGGTCGCGGCCTGGGCAAGGGTGCGTCCGGCGGCGTCCAGATAGATCCGGCGCTGCTGGTCGAGCAGCTCGGTCATCCCAGCGCGGCGGGCATGAATGGTGAGTTCAGCCAGCGCCAGTTCATCGTCGGGGGAGGTGACAAGGCCATCGATGAAGTGGCCCAGCCCGGTGGCCAGCAGGGCGTCCAGGCTGATCGGGGCACCATGGGAGTCGAAGACTGTCAGGACGTCCTCTGCGGCCCGCGCCTCGGCGTCGACGACCTGTTCGATCACCGCCTCCAGCAGAGCGTCCCGGGAGCCGAAGACGTAATGCAGGCTGGCCAGTGACATGCCGGCCTCTGCGGCGACGGCCCGGGTGGTCGCTCCGGCCATACCGTCGGCTGCGATCACCCTGATGGCCGCGGCGATCAGGGCCTCGCGACGCTGGGCTGGCGGGATCCGCTTCACTTGCGGCCCAACTGCTTATCAGCAACCGACAAGGTGAGTCTGGTCGGCGCGAAGCGGGCGGCCATCGCCTGAAAAGCGTTGCCGCGTCCGACGATCCGGCTGGGCCGCTTGGCGCCCTTGGCGAGCTCGCTGAAGGCCAGGTTCACCACGTCGTCGGTGGTGATCTGCTGGCCGACGTTGAATGCGTCGCTGCCGGCCACCGCGAAGAACTCGGTCTGGGAGGGGCCCGGTGCGATGTTCAGCACCCGCAGCGAGGTGCCCTGCGCCTCCTGCCAGATGGCCTCGGTGAGCGAGCGGACGTAGGCCTTGGTGGCGGCGTAAACCGAGATGTTGGGGCCCGGTTGATAGGACGCCGTGCTGCTGATGTTGATCAGGATTCCGGCCTTCGCGGCCAACAGCTGCGGCAGCAGCGCCCGGGTGAGCATGGTCAGCGCGGTGACGTTGACGGCGATCTCCTCGGCGATTCGGGCCGGGTCCTGCTCGACGAACGTGCCGTAGGTGCCGAAGCCGGCGTTGTTGACCAGGGCGTCGACGATCAGCCCCTGGTCGTCCAGGCGAGCGACCAGGCCGGCGATGCCGTCCGGGGTGGACAAGTCGGTGGGCAGGACGTGTGCGGTGGCGCCGAGACCGGCCAGCTCGTCGGCCAGCGCACGCAGCCGATCCTCGCGGCGAGCGACCAGCACCAGGTCGTAGCCCTCGGTCGCGAACCGCCGGGCGAAGCCGGCACCGAAGCCGGAACTCGCTCCGGTAACCAAGGCAAGGGGACGGGCCATCTCAGCTCCTCGAACGAAGTGGGTCACTTGACCCACTCAAAGATTCGCCTACGGTCCGGTCCGGCGGAAGAGCGCGCTCCAACCCTTCACGCAACGGTTACATAGCCACCCAGCGCCCGGGGACGGTTCCATTACCGTCCACGCTCGACAGATTCCCGAGACATCGCTCGGCACCAGTTGGACGGTAATGGAACCGTCCCCAACGATCGCGGAGACCAGGGCGGACGGTAATGGAACCGTCCCCAACGAGGTGCCGCGACGGCGGGGCTGGGTTGAACATGGCAGTCTTGGACCATGCACATCCTCGTTGTGGACGACGACCAGGCGGTCCGCGACTCGCTGGCCCGCTCGCTGCAGTACTCCGGCTATGAGGTGACCACCGCCAACGATGGTGTGGACGCCCTGGCCCGGCTCTCTTCGCTGCGCCCGGACGCAGTGATCATGGATGTGATGATGCCGCGCCTGGACGGGCTGGAGACCACCCGCTCGCTGCGTGCGTCCGGCAATGATGTGCCGATCCTGGTGCTGACCGCTCGCGATGCCGTCGGTGATCGGGTGGACGGGCTGGACGCCGGCGCCGACGACTACATGGCCAAGCCGTTCTCCCTGGACGAGTTGATGGCCCGGCTGCGCGCACTGACCCGGCGTGGACGTCCGGCCAGCGACGAGCCGGGCGCCGAGGTGCTCAGCTTCGCCGACCTGAGCTTGGACCTGCAGACCCGCGAGGTGATTCGGGCCGGCCGTCGGATCAGCCTGACCCGCACAGAGTTCGCCCTGCTGCAGACCTTCCTGGAGAACCCGCGCCGAGTGCTCGAGCGCTCCTGGCTCCTGAACGAGGTCTGGGGCTTCGACTTCCCGACCACCGCCAACTCCCTTGAGGTCTACATCGGCTACCTGCGCCGCAAGACCGAGGGCGAGGGCGAAGCCCGACTGATCCACACCGTGCGCGGCATCGGCTACGTGCTGCGCGAGACGCCGCCGTGATCCACTGGCTGCGCTCAACCATCTCCGTCACCAACCGTCCACTGCATGACCGGCTCGCAGCACTGATCTCGGCCGCCGTGGCCGGAGCGGTGGCGGTGACCGGTGTGGCCGCGTACCTGATCACCACCTTCACGATCTACCGGCAGACCGACGCCGAGCTGATCGACATCGCGTCGCTGACCAGCCAATGGATCGCCAACGACGTGGAGGGTATGGGGCAGCTGAACAGCGACGCCCTGTCGACGGCCAACGTCACCTTGATGCTGGTTCGCTCAGACAATCGGACGTTCTCGCCGCCCGGGTCCTCCGACGTGCTCAACGTGACCTCGGCCGAGTTGGCGATCGCCCGCACCCAAACCGGGACCTCGGCGCGCACCGGCACCGACTCCAAAGGTGATCCGTATCGCATCGTCGCCGTGCCGCTGACCGACGTGAACAACCACTACGCGCTGGTGCTGGGCCGTCCGCTGGCCGCGACCGACGCGATCCTGCGCTCCTTGGCCTTCTCGCTGCTCACCTTCGGCCTGCTGGCCGTGCTGGTAGCCGGCGCCATCGGCTGGGTGATCGCCCGCTCCGGCCTGCAGCCGATCCAGCGACTCACCGAGGCGGTGACCCGGGTCAGCGAGACCGAGCAGTTGGAGGCCGTCGACGTCGGCGGCATGGACGAGCTGACCGACCTGTCGATGTCGTTCAACAAGATGATGGCCGCCCTGCAATCGTCCCGGGAGCGCCAGCAGCGGCTGATCGCCGATGCCGGCCACGAACTGCGGACGCCGCTGACGTCGATGCGCACCAACGTCGAGCTGCTGATCGCCGACGACCGGCAAGGCATGTTGCCCGACGGTGCCCGCGGCGAGATCCTGCGCGATGTGGCTGCTCAGCTCGGCGAGTTCACCCAGCTGATCGGCGACCTGGTCCATCTGTCGCGTGAAGATCGGGTGGAACCGCACCCCGAGCCGATCGACCTGCGCGACGTCGTCGACAATGCCGTCACCCGGGCCAAGCGCCGCGGACCCGGGCTCACCTTCGTCGTCGAACTCGACCCGCTCTACCTGGTCGGTGAGCCGGACAGCCTGGAGCGGGCGATCACCAACCTGCTCGACAACGCTGTGAAGTTCTCCCCGACCGGCGGGACGATCACCGTCCGACTGATCGGCGACCGGCTGAAGATCTCCGACGAAGGCCCCGGCATCGCCGACGAGGACCTGCCGCACGTCTTCGACCGGTTCTACCGCTCGTCCTCGTCGCGGAACACGCCGGGCTCAGGGCTGGGGCTCTCGATCGTCGCACAGACCATCAAGGCGCACGGCGGCTGGGTGAAGGCCGGACGCTCCGAGGCCGGTGGCGCCGAGTTCACCATCCGGCTGCCCGGCTCCAGTGAGCCGCCCGAGGGCAGCCCCGAAAACACCGGGACGATCCCGGCGGTGCCGGTCACCGAGTAGGCGCCGGCACCCCGGTCAGTGATCAGTAGCCACGGGAGGCGTCCGCAGTCACGTCGCCGGACAGCGCCGCGACGAACTCGTCGGTCGTGATCGGCTTGGAGAACATCGGGTAGTCGTACTTGATGGCGTTGGCGTGCTCCTCCAGCGAGGTGGCGCCCACCGCATCGGTCAGGGTGTAGACCTCGAAGCCCTTCTCATAGGCCGAACGCATGGTCGACTCGACGCAGCAGTTGGTCAGGAAGCCAGCCAGGACGACGGTCTTGATGCCCTTGCTGCGCAGGATGAAGTCGAGGTTGGTCGAGCCGAAGGCGTCCAAGCCACGCTTGCCTTCCAGGACGATCTCGCCGTCGCCGGGGGCGACGTCGCCGACGATCTCGCAACCCCAGGTGCCCTTCACGAAGGAGTTGGACGACACCACGCCGGCCAGGATGCCGTAGGGGTGGGCGGAGATCTCGTAGTAGCCCGGCGCGAACGAAATCGGGCTGTGGATGACGGCTGCGCCGGCGTCGCGGGCGGCCTCGAGGGCCGTCTTCGCATTGCCGACGGTGTTGGTGGCGGCCATCACATCGGCGACTGCGCCGTGCAACGTCCCGCCCTCGCTGGTGAAGTCGTTTTGGAACTCGATCAGGACGAGCGCGGTGCTCTTGGGATCCATGTACTGCTCCTTCGCAGACTTGTTGGGAACGATCCCGGTCCCCGGGCAGGGTGACCCGGGGACCGGCGGTATCGCTATCTCAACGATGTCCTGCTGGAGCGTCGCTGCCAAGGGCCTGTTCTGCTAACAATTCGAGAACGTGGCGATATTCGACGCCGGTGGCCCGGGTCATGCCCAGTTCACACGTCCGATTGCAGCTGGCGTGGGCCTCCGCCCCCAATGCGGCCACCTCGGCAGCCTCCTTGCGGGTGGCCGAGGCGGTGAGCTCGGGGTGCAGCATGCCGCGGTCGCCGGCGAAGGCGCAGCAGCCGGTGTCGACCGGGACGTTCACCTGCTCGGCCACGGCCTTGGAGACGGCCACCAGATCGGGGTTGAGCCCCATCTGGGTGGACGAACAGGTCTGATGGATGGTCAGCGAATCGAGCTTGCGGTACTCACCCAGCACCGGCAGGACGTGTTCGGCCACGAACGCCACCGCGTCGATCACCTGGATGTTCAGCTCCGGCGCGGTGTCGATCATGTGCCGGAAGCCCTCGCTGCAACTGGATGCGTCGCAGACCACCGGGAGTCGTCCGTTGTCGGTGGCCTCCACGATCAGCGGCAGGACGCGCTCGCGCATGGCCGCGTAGCCGTCCGGAATCCCCTTGCTCGACCAGGGCGTCCCGCAGCAGACCGACTCGATCTTCTCGGGCACCAGCAGCTCGATGCCCGCCTTGGCGCAGAGCGCCTCGAAGCTGAGCTGGACGCCCACCCCGCCGGCGGCAGGCCCGAACATCACGTTCACGCAGGCCGGCAGATAGACCGCGGTCGGCTCACCGGACGGGGCCGGACGGGCCCGCGAGGCGCCACCGCCGGGCAGCTCGGTCGACCACAGCGGGAGGTTGTCCTTGCCCAGCACTGCACGGCCGAGCTTGTCCACCCCGATCAGGGCGGACGCCAGCGGCCCGGGCAGCCGGTCGGTCAGGCTCATCACCGTGGAGAACGTCCCGGTGGTGCCCTTCCAGTGCTTCGACAGCGTCGTCCACACCGCCTTGGTCGGCGCCGGCGTGGTCTGCTCGCGGCGCAGCTTCTTCACGTACAACCCGGTGTTGATCAGCACCGGGCAGGCCGTGCCACACATGCCGTCCACCGCGCAGGTGTGCACGCCGGCGTAGCGGTAGTCCGAGCCCAGCCGATCAGCCAAACCCTGGTCACCGGCCAGTTCGGCATTGCGGATCTCGCGGCGCAGGGCGATCCGCTGCCGCGGGGTCAGGGTCAGATCGCGGGACGGGCAGACCGGCTCGCAGTAGCCACACTCGACGCAGCGATCGATCTCCGGGTCGACGCTCGGCGGCAGCTTGATGTGCTTCAGATGCAGCTCGGGGTCGTCGGTGATGATGGTGCCGACGTTCAGCAGCCGGTTCGGGTCGAACAGGTCCTTGATGTCGACCATCACCTGGTACAGCTCGTCCCCGTACTGGCGGCGGACGTAGGGCGACATCACCCGTCCGGTGCCGTGCTCGGCCTTCAGCGAGCCGTCGTTGCCCAGAATCAGGTCGACCATGTCTTCGGTGAAGCCGGTGTAGCGGCCCATCTGCTCATCGTTCTCGAAGCGATCGGTGAGCATGAAGTGGATATTGCCGTCCTTGGCGTGCCCGAAGATCACCGAATCCCGGTAGCCGTACTTGTCGAACAGGACGGCCAGGTCGGCGCAGGTGTCGGCCAGCTTGGCAACCGGCACCACGACGTCCTCCAGCAGCGCGGTGGTGCCGGACGTCCGGGCGCCGGCCACCGAGGTGTACAGCCCCTTGCGCAGCTTCCACAGCTTGCCGCGCAGCACCGGATCCTCGGTCAGCTCGACCGGGCCGGTGACCGGCAGATCGTCCAGGGTCGGACGGGCGGCCTGCGCCAGGTGCTCGAGCTCCTCCCGGGTGGTGGCCTGATACTCCACCAACAGGGCGGCCTGCTTGCTGACCTGCAGATCCTTGATCAGCTTCGGGGTGTCCGGGAAGGCCTGGCCGACCCGCAGGCTGGTGGCGTCCATCAGCTCGAGGGTGGCCGCGCCGGTGGCGACCAACGCCGGCAGTGCCGCGTTGGCCGCGTACAGATCGTCGAAGACCACCAGGGCCGAGGTGACCTCGGTGCGCAGTTCGATGGTCCGGAAGGTGGCCGAGGCCACGAAGGCCAAGGTGCCCTCGCTGCCGACCAGCAGATGGGTCAGGATCTCGGGCACCGTGTCGAAGTCGACAAGGGCGTTGATCCCGTAGCCCATGGTGTTCTTCATCGAGAACTGCTGGGCGATCTTGGCCATGGAGGCCGGGTTGCTGATCACCCGCTGGCGCAGCTTGAGCAGCCCCTGGTAGAGGTCGGGCTCGAGGGCGCGCAGCTTGTCATCGGCGTCGGAGGCTCCGGTGTCGATCACGGTGCCGGACGGCAGCACGGCGACCACCGACTCCAGCGTCCGATAGCTGTTCTCGACGGTGCCGCAGGCCATTCCGGAGGAGTTGTTGGCCACCACACCGCCGATGGTGCAGGCGGCTTCACTGGCCGGGTCGGGGCCGAACTTGCGTCCATAACGGGCCAGGTGAGCGTTGAGCTGCTTGACGGTGACGCCGGGCTGAACCCGGACCCGGGCGCCGCCGTCGAGAATCTCAACGCTCCCGAAGTTGCGTCGGACGTCCACGAGAACGCCCTCGGTGCCGGCCTGGCCGGACAGGCTGGTGCCGCCGGAGCGGAAGGTCAGCGGAATGCCTGCCTCGGAGGTGGCCCGAAGGAGTCGGGCCACCTCCTCAGCGCCGCGAGGGGCGATGACGGCAGAGGGCAGCAGCAGGAAGTGCGAGGCGTCGTGGGCCACGGCCCGCCGGTCCAGTTCGCTGGATCGAATCTGGCTCGGATCGTCCACGCAGCTTGTCAGCAGCTGTAGGAGTACCTCTTGGTTCATCATCGCGGTCACGGCGTCGGCACCATCCAGGACAGCGCTCCTGCCTGAAGGGCGACCAGCACGGTGAAGTAGGCAAGCAGTCCGAGGCTCCACGGCAACACCTTGCGGAAGATCTCGCCTTCTCTGTTCACCATTCCGACTGCGGCCGCGGCGACGGCCAGGTTCTGCGGAGAAATCATCTTGCCCATTACACCACCAGACGAGTTGGCTGCTGCGACCAGTACCGGATCCAGACCCGACTGCTCAGCCGCGGTCACCTGCAGCATTCCGAACAGCGCGTTGGACGAGGTGTCCGACCCGGTGATGGCCACCCCGACCCAGCCGATCAGCGGCGAGACCAGGGCAAATGCGCCGGCCAGTCCGACCGCAAGGGCGGTGCCCAGGCTGGCGGTCTGTCCGGAGAGGTTCATCACGTAGGCCAGGCCGAGGACGCTGAGCACGGTGATGATCGTGAATCGCAGCTGCTTGAGCGTCCCGAAGTAGGCCTGGACGGCATCGGCCGGCTTCACCTTGTAGACGAAGGCCGTGATGATGCCCGACAGCAGCAGCAGGGTGCCGGTGGCCCGCAGGTGGTCGAGGGTGAAGACCGTCGAGACCGGCTTTCCGGAGGCGTTCATGATCACCGAGGCCAGCTTTCCGTCCGCACCGGGCGCGTTCAGTCCGGGCCACGGGAACTTCGTCTGGCCGATAGCCAGCAGCCAGGTCTTCACGGCCGGGATCTGGCTGATCGAGAAGACGATCACGATGATCGCGTAGGGGGCGATGGCGCCCCAGACTCGCTTGGCGCCGGTGGCGGTGATCTCGGCGTAGTGATCGAGCTTGCCGGAGGTGAGTGCGATGGCCTCCTCGGTCTCGATGGCGTGATCCAGCGGGACGGAGTTCTTCGGCTTCCACACTCGCAGCATCACCAAGACCACGGCGATGGTGAGCAGGGACGCCACCACATCGGTGATCTCGACCGTGATGAAGTTCGACGTGACGTACTGAGCGGCACCGAAGACAAGCCCGGCCACCACGGCGACCGGCCAGGTCTGCCGGACGCCGCGCCAGCCGTCCACCAGGAGCACCAACACCAGGGGGACGATCATCGCCACGAAGGGAGTTTGGCGTCCGGCCATCTGGGAGAGCAGGTGGGTGGTCAGGTCGGGGTGGGTCGAGCTGACCGCGCCGGACAGCGCGATGATCGGGGCGCCCATGGCGCCGAAGGCGACCGGGGCGGTGTTGGCCAGCAGCGAGACGATGGCCGACTTCAGCGGCTTCATGCCGGCTGCCATCAGCATGGCGGCCGAGATGGCCACCGGGGCACCGAAGCCGGCCAGGGCTTCCATCAGTGCGCCGAAGCAGAAGGCGATCAGGATGGCCAGGACGCGCTGGTCATTGGAGACCGAGCGAATCAACTGGCCCAACTGCTCGAACCAGCCGGTGACCACCGAGAGTTGATAGACCCAGATCGCATTGAGCAGGATCCACATGATCGGGAAGGCGCCGTAGAAGACGCCTTCGGCCGTGGCACTGAAGGCCAGGACGACCGGCATCCCCCAGCCGAGGATGGCCACAGCGATGGAGGCTGCCACGCCGATCAGGGAGGCGATCCACGCCTTGACCTTGAACACGCCGAGCAGGAGGAAGAGAAGAAGCAGGGGCAAGGCTGCCAGAAGGGCCGAGAGGGCAAGGCTCCCTGCGATCGGCGCGAGCGGTTGGGTGTACACCTAGGAATCTCCTCACTGAGATTGACCGATACAAGATTGTCAGACAAGTACACCCGTCACGCAAGGGGTTTTGGCAGACTCGTCCCGACTACACTTCTGCCAACCGCGAAGTGAGGTGGGACGAGTGGTCCGAAGCATCGTCGTGACGTCAGTGATTGACGCCGTCGTGGAGGACCTGCGCAGCCAGGTCCTGGCTAGGGAACTTCCTCCCGATCACGCACTGACCGAGGCTGAGGTTGCGGCTCGCTACGACGTGGCCCGTCCGACCGCCAAAGCCGCCATCGAGCGGCTGGTGGCCGAGAAAGTGCTCGTCCGCAAGACCCACAAGACGGCTCGAGTGGTGAAGCTCGGGCCTGATGACGTCCGCGACATCTACAAGACCCGGGTCTATCTGGAGTCTGAGGTGCTGCGCCGGCTGGCCGAACGGCGATCGGTTCCGGACGAGGCGCGCGCGGCGAACGCCGAGATCGAAGCACTCTGGAACCAAGGCATCTGGGACATCGTCGGCCCGGATATGCGATTCCACACCTGCCTGATCGACTCCCTCGGCAGCGAGCGAACCAGTGCGGCCTACGCGTCCCTGGCCTTCGAAGTGAAGCTGTGCATGTCGCAGCTGCAGGGCAGCCAGCGGCTGAGCCCGGAGATTATTGCCGCCGAGCACGGCCTCATCCTGACCCGAATCGGCGATGGAGACGCCACCGGCGCCGCCGCCATGTTGGACGAGCACCTGTCTCGCGCCCGCGAACTACTGGCCGCAGCACTGGGTGGCGAGCCCGGCCCTGAGGCCTTCAAGCCGTCCAGCGCTCTCTCCTCGTAGCCGGCCCTGACAAAACAGCCCGCAGAAAAGGGGACAGTCCCCATTTTCTGCGGGCCTCTCCCGACGCCGGAACTGCGTAGCCCCAGTGGCGGGGACGGTTCCAATACCGTCCACCCTGGTCAGCACGTCTCGTGGGGACGGTTCCATTACCGTCCGCTTTGGCCCCTGAACCTGTCGCCCGGCATCTGAAGCCCCACCACCCGGTCCCTGAGCCTGTCGAAGGGACTCCGGGCTTCGCCCTGCGCAACCAACCGACTCTGGTATATGCACAGAGTCGCCGCGCCATGGCGGTGGCGCGACGACTCGGGCGGCGGAAATCCGCTGCGCGCGGCAATCCGCTGTCCCAGATCGAGAGGCGGCCAGGGAGGCCATCGCTGATCGAGCTGTCGGGGGGGGTGACAACGGAAAGCTCGCACGAGAATGGTAGCGAAAGTTCACTTGTCTAACAAGTAGACGTGCTGTGCAATTGCACTTAGTATGCCCTAATGTGTCCCCAACAAGGGTTTAGGGAGGCTTCAGTGGTTCGCAGCATCGTCGTGTTGTCCGTGATTGAGGCGATCGCCGAGGACCTGAAGTCCCAGGTACTGCACCAGGAGCTCGCGGCCGGGACACCGCTCACCGAGGTCGAGGTGGCCACCCGCTACGGCGTGGCCCGAGCCACGGCCAAGGCCGCGATCGAGCGACTGGTGGCCGAGAAGGTGCTCGTCCGCAAGAACCACAAGACCGCCCGAGTGGTCACCCTCGGCCCCGACGACGCCCGCGACATCTACCTGACCCGCTCCTATCTGGAGTCGGAGGCGCTGCGGCGACTTGCCGCTCGCCACGAGGTTCCCGCCGCCGCCCGCGCCGCCAATGCCGAGATCGAGCAGGCAGCAGCAGAGGGACGATGGGACACCGTCGACGCCGATCTGCGCTTCCACACCGCCATGATCGACGGGCTGGACAGTCCGCGCTCCAGCGCCGCCTACGGCTCGCTCGCCTTCGAAGTGCGGCTGTGCCTGTCCCAACTCGAGTCGAGCCACCTACTCAGTCCCGAGATCATCGCGGCCGACCACGCCCGGATCATGAGCGACCTCGAGCGCGGCGACTCGGCCGCGGCTGCCGCCATGCTCCAGGAGCACCTGGCCCGGGCGCGGGAGCTGCTGGCCAAGGCGTTGGGCGGCGAGCCCGGCCCGGAGGCATTTGCGCCGTCCTCGGCCCTGAACCGCTGAGGGCAAGCCGGGCGTCCCTCCGCCCAGAGTGAAAGGGCTTGCCGCGCCGTCCTCCCCGCGCTCAGATTGGACGCATGAGACTCCTGGTGCTGGGCGGAACCCGCTTCGTCGGACGAGCGGTGGTGGCCGAAGCGCTCCATCGAGGTTGGACGGTCACGGCCATTCACCGCGGGCTCACTGGACGGCTGCCCGAGGGGATGGACGCCCGCTACGCCGACCGCAGTGACCCGTCCGCCCTGGCGGCGGCGCTCGTCGATGATCAGTGGGATGTCGTGGTCGACACCTGGTCCGGCGCGCCACGGGTGGCCACGCTGGCTGCGCGGATGCTGCGCGGCCGCGTCGATCGCTACGGCTACATCTCCTCGGCATCGGTCTATGCGCCCGGCCAAAGCGATGCGGAATCGTCCCCGGTCGTGGCCGGCGATCCCGGGGCGTCCGACGGTGACTATGCCGCCATCAAGCGCGGCTCGGAGTTGGGGATCCTGGCCTCTTTCCCGGATGCCCTGATCGCTCGACCCGGGCTGATCCTCGGCCCTGGGGAGGACATCGGGCGGCTGCCCTGGTGGCTGGCCCGAGCCGCGGCCGGCGGACGGATCGTCGCCCCCGGTGAGCCGGATCGTCCGCTGCAGTACGTGGACGTGCGTGACCTCGCGTCCTGGTTGCTGAATGCCCTGACCAACGGGCGCACCGGCGCAGTGGACGTGATCAGCCGCTCCGGCCACGCCACGACGAAGAGCCTGCTGCAGGCGTGCCTGGACGCCACCGGATCGACCGGCGAACTCGTCTGGATCAGCGAGGAGAAGCTCGCTGCCGCCGGCGTCGAACCGTGGACCCAGCTGCCCTGCTGGGTGCCAACCACCGGCGAGTTCGCCGGCTTCCTCGAGGCCGACACCAGCTTGGCCGCGCGAACCGGGCTGAGCTGTCGTCCGGTCGAGCAGACGGTCGCCGACACCTGGGCCTGGCTGCAGCGCGAGGGCTTCCCGGCCCAGCGACCCGACCGTCCGACTCACGGCCTGCCGCCCGACCTGGAGTCGTCACTCCTGTCCCACTCATAACGGGGACGGTTCCGAAATTCGTAGCGCCTTGCGATGACAAGGGTGGACGGTAATGGAACCGTCCCCCTATGTCCCAAGCTCGGGCGCTGCGTTCAACCTGGGACGTAACAGGAACCGTCCCCTTATGTCGCAGGCGAGAGCAGGCGGACGGTGCCGGCGGCGCCGTCGACCAGCACTCGATCGCCGGTGGCGAGCCGGGCGGTGGCGTCCGCGCAGCCGACCACGGCCGGGATACCGAGCTCACGGGCGACGATCGCCGCATGGCTGAGCGGGGCACCCAGATCAGTCACGATCGCGGCCGCGCGCGGGAACAGCGGCGTCCAGCCGATGTTGGTGAGCGGAGTGACCAGAATCTCGCCGGGACGCAGCTGGTCGGCCTGAGCGAAGTCGTCCAGGCGTCGGACGACACCCTCCACCCGTCCCACCGCACCGGCGAAGCCATGGACCACCGAGGGATCCTCGGAATCCTCGGCCCGATTCGAGGTGCGCTCGTCACCGCCGAAGACCCAGTAGTCGCTCCGCCGCTGCGGATCGGACGCCCACGCGAACGGGTCGAACGCGCCGTAGATCACCGCCGGCAGCTGCGGCAAGGCGAGCAGCCGCTGATGCGCGTCCCGACGCTCGGCGAGCAGTTCACGATCGACCGGAGCACCATCGAGGCACTCCAGCAACTCCTCGATGGTCAGGAAGAACACCTCCTCACCGAGACCCAGCAGCTCGCCGGCCCGCAGCGCGAACCGGCGCGTCACCCCGGTGATGCGGACGCCCTCAGAGCGCGCCGCCTCCCGGGCCGCAGCCTGCCGGGCGGCTCGGCGCAGCTTGCGGTCGACGCCCCGACGCTCCCTGGCCGGCAGCGACTCCAGCGCCTGGCGATAGGCCTCCGCACGGCGCGCCGCCAGGTCGTCCAGAGCCATCCCGGCAGGGGCGGCCAGCTGCGTCTCCACCCAGTCCGGGTCCTCGGCCGGACGCGGCCAGGCCAGCTCGATCTCGTTCACCCCACGGTGTCCGAACCGCTCCAGGTACTGCTCGCGGGTGAGCCGTCCGGCGCGCACCTCGGCTAGGCCGAGGCTGGGGCCAAGACTCTCCAGCCGCCCGGCCAGGCCCGACAGATTGCCGAACAGCGCCGAGACCAACTGAGCGTCGTAGCGCTCACGCAGCGCCGCCTCGAGTTGGGCCGGGCCGTCAGAGGACAGCGCAATGGTCATCCAGAACGACCGGATCGAGGCCGGCAGCAACTCGGCGTGCCACAGCGTCCGCAGCTCGCTGGACGTCCCGGCGGACTCGACGAGGCCACTCAGCCGGCGGCACTCGTCGGGGTTCCGGGCCAGGTAGCCGTCCAGCTGGCGCCGGTAGCGGGCCAACTTCACCAGCGACCCGAGCAGCCACAGGCCGCTGTCCTGCCAGTCGGCCTGCGTCATGGGCACCAGAGTGACCGGCACTTGGCTAGGGAGTTCGCCCCACCATCCGGACATCTTTCGGTAGACCTCGCGGGGCGTGACCTTCGCATTGCGGCCGCGTCGGGCCGTGATCTGCACACTCAGGTTGGCGTAGGGCCGGCCGCCGATGTACCCGGCCATCTCCCGGCCGCGGATCGCCATCGATGGACCGCCGTGCGCCTGCTGGTGGCGCATCATCGAGATCGTCAGCGGCGTCTGCGGCACCGGGTTGGCCTCGCTCAGGTTGGTGGCCGACCACAGGCAGTTCCCGGCCAGCGAGTCGTTGTACTCCGCGGTGCGTGGCGTGAAGGCGCTCAGCGTGGTGATCGGACGGGCCTGCAGCACCCAAACCTTGCCCTCCGCGATCGCCCATTCGATGTCCTGTGGGACGCCACCGAAGACCGTCTCGACCCGGTGCGCCACGTTGTGCAGCGTGGCTCCGATCGGACGCAACTCGTCCGGCCCGGTGAGGGCGCCGTCCGGCCGATGCAGCCTGAACTCGGTGGCGGTGGCCGCCCCACTGACCAGCGCCTCACCCAGCCCGGTGACGGTGTTGCCGAGCATGGTGTCGAGCTCCCGGGTGAGGGGATCGACGGTGAACAGCACCCCGGCCCGCTCGGCGGGCACCATCAGCTGGACCACGACGGCCACTTCGCCGACATCCTCGGCTCCACGAGCCGCGGCGTAGGCGGCCACTCGATCGGCCCGCCCGGACGCCCGGACGGCGGCCAGCGCGGCCGGCACCTGGTCGTCCGGAACCTCCAGCACCGACTCGTAGGCGCCGGCGAAGGAGTCGGCCGCGGAGTCCTCAGTGAGTGCGGACGAGCGGACGGCGAACCGGCGATCGCGGCCCAGCCGGGCCAGCTCATCGGCCAGCCATTGCCCAGCCTCCGTCGTCAGGGCGTCGCCATCAAAGGCGGCCGGCAGCAACACCACCCCGTCTGGCACCGGCAGCCCGTCCTGAACCATCGCCGCTAGTGATCGCGCCTTTCCTCCTGCATGGAGCTCTCCGGGCGGGAGTTCGGTGAGCCGGTAGTAGGCGCGTCCGGACCGCGCGTAGGCATGCTCCTGCAGCCAGCGGCTCAGCCTGGCGCCGAGCCACGCACCCAGAAACCAGCCGATCGTCCCGCAGATCACCGCAGCCAGGATCGACCAGGGCAGCCGGAACCCGGCCAGCCAGGCGCCACCGAAGCCGCACAGCGCGGCAGCACCGTTGGTGACGATCGCAGCGACGGCGCGGCGGCCGCGTCCGGTCATTGGTCGCCCTCGGTCCCCATGATCTCGGTGAAGCCGGGCGAGCGGGCAATCACGTTCTCGGCCTTGTCGAAGGCCAGGCCGAAGCGCAGGTCTCCGAAGACCAGCAGCTTGTCGCCCACCTCGATCCCGAAGTCGCGCCGAGCCTGCGCCGGAATGACGATCTGGCCGCGATCGCTGACAGTGATCGCGCCGTAGAAGCGGCGGTTCGGGTCGCTGGGTGCCTGCATGACGTCCTCCAAGATATGTCTTGTTTACAAGATAATCCTGAGCTGGGTTCGGTGTCATCTTGCGATCAGATCAGGAATCCCTCAGCGCGCAGCCACAGGGAGAGCCGGCACCCCGACGGTGGACAGAGACCAACCCCCGTCAGCCTCGGCCGTGAGTCTCCCGGCTCACCGACCAGCGGCCCGGCCGAGCGACGATGCGCTGACTACGGGTTGGGCCAGGGATTGGCGGTACAGCCGCCCAGATCGCCGGACTGATCGAGCATCACCGGGGCCGGCTTGCCCTTCTTCGCGCAGCGCTCGGTACTCTCGCCCAGGTACAACCCGGTGGCGTGATTGATCAGGTAGGCCTGCCAGGCCGAGGCCCCGTCGAAGGCGGACGGCGGTGCCGTCCACGACTCTGCCACGATCAGCACCGAGGATCCCTTCCGGCAGCTGCCGGCCACCGGCTCACAGGTCTTGGCCGCCGTGGCTGCAGAGGCCAGGCTGATCGAGAACTCGGCCTTCTTCGGGTCGCTGACCAAGGCAAACCGGACGTCTCCGGCCCCAGCCCAGCTCCGCGGATCGTTCAGCACTCCGGCGATCTGCCGGGCCACCTTGTCGGCCTTCACGCTCAAGCTCGTCTCGACCCGGACGCTGTAGCGATGCAGGGTGCCGGTGGCACCGACCGCGGGGACGTCCACGCTCGCCGTGGCGAACTTGCCGGACGATTTGGCGGACGCCGGAGCGGTGGCTGACACAGAGGAACTTGAGCTGGCTGTCGCACTCGGCGAGGCGGCATCGCTACTCTCCGGCGTGCTCGACGGCGTCGTCGGTGGGGTCAGCGCGACCGGAGTCGGCACCGGGAGCGGCGCCACCGTCGCCGCCGGGTGCCCGGTTCGCATCACCGGAGTGGTCAGCGATCGGGCATAGAAGACGCCAACCACGATCAGAATCAGCAGCGCAAGCAGCAACGGCAGCAGACTCAGCCGCAGTCTCGGCAGACGCCACGAGCGGCGGATCGGCTCAGTCACCGTCCCACCCTAGCCAGCGGTTTCGCAGCAGGACGGACGGACACACGACCACAGCCAAGCCGAGCCGACCCGAGCCGCCGGCTCAGCGAAGCCGTGGGACGTCCGGCTCCGGGCCGAGCTCGGGCAGCCCGTCCACCCCGGCAACCGGGACGGACGAACGACTGTGCGACTCGTCGCGGAGAAACCAGCGGGCCGTCGGCTGCACCACCGGACGCACCCAGCGCCGCACTGCCGGCAGCATCAGCACCACGGCCAGCGCGAGCACCGCCAGGATCAGTCCGAGCAGCGCGGGCCAGCCTCCTGCGGAGATCTGGGCCGGGCCCCCGTTGTAGCGCCACTGCCGATAGATCAGCTGATGCAGCAGATAGGCCGACATACTGCCGGCCCCGCAGGCGGTGATCAGCGGGATCCGGGTCCGCGGCACCAGCGCCAGCATCGACAGCTGCACGGCAACCGCCCAGCACAGCAGCAGTGCGCGCCAGAGCACGCCCTTCGCCGGATCGTCTCCGTAGCCGGCGTCCATGGCCCACACCCGATGAGCAATCACCCCGCGCAGCTCCCAGCCGAGGATGACCGACGACACCAGAATCGCGACCGCTGTTCCCCGGACCACTGGGCCGGTCAGTCGCTCGCGCAGGCCGACCTGGCGGGCGTACCAGCCCAGCAGGAACAGCGGGAACTGTGCGATCGTGTGCGACAAGGAGAAGGACGCTCCGACCGAGGTGAAGCCGATCAGCAGCGCAGCCGCCACCGAGACCGCACCGAACCAGCGGATCCGGACCAGATAGGGCAGCAGCACCCGCCAAGAAGCCAGGCTCACCAGGAACCACAGCCCGAACATCGGACGATCCCAGGTGGTCAGGAACCGTCCGGTGAGCCAGAAGAACTGCACCCGCAACAGCAGATCGAACAGCACATAGACCGCCACCACCGACTGGAGCAGTCGGGTCACCGAGCGCCGGGTAGGCAGTTCGGCACTGGAGAACCAGCCGGCCACAAAGGCCAGCAGCGGCACCCGTAGCGCCCAGGTGGCCAGGAACATGCCCTCCAGCGGGCCGGCCGGGCTGGCCAGCGGATTGAGGAAGTGGAAGAGCATCACCAAGGTGACCGCGATGAACCGCAGGCTGTCCATGGACGGGTCGCGCCGGCCGGTCTCGAGCACGCCACCGGGCGGCTGCGTCATCCCCCCGGCCGTCACACCGATGAGGGTAGAGGTGCCGACAGCCGCACGGGAAGAGGCGATTCACAAGGTAGGCAAAAGCCACCGACTTGTTGTGGTGCCCATAACGCAGTAGCGCCGGCCGTCCGAGGACGACCGGCGCAACTGAACAGCTACTCAGGCTGCGACAACACCCACACTGATGTGGGCGACCACACCGGCAGTCAGCTTGATGCCGACGGTGTGCTTGCCAACAGTCTTGATCGGCTTGGCGATCTCGATCGAGCGCTTGTCGAGGGCCGGGCCACCGGCCTTCTTCACCGCGAGCGCGATCTCGGCAGCGGTGACCGCGCCGAACAGCTTGCCGGCATCGCCAGCGCGCGCGGGCAGGGTGACCTCGAGGGCCTCCAGCTGCTCACGAACCTGGACGGCATGCTCGGTGCCGCGGATCTCACGGGCGTCACGCGCCCGCTTGATGCCATCGATCTGCTTCTCCGCGCCACGGGTCCAGCTGATCGCGTGGCCACGCGGCAGCAGGAAGTTACGGCCGTAGCCGTCCTTGACCTCGACGATGTCGCCGGGGACGCCCAGGTGCTCGACAGGGGCAGTCAGAATCAACTTCATCTGTAATCCCCCTTATCAGCGAGAGGTCGAGGCGTAGGGCAGCAGGGCCAGCTCACGCGCGTTCTTGACGGCGATCGCAACCTTGCGCTGCTCCTGCACCGAGAGGCCGGTGACACGACGGGCGCGGATCTTGCCGCGCTCGGAGATGAACCTCCGCAGCGTGGCGGTGTCCTTGTAGTCGATGTTGCCGATGCGAATGGACTTCGCCGGGGCAACCTTCTTCGACGATTTCATAGGCTTACGTTGTTGGGCCATTGTGGTGCTCTCCTAATACCGAAAGCCCGGCTCACGCCGGAATGACGCGGCACCGCGGTGCGATGCCGTGCGGATCAGAACGGGGGTTCCTCGCTCTGGGCGGACGCCCAGGGGTCGGCTCCAGCCGTCCGCTCCTGCGACCCACCGGAGTTGCCCCATGAGGAGCCACCGCCAGCGGAGCCGCCGCCGAAGTTGCCCGACGAAGACCTGGTGACCTTCGCCGTCGCGTACCTCAGCGAGGGACCGACCTCTTCGACCTCGACCTCGAACACGGTGCGCTTCTCACCCTCGCGGGTTTCGTAGCTGCGCGACCGCAGTCGGCCCTGGACGATCACGCGCATCCCCTTGGTCAGGGATTCGGCGACGTTCTCGGCCGGCTGGCGCCATACGGCGCAGTTGAGGAACATGGCGTCGCCGTCCTTCCACTCGCCGCTGGCCCGGTCAAAGGTGCGCGGCGTCGAAGCGACGGTGAAGTTAGCTACGGGAGCCCCCGAAGGGGTGAACCGCAGTTCCGGGTCGGCGGTCAGGTTGCCGACCACGGTGATGAGAGTCTCGCCAGCCATGTTTCAGTCTTTCGATCGGACTTCGCTTGTCCCTCACAGCCTCTCAGTTGCTACCGACAGGCGGGAAGGGGTTCAGCAAGCGTCAGTGCAAATCCGGGCGGATGACCTTCGTCCGCAGGATCTGCTCATTGAGGGTGAACTGACGATCCAGTTCCTTCACCACGTCCGGCTCTGCGGTCACATTGACCACGGCGTAGATGCCTTCGGACTTCTTCTTGATCTGGTAGGCCAGGCGACGCCGACCCCACACATCAATCTCGTCCACAGTGCCACCGGCCTTGGTGAGTCCGGCCAGCGGCTTATCCAGCAAGCCGTTCACCTGGCGGTCGTCGACGTCGGGATCAATGATCACTACGACTTCGTACTTGCGCATACGCGAACTCCACCTCCTCTGGTCTAGAGCGGCCACGGGCGCTTCCCGTGGCAGGAGGGCGTATCAATCAGCCGCCACGAATGGCAACCGACGGGCAACTCTACCGTCCGCGGACTCCGCGAGGCGAATCAGTGGCCGCAGTCGACCGGGCGCGCAGCACCGCTCAGGAGACCTTCGAAGTGGCCTTCGACGTCTTGCTGGTGGTCTGGTAGCTGGCCAGGGTGCCGGTCACTTTCACCGTGATCGTCTTTCCCTTGTCAGCGGCCTGCAGCAGGTAGCTGTCGCCGGTGGCACCGTCGATGGTCTTGCCGGAGCGGTACCAGCGGACGCTCAGGCTGGCCCCCGCGGTCCAGGTGCCCTTCACCACGCTCAGGGTCTGACCGATCTTGGCCGTCCCGACGATCTTCGGGGTGGCCGCCGACATGGTGGCCAGCGGGACGGTCTTGGTCGACTTGGACCCCTTGGTGATCGCGAGATAGCCGGACCGGGAACCGGTGACCCGAACGGTCAGCTTCGCGCCGACGTCGGTCAGCTGCACCTTGTACTTCGAGCTGGTGGCGCCCGAGATGGCCGCGCTGCCCCGGTACCACTGATACCTCAGGGATGGCTTGGGCGACCAGCTGCCCGCCTTCGCGGTCAGCGTCGAGCCGACCTTGACCGTCCCGTAGATCTTCGGGGTGGACGACTTGCTGAACTTCCGCAGCACCGGTGTCGTCACCGACGAGCTGACGTCGCTGAGCCCGGCCCGCTTCGCGGTGACCGTCAGCGTGACCAGCTTGCCTTCGCTCTTGCTCGGCACCTTGTAGCTGGACGAGGTGGAGACCTGCTTGCCGGCCAGCAGCCACTGGTAGCTGAGCGAGTCCGGGGTCGGCGACCAGGTGCCCGGGTTCACTCGCAGCGTGGTCCCGACCAGCGCTGTGCCGCTGATCGAGGCGGCGGTGCTGGCCACCAGGGCGTTGTGGATCTCGAAGCGGTAGCGACCCGGGGTGGTGCCCCCGGCCGAGCCCGCGATCAGCGGGCTGGTGCCACCGTCGAGGATGGTGCCCTGCGCGCTGGCCGAGTCCGCGCTCACCCAGCGGTGGGAGCTGACCTTGTCACCGGCGGTGTAGCCGACCCGAGCCGAGCCGGAGTCATCCCACAACACCTGGTCGTAGTTGAAGGTCAGGTCGACGTCACCGGACGAGCGGCCGGGCGCCGTGGCCGTGGACTCGATGATCAGCTGGAAGGTGTTCGGTGCACTGTCGTCCCCGGTGCTGTGGCCGACATCGTTCCAGCGAATGCAGGCGGTGCTGCCGTCGGAGCCATAGGTGACCGAGTCGGCCACCGATCCGCTGAGATCGCCGTCGAACCAGAGCGGAGCCACGATCGGCACCCCGGTCCACTTGGCCAGATCGGCTACCTGGACCAGGTTGTCCAGGTCCGAAACGGCCGTATCGGACAGGTAGACGAAGCCCTTGTCGGTGACATAGATCCGACTGCCGGTCTTCCCGTAGAAGCCGGCCGTGAAGCCCAGGTCGAGCGGCTCGGGCGTGGCCGAGGCAAGCGTGTTCAGCTTGCAGACATCGAGGTTCTGCCCGGCAACACTGCCGAAGGCGGACGTCCACTGCGCCAGGGTGACGGTGTCGATGCTGGTCAGAAAGTTCGCCACCCGGCTGTTGGTGTCGGTCGGTTCGCCGGGGGCTGTACCACCCAGCCACGTCGTCCGATAGCCGGACTTGCTGAAGCGCAGCGTAAACGTGCGACCCTGCGTGATCGCCAGCTGGTAGCTGCCATCCGAGCCGCTGTCGGCAGAGACGAACGGCTCCCAGGCAGTTCCCGACCAGAGGAAGGCGTCCACTGACACTCCGGACGGATTCACGCCACCCCCGAGAGCCACAGTGCCACCGACGGAGACCGTGCCGTCCTCGAATTCGAGGCTGAAGTCCTGCGTGGTGTCCGCGGCGGGCAGGCTGACCGACGCCGTGGTCTGTGCGTAGACGCCGAGCGGGTCCTTCAAGGCCACCCGATAGGTGCCGGGGGCCGTATAGGGAATTGCCAGATTGAAGCCACCCGAGGACGCGCCGTCGCCGGTGGTGAACAGCCCGGTGAGCGGGGTGCCGGCGGTCACTGCCGACAGGTTGGCGTAGATGCCGATCTCGATGCCGTCCAGCGGAGTGCCTGTGCTGCTAGTGACAGTGCCGGTCAGGTACTTGATCGACTTCATGGTGAAGGTGCCCAGGTCGATCGAGCTCGCGCCGGCGCTCACGTACTCCCCCGCGGCCGTACTCGTCGGCTTCACCGTGCTGATCCCGGACTCGTGCCACCACAGCGTCCAGTAGTTGCTCTTCCGCACTCGCACCGCATACTTCTCGCCGGCGGCGAGCTGGGTCATGGGTTGGGAGTACTGAACGCCGTTGGTCGGATACAGGTCCTCGGGACCTTGGTTGCAGTCGTAGGACGAGTCCACCCACTTGCAGAACTCCACCACCGTGCTACTGGCGCCCGAGACGGTGAACGTGATCATCGGATCCGCGGCGACCGCGGACGGGGCCGTGGCCACCGTCAGGCCGAGCACGGCGAGGACGGCTACCGCCGCCCGCAGAAAACGCTGCATCAAGACCCCCCAGTCAACCCCTCGAAACACAGTCGAGCGAATTCAGCACTCCCGCCAGAACCTGGTCAGAACTGTAGCCAGCGACCCCCGCCGAATGTCCGCGACGAGCGGATCGCCAGCCCGGGTCTCGGCCGCCATGCCGCTCAGCCGACCGCTGTGACGCCGACCGGCGCCGAGATCACCGTGGCCGAGTGATAGCCGCGGGCCGTACCAGTGACCCGAACCGAGATCTGATGGTTCAGGTCGGCGGCACTCAACCGGTAGCCGGCGTGAGTGGCCCGCCGGATCGAATGCCCGTCGCGCAGCCAGCGGTAGTGCAGGTGCACTCCGGACGGCTGCCAGCCGGCATTCGTCACGGTGAGCACTTGGCCGACCGCGGCCGTCCCGGCGATCTCCGCTGTGCCGGCCACGATCTGTCCCCGGCTCACCCGGGAGCCCAGCCGTGCGGTCACCTGGACCGAACGGGCCCCGCCCAGGCTGCCCCGCACTCGGACCGAGATCCGTCGATGCAGATCACTTGCGGTCAGCACCCGCGTCGCTTGGGTAGCCCCGCGGATTCGGTGCCCGTCGCGGTACCACTGGTACTGCAGCTCGGCACCGAGCGGCCAGCCGGTGGCCACCACGCTGAGCGTCTGGCCGACCACCGCACTGCCGTCGATCCGGACGCCGCCGGTACTGAGCGCACGCACCGGGCCCGACAACGTGATCGTGCCCAGATTGAGCAGTCGTCCGGTCTTGGTTCGCACGCCGCCGGCGCAGCCCAGGCAGTAGCTGGCAGTGCCGTCCACCGGCGTGAAGCGCAACTGGTAGCGGCCCGGATCCAGATCCAACCGGTAGCGGCCGACCAGCGCCGTCCCCTTCACGGTGGCGGCTTCGTAGACGCCGGAGCGAACCAGCGAGCCGGATCGGTTGTACACGTCGAGTTGATAGAGCCGGCTGGGCGCCGGATCGCTGCCGGCTGCGCCGGGGAAGCTCACCATGCCGGTGAATCCGGTGCCACCGGTCAGCCGCAACGTGGGCCGGCTGAGCGCCCGACCACCGGCCACCACGACCACGGCCTCAGTCCACTGGCAAGGGTCCACCTGCTGCGGTGTGCAGGTGATGGTCGATTCGGCCACAACCCGGTAGGTGCCGTCGGGGACGGGGCCGAAGCCGAACGGCCTGCGCCCATCGGCCGACGCCCCCGGCTGCAGCTCGGCACCCGGCTTCGGATCCTCGGCCGGGCCGCGCAGGCTGAGCCGCAGATCGGAGCTGAACGGACGTCCGGCGCTGTCCACCACGCGGCCGGTAATCATGGCACCCGAGCGCAGCTGCACATCCTGGGCGCTCGACTGGCCCCCAGCCACCTCGAAAGGCGCCCGGTTCTTCAGATACGGACTCCCACCGGAGTAGCTGGTCACGTAACCCTGCGCGGACGCCGACAGCGAATAGCTGCCCGGGGCCAATCCGGCAAAGCGGAATGTGCCCGCCGAATCGGTGGAGCTGCATTCATCGGGCCACCCGGTGGATGGCTCCGCGAAAAGACAAACCTGGGCATTCTTCGCGACCGCTCCGCCCGGAACGGTGACCACACCATGGATTTCGGCATAGCCGGACGCGACCGCCGGTGCGGCCGTCCCCGAGACGGCGAAAGCCAGTCCGATCAGGGAGATCAGCGCAGCGCGCAGCCCGGTCACCGCCGTTGAAGCTCGATCCTTGGACACGCCGCCCCTGTCCCCGAAAACCTCGTCCAGAAGGGCGCGACGGTATGTCGCCATCCCCCGATGGACTTCCCAGTGGCTCCATTATTGCGGCCGCCGGATAGCCCGTCGAGGCGGACGCCGTGATCCTGGGTAATCCGCGCAACGTCCCCGCACGGGTGACCGGTGTCTGCGGTGGTCATCACGCAATCCACTGCGTGAATGAGGAACGGAGAACTCTCAACCCTTGGTCGCGGTTCACGCCGCTTCTCTGCGGATATCTGCACGCTGCCCTGACGCCGTCGACGCCGGTCGCTTAGCGTCTGACCAGATCCCCCGATCAGGAAGAAGAGCATGTCCAGGTTCGTCCGTGCCGGCGTCGCGGTGCTCACCAGCATCGCGCTGTGGGCCAGCGTCCCGGCCTCCGCTCAGGCGGCCGACCCGGTCCCGGCTCCTCCGGCCAGCCTGTCCAGCAAGGTGATCGACGCGCATCCCGGTTACCAGCCGCAAACCACCTGCTCGCCCAGCGCCAAGCCCGGCGCCACCGCGCTACTCAGCCTGCTGATCAAGACCTGGGGCGGATCGTCCTCGGGCATCTCGCGGGCGTGCACCACCGGCGGCACCTCCGAGCACAAAGAGGGACGCGCTCTCGACTGGCACATGGACATGAAGAACGCCTCCGACGTCGCTCAGGTGGACAAGGCGCTGACCTGGATCACCGCGAACAACGGAGAGATCGCCCGCCGGCTCGGGATCATGTACATCATCTGGAACCAGCGGCTGTGGGCCACCTACGCCCCCGACCGCGGCTGGCGCGACGAGGCCGACCGCGGCTCCTACACCGCGAACCACAAGGACCACGTCCACATTTCACTGACCTGGGACGGCGCCTACCAGCAGACGTCCTGGTGGACCGGAGTCCCGGTGACCGTCCCGCTGGAAGGCGGCTGCGGCGGAACCGGCGAGCCCGGCTGCCTGCCGGTGATCCCGCGGGCCACCGACAAGACCTGGCCATTCCAGGAGACCTACGTGCCGGCCAAGTTCGTGGCCGCACCCAAAGCCGTCCCGGTGATCACCGGCACCGCCCAGATCGGACGGACGCTGCAGGCCAGCACCGGCAACTGGTCGGTCGGCAACGCAGCACTCAGCTACCAGTGGCAGGCCGATGGCACCTCCATCGAGGGCGCCACCGACGCGTCCCTGGAAGTTCTGCCCAGCTTCGGCGGCAAGACGCTGCGGGTTCAGGTGACCGCCAAGCCGACCAGCGGCAGCTCTACCACCCGCACCTCGGCGGCCACCGCCAAGGTGACCTTGGCCCAGTTCGCCACCGGAGTGGCCAGCATCTCCGGGGTCTTCTCGCCGGGCAACACCCTCACCGCGGGAGTGAGCACGTGGGCTCCGGAGCCGGAGACGCTGCGTTACCAGTGGCTGCGCGACGGCAAGAAGATCTCCGGCGCCACGAAGGCCACCTACAAGGTGAAGAGCTCCGACAACAAGCATCAGCTCTCGGTGAAGGTGACCGGGGCCAGCACCGGCTACCAGACCAAGACCCTCACCTCGGCCAAGACCAAGGTGCTGCGCCAGTTCAGCAAGGCACCGATCCCGCAGGTGCGCGGTTCGCTGGTGGCCGGCGCCAAGCTGAGCGTGATCGTGGGCACCTGGTCGCCCAAGCCGTCCACGCTGAGCTACCAGTGGTACGCCGACGGCGTCGCCATCTCCAAGGCCACCAAGTCGACCCTCGTGCTGTCGGCCGAGCTGGCGGGCAAGGCGATCACGGTGAAGGTGACCGCCGCCAAGTCGGGCTACCGGACGATCAAGGTGATCTCCGAGCCGACCGTTCCGGTGGCCGCATCCTGGGTGTCGGCGACG
This sequence comes from Actinomycetales bacterium Actino_02, assembly GCA_001603275.1. Lineage (GTDB taxonomy): Bacteria > Actinomycetota > Actinomycetes > Propionibacteriales > Propionibacteriaceae > Propionicimonas. Next base: position 187,308 of record LUYM01000030.1, on the reverse strand, counting down.
CCGGCTCCGGATCCGCAGGTCACCCCGTCCGCACCGGCCAATGTGGTGCCCGCGCCGACCGCATCGGCCAACCCGTCCCCGCTGGCCGCGGCCTGACCCTGGTCGTCGCGGTCACCGTCGGACCTCTGGTTCCGACGGAAGTCGGCAGTGTCGGCACCAAACTGCCACCTCGCCCGGGATGGCAGACACCGGTCGCACCGCTCCTCGGATAGGTAAGGTGCAACCACCCCCTGCTGGAAGGGCCGCCATGGCCAGACGCCTGACCGCAACCATCGCCGCCGCGCTGGCGACCGTCCTGCTGTGGACGAGCCCGGTGGCGGTTCCCTCCGCCGTGGCGAAGAGCCCCTACCCTCCGCAGACCCTGGCCAGTGCCACCATCGACCAGCACCCCGGCTACGATCCACAGTCCCGGTGCACGCCGAGCGCGAAGCCCGGAACCAAGGCGCTGCTGAGCCTGCTGATCGCGACCTGGGGCGGCGGCTCGTCGGGCATCTCCCGCGGCTGCAATGTCGGCACCACCTCCGAGCACAAGGAGGGACGAGCTCTCGACTGGCACATGGACGTCAAGTACAAGTCGCAGCGGACCCGGGTCGATCAGGCGCTGAAGTGGATGACCGCCAACAATGGTGAGGTGGCCCGCCGGCTCGGTGTGATGTACATCATCTGGAACCAGCGGATCTGGTCGACCTACTACCCCGAGCTGGGCTGGCGGAAGATGGCCAGCCGCGGGTCGTACACAGCCAACCACAAGAACCACGTGCACATCTCACTGACCTGGGATGGCGCCATGAAGCAGACCTCATGGTGGACCGGGGTTCCGGTGACCGTCCCGCTGACTGGGCCGTGCGGCGTGACCGGGCAACCGGCCTGTCTGCCCACGATCTCTCGCGCCCACAGCACCACCTGGCCCTACCAGAGCACCACTGTGCCGGTGCCGTTCCTGCCCGCCCCGCGCAGCTATCCCAACATCGGCGGCAGCCCCCGCGTCGGACTGACCCTGACCGCGGTGCCGGGCACCTGGGTGCCGGACGGAGCAACGCTCAGCTACCAGTGGACGCGCAATAAGGCGCCGATCGCCGGTGCCACGGCGGCCAGCTACCAGCTCGTGGCGGCCGACTACAACACGGTGATCCGAGTTGTCGTGACAGCCACCTCCGGCGCGTTGGCGATCACGAAGACCTCACCGGGAACCGCCGAGATCTACCGCGGAGTGTTCGTGGCCAGCGGCGTCCGTCTCGCCGGGGAGCCGGTGGCCGGGACGGCGCTCGGCGTCGATCTGGGCACCTGGAGCCCGACTCCGACCACGGTCAGCTACCAGTGGCTGCGCGACGGCAAGACCATCAAGAAGCAGACCGCCGCCACCTACGTGCCGCGGAGCTCTGATGTCGGTCACAAGCTCTCGGTGCGGGTCACCGCCAAGCTGGCCGGCTACTCCGACAAGAGCATCACCACCGCAAAGGTGAAGGTGGTCAAGGCGTTCACGGCCACCCCTGCCCCGGTGGTCAGCGGCACGACCACGGTGGGCAGCACCTTGTCGGCGACCGTTTCGGGATGGACGCCCACCCCGACCAGCCTGGCCTACCAGTGGTACGCCGGGGATACGGCCATCGAGGGCGCCACCTCCGCTCAGTTCGTGATCACCGAGGCCCAGCTCGGGGCAAGCCTGCGCGTGGTGGTCACTGGTCGGCGTTCGGGGTACGGCACCGTCCAGGTCTCCTCGGCGGCCAGTGCCGTCGTCACCGCGGCCGTGGAGGACCCGCCGAGTCCGACGCCCACACCGACACCCACGCCGACGGCCACTCCGACAGCGGAGTAGGCGGGCTCACCAACCCGGCGGCAGCTGTTCGTCCAGGCCGAGTTCACAGACCAGCGCCAGGAACTGCGGACGCGAGTTTTCTGACGGGCAATGGGTCCCGGCCAGCCAGCCTTGGACTGTCGTCGGTGGTGCTCCGGCCACTCGTGCGGCCGCCCGAACCGAGAGATGTCGGGTCTTGCGCGTGTGGTCCAGGAGGACGGCGAACTCGGACCAGCGCTCGGGGGTGAGCATGGCTCATTCTCCACCCGGCCGGCGATGGGTGCCCGGAATCGCTACAGGTCCCGGCTCACTCCTCGTCGAGCCAGAGCCCGGGATGCAGCTGGTCGGTGAGCTCGAGCAGATCCACCAGCTTCTGGAAACGCGGGCGGAGCGCAGGAGTCGGGAAATGCCGCGCTGACAGCCAGCCCTGCATCGTCGATGGCGGGACGCCGGCGATCCGCGCCACGGTACGGATCGACAAATGCCGATCTATCCGCGCTTGGTCGATCAACACGGCGATCTCGGTCCGGGTGGGCCGTTGGTGCACAGAAATTCCTGTCGGGGTGGTGGTTGCCCGCGGTTACCCGCGGCCAACGGGAGAACTCTGAATCGGGCAGGCACTGATGTGCTCGCCGGTCGAACGACCGCTGATGCCCGAGTGGCCATCTCTGGCCACACCCCTCGAAACAGGTCAGCGCCGTCGCTACAGCCGACTCACCGATCAGTGCCTGCTCGTTCTAGTGAACAACTCTGTCTAGAAATCCTCCCAGCCAATTGGCGGATTTCGTACAGAGTCGTACAGACAAAAAGCGGTCAGAATTCACCCGCGACGGCGCCGGCGGCGGCCCTAATGGCCGGCCCGGGACGGTTCAGACCCGAGCCCAGGTGCGATAACCGCCGTCCAGATTGCGCACGGTGCGTCCGTGTTGAGCCAGGGTCCGGGCCGCCAGATACCCGCGCAGGCCGACCTGGCAATGGACGATCACGTCGTCGGCCACCTCGTCCAGACGGTCACGCAGGTCGTCCACCGGAATGTTGATCGCGCCGTCCACCGTGCCGCGGGCGTACTCACCAGGGGTGCGCACGTCGATCAGCTGGACGCCGCGGGCCACCTCGTCGGCGACTTCGTGCCACTGGATCGTCTGGGTGAGGCCATCGCGCAGGTTCTCGGCGATGTAGCCGAGCATGTTCACCGGGTCCTTGGCCGAGCTGAACTGCGGAGCATAGGACAGCTCGAGGTCGACCAGCTCCGAGGCGGTGATTCCGCCACGAATCGCTGTCGCGATCACGTCGATGCGCTTGTCGACGCCGGATCCGCCGATGCCCTGGGCACCGAGGATGGCGTCGGTCTCGGCGTCGATGACCAACTTGAGGCTCATCGATTCGGCGCCGGGGTAGTAGCCGGCATGGTTGGCCGGATGGGTGTGGATCACCCGGATCGCGCGTCCGGCGGCGCGGGCCCGCTTCTCGGTCCAGCCGGTGGCTGCCGCAACGAGCCCGAAGACACCGACCACGGCGGTGCCGAGCACCGGCTTCGCGGCGACCGAGCGTCCGGCGATCACGTCGGCGACCAGGCGTCCATGGCGGTTGGCCGGGCCGGCCAGCGGAACCAGGGCCTGGGCGCCGGTGATCACGTCCCGCTTCACCACGGCGTCACCGACCGCGAAGATGGACGAATCGGAGGTGCGCTGGTGCTCGTCGACCAGGATGCCGCCACGCTCGCCGAGTTCGAGTCCGGCCGCCTGGGCCAGCGAGGTCTCGGGACGGACGCCGATGGCGGCGATCACCAGACCGGCGGCCAGGGTGCTGCCGTCGGAGAGGGTCACGCTGCTTTCTTCGATCGCGGTGACTGACGCCCCGGTGACAACCCGGACGCCGTTGGCGATCAGGGTCTTCTCGACGAGTGCGGCCATCTCGACATCCAGCGGCGCCAGCAGCTGGTCGGCCAGCTCGACGATAGTCACCTCGAAGCCCTTGTGGATGAGGTTCTCGGCGAGCTCCACGCCGATGAAGCCGCCACCCATGATCACTGCGGTGCGCGGGCGTCCGTCGCTGACGGCGGCTGCCATGGCGTCCACGTCGGCGATGTTGCGCAGGGTCAGGGCCCGCTCAGCGCCGGGGATCGGCGGGACGAAGGGTGCCGCGCCCGGAGCGAGGATCAGGCTGTCGTAGCTCTCGGTGTACTGGGTTCCATCGGCCAGGTTGGTGACGCTCACCGTCTTGGCGGCCGGGTCGATCGCGGTCACTTCTGAGTTCACCCGGACGTCCAGGCCGAACCGCGCCTTCAGGCTGGCCGGAGTCTGCAGCAGCAGCGACTGGCGGTCGGTGATCACCCCACCCACGTAGTAGGGAAGCCCGCAGTTCGCAAAGGAGACGTGTCCGGAACGTTCGAACACCACAATCTCGGCGGACTCGTCCAGCCGACGCAACCTGGTCGCCGCGGACATCCCGCCGGCAACCCCACCCACAATCACCGTCTTCATGCTCATCAGCATACCCCCGGGGGTATTCCTCTCTCAACTCGACGACGCCCTGAACTGCGGGGACGGTTCCATTACCGTCCACCGCGCACTCGCGGCAATGAAGGGAATCTGGCACCGAGGTGGACGGTAATGGAACCGTCCCCAGGAATCGCGGTGAGCGGGGTGGACGGTAATGGAACCGTCCCCGTCGGTTAGCGCTTGAGGAGCTTGCCGGCGCGGTTGTACATGTCCTCGACGAGCGCGGAGAAGCGCTGCTCGACCTCGCGGCGCTTCACCTTCAGACTCGGGGTGAGCAGGCCGTTCTCCTGAGTGAAGCCCTCGATCGTCAGCCGCAGATCCCGAATCTGCTCATGCCTGGGCAGCTTGGCGGTCAGCTCGGTGATCCGGCGCCAGATCTCGTCGAGCACCTGTTGATTGTTCAGCAGCTCCTCGCGCTTGGACCAGGTCACCTGCAGCTGGTGGGCGATGTCCTCCAGATGCGGCAGCGACGGTGCGATCAACAGCGTCAGATATGGACGGTTGTCGCCGAGCACCAGGGTGTACTCGAACAGCGGGTCGCTGGCCAGCAAGCCCTCGATCGGGGCCGGGGCCACGTTCTTGCCATTGCTGGTGACGATGAGGTTCTTGATCCGGTCGGTGATCTGCAGGAAGCCATCCTCATCGAGGGTGCCGATGTCACCGGTCTGCAGCCAGCCGTCCACGATCGTGGCGGCAGTGTCTTCGGGCTTGCCCCAGTACCCCAGCATGAGGTTCGGGCCCCGATACTCGATCTGGCCATCGGCGGCCACCCGCAGCTCGCCACCGTCCATCACCTTGCCCACGGTGCCGAAGCGGATCCCCGCCGAGTACGGGAAGGTGACCAGCGGGGACGCCTCGGTCAGCCCGTAGCCCTGGAGCACCAGCAGACCGCAGCCGTAGAAAAACTCTTCGATCTCCGTGCGCAGCGGCGCTCCGCCACAGGCGAGGACGACCTTGGGTCCGCCCATCGCGTCCCGAACCGCCCCCAGGGCGAGCTTGTCGGCGATCTTCAGCTTCAGGGTGAGCAACGGTGCGGGGTGCTTCCCGGCCCGCAGCACGTCGTGATAGGCGCTGCCGGTGCGCAACGCCCAGGCCAAGATCCGCTTCTTCAGCGGGCTGTCGGCCACCTTCTCCTGCGCGGTGATGTACACCTTCTCGAAGAGCCGCGGGACGCTGGCCAGCAACGTCGGCTTCGCGGCCACCAGCATCTCGGCGACCGTGCGCGGGTCGGGGACGTAGGTGTTCAGGCAGCCGCCGGCGAGCACCACGTACGACCAGGCCCGCTCCAGGGCGTGGCTGAGCGGCAGGAAGCAGAGCGAGGAATCCTGGGGCGTGATCGTGAAGTACCGGTTCAACACGGCTACCTGGTGGGTGAAGCCGCCATGCGTGAGCATCACACCCTTGGGCTCACCGGTTGTGCCCGAGGTGTAGATGATGGTGGCTAGGTCGCCGGAGCTGGCCTTCTCGAGCCGGGCGTCCACTTCGGCGAAATCGGACGGCGCGGCCGCCAGCTCCGCGCTCAGCGGGACGGCGTCGTCCAGCTCGTCGAAGCTGACCACAGCCAACTCGTCCAAGCCGGCCTCGGCAAGCTTGTCGAGCTCGGCCTGGCCGGCGACGAAGGCCAACTTGGCACCGGAGTCGCCCATGATGTGGCGCACCTGGTCAGGCGTGCTGGTGGGGTACAAGGGGACACTGACCAGCGCGGCTGTGGCACAGGCCAGGTCGGCCAGGCTCCACTCCGGACGGTTCGTCGAGAAGATTGCGACTCGATCGCCAGGCTCCAGGCCCCGATCGATCAGCCGGGCCGCCAACTGGCGCACCTGAGCGCCCAGCTCGGCGTAGGTCTGGACGACGAACTCGCCGTCGACCCGCACCCGCGTGGCCGGACGCTCGCTGTGCCGGGCCACCGATCCCGCGAACATGACCGCCAGGTGACCTGCGTCCATCGGAACTCCTTCGTCGTGGGCATGCCTAACTTACCCTTCCGTAGGTTTCTCGCCAACCGTCGCGAGAGGATGTGCGCGACCTGTAGCTGAACTGTGACTAATGCTCTTTCGGCGGCGTCGGTCGAGCCGCCTAGACTGCGGGGCATGCCAGTGATCGGAGCTCACGTCGATGCCGTCGATCCGGTGGCTGCGGCCGCCGAGCTGCAGGCCGGTGCCTGTCAGTTCTTCCTTGGCGATCCGCAGGCGTGGAAGGGTCCCCGGGTCGACTACGCCTCCGGGGCGGACGGGCTGCGCAGCGCCGCGGAGGCAGCCGGCGTCGCGCTCTACATCCATGCGCCCTACGTGCTGAACCTGGCCAGCACCAACAACCGGATCCGGATTCCGAGCCGGCAGCATCTGCAGAAGCAGCTCACCGCAGCAGCCGAAATCGGGGCGGCCGGCGTGATCGTCCATGGCGGGCACGTGCTGGCCAGCGACGATCCGCAGGTCGGCTTCGAGAACTGGCGCAAGGCGATCGACGGCCTGAAGATCGAAGTGCCGTTGCTGATCGAGAACACCGCCGGTGGTGCCAACGCCATGGCCCGCGAGCTCGAGCGGCTTGACCGGCTGTGGGACGCCATCTCCGGCTCGCCCAATGCCGACCGGGTCGGCTTCTGCCTGGACACCTGCCATGCCCACGCCGCAGGCAACGAACTGAGCGGCCTTGTGGATCGGGTGTTGGCAATCACCGGACGGATCGACCTGGTCCACGGCAACGACTCCCGCGACGCCTTCGGCTCCGGTGCCGACCGGCATGCGAACCTCGGCGCCGGGCACTGCGACCCCGAGGGCCTGGCCGAGGTCTTCGGCACCGCCGGCACTCCGATCATCCTGGAGACTCCGGGCGGTGCAGCCGAGCATCTGGCCGACATGGCCTGGATCGACGAGCACGCCGCCGGCTGAGCCCGGGGCGCACATTCGTCCAGCCTGAGGTTCCGGCCCAGCACCTCGGTTCACGACCACAGGGCAGTCAGCGCTAACCTGACCAGCGTGAGCACGAGCATCTACGTGGCATCCCCCGAAGGCCTGACCGGGAAGTCGATGGTGGCCGTGGGGCTGATCGAGGCCCTGACCCGCACCCTCGGTTCGGTCGGCGTGTTCCGTCCGCTGGTCCGGGACGGGGTGAAGGACCCGATCCTGCAGACCCTGATCGAGCAGCCGGGCGTCAACCAGAGCTACGAAGAGGGCATCGGCGTCACCTATGACGACGTCCATGCCGACGGCGATGCGGCGCAGGCGACGCTGGTCGAGCGGTTCGCCGCACTGAAGGAGAAGCACGAGAACGTCGTGATTCTCGGCTCCGACTACACCGACGTCGCCTCACCGACCGAACTGAACTTCAACGCCAAGGTGGCCGCGAACCTGAACACCCCGGTCGTGCTGGTGGTCAGCGGACGCGCCCGCGACGCTGAGGGGATTCGAGAGGCCGCCGAGGGCGGCCTGCGCGAGTTCCGGGCCAATCACGTCAAGGTGTTGGCCGTCATCGCGAACCGGGTCGAGCCGGAGCAGATCGACGCCGTGAAGGCTGAACTGGCCAAGCTGACCGACGTCCAGGTGGCCGTCCTGCCGTGCGAGAAGCTGCTGGCCGCCCCGACGGTCGCCGACCAGTTCGCCTCGGTGGACGCCAAGCTGGTGCTCGGCAATCCGGCGCTGCTCAATCGCGAGTCGGCCAGCGTGCTGGTGGCCGCCATGACCCTGCCCAATGTCTTGGCCCGGCTGGAGCCGGAGTCGACGGTGATCATGCCGTCCGACCGCTCCGACATGCTGCCCGGCCTGCTGCTGGCCCACACGTCCGGCTCGTTCCCTCCGCTGGCGGCCATCGTGCTGCTCGGCGGCTACGAGATCCCCGACACGATTCGCACGCTGATCACCAGCATCCACAACGAGCTGCCGATCGGCACCAGCGAGCTGGGCACTTTCACTTCGGCCGAGCGGATGTTCCGACTCGAGGGCGCCATGACCTCCAGTCCGCGCAAGGTGGAGGTGGCCCGCCGGATCTTCTCCGAGAATGTGGACGTCCCGGCGCTGCTCAGCGCCTTGCAGGTGCATCGCTCCGAGGTGATCACCCCGCTGATGTTCGAGCATCAGCTGCAGGAGATCGCCCGCTCCGACCGGCGCACCATCGTGATGCCCGAGTCGACCGACGATCGGATCCTGAAGTCGGCCGACATTCTGTTGCGTCGCGGCGTGGCTCGGCTGATCCTGCTCGGCGACGCCGGAGCCATCAAGGCGCGGGCCACGCACATGGGTCTGGCCCTGGCCGGGGTCGAGGTGGTCGATCCGACCGATCCGAAGCTCGTTGAGCAGTTCGCGGCCGAGTACGCCCGGCTGCGGGCCCACAAGGGGGTTACCCTCGACCAGGCCAAGGAGAAGCTGAAGGACCTGTCCTACTTCGGCACGATGATGGTCCACCTCGGGATGGCCGACGGCATGGTGTCGGGTGCGATCAACACCACGGCCAACACCATCCGTCCCTCGCTGGAGTTCATCAAGACCAAGCCGGGCGTGAGCGTCGTGTCGGGTTCGTTCCTGATGTGCCTGCCCGACCGGGTGGTGGTCTACGCCGACTGTGCGGTGAACCCGAACCCGACCGAGGAGCAGCTGGCCGATATCGCGATCAGCTCGGCAGCCACCGCAGCCGGCTTCGGGATCGAGCCGCGGGTGGCGATGCTGAGCTACTCGACCGGGACGTCCGGCACCGGCGTGGACGTGGACAAGGTGCGAGCCGCCACCGAGATCGTCCGGCAGCGGGCACCCGAGTTGGCTCTGGAAGGCCCGATCCAGTTCGACGCGGCCGTCGACCCGACCGTGGCCAAGACCAAGCTGCCCGAATCCGCCGTAGCCGGACGGGCAACCGTGTTCATCTTCCCGGACCTGAACACCGGCAACAACACGTACAAGGCCGTCCAGCGGTCGTCCGGCGCCGTGGCGATCGGGCCGGTCCTGCAGGGCCTGAACAAGCCAGTGAACGACCTGTCCCGGGGTGCGCTGGTGGAAGACATCGTGAACACCGTGGCCATCACGGCGATTCAGGCCCAGGCGGCCGAATAGAGATCCGGACTACCCGAGGAGCGCTGTGAGCGAACCCGTCCTGCTGCTGAACTGCGGTTCCAGCTCGATCAAGTATCAGGTGATCGATATGGCGACCGAGGGGGTGGTGGCTAGCGGAATCATCCAGCGGATCGGCGAGAGCGAGAGCACTCTCGACCACGAGTTCGGCGAGGTGAAGCGGCACGACTCGGTCGGCTTCCCCGACCACGCCCACGCCCTGGCCCACCTGGTGAAGGTCTTCGACGAGGTCGGCCCGACCTTGTCCGAGGTGGTCGCCGTCGGGCACCGGACCGTCCATGGCGGTGAGGCGTTCCGGCAGACCACGGTCATCGATGCCGCCGTGCTGGCCAAGCTGCGCGAGCTGAGCCCGCTGGCCCCGCTGCACAACCCGCCGGGCATCGCCGGCATCGAGGCTGCCATGGCCGTGCTCCCGGACGTCCCGCATGTGGCGGTGTTCGACACCGCCTTCTTCGCCACCTTGCCGCCGGCCGCCTACACCTACGCGATCGACGACGAGCTGGCCCACGCCCACGGCATCCGCAAGTACGGCTTCCACGGCACCTCGCACAGCTACGTGTCGAAGAAGGTGGCCGAGGTGCTGGGCCGTCCCTACGACAGCTTCAACCAGATCGTCTGCCACCTCGGCAACGGCGCCTCGATCTCGGCGATCGATCACGGCGTGGCTGTGGATACCTCGATGGGGCTCACTCCGCTGGCCGGCCTGGTGATGGGCACTCGCTCCGGCGACGTCGACCCGGGCCTGCACGCGTTCCTCGGCCGGGCCCTCGGCCTGGATCTCGGCGAGGTGGACGCCCTGCTGAACAAGAAGTCCGGGATGCTCGGGCTGTGCGGAGCGACCGACTTCCGTGACATCACCGGCCTGATCAACGCCGGCAACCAGCGGGCTCGGCTGGCCATGGACGTCTACCTGCACCGGCTGGTCAGCTACGTCGGCTCGTACCTGGCGATCCTGGGTGGGGTGGACGCGCTGACCTTCACCGCCGGCGTCGGCGAGAACGATGCGCTGGTGCGGGCCGGAGTGGTGAAGAAGCTCGAGCCGCTCGGGTTCGTCCTCGACGAGGCCGCCAACGCCGTCCGCTCGAAGGAGCCGCGGGTGATTTCCACCCCGGATTCGAAGGTGACCGTGTTGGTGGTGCCCACCAACGAGGAGCTCGCCATGGCTCGGGAGACGAAGGCTGCCATCGGCTGAGCCGACCCGCAGCGGCCCGTTTCGGGCGCGACACGAGCGACGTGTGGACGATCCTCGACCTGAGATGGAGACCGAGTTGTCACCCAGACTAGGGACTACGTAATTTCATGTAGAAACCCTTAGTCGGGACCTGGTCTTCCGACCCCTCCAATCGCGTAGACTCCCTAGTCGATCAACGGGTAGTGAGTTTTCACTCCTGAGGATGCTTCTTGGCCGGTTCGGGGGTGGCGGCCCCCGGGCCGGCCAGGTCTTTTTCTGGCCCAACCCCTTCACAGTTATCCACAGGAGTTGTCCACAGTGGGGATAACTACATCCGTGTAACTCGTCCGGGGACGTCCTGCCCGAGCCGATTCGCGCGCTCAAACGTCCCTCGGCGGTGACTTCGTCGAGCAATCCCGCTGGTGACGACTCGTCCCGCGCACCGCTCGACCGCCACGCGACATGAATCGGGCCTACTTCAGTTGCGTGTCGGTCGGATACGACTCGCCCCGATCGCGCAACCACTGGAGAGTGTCGATGTCGAGATAGGGGACGATGCGGGCAGGCAGCGCGTCGACTCGGCGGAGCTCCTCCGCCAGAATCCGAAGCGTCGTGCGCTGCAGCCAGACGAGTCTGACCCCTTTGGTGTCGAAGTTCGAGACCCCGACTACACCGGTATAGCTCTCCGGGTCGGAAAGGAAGTTCGGCGTATAGCCGTCGCTGGTCTCGTCCTCTTCGTCCTGGTCCTCGTCAGTCTCGGAAAGCCGCTCAAACTGGGCCTCAGACAACTCCCGTCCGTCAGCCCGCACTCGCATGATCCGATCCGAGGCCCGTCGCAGAGCTTCGCGCAGGAGCGCCGGGTCCGGACTCTTCAACAGTGCGGGATCTGGCCCGGTGACTCCGAAACCCTCCACCATCGACTCGCGCAGCGGCATGAAGGTGCGCGGATCGACGGTGATGTCGCCGCCCGGTGGGAAGTCCGCCTCCACCGCACGTCGCCAATTGCGCTGAGACTCGAGAAGCTGAGCGGGGCTGTCGATCAGTTCGTTGGTTGCGTCGAGAGCCGCCTGGGCCCACAAACCGTTCGGGTCGCTCTTCCCCCTGCTCGTGTCCTTGCCCTCGATCGTGGCCAGATGAGGCAGTGCGGACGAGGGTGTCACCGACGTGGTTGGTCCCGGTGCCACCGGCTCAGCACCGCGGGAGCCACAGCCCGCGAGCGCGACCACAAGACCAAGACCAGCGAGCGTTGCCACCGCACGTCGCACATCCACCCGTCCATCCTGGCATCGCTGCTCGACACTCACCGTGCGCACGGACGGACGATTCGTGGCCATTCCAGCAGCGGGCGCGAGTCTCCACCCTGCCATCCAGTCCCCCCGCCTCTGAATCACACAAGGCGTCCTTGTTGGACTTTGTTGTGGACCCAGGCTTAACCTGCTGGGAACGGTCGCAACGGCCGTCCACACCTCTGCGGTCGACCGGAAGCCTCCGGCATGAGCCGCCACAAGCCACTTCACGAGATCGCTAGATGACCAAGAACCTGACGGTCGGCCCGCCGCTCCGCCTGATCGTCCTCTTCACCCTGCCGCTGCTGATCGGCAATCTGTTCCAGCAGCTGTATTCGGTGACCGATGCCATGGTCGTCGGCCAGGTGCTCGGCGTGGACGCGCTGGCGGCCGTCGGAGCGTCCGGCAGCATCCAGTTCCTGCTTTTCGGGTTCTCCTTCGGTGCCTCGGCCGGTGTTGCCATTCCGGTCGCGAGAGCCTTCGGCTCGGGAGACATGGTGCGGCTGCGCCGAGCCGTCGCCGCGAGTGCGGTGATCGGCGCCGGCATCGCTGCGGCGATCATGATCGCCGGCCTGTTCGGTTCGCGGGGCCTGCTGGTTTGGATGGGCACCCCGGCCGAGCTGCTCGACAACTCGACGATCTTCCTTGTCGTTCTGGCATCCGGGGCGGCTGCGACCGTTGCGTTCAACTTCCTCAGCGCTTTGATTCGGGCTCTGGGAGACAGCCGGACGCCATTGATCTTCCTGGTCATCTCCTGCGTGCTGAATGCCGGCCTGGTGATCGTCTTCGTCGGCGGGCTGCATCTGGGCGTCGCCGGAGCGGCCGCGGCCACCGTGGTGGCCCAGACCATCTCGGTGATCTTGTGCCTGATCCTGATCGCCCGCAAGATGCCCGAGCTCCATCTGGGCCGCGGCGACTGGCGAGTATCGGGTGCCGACCTGCGAGAGTCGGCCGAGCTCGGCCTGACTATGGGCTTCCAGATGTCGGTGATCGCGGTCGGTGCCGCGATGCTCCAATACGGCATCAACGGGCTCGGCACCAACGCCGTGGCTGCCTTCACCGCGGCGATGCGGGTCGACCAGGTGGCGGTGACGCCGCTGGCGTCCATCGGCGCGGGAATCAGCACCTACGTCGCACAGAACCGTGGCGCGCACCAGTGGCAGCGGATCCGGGTCGGCGTGTTCCGGATCACCATGTTGGCCATGGCGTGGGCGATGGCCACCGGACTTGCCATCACCGCCTTCGGGACGAACCTGGTGCGACTGTTCGTCGGCCCCGAAGAGACCGCAGTGATCGCCATGGCTCACCAGTACCTGATCATCAACGGCCTGCTGTACGCGATCCTCAGCGTGCTGTTCGTGGTGCGTAATGCCATTCAGGGGCTCGGCGCGGCCGTGGTTCCGACGATCGCCGGCTTCATGGAGCTGGCCGCACGCGGCACGGTCGGGATCGTTCTGATCGAGCGAATCGGCTTCCTCGGCGCGTGCCTTGCTGCTCCGCTGGCCTGGGTGGGCGCGCTGATTCCCCTGCTCATCTCCTGGTTCTGGCATCGCCATCAGCTGTTGAAGGACGAAGCCGCCGACTTGGCCTTCAGCGACGAGCGCCTCAACGAGGTGTTGGACGGAGTCGCGTCCGCCGAACCGATCACCGAGCCGGGACTGAACTGTGAACCCGCTCTGGATGCCGGCGCGCCAGCCCGCAGAGGTGGGGACGGTCCTCTTTTCTGCGGCGAACCCGAGGCCGGCGAGGCCCCGGCTTCCGATGGGGCAGCGGTGACACCCGCCCCGGTCGAGCCGTCGATCAACCTGGAACCCGCCGGCTGAGGTTGGCACTGGCGATCCCTCACAGGGATGGGGACAGTCCCCTTTTCTGTGGCGGTGCCGCGGCGGAGGACTCCGCAGGCGCGTCCGCCCCCTTTGAGGCGTGGGACGACCCAGTTAGGCTCCCTGAACGAAGGGAGCTCGTGATGGCACACCGGATCTTCGGCACACCGTTCGCCGACATCTACGCGCTCTACCTGGCCAAGGTGGAACGCAAGGGGCACACCCAAGCCGAGCTCGACCAGGTGATCAGCTGGCTCACCGGCTACGACGCGGACGCGCTGGCGTCCCTGCTTGCTGCCGGCACCACCGTGGGCGACTTCTTCGACGAGGCGCCGTCGTTCAACCCGAACGCGTCACTGATCACCGGGCTGATCTGCGGGATCCGAGTCGAGGAGATGGACGACCCGCAGATGCAGCGAGTTCGCTATCTCGACAAGCTCGTCGATGAGGTGGCCCGGGGCAAGAAGATGAGCTCGATCCTGCGCAGCCCAGCCTGAGGCGTCCATGCCGGTGGCGCCTCCGGTACAGAATGGGGACGGTTCCTGTTACGTCCCAGACGCGCTGGCCGGCGCCGGTGACACAGGCCATCAGCTCGGGGAAGGATGCTCGGTGGACGAGGTCGACGTCGCAGTGGACGAGCTGGCGCAACGGCTGTCGGCACTCTCCGACTCGCGGCCCCGAGTGCTGGTCGGAATCTGCGGCGCCCCCGGAGCCGGGAAGTCGACGTTGGCCGCACTGCTCGCCGAACGACTGAACCGGACTGAACCCGGCTCGGCTGTGGTCGTCCCGATGGACGGGTTTCACCTTGCCAAGTCGGTGATCGCCGCGGATGACCGGGCTCATCGGCGCGGCGCCCCGGACACCTTCGACCCGGACGGCTACGCGGCACTACTGGAACGGCTGCGCGAACCCGGTCCGGGCATCGTCTACGCCCCGGAGTATCGGCGCGAGATCGAGGATCCGGTGGCCGGGGCGATCGCGGTGCCGCCGGGCTGCCGCGTCGTCATCACCGAAGGCAACTACCTGCTCAACCCGGAGCCCGAATGGCGCCGGGTTCGGGCCTGCCTGGACGAGGTCTGGTTCCTTGCGGCCCCGTCCGAGCCGATCCGGATCGCGGCGCTGATCCGGCGCCATGAGCGCTTCGGCAAGTCCCCCGAGCACGCCCGAACGCACACTCTCGGCTCCGACCAGGCCAACGCCGAGCTGATCGCCGGCTACCGTGCGTCCGCTGAGCTGCAGCTGCGCTGGCCCTCCTGGTAGCGGACTCAATTGGGGACGGTTCCAAAACCGTCCACCCTTGTCAGCGAGAAATGCAGGAACCGTCCCCACTCAGTCGGCGGGGAGCGGAGCGGGCCGGGAGCGTCCAGGCATTCCGGCGAGCGGACGGACGGCCAGAGCCGCGGTGATCAGCAGCAGCACGCCACCGATCACATAGGACGCCTGGAGCCCGACCGCATGCGAGAGCAGGCCGACCCCCAACGCCCCTAGTGGCATGGCGATGAAGGCCATCATCCGGTAGACCGCAGTGACTCGTCCGAGCAGTTCGGAGGGCACCACCCGCTGCCGATAGCTGTTCACGATCACGTTCCAGGCCATCGAGAAGAAGCCAGTGAAGATGAATGCGGCGAATGACACCACCACCTGCGGCACCGCGCCCAACACGATGGACGACACCGCGAACGCCGTGATCGAGGCCAGCACTGTGGCTCGTTCCCCCCACCAGCGGACCAGCGGCACCGAGGCCAGCGCGCCAGCGATGGCCCCGATCGCGAAGGCGCCCATCACCAGGCCGTATGCCGACTCGGGCAGCTTCAGTAGCTCCAAGACGTACAGCACCAGCACGGCGATCACGCCCGAAGTGACGAAGTTCACCACGCCGACCGAGGCGGCCAGCGTCCGCAGCACCCGGTGGTGAATCAGGTAGGAGAAGCCCTCACGGAGCAGCTCGAGGTTGCTCTGCTCTCCGGAGTGCGCCGCCTGGCCGGGCGCCCGGCGCGACACCCACGCGGTGATCAGGGTGCCGGTGGCGAAGGCCAGCGCGGCGAAGCCGAA
Source organism: Actinomycetales bacterium Actino_02 (assembly GCA_001603275.1). GTDB lineage: Bacteria > Actinomycetota > Actinomycetes > Propionibacteriales > Propionibacteriaceae > Propionicimonas. The sequence continues at coordinate 171,626 of LUYM01000030.1, read as the reverse complement.
CGGCGCGGCCGGGGCCAGCACGAAGACCAGAGTGCCGACCATCGGGCCGATCAGGTTGCCGGCCAGCGCCAGCGACATCTGGGTGAGCGAGTTCGCCCGTCCGAACTGATCGGGCTCGACCAGTTCGGGCAGCACCGAGGAGGACGCATTGTCGAAGAACGGCGCGGCCAAACCGAGGACGAAGCCGAGCACGTAGATCGTCGGCAGGCCCGCCCATCCGATCCAGACCAGCGCAGCGAAGACGCCTGCGGCCAGTGCTCGGACGGCATTGGACGCCCACATCAGCGGCAACCGGGGTAGCCGATCAGCGGCGATGCCTGACGCCAGCCCCAGCAGCAGCCAGCCAGCTTGGCCGAGGGCGTCGGTGATCGAGATCAATCGTGGGTCGCGGGTCAGCGTGGCGGCGAGCAGCGGCAATGCCCCAAAAAGCAGCCCCTCCGCCAGATACGACACTGAACTACCTAGCCAGACGGCCCAGAACCGTCTTCCCAATGGCCTCGCCACGACGTCCACCTCCGCCGAGTGAGTCTAGAACGGGGCACCTCCCGAACCTCCGGTTCCCAGGGTGGGCTCAGGGGAGCTCTCGACGAGGTTCAGGGATCGGCCGTCCGCTGGCTGAGCCCGTTCCCGCTGGTTGAGCCTGTCGAAGCCCGCGAGCACGTCCCTTCGACAAGCTCAGGGGTCGGTGGGCGTCAGGCGGCGTCCGCGGTCACCCGGGCCACGTGCAGGGCCAGGTAGGACACCTCGTCGTCGGTGAGGGTCTCGCCGAGGCGCAGCTCCAGGATCGAAGCCAGCCGCTGTGCGCACTCTGCCGCCTGCGGGTAGCTCTCCCGGATCGCCTGGCCGATCGCGGAGTGGTTTTCGTGAAGCTGGGTGTGCTGCTGGATTCGGACGAACAGATAGCGCAGGTGAGTGATGAACCGGCCCACCGAGACGCTGCCGCTGGGCAACGTAACGCCGAAGGACTGCTCGATCACGGTGACCAGCTGCTGGATCACCCCGGTCATCTTGTAGGTGTAGGAGAGGTCTCCGGTGGTGAATCCGGCATTGACCAGGTGCAATGCCAGTCCGACTGCCTCGTCCGCCGGCAGTTGGGTGGCGCTGCCGGCGTTGATCGCGGCCAGCAACTCCTGCGCCTGCCGATACTCATCGGCGTAGAGGTGCTGCACCTCGGCCAGCAGCGGATACTCCAGATTGAGCCCGATCGCAGCCCGGCGCAGCGCGTAGCTGACATGGTCGGCCAACGCGACCACCAACGCCGGGTTCTCGGCGAGCTTGCCGGCTCCGATCTGCGCCAACGACTCACCGACCAACGAGATGTACTCCGGGGCGATGCCGGCCATCAACTCGGCCAGGTGGTCGGGGTCGCGTCCGTCGGTCGGCACGAACGTCCGCACCACCAAGGCGTCGTTGACCGGCTGACCCGGCCGGGTCTGGAAGCCCAGACCACGGCCGGTCAGGATGACCTCGCGGCCAGCGTCGTCCAATGCGAGGACGACGTTGTTGTTGAAGATTCTGGCGATCTCCATCTCAGTCCCGGGTCGGAGGGGTCACGGCGATCCCACTGTCCTCGGTTCAGATGACCAGGTCAATCACCGGATCACCCAGGCCGACCTCGGCTGCCGGACGGGGCGTGACCGAGCTCAGGGTCAGGGTGTTGATCACCACGACGACGGTGGTCGGGTCGTAGCCGGCGGCCCGAATGCCGTCCAGGTCGACGTCGGCCAGGACGTCCCCGGCAGTGACGCGCTGATCCTTGGCGACCTTGACGTCAAAGCCCTTGCCCTCGAGCCGGACGGTGTCGATGCCGACGTGGACGAGCACCTCGACGCCGTCATCGGTGCGGATACCGAAGGCGTGGCCGCTGTCCGGGACGGTAACCAGGACGCCGCTGACCGGGGCGACCACTCGTCCGGCGGTGGGGACGATACCGACCCCTTCGCCCAGAGCCTTCGAGGCGAACACCTTGTCGGCAACCTCAGTGATCGGGACGACCTGGCCGGACACCGGAGCCCCGAGCAGGGTGGTCGGTCCGGCGGTGGCGGCCGCCGGAACGTTCAGCTTCGCACCGGCAGCTTCCAGGGCGAGATCGGCATCGGCCTGGGCGCGATCGGCCTCGTCCTGTGCCTTCTGCTCCGGTGTCCGGTAGTCGGAGAAGATCACCAGAATCATCGCGGTGAAGAAGGCCAGCGTGATGGCCAGGCCGTAGCGCCACATCGGCTCGAACACCGGGATGGTCAGCAGCGAGGTGAACGCGAAGGCCTTGGTGGTGACCCCGCCGAGCAGGCCGGTGGTCAGACCGCCGACTGCACAGCCGACCAGCATCCGCGGGTAAATCCGCTTGTAGCGCAGGTGAATGCCGTACAGCGACGGTTCGGAGATGCCGCCCAGCAGGCCGGCGGCCAGGGCGCCGGTTGCGACCTCACGCATCTCGACGTTGCGGTTGCGGATGGCCAGGACGAGCACGCCGGCGGTGGCGCCGAAGCAGGCGAAGTTCCACGAACCCATCGGGCCCTGGATGAAGTCGTAGCCCAGGGTCTGGATGTTGGCCAGCATCAGTGCATTCAGCGGCCAGTGCAGGCCCAGCGGCACCAGGAACGGGTAGAGCATCGGGATGATGATCGCGAAAACCAGCGGCGCGGACGTGTTCAGCCAGGACAATCCGGTGCCCAGGCCGGTGCCGATCCAGATGCCGAGCGGGCCGATCAGGAATGCGGTCACCGGGATCATCACGACCATCGAGAAGAACGGGACGAACACCATCTGGATGTTGGCCGGGAAGATCTTCTTCAGCGCCTTGTAGACCAGGGCCAGCACGGCGACCATGATCAGCGGCACGAATACCTGGCCGCCGTAGCCGTTGAGCTGCATCGGCAGCCCAAAGATCTGGGCCACGCAGGTCGGGTCGGCACCGGCGATCGGGCTGGGCGTGCAGACGGTGTCAGGGAACCGGGTGGCGTTCGACAGGCTGATGAACTCCGGCGTCATCACCGCGCCCATCACCGTGGCGCCGACCCAGGGGTCGATGTTCAGCTTCTTGGCCGCGTTGTAGGCGACCATGATCGGCAGGAAGTAGAAGACCGAGCGCCACATGGCGTCCACGAAGACCCAGGAGGCCGACTTGTCGGCGGCCCGGAAGTCGACCACGCCCAGGGCGTCCAGGACCGCTGCGAAGGCGATGATCAGCGAGGCGCCGAGCAGCACGCCCAGCAGCGGACGGAATGAGTCCGACAGGTACTCGAAGAAGGCGTCCAGCCAGGCGAACTTGCCGCGCGCCTTGGCCCGAGCCGCGGCCTTCACGTCCGCATCGGACAGGCCCTTGGAGACCTCGGACATGCTCGGCAGGTTCATGATCTGGTTGTAGGTGGTCTGGACGGCTCCGCCGATCACCACCTGGTAGCGGTCGCCGGACTGCGGGACCGTGCCCATCACCCCGGGGACCTTGTCGAGTGCTGTCGCGTCGACCAAGCCCGCATCCTTCAGTTCGAAGCGAAGCCGGGTCGCGCAGTGGGTGAGGCTCACGATGTTGCCCGGTCCTCCGACCTTGGCAACGATCTCGGAAGCCGTGTCCGTCGTCGTAGACGCCATCGTCAATCCTTCGTGTCTCGGGCCCGAACCGGGCCAGAAAATGAAAAAAGACCCGAGACGCACGTCCTGTGCATCTCAGGTCTTGCCCCTTGCGGGTAACAATCCTGTAGAACCGAAGTTCTGCGGAGAGGCTAACACTCGTCCGGCCGCTCGCGCACGTCGCCTTGTCGCAGCCCGATCAGCGGGGACGGTTCCATTACCGTCCGCCCTGGTCACCGCCATCCCCGGGGACGGTTCCATTTCCGTCCAGCCAGAACCGGAACCCCGCTCCCCGCCGACTGAGACAGAAGGGGACGGTTCCTGTTACGTCCCGGGGTTCACGCTCCGGCAAGGTTGGGACGTAACAGGAAGGGTCCCCTTTCGTCCCGGAGTCAGCGAAGGGCGACCCGAGTCTGAGTCTGGACGACCCCGCAGGACTTCTTCAGGTGCTTGAGCAAGCCGTCCAGTGCTGCGGTGTCGCTCACTCGGGCCCGGACGAGGTAGTCGTAGGGCCCGGTGACGTGGACGGCATCGACGATCTGACGGACCGATCCAATGCCGGCCAGGAACTGCTCGCCGTCGGTCGCATCGGCCAGCCGGACGTCGATGAACACCTCCAGCCCACGGGACGGCTCGGCCCGCTCGGCGTCGGTGACGATCGTGTAGCCGAGGATCACCCCGTCGGCTTCCATGCGCCGCACTCGGGCGGCCACGGCGTTCGCGCTGAGCTCCACGTGGCGGGCGATGTCCGACAACGAGCGCCGCGCATTTCGTCGCAGCAGACCGAGAATTTCCTCGTCCAGAGCGTCCATGTGAACAACTCTACGATCACACCTCGGAAATCGCAGTGTCGGAGCTCACAGCTGGGCCAGACTTCTGCCATGGATCCCGTAACCGCTTCAGGCCTGGCCGGGGTGGCCGCAGGGTTCGCCATCGCCATGCCACTGGGCGCGATCGGCGTCCTACTGCTTCGCGAGGGCATGACGAACGGACGCCGCTCGGCCGTGGCCGGCGCGGCCGGAGTGGCCACCATCGACACGCTCTACTGCACGGCCGCGATCGTGGCCGGCGCAGCCGCCGCTCCGGTGATCCGCTCCTGGGGCGCCTGGCCGCGCTATCTGGCCGGCGCGATCCTGGTCGTCCTCGGCATCCAGCAACTGCTCGCTCTGCGCAGGCCGCGCGGTGAGGCGCCGCCGACTCGCACCAGCGGACGTTCGGCCTACCTGAAGTTCTTCGCGCTGACCGCAATCAACCCGGCCACCCTGATCTACTTCCTGGCCCTGGCCAGCGCACTGCCCGACACCGGAGGCCCCTGGGGCGGGATCGCCTTCACCGCCGGGGCAGGGCTGGCGTCACTGTCGTGGCAGCTCGGGCTCGCGCTAGTCAGCAGCGGCGCCAAAGCCGTCCTCCCCGAGCGCGCCTCGGGCTGGCTGGGTGTGATCGGCTCCGCCGTGGTGATCGTCCTCGGCCTGGGAGTCGCCTTCACCGGCTGAGCGGGCCGAGCGTTCCTCCCGCCGGCCCGCTCAGCTCGATCGACCGCACGTCTCGGCGCGGCAGTTGCGGGGAAGTTGGGGGAGTAAGTGCGTCGGGCCGGGAGCGCCTCTCGGCGCGTGGCCGCTCGAAGCGGCGAAAGTTGGAGCCCGGGGCTACCGCGGCCCGACGCCCTAGAAGGATAGGTCGTGCCGCTCACTTCGCCAAACATCTCGCCGCTCGATGACGCGAGCGGTGCGCCGTGCGGACGAGGCCGTCCAACGCCCCGGCGCTAGGCGAGCCGATCTTCGCGCCACAGCTTCGCGCAGGCGGTCAGGTCGGCGGCCATGTCCTGCAGACGCAGCGCCTGGGCCACAGCCCGGGTGCCGGCGGTGACGTCCGCCCGTCCGGCGGAGACGACCAGGCAGAAGGCCGCGGCCCGTTCCAGAGCAACCGCGAGATCGCCGGCGAACACACCCCGCAGGATCTCCTCGGCGACTCGGCGCACCTCGTCCGGGCCTGGAGGTTCGGCCCCAGCGACCACATGGTTCACCTCAGTGAAGCGGACGCCGGCGGCATACTCCCTTGCCACACCCATGGCGTCGGTGGCCACCCACTCGCGCAGCAGGTACAGCCGCCACAACGCCCCGGGCAGCGAACGGGCCGGGCGAGCCGACCACAGCTCGGCCAGCGTGTCCAGCCCGATCTCGTCGGTGATCGCCACCAGTCGGTCCGTGGCCGCCGGATCGGCGCTGGCCCGTCCGACCTTCACCAGGACCGCGGCCGTCTCGTGGGCGGCGTGCAGCGCGGCGATCGGGTCGGATCGCTCACCGATCGCCTCCAGCGCAGACGGCTCCCGATAGCTCGGCCGATGCGGACGCGGGACTTCACTCACGCGAGTCAGGGTAACCCGCCGCGCCCTCAGCCAAACGCCTCGCTCGCGACGATCACTCCCGGGTGATGATCCACTTCGGCTCGACGCCCAGCGTCGGCAGCTCGGTGGCGAAGAAGCTCGGATAAGCCGGACGCTACCCGATCGCAGAGCTCAGGGACGCAGCAGCACCTTGATCGCCCGCCGGGAGTCCATGGCGGCGTAGGCCTCGGCGACCTCGGCCAGCGGCAGTTCCAGGTCGAAGACCTTGCCGGGATGGATCCGTCCGGCCAGGACGAGCTCCATCAGCGCCGGCAGGTAGGCCCGTACCGGAGCCGGTCCGCCGGCCAGCCCGACATTGCGCCAGAACAGCTTGTCAGCGGGGAGTTCGCCGTGCGGAAGTCCGACCGTCCCGATGGTGGCACCCGGACGCGCGCAGGCCAGCGCCTGCAGCCGCGACTGTTCGGTGCCGACGCACTCCAGGACGGCGTCCGCGCCGATCCCTTCGGTGAGCTCACGCACCTTGGCCGCGCCGGCCTCGTCCCGCTCGGCGATGATCGCGGTCGCGCCGAACTCGATGGCCAGCTGCTGCCGGTCCTCGTGGCGACTCATCGCGATCACCTGCTCGGCGCCCAGCTGGGCGGCGGCCAGCACCGCACATAGCCCGACCGCACCGTCGCCGACCACGGCCACACTCATCCCCGGGCCGATGCCGGCTGAGACCGCAGCGTGCCAGCCGGTGCCCATCACGTCCGACAGGGTCAGCAAGTCGGGAATCTGTTCCTCGGAAGGCAATTCAGGGGTAGCGACCAGAGTGCCGTCGGCATTCGGGATCCGAATCAGCTCAGCCTGGCAGCCGTCGTAGGCACCGCCGTTGGGGCAGTTCGCCTGGGCACCCTTGCGGCAGGTGGGGCAGGTGTTGTCGCAGTGATAGAAGCCACCGACGACGAACTGGCCGACGCTCACTCCGGTCACCGCCGAGCCGACCTGCTCGACGATCCCGCAGTACTCATGGCCGATGGCGACCGGCTTCGGGACATCCCCGATGCCGCGATAGCGCCACAGATCCGAGCCGCACACGCAGGTGGCCACCGTCCGCACGATCGCGTCGGTCGGCTTGATGATCACCGGGTCGGGCCGGTCCTCCAGCCGGACGTCGCCGGCCCCATGAATCACGGTGGAACGCATGGCATCAGTCCACCACGGCCGGACGTCGCTGGTCACGCTGCCCGCGCCGGAGCGAACTGTCACCAGGGTGTGCGAGACTCGTTTGGTGCGCGCGTATAGGGAGATTCTGAGCATCCCCGGCGCTCTCAGATTCTGTGCGGCCGGCCTGGTCGCCCGCTCCGGCGGCGCGATGATGGGGCTCGGGTTGGTCTTGATGGTTTCGTCCATCTACGGCAGCTACGGCCTGGCTGGTGCAGCCACCGCGGCGAACGCGGTCTGTTGGGCGCTGGGTACTGCTGTGCTGTCCAATCTGGTCGACCGGTTCGGGCAGCGCCGGGTCATGTATCCGGCCGCCATCATCTCCGCGATCTCGCTGGCCGTGACCGTCGTGCTTGCCGTGATGCAGGCACCGGCCTGGACGCTGTTCCCGCCGGTGATGATCTCCGGTGCCACCGGCGGTGCCCCCGGCGCGCTCGTCCGCGCTCGCTGGTCGTACGTGACCGACAACCCCGACCAGCTGCATGTCGCCTTCTCGCTGGAGTCGACGCTGGACGAAGTCGCCTACATGGTCGGCCCGGTGGTGGCGACCGCCTTGTCCACCGGAGTGCATCCGGCGGCCGGCCTGGTCGCGCCGGTGATTCTCGGCCTGGTCGGAGCCCAGTGGTTCTATTCGCAGCGGGCCACCGAGCCGCCACTGCAGGAGCGTCCCGCGGCACCCGAGGGTGCGGCCTGGCGCCAGCTGATCCTGCTGGTGCCGGGGGTGGCCGCCGTGATCGCCATCAACCTGCTGATCGGCACCGTCTTCGGCGCGATCGACGTGAGTGTGGTCGCCGCCGCAACCGAATGGGACGCCCGGGCCGCCTCCGGACTGATCCTGGCGGTGTTCTCGCTGGCCTCGGCGCTGGCCGGCTTCTATTACGGAGCCCGACGCTGGGCCTCGCCGCTGCCGCGTCGATTCCTGATCGGCATCACCGCGCTGTTCGTCGCCACGATCGCCTTGTGCTTCGCCAACTCCACCTGGCTGCTGGCCGCGGCCGGGCTCCTGGTCGGGGTCACGGTAGCGCCGACCCTGATCAACGGAAACTCGCTGATCGAGCGGTTGGTGCATCCGTCCCGGCTCACCGAAGGTTTGGCCTGGATGGGCACCGGGATCGGTATCGGTGCCTCGATCGGCTCCGGAGTGGCCGGCCACGTGATCGATCTGGGCGGCTACCAGCTCGGCCTGTACGCAGTGGCGGTATTCGGGACGCTGACCGCGATCATCGCGTTCGCCGCGGCCCGGTCACTGGGACGCGTGGTGGCCAGCGACGATTCGGTCGCCGTCGGCGGCTGAGACCCGGCGTCCATCGGCCGCGGGAATCGCTGCGGCCAGATCATCGTCCAAAACCTCTCGCACCCGGGCCGTCAGCGCGATAGCTTGCGCTATCAAATCCGTTCAGGCGCGGCTCGAGCGTGCCAGTACAGGGAGGTCAGCGGTGAGCGAACCGTTGCGGATCGGCATTCTCGGAGCAGCCCGGATCGCGGAGAGAGCCGTAGTCGCGCCCGCAAAATCCTTGGGCGCTGAGATTGTCGCCGTTGCGGCCCGCAGCCCGGAGCGGGCTCAGGCCTACGCCGTCCAGTTCGGGATCGCTCAGGCCTATGGCAGTTACGCAGAATTGCTTTCCGACCCTGCGGTCGAGGTCGTCTACAACGCGCTGCCCAACAGCGAGCACGTCCGCTGGAATCTGGCCGCCCTGCGCGCCGGCAAGCATGTGCTGTCGGAGAAGCCGTTCGGCAGCAACACCGCAGAGGCCCGGCTGGTGGCGTCCGAGCCGAAGGACGGCCTGGTCGTCTTCGAGGGCTTCCACCACCGCTACCACCCCACCTACAAGCGGCTGCTGGAGTTAGTCGGCGACGAAGCGATCGGGCAGGTCACCGCCGTGAAGGTGGAGATGAAGTTCGACTGCGCCGATCTGAGTGACATTCGCTGGTCGTGGCCGCTGGCCGGCGGCTCACTGATGGACCTGGGCTGCTACGCGATCCACATTGCCCGCGACCTCGCCCGAGTGCTGGGCGGCTCCGCCCGTCCGATCGGTGCGAGTGCCACCACGCACGCCGGCATTGACCCACGGGTGGACGCCACCGCGACCGTCGCCGCTGGACTTCCCGGTGGGGTGATCGCCACCTTGGAGTCGAGCCTGGAGGGCCCACAGGAGATGTCCATCCTGGTCACCGGGACGCGGGGCACCATCTTCCAGCCGAACTTCATCGATCTGACCAGCGACGACCGGCTGATCATCGAGAGTGCGTCCGGCCAGCGGGTCGAGCATCTGGGGACGGTCAGCACCTACACTCACCAGCTCGGTGCGCTGATTGCAGCCATCCGGGACGGGGCGAGCTTCCCCACCGACCTGGACAACGCCATCGCGAACATGGAGTTCATCGACGAGTGCTACCGACTGGCCGGCCTACCCGTCCGCGAATCCACGCTGTAGCGCCGAGCGCCTCATCTCAGGACGCGGCGCTCGCTGAGGACCTCCTCCTACGTCGTGCCACTCCCCGGAACGGGCGGACGGGCGCTGGGCTAGTCAGAGCCGATATCCTTGGTCTGCTCTGCAGAAAAGCAAACCAACGACGGTGAGGGCTCGACAGTGACCAAGCGCGCAACTTTGGCCGATGTGGCCAAGCTCGCCGGGCTGTCCACGACCACCGTCAGCATGGTGCTGAACAATCGTCCGAACACCCGGCTCTCGGAGCAGGCGGCCGAACGGGTCCGGGCTGCGGCGGCCGCGCTGGATTATCGTCCGAACCCGGCGGCCCGCGGCCTGCGCACCGGCACCACCCGGACGATCGGCTTCATCTCCGACGAGGTCACCGTCACCCGCTATGCCTCGGCCATCATCAGCGGGCTGCTCGAAGAGGCCGAGGCGCACGATCATTCGCTGCTGATCACCGAGTCCGGACGTCCCGGCCAGCTGGAGAAGCTGGTCAGCCTGATGCTGGACCGGCGCACCGACGGCATCGTCTTCGGTCTGATGCGAGCTCGCCAGCTGGAGTTGCCGCCGCTGCCTGAGGTGAACACGATCCTGGTCAACGCCACCTCGACCGCCGGGCATCCGTGCGTCCTGCCCGATGAGTACCGGGCCGGATATCAGGCAGTGAAGTACCTGACCGACCGCGGTCATCGCCGGATCGGCTTCATCGGACGCTCCGCCGACCTGCTCGAGCCGGCCTTCTCGGCCACGGTGGCCGACCGCTACGCCGGCATGGACGCCGCCTTGGCTGAAGAGGGCATTGAGCTCGTCCATCAGGTTGACGGCAAGTACTGGGAGCCAGGGTTGGGCTACGCGGGCGCGGAGGAGATCTTCGCGGCCGGGCCGATCACCGCGATGATCGCGGCCAACGACCGGGTGGCGTTCGGGGTCTACCAGTCCGCGCAGGAGCGCGGACTGAAGGTGCCGGACGATCTGTCGGTGATCTCCTTCGACGACGAGTACCTGGCCTCCTATCTGCGTCCGCAGCTGACCACCATGCAGATCCCCTACCGGGAGATGGGGCGCACGGCCATGCAACTGCTACTCAGCCGGCAGGCCCCGCCGCTGACCTTGGTGCCGATGCCGGTCCAGGAGCGCGGCTCGGTGCGTCCGCTGGGCTGAGCCGGGTCGTTCGTTCGCCTCACTGCTGGTTCGTCTGCGGCGCTACCCGTCCGTTCCGCCGCGCTACCGGTTCATCCGCCGTGCTACCCGTCCGTTCCGCCGCGCTACCGGTTCATCCGCCGTGCTACCGGTTCACGCAACCCCGCTACCGGTTGATCGCGGTGCTACCGATATACGGGTAGCGCCGCGAGGGAAGCGGTAGCGCCGCGAGGGAAGCGGTAGCGCGGCGAGGGAAGCGGTGGCGAGGTGAGTGGGACGGACGGAGCGAGTCCCGCTCGCCGTCGGCCTGAGTGGCTTCGACGGGACGGGCCGATGTCGTATCGTTCGAACGCAGCCGGTGTCAGGCCGGTTCAGCGGAAGGGGTAGGGCGTGAAGTTCTGGTTCGTCGGCGCCGGCGCGATCGGCAGCTACATCGGCGGTTCCCTGGCCGCGGCCGGACATGACGTCACCTTCAGCGAGCAGCCGGCGGCCGCCGCGACGATCGCCGAACAGGGCCTGCTGCTGACCAGGGACGGCCAGACCCAGACCGTCCGCGACTTCCGGATCTTCGGCTCGACCGCAGAGGTGCTCGACGCCGGACCGTACGACGTGGCCGTGGTGGCGCTGAAGTCCTTCGACACCCCCGGCTTCCTGGATTCGCTCGTGGCCACCGGGCGCGAGCTGCCGGCCATGCTCAGCCTGCAGAACGGGGTCGCCAACGAACCGCTGCTGGCCTCGCGACTGGGTGCTGACAAGGTGCTCAGCGGCACGGTGACCACTGCGGTCGGCAAGCCGGGCGTCGGTGCCGTGGTCGAGGAGAAGCGACGCGGAGTCGGCATCGCCACCACCCATCCGCTGGCCGAGCGGCTGCTGGCCGCGCTGAACGACGCGTCGCTGAACGGGATCGGCTACCCGGACGCCTTGGCCATGAAGTGGTCGAAGCTGCTCACCAATCTGACCGGCAACGCCACCTCGGCCATCCTGGACGAGCCGGTCAGCGCGCTGTTCGCCGACCCGCGCAGCTACCGGATCGAGTTGGCCGTGCTGCGCGAGTGCCTGGCCGTGATGGATGCGCTCGGGCTGCGTCCGACCGATCTGCCCGGCACCCCGGTGCGGGCGCTGGCCTTGGGCACCAAGCTGCCGCGATTCATCGCCCAGCCGGCGCTGACCAAGGCGCTGGGCGGTGGCCGCGGCGACAAGATGCCGAGCTTCCACATCGACCTGCGCTCGGGCCGGGGCCAGACCGAGGTCCGCTTCCTCAACGGCGCCGTGGCCGAGGCCGGTGCCGCTCATGGCGTCCCGACCCCGGTGAACCGGCTGCTGACCGATACCCTCGAGGCACTGTCGTCGGGCCAACTCCCGCTGGACACCTACCGCCACGACCCGGACGCCCTGCTGGCCCAGCTCTAGCCCGGGGACGGTTCCATTACCGTCCACCCTGCTCAGGCCAGTCCATGGGGACGGTTCCATTACCGTCCAGCCAGACACACGCGGAACGCAGATCCACAGAAAGAGGGACAGTCCCCTCTTCTTGCGGGACCCTTGCAGGCCTCGTCTCCGGGCGGTCGCCGACAACGACCCCACTCATTCGCATTCACCGCGAGCATGCGGTGGGCTAGCGTCACCTCAGAGTTGGCGCACAGAGGAGGACCAATGAGCGACTCTCTGGTCTGGTTCCGCCGCGACCTGCGCAGCGACGACCATGCCGCGCTGCACCACGCTCTGGCCGCCCGCGGACGCGTGCACGCCGTCTTCGTCTTCGACCCCGCCCTGCTTGAGCCCTTGCCGAGGGCCGATCGGCGGGTGGAGTTCATCCGGCACAGTCTGGCCGCCCTAGACGCCGAGCTGCGCGCGGCCGGCGGCGGCCTGATCGTCCGCCACGGCGATCCGGTGATCGAGATTCCGACACTGGCCCTTGAGCTCGGCGTGGGTCAGGTGCACACCAACACCGACTACGAGCCGTCCGCCATCGCCCGGGACGCGGCCGTGGCCAGCGCCCTCGCGACGGCAGGCATCGGCTGGCATTCCTGGGTTGACCAGGTGATCTTCGGCCCCGACCAGGTGCGCACCGGCGACGGGCGTCCATTCACCGTCTTCACGCCATTCCGGACGGCCTGGCTGCGCCGGTTAGCCGCCGAGCCGGTGCGCCCCTACCCGATCGACCTGGCCGGACGCCTGGCCACGCCGCCGGCCGACGCCCGGGTCCCTGAGCTGGCCGACCTCGGCTTCGAGCCGGTGGACGGCCCGAAACCGGCCGGCACCGCGGCGGCCCGAACGCTGCTGGCCGACTTCCTGGCCCGGATCGACGACTACCACCTGGCCCGCGACTTCCCGGCCCAGCCGGGAACCAGCCGACTGAGCGTCCATCTGCGGTTCGGGACGATCTCGGTGCGCGAGCTGGTCGGCGTTGCCGCCGAGCGAGCCGCTGCTGGCTCGGCCGGTGCCGAGTCGTGGCTCAGTGAGTTGGTCTGGCGTGAGTTCTACTCGCAGTTGTTGGCGCATCACCCCCGAGTGTCCACCGAAGCCTTCCAGCCCGGCTACAGCCGAATCGCGTGGGACTACGGCGAACAGGCCGACCGCAACTTCGCCGCCTGGTGCGCCGGACGCACCGGCTACCCGCTGGTCGATGCCGGCATGCGTCAACTGAACCAGACCGGCTACCTGCACAATCGGCTGCGGATGGTCACTGCCAGCTTCTTGGTCAAGGATCTCGGCATCGACTGGCGCCGCGGCGAGGCCTACTTCGCCCGACAGCTACTCGACTTCGATCTGGCCTCGAACAACGGTGGCTGGCAGTGGACCGCGTCCACCGGTTGCGATGCGCAGCCCTACTTCCGGATCTTCAGCCCGGTCCGGCAGAGCCAGCGGTTCGATCCGGATGGGGCCTTCATCAGGTCATTCGTCCCCGAACTGGCCCGGCTGGACGATCGCAGCATCCACGCCCCCTGGCTGCTGCGCGACTCGGTGTTGGCCGCTGCCGGGGTCCGGCTGGGTGAGGATTATCCAGCCCCGCTGGTCGACCACGCCGCGGCCCGACAGCTAACTCTGGAGCGGTTCGCCTCGACCCGCACCCTGCGCGCCTGAGCCGCCGCGGTTCCGTCCGTCCACTTCGCTACCGGTCACCCCGCTTCGCTACCCGTCTAGCGGTAGCGAAGTGACCCTACGAGTAGCGAAGCGCCACCACGGGTAGCGAAGCGACGGGCGAGCGAGCATGCGAAGCAGCGCGGACGAGTGGTGAGGCGACCACACCGGTAGCGAAGCCGACCTCTAGACCCGGCGCACCAACCCGGTCTCGTAGGCGAACAGCACCAGCCCGACCCGGTCACGCACCTGGAGCTTGGCCAGCAGCCGTCCGATGTGGGTCTTCACAGTGCCCTCGGCCATGTACAGCCGGGTGGCGATCTCAGCATTGGTGGCTCCGGCCGCGATCTCGACGAGCACCTCACGCTCGCGATCGGTGAGCACATCGAGCCGGTGGTCGACGCCCTCGGGGCTGGCCGGCAGCGTCGGCAACACGTGGTCGAGCAGGCGCCGGGTGGCCGAGGGCGCAATGACCGCCTCGCCGGCAGCCACCGTCCGGATCGCATTCAGCAGCTCTTCGGGACGGGCGTCCTTCAGCATGAAACCGCTGGCCCCGGCCTTCAGCGCACTGAAGACGTACTCGTCCAGGTCGAAAGTGGTCAGCACCAGCACCCGGGTCGGCAGGCCTTCGGCGACGATCCGGCGGGTGGCTTCGACGCCGTCCATCACCGGCATTCGGATGTCCATCAGCACGACATCGGTGGGCGTCCGCCGCACTTCACGGACGGTCTCAGCCCCGTCAGCGCCCTCGCCGACCACCTCGAGGTCGTCCTCGGCACCGATCAGCATCCGGAAGCCGCTGCGGACCAGCGCCTGATCGTCAGCCAAAAACACCCGAATCGGGCTCATCGCCATCCTCCATCTTGGCTGACCGGGCCTGACACCGGCAGCACCGCAGTCACTTGAAAGCCGCCGCCCGGTCGCGGACGAGCGTGCAACCGTCCACCCATCGAGGCGACCCGCTCACTCATCCCACGCAGCCCGTGCCCCGGAGTCTCCGGGACGCCGGCGGTGGCTCCCAGCCCATTGTCCAGCACGTCGACCACGATCTCGGTCGAGCCATAGGTGACCGTCACCATGGCCGTGGCGTCTGGGCCGGCGTGCTTGAGGAAGTTGGTCAGCGCCTCCTGCACCACCCGATAGACGGTGAGCTCGAGCGCGGCCGAGGGCCGAAGCGGCGGACGTCCCTGAATGCTCAGCTGCACCCGGTCGGACGTGCGTGCCACCAGCTCGGGGATGTCCTCCAGCCGTGGCGCCGGTGCGAAGTCGGCGGCACCGGAGTTCGGGTCGCGCAGGACGCCGAGGATCCGGCGCATCTCCATCAGCGCCTCGCGTCCGGTTTCGGCGATCGTGGTCAGCGCCTCGGTTGCCGCCTCGGGCTTCTTGGCGGCCAGTGCCCGTCCACCCTCAGCCTGGACGATCATCACCGACAGCGAGTGGGCCACGATGTCGTGCAGCTCGGAGGCGATCTGATTGCGGGTGCGCGACTCGGCCAGCCGAGTGAGCTGCTCGCGCTCGGCCACCATGGTCCGGTAGCGCTCCTCGGCGGCGGCCACTCGTCCCAGGTGTGCCTCGCTGGACTCGCGGACGCGTCGTCCCACGGCGTACGGAGTGATCACCAGCGCCATGCAGACGAAGCTGTACAAGGACAGTCCGACAAGGTCTTTCACGCTGACATATGCCGGATCGGTGACCACCCAGCGCAGCGGCCCCAGCACGGCGCCGATCGCTCCCACGGCCAGGGTCACCCGGGCCTCATGGCCGGGAATCCAGCGGGCTACCGAGTAGGCGACGATCGGGACGGCCACCAGCGTGGCCATCGGGGTGTCCGAGACCACCACCTGGCCGAGCCCGGCAAGAGTGACCCCGGCCAGGGCGAGCAGCGGGGAGTGGCGGCGCAGCACCAGTGAACCGATCATCAGCGATGCGGTGAACAGCTGCGCCCCGGCGGTGATGTGGTCGACGCCGCGAATCCCGTACGGAAAGATCGTCAACAGCCCCAACCCGAAGGCCATCATGGCGTCGAGCACCCAGTCGTGGCGGGTGGCGCCGGGCGGGAACAGCAGGTCTGCGTGTTGCATCGTCCTCCAGCCTAGATGAGCACCCCAGTGCGGACGTGTCCAACCCGTCCACCGCCTCGGGCCGACCCGCCCCCTCTCGTCCAACACCTCCGCTCCCGGGACTTCGCGCCCCCATATCTGACAGGTGCCCGCGAATACTCGCGGGCGTGAGTGAGTTTCGGGGGCGCCTGCAGAGAATCGGGGGCGCGTTCCGCGCGCACCACCTGGGACGTAACAGGAACCGTCCCCGTTATGGGTCAGGACGGGCCGCAAGGCATCCCCGCTAGCATGGGCGAAACCACAGGGGGTGCGATGCGAACCGGACGAATCGGCATACTGGCCGGGGGTGCCCTGCTCGCCATCGTGGCCGGCTGCACAGCGGCGCCGGCACCGTCCCCGACACCGAGCGCGCCGCCGAGTACCTCCGCGCTGGCCAAGCTCGGACCCGGTGACTGCCTGGGCGCCCTGGACGGCGACAGCTTCGACCTCGACCAAGTGCAGGCCATCGCCTGCACCAGCGCGCACCGCTGGGAAGTCAGCCAGATCGTCCCACTCAGTGGCGCCGACTATCCCGGCGAGATCGACCTCAAGCAGGAGGCCGGCCAGGCCTGCTCGTCCGCCTTCACCAGCTATCTCGGCGCCCAGCCCGGCTTCAGCCGCTACTCATCCCGGTTCCTGGTGCCGGACGAGGCCGCCTGGAGTGAGCCGTCCAGCCGCCGAGCGGTCTGCCTGGTCGGCGCTGCCGACACCGAGCTGACCGCCTCGATCAAGGGCGACGACACGTTCTTCCCGCGGGTCGGCGAATGCACGACCTCGCAGCAATCCGGGGAGGCACCGGTGATCGTCGACTGCTCAACCAGCCACGAGTACGAGGCCTACGCCGAGAAGAAGTGGACGGGTACAGCCGCACCAACGCAGAAGGAGCGTGACGCGTTGTACACCGACGTCTGTGTGGCAGCCTTCACCAAGTTCGTGGGCATCGACGTCGGCCGCTCCAGCTACGAGATCGCGGCCTTCCTGGCACCCGACGACTCGTGGACGAAGATCGCCGACCACCGAATCGTCTGCACTGCAGGCAGCCCCGACGGCAAGCTCACCGGAAGCCTGAAGGGCACCAAGAAGTAACGCGGACGGACGTCCGCTCAGCCGCCGAGCAGTTGACTGAAGTCGGTGACCTCGAAGCTCGGATCGGACTTGGTCGGGTGAGCGGCGCGCACCAGCCTGGTGAAGGCGGCGGCGGCCTGCTCGATCCGGTCGTCCAGGCCGGCTGAGGCGCCCCAGTCCGCCGTGGCGGCGAAGACCGGGACCGACGACAGCAGCGCCCGCAGGTAGTAGAACAGCGGCACCATGGCGTACTCGATCACCAGCGAGTGCCGGGCCGTCCCTCCGGTGGCAGCCGGCAGCACCGGCCGTCCGCGCATCAGATCGCGGCCGAGCGCATCGAAGAACAGCTTGAACAGCCCGGTGTAGGAGCCGTTGTAGACCGGGCTCACCGCGATCACGCCGTCCGCGGCTCGGACCTGGGCAAAGGCCTCGTCCAGCTTCGCGCTGGCGACGCCGGTGATCAGGTGGTTGGTCAGGTCGGACGCGATCGTGCGCAACTCCAGGTGCTGCACGCTGACGAGCTCACCCTCCGCAGCCAGCGCCATGGACGTCGCTTCACCCAGCCGGGTTCCGAGCAGCCGGCTGCTCGAGTTCGGATCGGTGCCGGCCGAGACCACCAGGAGTTCGGTCATCGTCCGGCCTCACTGGCCCCAACCAGCTCGGGCTCTGCCGCCGCGTTGGCCGCAGCATCCCGTGCGGCCACCAGGGAAGCGTGCGTCGGGGCGTCCGGGATGTGCGCCGGACGGCCTTCGGCGAAGCCCTTGCGCAGTTCGGGCAGCAGCTCGCCCAGGATGTCGAGTTGCTCCAGGACGGTCTTCAGCGGAAGACCCGCGTGATCGAGCAGGAACAGCTGACGCTGGTAGTGGCCGACGTGCTCGCGGAAGCTGAGCGTCCGCTCGAGCACCTGCTGCGGCGAACCGACGGTCAGCGGGGTCTCGGCCATGAACTCCTCCAGGCTCGGACCGTGGCCGTAGACCGGCGCCACGTCGAAGTACGGACGGAACTCGTTGATCGCGTCCTGGGAGTTCTTCCGGGCGAAGAACTGGCCGCCGAGCCCGACGATCGCGGTGTCGGCCGGGCCGTGCCCGTGGAACTCGAAGCGGCGCCGGTACAGGCTCACCATCTGCTTGGTGTGGCCCATGTTCCAGAAGATGTTGTTGTGGAAGAAGCCGTCGCCGTAGTAGGCCGCCTGCTCGGCGATCTGCGGGGAGCGGATCGAGCCGTGCCAGACGAACGGAGCCACCCCGTCCAGCGGCTGCGGGGCCAGGGTGAAGCCGTGCAGCGGAGTGCGGAACTTGCCCTCCCAGTCGACGACCTCTTCACGCCACAGCCGACGCAGCAGCGCGTAGTTCTCGATGGCCAGGTCGATACCGTCACGAATGTCCTTGCCGAACCAGGGGTAGACCGGGCCGGTGTTGCCGCGGCCGAGCATCAGGTCGACCCGTCCGTCGGCCAGGTGCTGCAGCACCGAGTAGTCCTCGGCGAGCTTGACCGGGTCGTTGGTGGTGATCAGCGTGGTCGCCGTCGACAGAGTGATCGTCGAGGTCTGCGCAGCGATGTAGCCCAGCAGCGTGGTCGGCGAGGACGGATGGAACGGCGGGTTGTGGTGCTCGCCGATGGCGAAGACGTCCAGGCCGATCTCCTCGGCCTTGCGCGCGATCGCGACGGCCGCCTTGATCCGCTCATGCTCACTCGGGGTGCGCCCGGTGGTCGGATCGGTGGTGACATCACCGACGCTGAACAGCCCGATCTGCATAGCAACTCCATTTGATTGCAGTTTCAACTATTTTGTGGAACCAGGTGGCCTCGCTAGATGTTCCCAGTGCTCCCGCTGCCAGGACAGGGCCTCGAGCGGCATGCGGCCCGCGCTGAGCGTGAACGCCTCGGTCCGACTACGCGACATTCGCACCCTGGGCGCGTCCGACCCGTCGATGAGGCGGAAGAATGGCCGACATGGAACCGCTCGCTCTCGCCTGGGTCTGGCCGGACAGCCTGATCGCCATCGGTGTCATCGTGGTGATCTCCGTGATCGCCCGCTGGCTGATCGTCCGCGCTATCGACCTGGGCAGCCGCTCAGCGATCAAGCGGGCCCAAGCCCAGCGGGATCGCACATTGAGCCGCGCCGAGCGACTGCTCAGCCAAGCCACCGGGCTCTCCTCCGAACGCGCCGAGCAGCGGATCCGCACGGTGGCGTCCCTGTCCCGCAACCTGGTCTCGATCACGGTGGTGGTGATCGGCCTGCTCACCATCATGTCGATCTTCGACATCCCGATGGCCCCGCTGCTGGCATCGGCCGGGGTCGGCGGCTTGGTGCTGGCTTTCGGCGCCCAGAGTCTGATCAAGGACTTCATCTCCGGAATCTTCATGATCATGGAGGACCAGTACGGCGTCGGTGACCTGATCGACGTCGGCGAAGTGCGCGGCACTGTGGAAGAGGTGGGCCTGCGAGTCACCCAGGTTCGAGACTTCACCGGCACCCTCTGGTACGTCCGCAACGGCGAGATCCTGCGAGTCGGGAACCAGAGCCAGGGCTGGTCGACGGCGATCATCGACATCCCTGTCGCCCAGGATGAAGACGCTGACAAGGTGATCGAGATTCTCACCGAGGTTGCTACCGAGGCCGAAGACGACGAGGAACTCGCGAAGGTACTGCTGGAGCGTCCGGCTGTTGCCGGGGTGAACTCGGTTTCGGCAACCACGATGATCATCCGGATGACGGCCAAGGCCACCCCGAACCAGCACTACGGCGTCCAGCGGACGCTGCTGGCCCGCAGCATGGCCGCGCTGGCCAAGGCCGGAGTGCGCAGCCCGGTGACCACCTTCGGCGTGGTCGGCCAGCAGTAACCAGCGCCCTCTGGCGACAGCGACGGGCGGGCTGACCACTTGGACGCGTCGCAGCCCCGACGGCGTCCTGCCCTCACGGCGCACTCCGTGACTCGACGGCGATCACCAATCGGAGCGTTGAGCCCGCTCTGGCGAAATCTGAGCTCCGATTTCGTCGCTCTCAGCCGGTTTCTCGCGACCCTAGGAGGCTCGGGCTCCGATGTTGCTGCTATGCGCCGCCCGAGAGCCCCTGATAGCAACAACATCGGGGCTCACGCGGACGAGGCCTGCCGGAACCGCCCTGAGAGTGACGAGATCGGAGCTCACGTCAGCCGCCGAGAGCCCGCGCGACCCGATCGACGACGACCTCGGGGTTGGTCATGATCTCCTTCGCCTGCCAGCGGACGAAGCGATACCCCAGGTCACGCAGGACCTGCTCGCGCTCCTTCTCGCGCACATAGGCGCTCGCGTCGCTGTACTTCACTGCGCCATCACATTCACCGACCAGCCTGTCGTCCCACAGCGCATCAGCGAAGAAGGTGCCCCGGTGGGTGCGCAACTCGGCCTGATAGCGCGGACGGGGCAGCCCCGCCAGTTCGAAGTGACCCGCCGACAACGACTCGGCTGCCGACTCACGCCCCGGATCCACCAATGAGAACATCGGCCGTAGCCGCGCGCAGTGGATTGTCTTCGCAGCCTCCTCCAGCAGCTCGACCGCGGCTGCCACCAGCCGCTGACTTGCGTAGTCGCGACGACGGATGACCGGGACCAGTCCCTGGCAGATCAGTCGGGCCGCCGCATCGAGCAGCACGAGCGCCTGCGGCACCTCGAGAGCGGCGGCGAGGTCGACGGCCGTCCGGGCGGGGCTCGTCACGGGATAGCCGTCGGCATCGCGTTGCACCTGCGTCAACGGCAGCGGACCGCGCCGATGGACGGCCTGGCCGGTCCGCGACCTGTGACCGACCACTGGGAGCATCACCGAAACCGGGAGGTCGTGCCAGTCGCCGAAGCCGGGCGTGGGAAGACGCCACACGACCGCCGCAGACTGATGACTGAGGACAGCGTTCGGATTCACCACGAGTTCGCCATGACCCCTGACGAGGTGCTGCGCGGCGGGCTCATCCGGCCACGCTGCGGCGCTCAGGTAGACGCCATCGCGGATCGTGATCAGCTCGCCGCTGCGCAACCGTCCGCGAATCATCGCTTCGGTGATGCCGCTGGCCAGCAGGATTGCGCGGCTGACCGGCTGAGTCGGTAGAACCCACGGCCTTGGCTTGCGCATGATGAACAGCGTGAGTCAGTTCGGCAGGACCGCGGAAGCGCTCTGGTGACATCTGTGGACGACAACCCCGGCTCCAGCTGCCTGCACAGATCAGAGGAGACCGCGAGTCGAGAAGCGCCCACCCGGGCAGTGCCTCAGTTCGGAGCCGGCGCGGACGCCAGGCTGCGGGTCGAGCCGATCGAGGCGACAACAACACAGACCATCGCGACCAGCTCGACCCAGCTCAGCTGTTCGCCGAGCACCAGCAGTGCGAACGCCGCGGCGGCGGCCGGCTCGAGACTCATCAGGATTCCGAACACCCCGGACGGGATCGAACGCAGCGCCACCATCTCCAGCCCATAGGGGATCACCGAGCTGAGCAGCCCGACTAGGGCACCGAGCAGCAACACCTTGGGCTGCAGCAGATCGGCACCACCGGCGACCAGGCCGGGCACCAGAAAGACCGTCGCGCCCACCAGTGAGCCCATCGAAACTCCGGTGATGCCCTCCCAGCTTCGTCCGGTGCGGCGTCCGAGGACGATATAGGAGGCCCAGCCCGCGCCCGCGAGCAGGGCGAAGCCGACCCCGATCCAGTCGACGGACACCGGAAACACGCCGAGCAGCGCCACCCCGACCGCAGCAAGTGCCACCCACAGATAGTCGCGGGCTCGCCGCGAGCCGATCAGGGCCAGGCTCAGCGGGCCGAGGAACTCGATGGTGACGGCCAGTCCGATCGGGATCCGCGAGAAGGCCATGTAGATCGCCCAGTTCATCGTGGCCAGCGCGACGCCGTAGCTGAGCACCACCCGCCACTCCGGCCAGCTGCGTCCGCGTACCCGGGGACGCGCGATCACCCAGAAGATCAGCGCCGCCACGGCCATCCGCAGCCAGGCGACCGCAGTCGGTGCGGCCAGCGGGAACAGCGACTTGGCGAAGGCCGCCCCCAGCTGGACGGACGCGATCGAGCCGATCACCAGCCACACCGGGCTCAACCACGCCGGCAACTTCAGGTTCATTCGGGCAGGCACTCGTCGTGACTGGGGCAGGTCACCAGATGATCGTTGAACATGCCGACGGCTTGGGCAAATGCATAGACGATGGTCGGGCCCACGAATCGGAAGCCGAGCTTCTTCAGCTGCTTCGAGAGCGCATCGGTGCGCGGATCGGTCGCCACGTAATCGGACGGGCTGGCCAGCTCACGGTCGACCGGTTCCCCGCCGACGGCGTCCCAGATCAGCGCAGAGAACCCGCCCGGATGGGTGGCCTCCACCTGCTGCCAGGCGCGGGCATTGCCGATGGCCGCCTCGATCTTGCCGCGATGCCGGACGATCCCGGCGTCGCCAAGCAGACAGATCACGTCCGGCTCGCCCCAGTCGGCGATCACGTCCGGATCGAGTCCGGCGAAGCCGGCGTAGAAGGCGTCCCGCTTGCGCAGAATGGTGATCCAGGCCAGGCCGGCCTGGAAGCCGTCCAGAATCAGCTTGGCGAACAGCGCCTTGCTGTCATGGACGGGACGTCCCCACTCGTCGTCGTGGTAGGCGATGTACAGCGGATCATCCCCGCACCAGCCGCAGCGCTCGCCCATCCGTCCACCCTTTCGTCGGACTCATGCTAGGCCGAGCCACTGACAGCGGCGTCCGCTGCACGCCCACCGGGCAGCGACGAGGCTCAGTCGCCGAATTCGAGGAACATGACCCCCTCGGTCAGTCTGATCCGGTAGGTGTAGTTGCCTGGCTCGAGTGGCTTCTCGCCGAGATAGTCGTCCGGCGTCAGCTTGTACGGATGCCCGTCCGCCGTGGCCTCCAAGCTCGCGAGCTGGTAGGCGACGTCGACGCCCATGTACTCGCTGTAGGTGCCCGGGGCCATCGTGTCTACACCGATGACGACCCCGCCCGGGAAGCCGACCTTCACCTTGTGCAAGGTGACTCCGGTGTCGTTGTAGATCCGGACGTGCACCCCAGCGGTCTGACTTGATGACGCCGTGGGCGGCTCGGTCGCCGTGGGTGTCGGGCTGGGCGCGGCCGGAGCCGAGGGGGTGTCGTCGGCCACGACGGCACCATTGGTCGGCAGCTGGGTGGGCTGCGGTGCAGTCGCGTCCGCCCGGGCCAGCTGCAGCACGACGGTGCCGCTCGGGTCGAGGAACTCCAGCAGCTCACCGTTCTTGTGGATGCTCCATGCGGCAGCGAGAGCGTCGGTGAAACGTCCCTGGTCTTCGCGGCAGGCGACAGCCCCGACCGGCCCCAGGGTGACGTCGAACTCCGGACGCAGGCCGATGCCCACCCGGTAGCGGGCGATGCCGGTGTTGCAGCCGTCGAAGAAGGTGAGGTCGGACGCCGAGGCGAAACTCAGATACGGCTGGGTGGCTTCATTGGTGGCCGACACGCTGCGTCCGTCGATCTGGACGACCCACCACCTGCTGCCGACCAGGTCACTCGCGTCGAACTGGGTCGAAGCGGACGGCGACGGCGCGGCCGGTGCCGCCGGGATCCCGGCCGAGGGCCGGAACACCGTCACGCCAACCCCCAGACCGGCAACCACCAGCACGGCGGCCGCGGCGGCCAGCCAACGTGGCGGCGTCCATCGGGTCTCGGGGACGAAATCCGGGGAGGACGCCCGGGCGATCACCTCGTCAACGTCCACCCGGACTCCGCCGGGACGATCGGCCACCGCCTGCCGCAGACCCTCGCGGAACGCGCGCTCCTCCTCGTTCATTTCGTCTCCTCGATCCGTGAGCGCAGCTTCTTCAGCGCCCGGTTCACGTGGGATCGAGCCGTCGCCTCGCGGCAGCCCAGCGCGGCGGCGATCTCGGCATAGCTGAGGTCGCCGTAGAAACGCAGCACCACCGCGGCCCGCTGATCGGGGGCCAGCTGCTGGCACAGCCGCCAGACCTGATCGCTGGCCGCCACCGCCACGGACGGATCCGCCCCCACCGGAGCCGAGGCCAGCAGTGCCGGATCGGCGACACTGAGCGTCCGCGGACGCCGCCGAATCACCCCGAGGCAGGCGTTCACCAGGCTGCGATGGACGTACGCCTCGAACTCGTCGCCGGTCGGCAGCTTCGCCCAGCGCCGGTAGAGCCCGGCCAGGGCGTCCTGCACGGCGTCCTCGGCATCAGCGAGGTTGCCGGTGATCAGCCAGGCCAGGTCACCGAGGCGTCGGCTGCGGCTGCGGACGAATTCGCTGAAGGCGGCGTCCAGGCCGATGTCGGCGGTCATGGTGACAGCATCGATTCCCACACCTACAACAAGTCGCGCCGACACAGGTTCGTTGCGCTGTTCGTACGGCAGTGCCGCCGGCCCCGCAGAAAAAGGGGACTGCCCCCCCTTTTTCTGCGAACCAGGGCTCGCCTTATCGCCGACGGCTCGTACCCCGGCACGAGCTCTGGACGCGAAGGCGAGCCCTCGGCGAGACGACCGGCGAGGAATCTCGTCCGGGTGGCCCCCGTCGGGACCCGCTTCACACTAGGGTGAACGTGTGGATGCACCGTGGGTGAAGCATTATCAGCCAGGGGTACCTGCCCAGATCGAACTGCCAACAGAGTCGTTGGTGGCGCTGTACGAGCGCTCGGTCAGTGAGGCAGCGGACTCCATCGCTTTGGAGTTCTTCGGACGCACGACGACCTATGCCGCCTTCGGTGAGCAGGTCGAGCGGGTCGCCGAAGGGCTGCGTCGGCTCGGCGTGCAGGCCGGCGACCGGGTGGCGTTGGTGCTACCCAACTCGCCGCAGCACGTGATCGCCTTCTACGCCGTGCTGCGGTTGGGCGCAGTCGTGGTCGAGCACAACCCGCTCTACACCGAACGAGAACTGCGCCATCAGTTCGAGGATCACGGTGCCCGGGTGGCGATCTGCTGGGATGTGGCCGTGGCCAAGCTGCAGGCGCTGCCGGACGACATTGCACTGTCCAAGATCGTCGCGGTGAACCTGCTCAAGGCGTTCCCGAAGCTGAAGGCCATGGCGCTGCACCTGCCCGTCCGCAAGCTGCGGGAGACCCGCGCCAAGCTGACCCAGCCGACCTCGGGGACGATGTCGTGGGAGCAGCTGGTTTCCGCTCCGCGGATCGACCCCGCGCACCCCAAGCCGGGCGTCCATGACCTGGCGGTGATCCAGTACACGTCCGGGACGACTGGAGTCTCCAAGGGCGCGATGCTCAGCCACTACAACCTGTTCGCCAACGCCCGCCAGGGCGAGGCCTGGATGCATGGCGCGCAGTACCGCAAAGAGAACTTCTACGCGATCCTGCCGATGTTCCATGCGTTCGGGATGACCCTGTTCCTCACCTACGGAATCCTCAAGCAGGCGCGGCTGGTGATCTTCCCGTCCTTCGATGTGGATCTGGTGCTGGCGGCGGCCAAGAAGACGCCGCCGACGGTGTACTGCGCCGTCCCGCCGATCTATGAGAAGACCGCGGCCGAGGCGAAGAAGCGCGGGATCAGCCTGCGCTCGGCCAAGTACTGCATCTCCGGGGCGATGAACCTGCCGAACTCGACTGTCGAGCTGTGGGAGAGCGTGTCCGGCGGACTGCTGGTCGAGGGCTACGGGATGACTGAGGCGTCCCCGGTCTGCCTGGGTAATCCGTTCGCGCCGTCGCGGCGAGCTGGGACGATCGGGGTCCCGTTCCCGAGCACGTACATGAAGGTCGTCGACACCGAGGATCCGACCAAGGAGGTGGCCGTCGGTGAGCGTGGTGAGCTGCTGATCCAGGGCCCGCAGGTCTTCGGCGGCTACTGGAACAACCCTGCCGACACCGAGAAGACGCTGCTGCCTGGGGGCTGGCTGCGCACCGGTGACGTGGTCACCGTGGATGCCGACGGCTTCACCACCATCGTCGATCGGGTCAAGGAACTGATCATCACCGGCGGCTTCAATGTGGCCCCGTCCGAGGTCGAGGCAGTGCTGCGGACGCACCCGGATCTGGCCGATGCCGCGGTGATCGGGGTGCCCTCGCCGCATGGCGGCGAGAAGGTGGTCGCGGTGGTGATGCTGCGGCCGGGATCAAGCCTGGACGAGGCGTCCATGCGTACCTGGTGCCGGGAGCGACTGGCCGCCTACAAGGTGCCCAAGAAGATCGTGGCCGTCCCCGACTTCCCCCGCTCGATGTTGGGCAAGGTGCTGCGCAAGCAACTCCGCGACGAGTACCTGGCCCGTCGCCCCTGACTCTGAGCCTCGGTGTCCCCCGCGGGACATAAGCGGACGGTTCCTGTTACGTCCCACACCACCCGTCGCGCCCCGCGCCTTGGGGCAGAGCGGGGACGGTTCCATTACCGTCCATCGATCGTCCCTGAACACCGTTGACCTGGCCGGACGGTAATGGAACCGTCCCCGCCAATCTCTCTGACGTGGGTGGACGGTAATGGAACCGTCCCCAAAGATCAGGAGGGGAGCGGAGCGACGGTGATGGCCTCGTCCGCGTGCCGGCGGGCGAGCACTGCCACGGCGATCGCGAAGGTCAGAACACAGGCGATGCCGCCGATGGCCAGCGTCCAGCGCGGGCCGAAGGCGTCCCCGACCCAGCCGATCAGCGGAGCACCCAGCGGTGTCCCGCCCAGGAAGATCGCCTGGTAGAGCGCCATCACCCGGCCACGCATCACCGGCTCCGTGGACAGCTGCACGGACGCATTGGCGGCCGTCATCACGGTCAGCGAGGCCAGGCCGGTCGGCACCAGCAGCACGGCGTAGGACCAGTAGTTCGGCATGGCCGCCAGCCCGAGTTCGGCGATGGCGAAAGCACCCAGCGAGCCGACGATCAGCTTCCAGGGCAGGTCGACGCGCCGGGCCGCGAGCAGGCCGGCCGACAGCGAGCCGATCGCCAGCACCGAGCCGAGCAGTCCGTACTGCACGGGCCCCACCTGGAACACCGCGGTCGCCATCAGCGCATTGGTGATCTGGAAGTTCATCCCGAAGGTGCCGAGCATGAACACGATGAACATCGCCAGCATGATGTCCGGACGCCGCCGGACGTAGCGGACGCCATCCATCACGGCCCCCTTGGCCCGCACCCGCGGAGCCGGCGTCAGCCGCTCAGGATCCATCCGGTACAGCGCAGTCAGGACGGCGAGGAAGCTCAGCCCGTTGATGGCCAGCGCCGGCCCGACGCCCCACCAGCCGATGATCAGTCCGGCCACGGCAGGTCCGACCAGCCGGGCCGCGTGGAACGAGGTGGTGTTCAGGCCGACCGCGTTCGGAATCAGCTTCTCGCTGACCATCTCCGGTGCGAAGGCCTGCCGCGCCGGCCCGTCGAAGGCGGCGGCGATGCCGAGCAGGGTGGCCAGCAGGTAGACATGCCACAGCTGGATCCAGCCGCCGATCACCAGCGTCGCCATGGTGAGGCCGACCAGACCCTGGGCGGCCTGGGTGTACATCAGCAGCCGACGCTTCGCCACCCGGTCGGCCAGCGCACCGGCATACGGCGCCAGCAGTGCGATCGGCAGGAACTGCAAGCCGGTGACGATGCCCAGCGCCCAGGCCGAGTTGTTGGTCAGGACGGTCAGCACCAGCCAGTCCTGGGCGACCCGGGCCATCCAGGTGCCGACATTGGAGATCAGTCCACCGGTCCAGAAGAGCCGGTAATTGGGAATGCTCAGTGAAGCGAAGGTCGGCACCCGCTGAGCGGTTGCCATACTCACGCGTCCAGCACCCGATTCAGCACCTCGGTGGCGGCTCGCAGGATCTCCTGGTCGGCCTCGCTCAATCCGGCCAGCCGCTGCATCATCCAGTCATCGCGGGCGCGGACGGTCTGCTCCAGGGCGTCCTGGCCGGCATCGGTCAGCGAGACGAGCTTGGAGCGTCCGTCGTTCGGGTTGCCGCTCAGGCTGACCAGACCGCGCTCGACAAGGCAGTTCACGGTGCGGGTCATGGACGGCGCCGCCACCCGCTCAAGGTCGGCGAGCTCGCTGGGAGTGCGCGATCCGTCCAGCAGCTTGAACAGCACGCCGGCGTGGTGCGGCGCCAGTTCCGGGTTGGCTTCGAAGCGCACCCGGCGACTCACCTGCTGGCAGGTGGTGCGGACGGCGTTTGCCAGATGACCTAGATCTTCACTCACAGTTAGTTAGCTTATCTCATTAGCTTGGCTAACTAAAGTCACCAGGAGGCTGCCCACTCCACCAGGTCGGGATCGGCCAGCGAATCGACGACCAGATCGGCGTCGAACTCCAGGTTCTTCAGCGTCGGCACCCCGACAACTGCCAGTCCGGCCGCGCGCGCCGAGGCCAGGCCGGTCTCGGAATCCTCAAAGGCCAGACAGTGTTCCGGGGTGGCTCGCAGCAATGAGCACGCCTTCAGATACAAGTCCGGGGCCGGCTTGCCGACGGCCACGTCGTCGAAGCTGACCAGAGCGTCGAAGCGTCCCCACAGCCCGGCCGGACGCAGCGCCGCCTCGACCAGCGCTCGCGGCGAGTTGCTGGCCACCGCGATCGGCATCCGTCCACGCAAGGAGGTGACCAGCTCAACAGCGCCGGGCATCGGCTCAGCCTCAGCCGCGATCACCTCGGCGGCCAACCGCAGCAACTGGGTGCCGATCGCCGCCTCGTTGCCGATCTCACCGAACCGCTCGGCCATCAACCGGACGGTGTCCGGCACCGACTTGCCGATGAACTCGGACTTGATCGACGGTGGGTAGTCCAGGCCACGCTCGGCGAAGATGGTGGCTTCAGCCTTGGTCCAACATGCCTCGGAGTCGACGAGCAGCCCGTCGTTGTCGAAAACGACCGCCTCGGGCCGAAAGTGCAGTGTCATTCAGTTCTCCTGCCGCGCAGCCCACCAGGCCAACAGCTCGTCCTTCGCCCGCTGCTCACCGAGCGGGCCGTCGTCGATTCGACGTTCCAACAGATACTTGTAGGCCGCGCCCACGTCCCGTCCGGGCCCGATGCCGAGCAGCTCCATGATCTGCGTCCCGTCCAGATCCGGACGCATCGAGTCCAGCTCCTCCTGGGCGGCCAACTCGTCGATCCGCCACTCCAACTCCTCATAGGAGCGGCGCAAGGTGTCGGCCTTGCGCTGGTTGCGGGTCGTGCAGTCCGAGCGGGTCAGAATGTGCAGTCGCTCCAGCTGATCGCCGGCATCGCGGACGTAGCGGCGCACCGCCGAATCCGTCCACTGCCCCTCGCCGTACCCGTGGAAGCGCAGATGCAGCTCGACGAGCTTGGCGACCGCCTTGATCTCGTCATTGGAGAAGTGCAGCGCCTCCATCCGCTTGCGGGTCATCTTGGCCCCGACTACGTCGTGATGGTGGAAGGAGACCTTGCCACCGGGCTCGAAGCGACGCGTCCGCGGCTTGCCGATGTCGTGGAACAGCGCGGCCAGGCGTCCGACCAGGTCCGGGGCGTGGCCCCGGGCCCGCTCCAGCTCGATCGACTGCTCGATCACGGTCAGCGTGTGCTCGAAGACATCCTTGTGCCGGTTGTGCTCGTCGGATTCCATCCGCAGCGCCGGCAGTTCCGGCAGGACGATGTCGGCCAGCCCGGTGTCGACCAGCAGCTCCAGGCCCGGACGGGGGTCGGCCGACAACATCAGCTTGGTCAGCTCGTCGCGGACCCGCTCGGCGGAGATGATGGTGATCCGCCCGGCATCGGCCTTCATGGCCTCGACAACGTCGGGGGCCGGCCGGAAGCCCAGCTGGGAAGCGAATCGGGCCGCCCGCATCATCCGCAGCGGGTCGTCGGAGAACGAGATCTCCGGCGCCGACGGGGTTCGGATCACGGCGGCTTCCAGGTCGTCCAGGCCCTTGAACGGGTCGAGCAGCTCGCCGGTCACGGTGTCCAGGGCCATGGCGTTGATGGTGAAGTCGCGTCGGATCAGATCACCACCGAGGTGATCGCCAAAGACGACCTCGGGTTTGCGGCTGTGATCGACGTAGCTGTCGGCCCGGAAGGTGGTGATCTCGACCAGCCAGGACTTCTCGTCATCGATCCGGCAGGCGATGGTGCCGTAAGCGCGGCCGACGTCCCACACGGCCTTGGTGAACCTGCGAACGATCTGCTCGATCTGGTCCGGGTGCGCAGAGGTGGTGTAGTCCAGGTCGGTGCCCAGGCGTCCCAGCAGGGCGTCGCGGACCGATCCGCCGACCAGGTAGAGCTCATGGCCCGCAGCGGCGAAGGCTTCGGTGAGCTGGCGCACTTTCGGCCCGGCGGCCAGCACGGCGTCCAGCGCGGCGCGGCGATCAGCAGTCAGGTCAGGCACGACCGAGCAGTCTACCGGGGCGAACGCACCCGCGGCCCGTCAGCCGGGTCGCCGGGCTGAGCGCGTCCGGGACGGACCGGCTCAGCGACCCCCGTACGATAGGACGGTGACAAGCGGTGGATCCAGCTACTGGCGCCGCGCCCTGGGCTACCCGCTCGCGGTGCTGCTGGCAGCCACAAGTCTGGCCTGGTTGACCCCGACGACAGCCGATGCGGTGGCCACGCCGCAGCTGCGCGTCACCCTGAACAGCCTGACGGTCAGCGGCACCGAGCCGGACGACACCGTCCAGATCAGCGCCACCGTCACCAACGCCAGCACGGACCCGGTCTACGGAGTGCAGGCAATCCTGTGGCGCTCCCGGGATCCGATCCGTGACCCAACGACGCTGCGCCGCGCCGAGGCCGCCGAGTCCGGCTGGGGATCGCGGATGACCGCCACGCCCGACCACTACCGGCTGATCACCCGCTCCACGGACGCCTTCGCGCCGGGCGCGAAGACGCAGCTCAAGTTGAAGGCGACGATGGCCGACCTCGGCTTCGACACCACCGGGGCGGCCTACGCCTTCGGGGTGCAAGTGCTGGGGACCTCGGATCAGAGCAGCAACTACAGCGTGGCCGGCCAGATCCGCACCTTTGTCAGCCTGCCGGGCAACTCCGTCCCGCTGACCTCGGCGGTCCTGCTGTCCACCACCCCGACCAAGGTGGTCGACGGCCTGTTCCGCAATGAGAGTCTCTCCGCCGAGCTGACCGGACGCCTGAATACCCTGCTCACCGCCGCCGGTGAACCCGGACGCAGCTGGCTGATCGACCCAGAACTGTTGGACGAGGTGCGCGACCAGGCCGACGGCTATCTGGTGATGAGCGGCGACAAGACCGTGCCGGGCACCGGCCAACAGATCGCCGCCAGCTGGCTGGCCCGCTACGAGCAACTGGATCGGGACTGGGGCGCCCGGACGCTCTACGGCAACCCGGACGTCGCCGGTGCGGCAGCCGCCAACCAACCCGCCGTCCTGGCTCGCGCCCAGACCGTCGGCAATGACGTCGCCGACCTCTCCGATCTGCCGCTGGTGGTGATCCCCAACGGTCTCGTCCTGGACGAGACCGGGCTGGAATACCTCGCCGGCCTGAGTGACGCTGCGGTGCTGGTGCAGAACAGCGCTTCCACCCGAGTGCTCAAGCCGGTCTCCGGCGGACCTGCCGTGGTGCCGGTGGCCGGCTCCGACTCGTCCACAACGGTGACAGGGTCTCTGGAGGCCCGGCTGATCTCGTTGGCCAACACCGTGGTGGCCGGTGCCGCCGGCCAGTTGCGGCTGATCACGTCGGCCGATGATCTGGCCAAGGATGAGGACAGCCGACCCGACTGGACGAACGCGCGTTCGCTGCCCGATCTGCTGGCCACCGCCGCGAAAGGCAGCCCCGAGTTGTCGGTTCAGGTGGTGCCAACCCTGACGCCGGGTGACTTCGACCAGCTCAAACAGATCGGTCACGACTTCGCCACCTACCAGGAGATCGCTCCGACCTCGACGGCCCTGACCCAAAGCGGGCCGGCGCTGGCCCGGCTCAGTTCGTCCAGCTGGGTGCAGAATCCGCAAGGCCGCAATGACCTGGTCCGGGCACTGAGTGACCGGTTCGGCCCGCACGTTCTGACCGACGGCATCGAGCTGCACGCCAGCTCCCGTTTCGTGATGTCGTCGCGTACCAATGAGTTCCCGATCACTGTCACCAATGAGCTCACCGACCAGATCCAGGTGATCGTGCAGGTGGTCTCGGACAACCCGCAGCGCCTGGCGATCCCGCCGTCGAAGGTGTTCACCATCGATCCTGGGCAGAGCCAGACGGTGAACATCCGGCCGGAGGCGAGCTCGAACGGGGTGATCGGCGCGACCGCGCAACTGACCTCCGTGACCGGGCATCGGATCAACGAGGGCACCCGGATCGTGGTCGAGGTCACCGACCTCGGCATGGTGGCCTGGATCATCGTCGCGATCTCGGCCGTGGTGCTGATCGGCGCGACCGCCTTCCGAATCCGCCAGGTGCGGCGCCGTGACGCCGCCGCCAAGAGTGATGCCGTGCCGGAGAGGGCCGAATGAGCGAAGCCAGCAACTCTGGGCGCAAGCTGCTCAGCGCGACCGCAGTGATGGCGTCGGGGACGATGGTCTCCCGAGTGCTCGGCCTGATCCGAGCCGTCCTGATCGCCTTCATTCTGGGCAACTTCACAATGCGGGCCGACGTCCTCACCTTGGCCCTGACCGTCCCGAGTTCGCTGTATCTGCTGCTGGCCGGCGGCACCTTGAACAACGTGCTGGTGCCTCAGATCGTCCGCGCGGTCAGCCGGGACGAGGACGGCGGACGGGCATTCGTCGACCGGATCATGACCGGTTTCCTGGTGATCCTGGGCGCTCTCACAGTGCTATTCACGGTGGCTGCACCGCTGGTGATGTGGATCTACACCAAGCCGACCTGGCGTGCACCGGAGATGGCCGAGCATTGGCGGACGCTGCTGCTGATGAGCTACCTGACGATGCCGCAAATCTTCTTCTACGGCGTCTTCTTCCTGATCGGTCAGGTCCTCAACGCCCGCGAGAAGTTCGGGCCGATGATGTGGGCCCCGGTGTTGAACAACGTGGTGTCGATCATCTCGTTGAGCCTGTACCTGTTCTTCTGGGGTTCGCAGACCTCACGCAACCTGGCGTTCACCGATCAGCAGGTCTGGCTGCTCGGCATCGGTTCCACCCTCGGCATCGCCGTGCAGACCCTGATCCTGCTGCCCTACCTGAAGCGGGCCGGGTTCAGCTACCGTCCGCGGTTCGACCTGAAGGGCACCGGGCTGGGCCGGACGTTCCACGTCGCCAAGTGGATGGTCGGCTACGTGGCGCTGACGTCACTGGCCCAAGTCGTGGTCACCAACATGGCCTCCGGTGGCGGCATCAACGCTTATCAGCAGGCCTATCTGATCTGGATCCTGCCGCATTCGCTGCTCACCGTGTCCCTGGCCACCGCCATGCTGCCGGCCGCGTCGACCGCTGCGCTGGCCGGCAACCTGGCTGGAGTTGCCGAGGAGACGAATCGGGCACTGCGGCTGGCCTTGACCTTCCTGGTGCCATCGTCGGTGGCCTTCGTGGCACTGGCCGACCCGATCGCTCGGGTCCCCTTCGGCAACGGGGCGGGTGCGGCCGACTACCACTTCGTGGCCTGGGCGCTGGCCGCCTTCGGGATCGGGCTGGTGCCCTACACCATTCAGTACCTGTATCTGCGCGCCTTCTACGCCCTCGACAACACCAAGACCCCCTTCGGTCTCCAGATCTGGATCAGCGGCGCGAATGCGGCCCTGGCTGTGGCCCTCGTGCTGGCCTGGAACGACCCGAACACGGTCGCGGCCCGGTTGGCGCTGGCCTACTCGGCGTCCTACTTCCTGGGCGTCTTCCTCACTCATCGCTCTCTGAAACGCCGGCTGCCCGACCTGGATGGGAGGACGTTGTGGCAGCACCTCGCCCGGCTGGTGCTGGCCTCGACTCCGGCCGCGCTGGTGGCCTGGCTGATCACCTGGGCCGGCGCCGGGGTGGCGTCCACCTGGTTGCGGCTGCTGATCCTGGCCGTGGCCGGGGTGGCCGCGGTGGGCATCTTCTTCGTGGTCGCCAAGCGGCTGGGCATCGACGAGGTGTCCTCACTGATTTCGGTGCTGCGCCGACGCCGCGGTGACGACGGCGACTCTGATGCCGCCGAGGCGCTGGTCGCCGAGGAGGACGCCGAGGAGTCGATTCCGCGTCCCGCCGCAGAGGAGCCGATCGCGGATCGGGGCCGTCCCAGCGACTACGAGCCACCGGCCGCCTCCCCGTCCCCGGTGCTGCGGCCCGCCGATCCGGACGGCGTGGGCGTGTTCGTCCAGGTCACTCCGCCACCGGCTCCGCCCGAGGTGATCCTGGAGTACCCCGAGCCAAGCGTCGATCCGGGAACCGGACGGGTACTGGCCGGTCGCTACCGGCTGGGCACGCTGCTGGCCGCCCGGAACTCGAGCCAGTCCTGGCTCGGCAGCGACATCGTGCTCGGCCGTCCGGTGTTGGTGCAGCTGCTTCCGTCCGGCTCTCCGCGGACGGCTGCCGTGCTGCGCTCGGCCCGGCAGGCCGCCGGCGCCACCGATGCCCGGTTCCTGCGGGTGTTGGACGTTCTGGTTCCCGATGCCACCGAACAGGCCACCTTGCTGGATCAGGGCGACGAGCCACCCGAGGGCGCCTTCGTCGTCTACGAGTACGCCGCCGGCCAGACTCTGGAGAAGCTGCTCCGTCGCGGGCCGCTGACCGGTGTCGAGACCGCCTGGGTGATCCGGGAGATCGCCGACGCACTGAACGGCCTGCACAGCCAGGGGCAGCACCACGGCCAGCTCAATCCAGCCACGGTGCTGATCACCAATTCCGGCAACCTCAAGATCCTCGGCTATGCGGCCGGTCTGGACGAGGAGGCCGTCGGCAACGCAGCCGGTGACGTCTTGGCGCTGGGCGAGTTGCTGTACGCCTGCCTGATTGCGCGCTGGCCGCTGCAGCCGGCCTTCGGTCTGCACCCGGTCCTGGAGAAGGACGGACGGCTTCCGCTGCCCAGCGAGGTCCGCACCGGCGTGGCCCCGCAGCTGGACAAGATCGTCGACCGGATCCTGTCCGTGGAGCCGCGCGGCCATGCGGAGCCCATCGAGACGGCGTCCGAGCTGACCACCCAGCTGTCCTTGGTGCTCGGCCCGACCAGCGCGGTGTCCGATCTGCGGGCTCGGCTGAACCGCCACGGCACCGAGCCCGATGAGCCGGCCCCGGTCTCCCGGGTGGCTCCGCCGCTGCCGACGCCGGCCGCCAGCCGGTTCCAGGTGTCCAGCCCACTGGAGAGCTCGAGTGTGGGCTCCGGTGATGACGAGGAGTTCGTCTCCTCGGCCCTGGATCGTCAGGAGGGTTTCACTCCGGTCCCGCCGCCGCCGGCCGTCGAGTCGTCCGCGCCGCCTGCGCCCAAGACTCGGCTGCCCTTCGTAATCGGCACCTTCGGCCTGGTCCTGGCTGTGGGGCTGGTGGCTGCGGCGATCCTGACCCCGCGCCCAGTGGTCACCCCGAGTGCCGCACCGGCGGGGAAGCTGACGATCATCGCCGCGTCCGATTTCGACCCCAAGCAGGACGGTGGCAGCGGCGGCGAGAATGCCAAGCTGGTGCTGCAGGCGATCGACCAGAATCCCAAGACCTCGTGGGTGACGGAGAAGTACAAGAAGTCGGCCACCTTCAACGGCCAGAAGCCGGGAGTCGGACTGATCGTCGATCTGGGCGCGGTTCGCGACGTGACCTCGGTCGAGGTGATGTCCGCGGCGCCGGGCGGCGCCGTTCAGCTAATGGTGCCGATCGAGTCGGCGACCTCCGCGCCTAAGCAGTCGGTGAAGCAGTGGCAGTCGGTTGCGGCGTCGTCCGACCTGGCCGCAGACACGCTGCTGGTCCCCAGCACCGCGCCGCGCACCCGCTTCCTGCTGATCTACCTGACCTCGCTGCCCTCGATCGGCAAGAGCGTCTACCAGGGCACCATCTCCGAGATCGCCGTCCTCGGCCGCTGAGTCATTCCCCCAGCCGGGACAAAAGGGGACGGTTCCTGTTACGTCCCAGCTCCTCGCCGCCCGCCCCGACCTCACCGCACCGCCCGTCCCCGGGACAAAAGGGGGACGGTTCCGAGATTCGTAGCGCAGCGTCCTGACAAGGCTGGACGGTAATCGGAACCGTCCCCGCATTTCGGTCCGGACCCAGAAAGCAGCAGTGCCGCCGGGGAAACCCCGGCGGCACTGTCGCAGTTCTGGCGAACTCAGATGGCAACGTCTCCATCGACCCAGTCGAAGGTCTTGGTAACGGCCTTCTTCCAGTTGCGGTACAGGCGAGCACGCTCGTCCTGCTCTGCACTCGGCACCCAGCGCTTGTCCTCGGCCCAGTTGGCGATGACGTCGGCTTCGCCGTTCCAGTAGCCAGTGGCGATACCGGCCGCGTAGGCCGCACCAAGGGCAGTGGTCTCAGCGACGACCGGACGAACCACCGGCACGCCGAGCTGATCAGCCTGGAACTGCATCAGGGTCTCGTTGGCAGTCATGCCGCCGTCGACCTTGAGCTCGGCCAGCTTCACACCGGAGTCGGCTTCCATGGCGTCCAGGACCTCGCGGGTCTGGTAGGCGGTGGCCTCCAGGACGGCGCGGGCGATGTGGCCACGGTTGACGAAGCGGGTCAGGCCGACGATCGCGCCGCGGGCGTCGGAGCGCCAGTACGGAGCGAACAGGCCGGAGAACGCCGGGACGAAGTAGCAGCCACCGTTGTCATCAACGGACGCGGCGAGCTCTTCGATCTCCGGAGCAGAGGAGAACATCTTCAGGTTGTCGCGCAGCCACTGCACCAGCGAACCGGTCACTGCGATCGAGCCCTCAAGGGCGTAGATGGTCTTCTGGTCGCCGATCTTGTAGCAGACAGTGGTCAGCAGGCCGTTCTTCGAAGGAACGATCTCCTCGCCGGTGTTCATGATCATGAAGCAGCCGGTGCCGTAGGTGTTCTTCGCCATGCCGGCCTTGAACGCGGCCTGGCCGAAGGTTGCAGCCTGCTGGTCGCCCAGGTCGCCTGCGATCGGGACGCCACCGAGCAGACCCTGCTCGCGGCCGTAGCCGTAGACCTCGGAGGAGGACTTGATGGCCGGGAGCATGCTCATCGGGATGCCCATGTCGGCTGCGATCTCCGGATCCCAGCTGAGGGTCTTCAGATCCATCAGCATGGTGCGGGAAGCGTTGGTCGGGTCGGTGACGTGCACGCCGCCGTCGACACCACCGGTCAGGTTCCAGATGACCCAGGTGTCCATGTTGCCCATGAGCAGCTTGCCGGCCTCGGCGTCGGCGCGAGCGCCTTCGACGTTGTCCAGGATCCACTTGACCTTGGGGCCGGAGAAGTAGGTGGCCAGCGGCAGACCGACGCGAGCCTTGTACTTGTCCTGACCCTCAGCGCCGCCCAGGTCCTCGACGATCTTGGAGGTACGGGTGTCCTGCCAAACGATCGCGTTGTAGACCGGGAGACCGGTCTCCTTGTTCCAGACGACCGTGGTCTCGCGCTGGTTGGTGACGCCAACAGCCTGGATGTTCTCCTTGTTGAGGCTGGACTTGGCCAGAGCCTCGGCGACGACCTCGCGGACGGCGTCCCAGACCTCAATCGGGTTGTGCTCGACCCAGCCCGCACGCGGGAAGATCTGCTCGTGCTCCTTCTGGCCCACGGAGACGATGCGGCCTTCGTGGTTGAAGACGATTGCGCGGGAACTGGTCGTTCCCTGGTCAATCGCGAGGATGTACTTGTCGGCCATGGATAATTCCTTCCACGTCATTGTTGAATGGAGAGTCTGAGCGGGTCGGCGGCCACCGGCCC
The DNA here is from genome assembly GCA_001603275.1 of Actinomycetales bacterium Actino_02. Classification (GTDB taxonomy): domain Bacteria; phylum Actinomycetota; class Actinomycetes; order Propionibacteriales; family Propionibacteriaceae; genus Propionicimonas. The sequence goes on along the minus strand of LUYM01000030.1, from coordinate 134,038 downwards.
GCTCGTTGTTTTCAGGGGCGGGTGAGGTGGTGGGTGAGCCCGGGATCACCGGACCCACCCACCGATTTGTTGGTTATCAGGCCGGCAGCAGGAAGCCAGCGGTCAGGCCGGCGATCACACCACCGACGATGGGGCCGAAGACCGGAACCCAGGAGTACGCCCAGTCAGACGAGCCCTTGTTCGGGATCGGCAGGACAGCGTGGGCAATACGGGGGCCGAGGTCACGAGCCGGGTTGATGGCGTATCCGGTGGGGCCACCGAGCGAGGTACCGATACCGACAACCAGCAGGCCAACGGGCAGAGCGCCGAGCCAGCCGAGCTGACCGCCGGTCCAGTGGCCGAGGCCGAGGATGAACAGAACCAGAACGAAGGTGCCGATGAGCTCGGTCATGAAGTTCCAGCCGTAGTTGCGGATCTCGGGACCGGTGGAGAACACGCCCAGCTTGTAGCCCTCGGGGGCATCCTCATCGAAGTGCTGCTTGTACGCCAGCCAGCACACGACTGCGCCGATGAAGGCGCCGACCATCTGGCCGGCCAGGTAGGTGGCGATGGAAGCTGCGTCAACCGGCACACCGGGGACGAACTCCTTGGCGCCCGACGCCATCACGCCGAACGTGACGGCCGGGTTCAGGTGCGCACCGGACTTGTAGGAGACAACGACGCCAGCGAAGACGGCGAGACCCCATCCCCAGTTGATGTGCAGAGTGCCCGATCCGTGCCCCTTGGTCTTGGCGAGGAGGTTGTTCGCCACAACGCCACAGCCGAGGAGGACAAGAATGGCGGTGCCAACGACCTCCGACAGGAAAACAGTTGGAAGCATCGTGATTGCTCGCTTTCCGACACCAACACTGGTGTCAGTCTGTGCGTCCGACGGGACGCGGGGTTATCGATAGCTATACCGAGTGAGTAGGGATTGGACAGTCCGGTCGGTCCGACCTTGGCGCGTCTTTAGACGGACGCCTCGTCTGGGGTGATGAACGAGGGATGGGCCAACCACGTGGGCCGAGGTGCGCGCGACTCGCAGCAACCACGGTCATGACGGACGGGCCAGCACCCTCGCTGTCCCACTCCGCTGGACACTACACAGAAGCGCCGACCGGGCACCGGAGTCCAGATCCGATGCCCGGTGGAAGCCAGACGACCGCGCGAGGCGGCGTCTCCTTCCCGGTTACAGACGAGGCTAAATCCGCCAACGTCGAGCGTCGGCGTTGCGTGAAGGCACATCGACGACTCCTTTGACGACTGAACCCCGTAGCAGCAGGCCAGATGAGCGCTTCTACCCCTGCCGGATGGCTTCATCTTGCTAAGGGTTGAACGCATGCGCTAGACCTGTGCACGAACGTGCATCGGAGGGATTCCTGGATGAACGAGCGCTACGAGGAGATGTACCAGGCTGCGTCTCGGTACTACATCCAGGGCGAGACCATGGAGAGCATCGCTCGACAGCTGCGTCTCTCCCGCTCATCGGTGTCCCGACTCCTCAAGGACGCCCGCGAGACCGGACTGGTCCGAATCTCGCTGGCCGACCACCAGGGTTCGGCCTCGCCGATGGCCGCCACCTTGAGCCGCTACTTCGGCATCCGGGTGCACATGGTGTCGGTCCGGGAGAACGCCAACGAGAACGTCCGCTTCGATCAGGTGGCCCGGCTGGCCGGACGCCTGCTCACCGAGGCCGTCGAGGATCACCAGCTGATCGGTGTCGCCTGGGGCGTCACTCTCTCCCACATCGTGCAGTACCTGGGACGCCGCCCGCTGGTCGGAGCCAGCGTCGTCCAGATCAATGGGGGAGCCAACCAGCGCAGCTCCGGCATTCCCTACATCGGCGAGATCCTCCAGGCCTTCGGGGACGCCTTCGACGCTCGGGTGGTGCTGTTCCCGGTGCCGGCGTTCTTCGACTACGCCGCCACCAAGCAGGCCATGTGGCGGGAGCGATCGGTGCAGAACGTGCTGCGGCTGCATGAGCGGCTCGACCTGGCCATCTTCGGCGTCGGCTGCCTGGAGGGACGAGTGCCCTCGCACGTCTACACCGCCGGCTACATGGACGCGGCCGACATGGCCTCCCTCAAGGCGGACGGCGTTGTCGGCGATGTCTGCACGGTCATGCTGCGCGAGGACGGCTCGTACGCCGACATCAGCTACAACGAGCGCGCCACGGGACTGACTCCGGCCGAGCTGCAGCGGATCCCGCGCCGATTCTGCGTGGTGGCCGACCCGTCCCGGGCTCCTGCCGTGGTCGGTGCGCTGCGGGCCGGAACGGCAACCGACCTGGTGCTGGACGAGGGCACCGCGCGGGCCGTCCTGGACCGGTTGCGGCTCTAGTCACGGCCCCCTGGCGCGATTTCCCAGCCCGAGGCTGCTCGCGTGCACGTCTGCCATACCTTGGCCACTAGCGCATTCAATCGGCCCACCGGCGCTTTAGCCTAAGCAAGGACGCCTCCTCGCTGTGGTGGAGATCAACGTGGATCCACCGCCCCGTGGCCTGGCGTCGCCACGAAACCAGGAGGAGACGTGAGGAAACTCGCTGTTGACGTCGTCGTCATCGGTGGCGGCTCAACCGGCGCCGGTGTGGTGCGTGACGTCGCGATGCGCGGCTACAGCACCGTGCTGCTGGAGCGCGCGGATTTGGGCCAAGGCACCACCGGACGCTTCCACGGGCTGCTGCACTCCGGCGGCCGCTATGTCGTGTCCGACCCGCTGTCGGCCACCGAGTGCGCCCAGGAGAATGCCATCCTGAGCCGGATCCAGGCCGGTGCGGTCGAGATGACCGGCGGCTACTTCGTCACCGGACCCGACGACGACCCGTCGTTCGCGGACAAGTTCCTGGCCGGCGCGGCTGCGACCGGAGTCCCGGCCCAGGAGATCCCGGTTGCCGAGGCCCTGCGCAATGAGCCCCGGCTGAACCGCGGCATCAAGCGGGCCATCGAGGTACTCGACGGCACCGTCGACGGCTGGCAACTGGTCTGGGGGGCTGCCAACTCGGCGCGGCACTACGGCGCACAGATTCTGACCTACCACAAGGTCACCAAGATCGACACCGTGGACGGCCACGTGGCCGCCGTCCACTGCACCGACCTGAAGAACGGCGAGGACGTCGTCATCGAGACCGGCTTCGTGCTCAACTGTGCCGGCCCGTGGGCCGGTCAGATCGCCGCCATGGCCGGCGCTCACCCCGTGGACGTGATCCCGGGCCGCGGCATCATGGTGGCGATGAGCCACCGGTTGGTGAACCGTGTCGTCAACCGCTGCATCTACCCCGCCGACGGCGACATCCTGGTGCCGGTGCACACGGTCTCCATCATCGGCACCACCGACGTGAAGGTGGACGATCCGGACAACCTGGCCATCGAGGCCAACGAGGTCCAGCAGATGTTCGACGCCGGCGAGGTGCTGGTGCCCGGCTTCCGCAAGGCCCGCGCCCTGCACGCCTGGGCCGGAGCTCGTCCGCTGATCAAGGACAACCGGGTGGCGGCCACCGACACCCGGCACATGAGCCGCGGCATGGCCGTCATCGACCACACCACCCGCGACGGCCTGGACGGCATGCTCACCATCGGCGGCGGCAAGCTGACCACCTACCGGCTGATGGCCGAGCACATCGTCGACGCCATGTGCGAAAAGCTCGGTGAGAAGCGGGTCTGCCGCACGGCGGACGAGGACATGCCCGTCGAGGGGGCCGGCCCCAACTATGTGGTCACCCACCGCTTGCATGACCGCGAGCACGACCGGCTGGACGACCAGATCATCTGCGAGTGCGAGCTGATGAGCCGCAAGATGTTCACTGACGCCCTGGCTGAGCAGCCCAAGGGCACCTTCGACGACCTACGCCGCCAATTGCGTCTCGGCATGGGTCCTTGCCAGGGCGGTTTCTGCAGCATGCGCGCGACCGGGATCGCCCTGGCAAGTGAACACATCGACATCGAGCGGGCCACCGAGCTGCTGCGACTGTTCCTGAAGAACCGCTGGATCGGCCTGTGGCCGATTCTGCACGGCGAACAGCTACGCCAGACCGCCCTGGACAACTGGATCTTCGCTGGGACCCTCGACATCGAGCACCTCCCGGCCGCCGAAAGCGAGGTCGTGCTGTGAGCCGCGTAGTTGTGATCGGAAGCGGTCTGGCCGGACTGGTCGCCGCCAACCGGCTGGCCGACGGTGGCGCCGACGTGGTGCTGCTGAGCAAGGGCATCGGCGGGTTGCAGCTGGGCCAGGGAACCGTGGACGTGCTGGGCTACACCCCAGAGCGGGTCACCAACCCGATCAAGGCCGTCACGAAGGTCGACAAGGGCCATCCGTACGCCGCCATCGGCGCCCAGGGCGTGCTGACCGCGCTCAGCTATCTCAAGGAACTGGTCCCCGACCTGCTGGTCGGCGATCCGGAGGCCAACTATCACCTGCCCACTGCGGTCGGCGCCCTGCGTCCGACCTGCTTGGCTCAGCCGAGCATGCTGGCCGGCAACCTGAAGGCTGGCAGCGCTGTGGTCGTGGTCGGCCTGCGTCGGCTGAAGGACTTCCAGCCCGAACTGGTCGCCGGCAACCTGGCCCGCACCGAGCTGCCCGACGGCGGACGAGTCAGCGCCCGCGCCATCAATGTGGACGCGGTTGCTCGAGAAGGCGAGATCGACTCCTCGGGGTTGGTCTTCGCCAATGCCTTCGACGATCCGGCGTTCCGTGCCCGCTTTGCCGCCATGCTCGCCCCGCAGCTCAACGACGGTGAGATTGTGGCGCTGCCGGCGGTGATCGGTCTGAAGGATCGTCAGGCCCACCAGGATCTCTCCACTCAACTCGGCCATCCCATCTTCGAGATCCCGCTGCCACCGCCGTCGGTTGCCGGACTGCGGCTGAACCAGGCGCTCAACGCCAGGGCTCAGGCCGCTGGGGTGAGGATGGTCTCCGGGGTCCGGACCGTTGGCTTCACTGCTGACGGTGACCGGATCCGAAGCGTCCGCAATGCCACGGTTCCCGCCGAGCGGGAGTACCGAGCAGATGCGTTCGTCCTGGCCACCGGCGGTTTCGAGGCCGGCGCTTTGTCCATGGACTCCTACGGCACGGTGACCGAGACGCTGTTCGGGCTGCCGCTGGTCGGCGCCGAGAACACCCCGCTGATCCACGGCGACTATTGGGGTGGCGAGCAGCCGATCTTCCGAGTCGGAGTGGCTGTGGATCCGCAGATGCGGGTATTGGGTAATGGTCAGCCGGTGTACGCGAACCTGCGGGCCGCCGGTGACCTGATCGCCGGGAGTAGCCGCTGGTCTGAGAAGTCCGGGGACGGGATCGCTGCCGCCAGCGCCGTCCTGGCTGCTGATTCGATCCTGAAGGAGTTGTGATGGCAACCGACGGCTTGGAGTTCGCCGGCCACTCGCTGTCCCGGGCCAGCCTGGACGCGTGTGTGAAGTGCACGATCTGCGAGACTCAGTGTCCGGTCGCCGCGGTGACCCCGCTGTTCTCCGGACCGAAGTACGTCGGGCCGCAGGCCGAGCGGTTCCGCAACGGTGAGTCGGTTGACCACTCGCTGGACTACTGCTCCAGTTGCGGCACCTGCACTCTGGTCTGCCCCCAGGGCGTCCAGATCGCCGAGCTGAACAGCCAGGCCCGCGCAGTGATGAAGGCCGACCACATGCCGCTGCGCGACAAGCTGATCGGCCAGACGGTGCTGATGGGCAAGGTGATGACCCCGGTCGCACCGATCGCCAAGGCCGCCTTGAACAACAAGCCGATCCGCAAGGTGATGGAGGCCGTGGTCAAGGTGCATGAGGACGCACCGATGCCGCCGCCGCAGTCGCAGACCTTCGAGGGCTGGTTCCGGAAGCGTCCGACCCCGGCCGGTCCGTTCCCGCGGGGCCCGGTCGTCTTCTTCCACGGCTGCGCCGGTGGCTACTTCGAGGTGGAGACCTCCAAGAAGTCGGTGGAGGTCCTGGAATACCTCGGCTACCAGGTGATCGTCCCCAAGCAGGGCTGCTGTGGCCTGGCCCAGCAGTCCAACGGACTCTTCAAGGGCGCCACCAAGGACGTCCTGAAGCTGTGCGACGACCTGCGCTCGGCCGGCAAGGATCTCACCATCGTGTCCTCGTCGGGCTCCTGCACCGGCATGCTCAAGCATGAGGCGCACGAGATCATGGGCGTCGAGGACGAGCGGCTGAAGGATGTCGGCACCCGGATCGTCGACATGATGGAGTTCCTGCTCGATCTGCACGAGGCCGGCGAACTGCCGACCGACTTCGCCCCGATCGGGATGAAGGTGCCCTACCACGCTCCCTGCCAGCTGAAGAGCCAGGGCATCGGCAAGCCGGCCCTGGAGGTGCTGCGGCTGATCCCCGACCTGGAGGTCGTCGACTCCGGTGCGGTGTGCTGCGGCATCGCCGGCACCTACGGGCTGAAGAAGGAGAAGTACGAGGTCGCCCAGGCCGTCGGCAAGCCCCTGTTCGACATGGTGAAGGCCACCAGCTCCGAGCTGGCCCTGTGCGACACCGAGACCTGCCGCTGGCAGATCCAGAAGTCCTCAGGAGTGCGCACCGAGCACCCGATCTACCTGATTCATCGGGCCTACGGACTGAGCTGAGCTGAGCCGGGCCGCCGATCCTCGTGGTCGGCGGCCCGGAATTCATCGTCTCCCTGAGGCGATCCGCAGCTTTATGGCCTGCCCGGGGGTCGGTCTGGGACGATTCAACCCTCCCGGTTGATTGGAATCCCCCCATGGTCCCCACCATCCACCTGGGACGCCTCGGCGTCGCCCTCACTGTGCTCGCCAGCGCTGCGCTGTGCGGTCCAACCACCTTCGCCCATGCATCCACCGCGGCGGACGAAGCGGCAGCCCAGTTCGGCCTGACCAGCTACTCGCTGAGCACGATCACGGCCAGTGGCGACATCTCCACCGCGCTGAGTCAGGCGGCCGCGGTTCCCGGCACTGCGGACAGCCCGCACCTGATCTACCTCCCGGCCGGGGAGTACCAGCTGCGCGGCAGCGTCCGGATCGCCGATCGCGTCTACCTCGCTGCGGAGAACGGGACGACCGTCACCCTGGCCGCCACTGCCGACCAGATGCTGTGGTTCCCCGCCTCAGTGACCGCCGGCGTCTACGGCGGCGCCTGGGACGCCCAGGGACGCGGTTCGGCCTCGGTGTTCGCCGCGGCCACCGCCCGGCTCCAGGTGGCCCACCTGACCCTGCGGAATGCCGGCAAGCACGGCGTGGCCGGCTATCGCGGAGTCGACCTCACCCTGACCGACGTGAGCACGACCGGCAACAAGGTCGACGGTGTGCACCTGGACGGCTCCCGGCTGACCGCCACCGACCTGACCGCCACGGCAAACCGACGCAACGGCATCCAGCTGTCGGCCGGATCGTCCGCGACGATCACCGGCTCCATCCTGGACACCAACGGCCTGGCGGTCAGCGGCAGCACCACCGGCAAGACCGGGCACGGGCTGGGTCTGTCGTCCTCCTCGGCCACAGTGATCGACACCAGCATCTCGGCCAACAAGGTCTGCGGCATCTCCAGCACCGGCAGGTCAGTGCTCAGCCTCAGCGGTGTCCACGCCGACCGCAATGGACGACACGGGCTGGGCACCTCGGCCGGAACTCAGGCGTCCATCAGCAACACCACCTTCCTCAGCAATGGCTACAACGGGGTACTGGCCACCGGTTCGGGGACCGTACTGACTCTGACCGGGGTGCAGATCGCCGACTCGCGCCAGTACGGCATCTCGCTGCCCGGCAAGGGGACGGTCACCCTGTCGGACACCTCGGTGGTCCGCTCCGGGAAGTCGAACATCGCCGGCTCCGGGAAGAGCCGACTCACCCTGCAGGCGAACAATCTGATCAGCGCAGCCAAGGCGCACGGGGTGGCCCTGGCCAGCCGGTCCACGCTGAGCATCACCGGCACCGGCAATCAGCTCAACGGCAACGCCGGCAACGCTCTGATGCTCTCCGACAAGGGCACCAGTGGTCGGATCATCGCGACGGTCAGCTACCAGGGCAACCGCGGAGCTGCGGTGCTGGTTCGCAAGAAGGCCCGGCTGTACCAGGTGCCGGGCAGCTATTCGGCCAATCGGCGCACGGCCACGACCAGCTCCGGCGGCAAGATCATCACCCTGCACTGAACGCCTCGTCGCCAAACGTCGCCCACGCGGAGGCGTTCGGCTCTAGCGGGCGGCGCTCGGTGCGGCCTGGCGGGCCGCGTACGAGCGGACGAACACCGGCTGATCCGGGGTCGACGCCGCCCGGTCGTAGCGATAGCCGGCCTGATCGAACTCGGTGATGGCCCGGGCACTGTGCACCCGATTCAGCACCAGCCAGGCGGCCAGCTCACCCCGGGCGCGCTTGGCGTAGAACGACACCACCGAGCGGCGTCCCCGCGGATCGGTGTCCTCGAAGCGTGGCGAGATCACTCGAGCGTCCAGCAGGTCGGGCTGGATCGCACTGAAGTACTCCGTCGAGGCCAGGTTCACCAGCACCTCTGAGCCAGGTGCCTCGGCCAGATCCTCGGCTACAAGTTCGGTGATCCGCCGGCCCCACCACTGGTACAGGTTGCCGCCGTGTTCGGTCGCCAGCCGCGTCCCCATCTCCAGCCGGTAGGCCAGGATCTGATCCAGCGGCCGCAGCAGGCCGTACAACCCGGACAGGATCCGCAGTGTCTTCTGCGCCTCGGTGTAGTCGCGGGTGTGGAACCGCTGCCGGGCGGCCAGGCCCTGATAGGTGTCGCCGTTGAAAGCGAGCAACGCCACGCGCGCGGACGAACCGGCGAACGGCACCTCGAAGGCGGCCCAGCGTTCGGCGTTGAGAGCGGCCAGTTCGTCCGAGATCCCCGACAGTCGGGCCAGGTCAGTGACCGACTTGCTCTTCATCACCGCGGCCAGCGCAATGCTGTCCTGCAGGAGCCGAGGCATGGTGTGGGCGGTCTTGGGCACTGGCGAGTCGAAGTCGAGCGCCTTGGCCGGCGAGATCAGGCTGAGCATTTGCCTGCGATCCTAGGCGCTCCTCCGCTGCTACTCAGCGGGCAGTTTCACTCAGTGGGGCGTCCGCCGACCGCCATGATGGCGCTGGCCGGCAGGTGCAGCAGGCCGTCGCTTCCCCGGTAGTCCGCGCTCAGCCGGCGGTAGGCGCGCTCCATGGCCGTGGCGCCCGCCTCACTCTGCGCGCGGTAGACCTGGCCGATCCAGGCCACCCCGCGGGACGGCCCACTCCACCACAGCTCTGGGTCGACCACATGGACGAACTCGTGCAGCCACAACCGATCGATCCGGACGCCGGCGCTGTTCAGCAGGCTGCGCACCCCGTCCAGGTCGCGTCGCTAGCCGTCCGGATTCGAGGACCGTTCCGCTCCCGGCGGGATGACCGCACCGGACTGGGCCACGACGTCATTCCACAGCTGTTGGACCCCGTGTTGGGCCGGCCAGGTGGACACCGCCAGCCGTCCCTGCGGTGCGAGCAGACCCACCATCCGCTGCAGTGACGCTTTCGGCTCGGCCAGCTGGTTGAGCACGCAGTTGGCCGCGATCGCGGTGAATGGGCCGGTGATGCCGTCCAACTCGGGCAGTCCGGCCCGGACGAGTTTTGCCGCCGGCGCGTTCTGGGCCGCCAGCGACAGCATGTCGGGCTCGGGGTCGACAGCCATCACGTCACAACCGCGCTGCAGCGCTGCGGCCGCCACCGCACCGGTGCCAGTGCCGACATCGAGCAGGGTGTCGCCCGGAGCCGGGTCCAGCGCGTCCAGAAGGGGGTCGACCAGCTCGGCACAGAGCAGCGCGAAGGTCTCCGCATAGGCCTGGGCCTTGCCGGCCCACTTTCCGGGATTCACCCTGCCGAGCCTAGGACGGGTGCTCGGCCGGGATGACGCGGTCTCAGCCGGCCCCGACATGGCCGCCGTGGCTCACTCCTGAATGCTGATCAGCCCGGTCCGGACCGCAGCCAGGAGCTGCTTTTGCAGCTCGGCCACAGTGGCGCTGAGGCTGACCAGCCAGCTGCCGTCCTCCTGAACGGCGACCACGCCGATCTGGCTCGGATCGAGGGCGGCGATGGCCGCGTCCGTGGCTGCTTGGATCTTGTGAATCACCTTGTCGTTGCTGATCCCGGTGGCGTCCTCGAAGGGTGCCCAATCCAGCATGCTCAAGGCGGCATACAGGTCGGCCGCCGGCCGCTTTAGGTCGCTCAGGCAGCTGGTCGTCCCGTCCATGGTGATGCAGGAGCCGTCGGTGATCTCCACCGACGTCTCCGGAGTGGTCAGGGCGAGCTGGTCGATCCGGAGCTTGGCTTGCTGCCCCTTGCGGCCGATCTCGGAGAACCGGCTCGTGCTCTGGAAGCCGGACAGGTCCACCTGCGACAGCATGCTGGTGGCGGCCACGTAGCGACGCTCGGCCAGCGGCAGTTCGGCCAGTTTGGCCCTCTCTTCGCCGTGCAGCAGCGCCTTCATCAGCGCTCCGGGTGCCTCGGTGGGGTTCGCGTGCTGCGCTGCCGGAACCGTGAGCAGCGCCACCCGCTCCGGGCTGGTCAGCTCTGTCACGTCCTGCGGGCCAGTGCCGGCACCCAGACCGAGGCTTCCGGTGAGCAGCGGCGAGAGGTACCAGCGTCCGCCGTCCTTCACGACCACGACCTGCCCGATCGCGGCGCAGATGCTCGCCATTTCGACGCGGTCTCCGTAGCGTCCCGAGGCCCGCCCGGCGGCGCAGTCGGCCAGGTTCACCGTGTATGGAAGCGAGGTCTTGACCTGGTTGAGCAGGTCGTCTTGCCAACCGCTGGGCAGGTTCAGGTCGATCGCCTTGGTTGGCGGCAGACCGTACCTGGTGAGCGTTGCGGTCAGCTGCGCCTCGGTTACCGGCTCAACCTTCGCCAGAGCGGCTGTCAGCCGTTCGGCGTCGGCCGTGACGGTGAGAGTGCCGCCGGTGAAGTTGACCAGGGCGATCTCGTCCCCGACGGGGATCACCTCGCTGGTCAGCCCGTCGAGGCTCAGCGTGAACGACCCGGAGAGCTCACCGAGCAAGTCCAGTGAGTCTGTGGTCAGGGCAAGGAGGTCGGCGTTGTCCAGGGTGGTGAAGCCCGGCTCCAAACGAGCTTCGCTCGGCGCGATCTCCATGGTGAGGTCGCCGGCTGCGGTCAACGGGTTGCTGAGCAGGTTCTTCAGCGACAGCGAGTTGAACAGCCGGACGGACTTCTGAGCGACCTTGGTGGCCTCCTCGGCCGGAGAGGCCGCGCCGCCGGGGTTCAACAACCCGAACCCGCCGGTGACAAAGCCGGCCACCAGTGCCACCACGACGACGATCGCGGCCAGGCCGAGTCCGATGCGGCGACGGGTCCAGCCCCTCCGCGGCTGGGTGGCGATTGGGTGCAGTTCAGGTGTTGCTGCCGCGGCGATCGGCTGCGGCGGTTCGAACCAAACCGGACCCGACGGCGGCAGTGGTGGCGGGATTTGCGCGGGCCCGCCCGTGCCGTCCTGAGCACCAGCTGCCTGCGGTGCGGCGGGGACGGGCGGGGTGTGGTCCTGTCCGGGCTCTTCGCTGGTCACGGTGCTCCTTCGGGGTGGGGCGGTCGTCCTCGCTGCTGACCCTAATGGGACGGGTGGCTAGGAGGAACACCTGACGGAGCAGTCGTCGGCAATGACCGCAGACTGTCCGGCACCGAATTCAGCAGCACGCGGGTCCGTCCACCGCGGGCCATGCCTGCGGGCAGCCGCTCTCCGGTGCGGATATCCCCACTGACCAGGCAAGACGGTGAGGGCGCCTGGCTAGCGTCCCGAATACAGCTGAAGAACCTGGAACAGGTGGTTACCGCCATGACCCCCCAAATCCTGCGGACTGTGGCCTGCGCTCTTGCAGGCCTGGTCACCAGTGCTGCCGCCCTGAGCGGTGGAACCCTGCCGGCCCATGCCGCGTCAGGACTGGAATCTGTGATCGCCAGCTTTGGCATCACCGATTACCGGCTGACGTCCGTCCAAGGCAGTGGAGACATCACCAACCCTTTGCAGTACGCCATCGCCGACCCGGGCACAGCCCAGAAGGCGCACGTCGTCCGACTGGCCGCCGGGTCCTACACCCTGCGGTCGAGCATTCGGATGGCCGGGTACGTCTATCTGATCGCTGACGACGATGCGTCGATCACGCTGACCGCTCCGGCAGCGCAGATGCTGCAGTTCACCTCGCTGCCGGCCGCCGGCGTCTCCGGCGGGTCCTGGAGCGCAGGGTCGAAAGGCACGGCCAATGTGTTCGGCCTGACCGGGTCGTCCGTGGTGTTCAAGAATCTGAACATCACCAAGGCCGGCAAGCACGGCATCGCCGCCTACGCCAAGTCGGCCGTGGCCGTCCGCGATGTCGACATCACCGCCAGTGCGCGGGACGGCATCCACGTCCGCGCCTCCGTGCTCAGCGCCACCAGGCTGCATTCGACCTACAACCGCAACAACGGGGTCCAGCTGTCCGACGGCTCCACCGGGACGATCTCGGACAGCCAGATCAGCTTCAATGGCCAGGCAGTCACCGGCTCCACCACCGGCAAGACCGGTCACGGGCTGGGCGTGGCCAACTCGTGGGCGACCGTGCTGAACAGTGATCTGTCCGACAACAAGGTCTGCGGCATCTCCACCACCGGGCCGAGCGGCCTGACGGTGCGCAACTCCACCCTCAACCGCAATGGACGACACGGCCTAGGCACCACGGCAGGCGGCGTGATCAGCTTCACCGACACCACCGTGGTCGGCAACCACTACAACGGTGTCCTGATCACCGGCTCCGGCACTCGGGCCACCTTGACCCGGGTGAAGATCGCCGACTCCGACGCCTACGGAGTCTCGCTGCCTGGGCGCGGCTCGGTGGTGCTCACCGACACCGTGGTCTCCGGCTCAGGCAAGACCAATGTGGCGGCCAGTCAGAAGAGTGTGATCACGCTGATCAGCGGCAACACCATCACCGGCGCCGGTGCGCATGGGATCGCGCTGGCCAGCAAGTCGCGGCTGACGGTTTCCGGTAGCTCCAATGTCATCTCCGACAACCGGACCAACGGGTTGATGTTGTCCGACCGCAGCACCAGCGGGACGATTCGCTCGTCGGTCAGTTTCGTGGGCAACCACCAGGTGGGTGTCGTGGTCCGGAAGAAGGCCAGTCTGCAGATGGTGCACTGCGAGTTCGTGGCCAACCCGACGGCGACGGCCACTCGCAGTGGAGGCAAGACGAAGAAACTATAGAGCCTCTGGCTGGGCCGGAGAGTGGGGACCCTCTGGCCCGGTCGGAATCCGTCGACGGCCGCGGTTGCATACCACCCTGGGGTATAGGGAATGCGACCGCGGCCGTCGTGGTTACAGCTGCATGCCGGGGCGTCCCAGCTAGAGTGAGGCGTCCGAGAACCTGTTGAGGAACCATGTCCGAGATTCGCGAAGTCATCATTGTCGGCTCCGGCCCGTCCGGCTATGCCGCGGCGATCTACACCGCCCGCGCCGGGCTGCGTCCCCTGCTGTTTGAAGGTGCGCTCACCGCTGGTGGCGCCCTGATGAACACCACCGAGGTCGAGAACTATCCGGGGTTCCCGGAGGGCGTGATGGGCCCCGATCTGATGTTCAACATGCGCGCTCAGGCTGAGAAGTTCGGCACCGAGATCATCACCGATGACGTGGCAGCGGTCGAGCTGACCGGCGCTGTAAAGTCGGTCACCGACTCCGAGGGCACCGTCTACCAGAGCAAGGCCGTCATCTTGGCCATGGGCTCCGGCTATCGCCGGCTGGGCCTGGCCGATGAGGATCGGCTCTCCGGGCGCGGTGTCTCCTGGTGTGCGACCTGCGACGGCTTCTTCTTCCGTGACAAGGACATCGCCGTGGTCGGTGGTGGCGACTCCGCTCTTGAGGAGGCCACCTTCCTGACCCGGTTCGCCAAGTCGGTCACGCTGATCCACCGCCGCGATGAGCTGCGTGGGTCGAAGATCATGGTCGAGCGTGCGATGTCCGATCCGAAGATCCGGTTCGCCTGGAACTCTCAGATCGTCGGTCTGGTCGGTGAGCAGTCCCTGAACTCGATCACGCTGGCCGACACCGTCACCGGCGAGACCCGCTCGCTGGCTGCGGATGGGCTGTTCGTGGCCATCGGTCACGATCCGCGCTCGGAGATCGTCCGGGGCCAGGTCGAGGTGGATGAAGCCGGCTACGTGAAGGTGGCCGCGCCGAGCACCCGCACCAATCTTGACGGTGTTTTCGCTTGTGGCGACCTGGTTGACCACACCTACCGGCAGGCGATCACCGCCGCCGGCACTGGTTGCGCCGCAGCTTTGGATGCAGAGCGCTACCTGGCGACTCTGTCTGATGCCTCCGCTAGCCTGGCTAGCGCCAACTCGAACGCCTAGGAGCTCCGCATGTCCGCCGTCGCTGATGTCACCGATTCCACCTTCGCCGAGGTGGTCCTGAAGTCCACCAAGCCGGTAGTCGTCGACTACTGGGCCGACTGGTGCGCGCCTTGCCGTCAGCTCTCGCCGATCCTGGACGAGCTGGCCGGCGAGTACTCCGACAAGATCACCTTCGTGAAGATGGACACCAACGTGAACCCGCAGGTCCCGCTGCAGCAGGGCGTGCTCGGGCTACCCACCGTCCAGGTGTTCGTCGGCGGTGAAGTGGTGAAGTCCTTCACCGGCGCTAAGCCGAAGTCGACGCTGCTCAGGGCGCTCGAAGAGTACCTCTGAGTCGTCCGGCCGCTACTCCCCGCGACGCATGGCTCGCGGGCTGAGGCCACCGGCGGCCGGCTCGCCCGGTCCGGGCTGTAGTACTTGGGCGACCCTGTCCAGCAGAGTCTGCAATGGGTTGCGGGTGGAGACTGCCCGGTTCAGGTCGAGTCGGTAGAGGCGTTCGTCCAGCTGTCGAGTGAAGCCGACCTCACGCAGGAAGTCTCGGGGCGGGCTGGCGCAGCTGACGTGCGTTCGGGAGCCGCGGCTGAGGATCGCCGTGATGGAGCTGCGGGTCAGATTGGCCGCACTGCCCTGGATCAGCCGCTTGCCCAGGCCTCGCCCGGTCGCCCCCGGTGCCACCCACAGCCGCTTGATCAGGGCCGATGTCGGTTCGATGCTCGGGGTGAGCAGGATCAGCGCGTCGGTGCCGTGGGCTCCAGGCACCCGCCAGCCACACAGGCCCCAGGCCTGTGTGGACGTGTCCACCCATTCCTCGTCCTCGGACACGGCCGTGCCACAGTACGGGCAGGCCAGGGAGGCCAGGTCTGTGGAGGTGACCGGGGCGAGGTTGCGCATCTGACTCCATCGGTGAGGCCGAGCCATGGGGCACTGTTCATATTAGGCGTCCGGACGCCACGGGCCGAACTGTGCGGGTGCGCCCGCCCCGGCTGGCTACGCTCTGGAGGCGGACGGAGGCGATCAGTATGGACGATGCATTGCCCGCGACGGCGTCGAAGCCGGGTCCCGAACACTCGGCAGGGGACGCCGCTGGCCTGGAGATCCTGCGACCAGGCTCTTCGCGCTATGCAGAGGTGGTGGCGGTACTACACGCGGGCTTTGAGAGCGTCCGGGAGCAGTTCGGCATCACTGCCGAGAACAACCCGCACTACCCCGTCTATTGGGACGTCGGTGACGTCGCCCGGGCGGTGGCGCGGCCCGCTCAGCTGCTCGGCGTCGAGGTGGACGCAGCTCTGGTCGGCTGCGCCTTCGCCGGGCCGTCCCGTCGTCGAGAGGGGTGCTGGGAGTTGCGTCACCTGGCAGTGATCCCTGAGTTCCGGCACCGAGGGATCGGTGAGGCGCTGATCCGGGCTGCGGCCGAGTGCGCGGCCGCTGATGGAGCCGACACATTGCGCATTGGCATCGTCGCGGAGAATCTGCGGCTGAGCCAGTGGTACGCCCGGCTCGGCTTCCGCGTGGTCAGCCGGGGAGAGAGCTATCCACCGCTGCCCTTCACGGTCGACCGCCTGGAGCTGCCGGTCAGCAATAGCTATATGTCGATATAGAGCTAAAGCAATAGATCGGCAATGCGCTCGAGATCGGCCTGGTCGGCGAACTCGATGACGACCTTGCCGCGACCGCGTCCGGGAGTGACGGTCACCCTCGTGTCGAGCCTCTCGGCCAACTCGTTTGCGACTCGGGTTGCCTCCGGCGTGGGTTCGGCGATTCGCTGACTGCGCGGCGCTCGTTTGGGCCCGCCCTCGCCGAGGGCCACCAACTCCTCCACCGCCCGCACCGACATCCCTTCGGCGACGATGCGCGTGGCCAGATGCTCAATCTGATCACTGTCCGGCAGCGCCAGCAGCGCGCGGGCGTGGCCGGCGCTGAGCACACCGGCTGCCACTCGACGCTGGACTGGGGCCGGCAGCTGCAGCAGACGAATTGTGTTGGAGATCTGCGGGCGCGATCGCTTGATCCGTACCGAGAGCTCTTCCTGCGTGCAGCCGAAGTCGCTGAGCATCTGCTGGTAGGCCGCCGCCTCTTCCAGCGGGTTCAGCTGCGCCCGATGCAGGTTTTCCAGAAGGGCGTCCCGGAGTAGGTCGGCGTCTTCGGTGCGGCGGACGATGGCGGGGATCACAGTGAGCCCGGCCTCTCGGGAGGCTCGCCAGCGGCGTTCGCCCATCACCAGCTCGTAGTGCCCTGAGCCGAGCGGACGCACCACGACAGGCTGCAGCAGCCCGACTTCCTTGATCGAGCCGACCAGCTCGGCCAGCGCGTCCGCGTCGAAGTTCGTGCGCGGCTGGCGCGGGTTCGGAGTGATGGCATCCAGCGGCAGCTCAGCGAAGTGGGCTCCCTGCGGCTCGGCGACCACCGGGGCGCTCGCCTCGGCGCCGTGAGCTAGTTCTGGGTCGGTGCGTTGGAGCAGATCACCAAGACCGCGCCCCAAACCCGTCCGCTTCGGTTGTGCGTTCATGCGGTGTGCTCCTCTTCGCCCTCTGCCCCACGCTGGGCGATTTCGGTTGCAGCCTGGAAGTAGGCCTGCGCTCCGGCCGACGACGGATGGTAGGTGAGAACTGTCTGTCCGTAGCTCGGCGCTTCGGATACTCGCACCGAGCGGGGAATCACCGCCTGCAGCGTCTGATCGGCGAAGTGTTTGCGCACCTCCGCCGAGACCTGGGTGGCCAATCGGGTGCGCCCGTCGAACATGGTGAGCAGGACCGTGGACAAGTACAGCTGGTCGTTCATCGATCCCTTGACCAGGTTGATCGTGCGCAGGAGCTGAGTGACGCCCTCCAGCGCGTAGTACTCGCACTGGATCGGGATCAGAATCTCGGTGGCTGCCACGAGGGCATTGAGGGTGAGCAGCCCCAGTGACGGCGGGCAGTCAATGAAGATGTAGTCCGGGGTGCGCACAGTGAAGTAGTCGCGCAGGGCATGGAGGAGGCGGCTTTCGCGCGCCGGGGTGTTGACCAGCCCGATTTCGGCCCCAGCAAGATCGATGGTGGCCGGCAACACCCACAGCCCCTCGGCCTCCGGGGACGCCTGCGCCAACTCCGCGATGGCTGCACCGGCGGTGAGAACTTCGTAGGTACCTTGGATGCCTTCGTGATGCTCGATACCGAGAGCAGTGGACGCATTGCCCTGCGGGTCCAAGTCGACGACCAGCACCTCAAGGCCGCCGAGCGCCAATGCGGTGGCGATGTTCACCGCCGTCGTGGTCTTGCCGACGCCGCCCTTCTGATTGGCGATCACGAAGGTTCGAGTCCGAGCCGGCCGGGGGAGCGTTGTTTCACGTGAAACGGGCGCGTCCAGATCGTCCGGCTCGTCGGGCGACTCCGTGGGATCTTCCGGCCCCTCGAACGCAATCCGACGCGGCGCCTCAGGCGGCTTGATAGTCATCACACTCCAACTGACCAGCGGGTTTCACGTGAAACATCAGGATAAGGGGTGGCGGTCACGGCGGCGCCGGATCTCCACAGCCCAGGTCACCTCATCGGTACCTGGCACGGCCAACTCGTGCACCACGCCAGTCAGTCCGCGCACACTCAGAGCGTCCGCCGAAGCAGCCAGTTCGTCTGCGGCACTCGAGCCCTTCAAGGCCAGTAGTGCTCCGCCTCGTTCCATCAGCGGCTCGCACCACCCGACAAGACGCTCCAGCGGAGCGACCGCGCGCGCCGTCACCACCTGATAGCACTCCCGGTGCTCCTCGGCCCGCGCACGCACCACGCGCACCCGGTCCTGCAGGCCCAACTCATCCACCGCAAGCTGTAGGAACTCCGATCGGCGAAGCAGCGACTCCAGGAGGGTCATCATCACATCCGGGCGGAACAGCGCCAACGGCAAGCCGGGCAGCCCGGCGCCGGACCCCACGTCCACCACCGTCGCACCTTCCGGGATCAGCGAGGCCACCGCCACACTGTTCAGGATGTGCCGGTCCCAGAGCCGATCACCCTCGCGCGGACCCAGAAGACCCCACTCAATGCCCCTTGAAGACAATATCTCGACATATTGCCTTATCGACTGAGAGGCCGGCCCGAAGTGGGCCGACGGGTCAGTGTTCACGCCTTGGGCAGCACCACAACGCGGCGCTGTGGCTCCTCGCCCTCGGACTCGCTGATCAGGCCGGCTGCCGCAACGGCGTCGTGGACGATCTTCCGCTCGAACGGGTTCATCGGGGAGAGCCGTACTGGCTCCCCGGACTCCTTGACCTCGTTGACCGCGTCGGCCGCCAACTCCTGCAGCGCCGTCCGCCGGGTCTCCCGGTGGCCGGCGATGTCGAGCATCAGTCGGCTGCGATGACCGGTCTCGGTCATCACCGCCAGCCGGGCCAGCTCCTGCAAAGCCTCCAGGACCTCTCCGTCCCGGCCAACCAGCACCTCAGAGCCATTCAGGATCGACACGTGCGCCCGACCACCCTCGATGAAGGTGTCGATGTCACCGTCGAGATCGACGATGTCCAACAACTCCTCCAGGTAGTCCGCAGCGATCTCGCCCTCATTCTCCAGGGCGGTCTCCTTCTTCGACCGGCCCTCGGCGGCCTCGACCTGATCCTCCTCGGTCGCCACCACGACCTCGTTGTTCTCTTCGCTCATCGCAACTTCCTCTTCCATCTGGCTCTGCTCACTTCTTCCGGGCGGCGCGGGCGTTCTTCCGCGGCTGCTGCCGCTGGACGACCTGGCGCTGCACGCCGGAACCCTCCGACGCCGTAGCACCCTCGCTAGCTGTCGACTGACGGGCCACCGTGGCCGGGCCAGCCGCAGGCCGCTTGGACGCACCGCGTCGCTTGGCTGCGATCTCGTCGGGATCCTTGCCCCGGGCCCGCATCCGCTCTTCCCAGTCGATATAGGCCGGGGTACCGGGGGCCGGGTTGTTGTGGATCAGGATGTACTGCTGACCCATGTTCCAGGTGTTGGTGGTCAACCAGTAGACCAACACACCGATCGGGATGTTCACGCCGCCGATGGCATACATGGCCGGGAACATGTACAGCATCATCTTCTGCTGCTGAGCCATCGGGCCGGTCATGGCGTCCGGCGGCATGTTCTTGCGCATCAGCTGCATCTGGGTGATGAACAGCACGCCGGTCATCAGCACGATCAGCACCAGCGCCACCACCTGGGTTGCGCCAAAGCTGGTCATCGGCAGGAAGGTCTGCGAGATGTGCGCGCCGAAGATCGTCGCCTTCTGCAGCGACGTCACCAAGGTGGCGTCCTGCTGGAAGAAGTGACCCAGCACGGTCGGCAGGTAGCCGGTGGCGTTCTCGGGCACGACCGTGCGGGACACGCTGTTCAGCACGTTGAACAACGCGATGAAGATCGGCATCTGCAGCAGGATCGGCATGCAGGAGGCCATCGGGTTGACGCCCTCCTCCTTGTACAGCTTCATGGTCTCTTGACCGAGCTTCTCCCGATCGGAGCCGTACTTCTCGTTGAGCTCCTTGAGCTTGGGCTGCAGCAGCTGCATGTTCCGCGCCGAGTTGATCTGCCGCACGAACAGCGGGATCAGCAGCGTCCGGATCACCACGGTGAGCAACACGATCGACAGTGCCCAGGTGCCGCCCCAGTTCGGGTCGAACACAAAGCTCAGCAACCAGTGGAAGCCGACCATCACGCCGGACACCGCCCAGTAGAGCGGCTGCATCATTGCGTCCAGCATGCGCATGAAGTCGTCCCACAAACTCAGTGGGATCAAAGACAGTAGGTTCAACATGTCGCCTCTCGGGCGCGCTGGGCGCCGTCGTTGGTGCAGTTGCAGGCAGCAGCCTGCTCAGCGGCCCAAGCCGCCGCAGCTTCAGTTCCGGGAACCGGGTCGTACCCACCGGCGGCCCACGGGTGGCAGCTCAGCAGTCGACGCGCCGCGAGCCAGCTTCCCTTCACAGAGCCATGCACCGTCACCGCTTCCAAGGCGTAGGCCGAGCAGGACGGGTAGTACTTGCAGACATTGCCGTACAGCGGGGAGATCACCGCGCGATAGACCTTCAACAGGCCGATCAGGACATACCTCATGAGGCCAGTCTCCCCAGGCAGTCGCGCAGCGCGGTATCGAAGTCTTCCCTGAGATCACCCGCAACCGAGGACGGCAACGCCCTGACCACGACGTCCACGCCGGACGGAGTCACCGGCAGAGCGGCGGCCGCCAAATGACGCAATTGGCGCTTCACCCGATTCCGGGTGACGGCCTTGCCCACGGCCTTGGACACGATAAAGCCCGCCCGCGACCCGTCGGTCCCATTGGAACGGACGTGCATCACAAGGCTCCTGCGCCCACAACGGACGCCCTGATGCAGGGTGTCGCGGAACTCGTCAGGACGGCGAAGTCGCGACTGCGCAGGCAGCACCGCCCGCCGGCTCAGCCGGCCAGACGGGCGCGGCCCTGACGGCGCCGAGCCGAAATGATGGCGCGCCCTGCACGGGTGCGCATCCGCAGACGGAAGCCATGGGTGCGGCTGCGACGCCGGTTGCTCGGCTGGAAAGTGCGCTTGCTCACGCGAGTGCTCCCATATTCGGTAGGTTCTCGAAGCTGATGCGCCCACCTGGACGCACGGATGCCGCTGGTGCGACCGTCCAACGATACGCGGACGGCCCGATCACGGGCAAACCGGACCACTTTCCACACAGCGTCCAGACGACACGCCGGTCAAGCTGTGGCCAATTCTGAAAACTGTTTGCGAAGTCCTTCAGCGGTCGCTAAGTTGCTGGACAGCCGCCACGGATTCACCCCCGTGCGCTGCCGTGCGTACTCGTACACATTCTGTGGACAACCATGTGGGTAACGGGTGACACGGGCAGGAAGGGAGCCGGGTCGAATCGATGTCGCAGTCTCCAACGAACGCTGATCCTGCCTCTGCCGAGCTCGCCCACGCGTGGGATCACGTCCGGAAGAACTCAGATCCCTCGACCCTGGCCTGGCTGCAGGGCACTCGTCCGATCGCCATCCACGATTCCCTGGTGATTCTGGCTGTCGCCAACGAGTTCACCCGTGGACGGGTGGAGTCCCGGCTGCGTCCCATCATTGAGGCTCAGCTCAGCGAGTACTTCGACCGTCCGGTCCGGCTGGCCATCACCGTCGATGCCTCGATCGCCGAAGAAGAGGCTGCCGAGGAAGAGCTCGACGCCTTCGTCACCGAGCCCGACCCGGTGCCCACCAAAGCTGCCCAGCGCGCCGGCGACCGGCTGAACCCCAAGTACTCCTTCGAGACCTTCGTCATCGGGAACTCCAACCGCTTCGCCCACGCGGCCGCGGTAGCCGTGGCCGAGGCGCCCGGCAAGGCGTACAACCCGCTGATGATCTACGGCGATTCCGGGCTGGGTAAGACGCACCTGCTGCACGCCGTCGGTCACTACATTCGCAACTACTACGACCGGGTCCGGGTGAAGTACGTCTCCACCGAGGAGCTCACCAACGACTTCATCAACGCCGTGTCGGCCAACCGGACCGCCGAGTTCCGCCGCCAGTACCGCGAAGTCGACGTCCTGCTGGTCGACGACATCCAGTTCCTCGAGGGCAAGATCCAGACTCAGGAAGAGTTCTTCCACACCTTCAACACCCTGCACACCGCTCAGAAGCAGATCGTGCTGACCTCGGACCGTCCGCCCAAAGCACTGGAGGCGCTCGAGCCCCGGCTGCGCAGCCGGTTCGAGTGGGGACTGATGACCGACGTCCAGCCCCCCGACCTCGAAACCCGCATTGCGATTCTGCGGAAGAAAGCCGTTGCCGAGCGACTCACCGCCGGCCCGGACGTCCTGGAGTTCATCGCCAGCAAGATCCAGACCAACATCCGCGAACTCGAAGGCGCCCTGATCCGGGTCACCGCCTTCGCCAGCCTGAACCGTCAAGAGGTTGATCTGTCGCTGGCTGAGATCGTGCTGCGCGATCTGATTCCCGACGGCGGCGAAACCCAGATCTCCTCCTCGGCGATCATGGCCCACGTGGCCGACTACTTCTCGGTCACTGTGGATGAACTCTGCGGCCAGAGCCGCACCCACGTCCTGGTCACCGCACGCCAGATCGCCATGTACCTGTGCCGAGAAATGACCGACTTGTCGCTGCCGAAGATCGGCCAGCTGTTCGGCGGCCGCGATCACACCACGGTCATGCATGCCGACCGGAAGATTCGCCACCTCATTCGGGAACGACGCAGCGTCTTCAACCAGATCACCGAGATCACCAACCGGATCCGGCAGTCGACTCTGCGCTGAGCCCGGTTGTCCACAGGCGCATTGTCGCGCCTGCTCTCTAGCACAGCGCGCCGCGCCGCGTGAACGCCATGGAAACCTCTAGCCAACCAGATACCAACGCTGTCCCTCCCACGGGTGACTGTGCACTGATGTGAACAACCCTGGGGATAACTGGGGACGCCTGTGTGTACAGTCCGGGCCCGCTCGACTCATCCTCAGCTCGGCGTCGTTCTCCCAGATTCATCCACAACCATCATCCACAGGCTCTGAGGCGGGATCACCAGCCCAAACGGGAGTTATCCACCGGATCCACAGCCGCTACTACGAGTACGAATTGATACATGTCCCAGAACTTCAAGGACGAGTTCTGCACAACTGGGGGATACTGCCTGGACCAGGCAACCATGTCTCGGGCGACCTGCGCCGATATGATCGCGGCAAGTTGATTTCTAGGGAGTCATCGTGAAGATCCGTCTCGACCGCGACGTTCTGGCCGAAGCCGTCCAGTGGGCTGCCCGCAGCCTGCCCACTCGTCCGAGTGTGCCGATCCTGGCTGGACTGCTGGTGAAGGCCTCCGCTGGTCAGGTGGTACTGAGCAGCTTCGACTACGAGACCTCCGCACAGATCACCGTGAAGGCCGACGTCAGTGATGACGGTGTGGCCTTGGTCTCGGGACGGCTGCTGGCTGACATCGCTCGCTCGCTGCCGAACAAGACCGTCGAGATCAGCGCCGACCAGACCAAGATGGAACTGGTCTGCGGCACCGCCCGGTTCACCTTGCAGACGCTCCCGGTCGCCGACTACCCGGCACTCCCGGAGATGCCCGAGGCCACCGGCATCATCCCCAGCGAAGACTTCGCCAAGGCGGTGGGCCAGGTCGTCATCGCTGCCGGCCGGGACGAGCTGCTGCCGGTCTTCACCGGTGTCCGGATGGAGATCGAGGGCGAGACCTTGTCGCTGCTGGCCACCGACCGCTACCGGATGGCGCTGAAGGAGTTGCAGTGGTCGCCGCGCTCGAGTTCGGGTGAGGGTGCGGCGCTGGTGCCGGCCCGAGTGCTGGCTGAGACTGCCAAGTCGATGACCGCGGGCGAGGCCGTGACGGTGAGCCTGTCGGCAGCCGCGACCGGCGACGGCCTGATCGGCTTCGAAGGCACCGGTGCTGCTGGCGTCCGCCAGATCACCACGCGTCTGCTCGACGGTGAGTTCCCGAAGGTTCGCCACCTGATGAGCGTTCAGGCCGCAGTGAGCGTCCGGGCGAATACCACCGACGTGATCGCCGCCGTGAAGCGCGTCGGCCTGGTCGCCGAGCGGAATACTTCGCTGCGGATGCTGATCGCCGACGGCTCGATCACTCTCGAGGCCGCCACCGGCGACCAGGCCCAGGCCGTCGAGGCTTTGGAGGCTGTGGTCACCGACACCACCGGCAACGGGCTATCGATGACCGCGGCCGGCTTCAATCCGCATTACCTGCAGGATGCGCTGGCTGCGTTGGACGCTCCGTACGTCCAGTTCTCGTTCACCGCTCCGGGCAAGCCCTGCCTGCTGACCGGACTGAACGAGATCGACGGCGAGGAGCTCGGCGATTACCGGCATGTGATCATGCTGATGCGCCTTCCGTCCTAGTCGGAGGGCATCGGCATGCGCCTGCGTTGGCCGGCGGCAGGGAGCTAGATGTTTGTCACCCACCTCAGCCTTGCCGATTTCCGCAACTACACCTCTGCCGAGGTGCCGTTGGCAGCCGGCGTCACCGTGTTCACCGGGGCGAACGGACAGGGCAAGACCAATCTGGTCGAGGCGGTCGAGTTCCTGGCCACCCTCGGCTCGCACCGGGTGGCCGGCGATCAACCGTTGGTCCGAGCCGGTGCCGAGCGGGCCATCGTCCGCGGCAAGGTGCAGGCCGGGCTGGACGATCCGCGCAGCCTGCTGCTCGAGGTCGAGATCATTCCTGGCCGAGCCAACAAGGCCTCACTCAACCGCGGCCCGCTTCGCCGGCCCCGTGATCTTCTCGGTGCCTTGCGGGTCGTGCTGTTCGCACCGGACGACCTGGCCATCGTCAAGGGTGATCCTTCCGATCGTCGGGCCTATCTGGACGCGCTGATCACGGCGCGCTGGCCGCGGCTGGCCGGCGTCCGGGCCGACTACGACCGGGTGCTGAAGCAGCGGGCCACCTTGCTGAAGTCACTGTCCGGACGCGCCGGACGCAGCTCCAGTGCGGACGTGGCGGCCACCCTCGAGGTCTGGGACGGCCAACTTGCCGCCCTCGGCGCCGAACTGGTCGCGGCTCGGTTGACCACGCTGGGCGAACTGCGTCCCCATCTGGTTCGGGCCTATGCCGACATTGCGCCCACCAACAACGAGGCCGGCATCACCTACAAGTCGAGCGCGGTCAGCGAGGAGGAGGCCTCGATCGCCGAGCTCACCCAGGCGCTGCTGGAGCAGATGGCGACCCGCCGCGGCGAAGAGATCGCCCGCGGCCTGTGTCTGGTCGGACCGCACCGCGACGACCTCACCCTCACCCTCGGCGGGCTGCCGACCAAGGGGTACGCCTCGCACGGCGAATCCTGGTCCAGTGCCTTGGCGTTGCGGCTGGCCGCTTTCACCCTGCTCCGCGCGGACGGAGTGGAGCCGGTATTGATCCTGGACGATGTCTTCGCAGAATTGGACGAGACGCGGCGCGACCGGCTCGCCGATCTGGTGGGCTCTGCAGAGCAGGTGTTGATCACCGCAGCAGTGGCTGCCGATGTGCCGCCGGTGCTGGCCGGCCGGCGCTATCAGGTCTCCGCGGCCACGGTGGAGGAGGTGGAATGAGCGATCATGATCCGGAGGGCCAGGAGTTGGCCCGGCAGATCGCTCGCGCCGCCCGCGGCGCCGCCCCCAAGCCGAAGCGGGGGCCGCGAGAGCGTCCGGTCGACGAACCGACCCGGGTCGGTGACTTGCTCAAGGGCGTCATGGACTCGCAGGGCTGGACCGCCGAGGTGAACGTCCATCAGCTGCTGGCCCGTTGGCCGGCGCTGGTCGGCCCGGTGAACGCCGCCCACTCCACCCCGGAGTCCTACGCGCAGACAGTGCTGACCGTCCGCGCCGACTCGACGGTCTGGGCGGCGTCGCTGCGCAGCATCGCCCCGCAACTGGTCGCAGTGCTCAACGAGCAACTCGGGCAGGGCAGCGTGACCCGGGTCCAGGTGATCGGACCCCAGGCGCCCAGCTGGAAGAAGGGCCCGCGCTCGGTTCCCGGCCGCGGCCCGCGCGACACCTACGGCTGAGTCACAAGGGGACGGTTCCTGTTACGTCCCACGCTCCCGCTGGGACGTAACAGGAACCGTCCCCATTTCGTACCGACGGGGGCCGATTTGGCCGCCTGAGGGCCGCTAGTGCATATCCGTCCTTGTCCAGACCCCCGTCAGAGGCTCCAAAACGGCCTGAAAGGCCGGACAAGCCACACTGAGTGTGATCGGTGACCAGGAATCTTGGGTGGATGCGGTAGTATTGGGACGTTGGAAGAGCGCCGCTAGCTGCCCGGCAGCTGGTGGCCATTATCACGTCCGAGGGGAACCCGAGTGACAGACGACCCCAGCGTCGCCGCCCAATCCGCCGCCGAAGCCGCCCACGTTGCCGCGGGCAACTACGACGCTTCCGCGATCACCGTCCTGGAAGGCCTCGAGGCCGTCCGTAAACGTCCGGGCATGTACATCGGCTCGACCGGTGAGCGCGGCCTGCACCACCTCGTCTACGAAGTCGTCGACAACGCGGTGGACGAAGCTCTGGCCGGCTACTGCGACAACATCCTGGTCGAACTGCTCGAAGGTGACGGGATCCGGGTCACCGACAACGGCCGCGGCATCCCGGTCGGCGAGCACCCCAAGGAGAAGATCTCGGCGCTGACCGTCGCCCTGACCATCCTGCACGCCGGCGGCAAGTTCGGCGACGGTGGCTACAAGGTCTCCGGCGGTTTGCACGGCGTCGGCGTCTCGGTTGTGAACGCCCTGTCGGATTCGCTGACCGCGGACGTGTGGCGCGACGGCTACCACTGGCAGCAGAGCTTCAACCTGGGCGATCCGCTGGCTCCGCTGGAGCGCCTGGAGGCCAGCGACAAGACCGGCACGACGATCACCTTCTTCGCCAGCCCGACGATCTTCGAGACGACGAACTACTCCTACGAGACGCTGGCCACTCGCTTCCGGGAGATGGCCTTCCTGAACAAGGGCCTCAAGATCGTCCTGGCTGATCGGCGTCCGGTTTCCGAGGACGATGACGAGCCCGAGCGGCGCGAGCAGACCTTCTTCTACACCGACGGCCTGATCGACTACGTGAAGTACCTGACCGGCACCAAGGAGACCATCCACTCCTCGGTGATCGCCATCGACGCCGTCTCCGACGAGCAGAAGATGAGCCTCGAGGTGGCCATGCAGTGGAACTCCTCGTTCAACGAGAGCGTCCACACCTTCGCCAACACGATCAACACCCACGAGGGCGGCACCCACGAAGAGGGCTTCCGGGCCGCGCTGACCAACACGGTCAACAAGTGGGGCGAGACCTGGGGAATGATCAAGAAGCGGGACGACCGGGTATCGGGCGACGACATCCGCGAGGGCCTGACCGCGATCATCTCGGTGAAGCTGGCCGAGCCACAGTTCGAGGGCCAGACCAAGACCAAGCTGGGCAACACTGAGGCGCGCTCGTTCGTCCAGAAGGTCGTCAACGACCTGCTCGGCGACTGGTTCGAGAAGAACCCGGCCGAGGGCAAGGACATCGTCCGCAAGTCGCAGGCCGCGGCCACTGCCCGACTGGCCGCCCGCAAGGCGCGCGACATCGCCCGTAGCCGTAAGGGTCTGCTGAACCGCGGCCAGTACGGCAAGTTGTCCGACTGCTCGTCCACCGAACCCAGCGAGTGTGAGGTGTTCATCGTCGAGGGCGATTCCGCCGGTGGCTCGGCCAAGGGTGGACGCGACCCGCGGACCCAGGCGATCCTGCCGATCCGCGGAAAGATCCTGAACGTCGAGAAGGCCCGGCTGGACAAAATCCTGCAGAACAAGGAAGTCGAGGCGATCTTCAACACCCTCGGCACCGGCGTCCAGGACGACTTTGATCTGGACAAGCTGCGTTATCACAAGATCGTCCTGATGGCCGATGCCGACGTCGACGGTGCCCACATCCGCACCCTGCTGCTGACGTTGCTGTTCCGGTTCATGAAGCCGCTGATCCACGCCGGCCACATCTACCTGGCCCAGCCGCCGCTGTTCCGGCTGCGCTGGAGCAACTCCGCTCACGAGCTGGCCTACTCCGACGAGGAGCGCGACCGGCTGCGCGACGAGGGCGTGGCCGCCGGCAAGAAGCTGCCGCAGGTGAACCCGATCCAGCGCTACAAGGGTCTGGGCGAGATGGACGCCGGCGACCTGTGGGACACCACCATGGATCCAGACAAGCGCTCGCTGCTCCAGGTCACCTTGGAGGACGCGGCCGCGGCCGACCAGATGTTCTCGATCCTGATGGGCGAGGACGTCGAACAGCGCCGCAGTTTCATCCAGCGCAACGCCAAGGACGTCCGCTTCCTCGACATCTAGTCGAAGCCGTCCCCCCACAGCTGAAGACCCGCAACGGCCCCAGCCGGACGAAGAGCCAGAACCGGCCGGGGGTGAAGGAGAAACGCAATGACTGACGGCCCGAACGAGCCGCAGGACAACGAGCTCGAAAACGTCGAGCTCGAAGCTCCCGAGCAGGGCCTGGTTCCGACCAAGGCCAAGACCGAGGAGATCGACCTGCAGGTCGAGATCCAGCGGTCCTACCTCGACTACGCCATGAGCGTGATCGTCGGCCGTGCGCTCCCGGACGTCCGCGACGGCCTCAAGCCGGTGCACCGCCGGGTGCTCTACGCCATGTACGACGGCGGCTACCGTCCCGACCGCGGCTGGAACAAGTGCTCCCGCGTGGTCGGCGAGGTGATGGGTCTGTACCACCCGCACGGTGACTCGGCGATCTACGACACCTTGGTGCGCCTGGCGCAGCCGTGGGTGATGCGGGCGCCGCTGGTCGCCGGGCAGGGCAACTTCGGCTCTCCCGGCAACGACCCGGCCGCCGCCATGCGATACACCGAGTGCAAGATGGCGCCGCTGTCGATGGAGATGGTCCGCGACATCACCGAGAACACCGTCGACTTCGTCCCGAACTACGACAACCGTGAACTCGAGCCGACGGTCCTTCCGGCCCGGTTCCCGAACCTGTTGGTGAACGGATCGACCGGTATTGCGGTCGGCATGGCCACTAACATCCCGACCCACAACCTGCGCGAGGTGTCCTCGGCCGTTCAGTGGGCGCTCGATCACCCAGAGGCCAGCAAGGAAGAGCTGCTCGAAGCGGCCATGGAACGGGTCAAGGGCCCGGACTTCCCCAACGGCGCGCTGATCGTCGGACGCCAGGGCATCGAGGACGCCTACCGCACCGGTCGTGGTTCGGTGATCATGCGGGCGGTCATCGACATCGAAGAGGACAAGGCCGGACGCACTCTGCTGGTGGTCACTGAGCTGCCGCATATGTGCAATCCGGACAACCTGGCCATCAAGATCGCCGAACTGGTGAACTCCGGCAAGCTGACCGGCATCGCCGACATCCGCGACGACTCGTCCGCGCGTACCGGGCAGCGGCTGGTGATCGTCCTCAAGCGGGACGCTCAGCCGCGCGTGGTGATGAACAACCTGTACAAGCACACTCAGCTGCAGGACACTTTCGGCTGCAACATGCTGGCGCTGGTCGACGAGGTGCCGCGCACCCTGCGGCTGGATCAGTTCATCAGCTACTGGGTCAAGCACCAGATGCAGGTCATCCAGCGGCGCACGGCGTTCCGGCTGCAGGAGGCCGAGAAGCGGGCCCACCTGGATCGTGGCCTGGTGGCTGCGCTGAACCGGCTGGACGAAGTGCTGGCGCTGATTCGGGCTTCCCGGACCGCCGAGGCGGCTCGCGAGGGTCTGAAGGAACTGCTGGGCATCGACGACGACCAGGCGCTGCACATTCTGAACACTCAGCTGCGCCGGCTGGCCGCCATGGAGATCGAGCAGATCATCGCCCGGTTGGCCGAGCTGGAGACCCAGATCAAGGACCTGCAGGACATCCTGGTCCGGCCCGAGCGGCAGCGTCAGATCATCAGTTCCGAACTGGCCGAGATCGTCGACAAGTACGGCGACGAACGGCGGACCCGGATCATCGCTGCTGACGGCGACCTGTCCGACGAGGACTTCATCCCCGACGACGAGATGGTGGTCACCATCACCCGTGGTGGCTATGCCAAGCGGACCCGGACCGACCTGTACCGGACCCAGAAGCGTGGCGGCAAGGGCGTCCGCGGTGCTTCACTGCGGGCCGACGACGAGGTGGATCACCTGTTCGCGACCACCAACCACCAGTGGATCTTGTTCTTCACCAACCTGGGCCGGGTCTACCGGGCCAAGGTGTGGCAGCTGCCCGAAGCCGGACGTGACGCCAAGGGCGGGCACGTGGCCGGACTGCTCAGCTTCCTGCCTGATGAGCAGATCGCCGAGGTTCTCACCTTGCGCAGCTACGACGATGCGCCGTACCTGCTGCTGGCCACCCGCAATGGCCTGGTCAAGAAGACCGAGTTGCGCGCCTACGACTCCCCGCGCCAGGCCGGTGTGATCGCGGTCAACTTCCGTGAGGAGGACGACGAACTGATCGGTGCCTCGCTGTGCTCGGCCGATGACGACGTCCTGCTGATCTCCCGCAAGGGGCAGGCGATCCGGTTCGCCGCCGATGATGAACAGCTACGTCCGATGGGACGGGCGACGTCCGGCGTCACCGGCATGAAGTTCCGTGCCGGCGACGCTCTGCTGAGCATGTCGGTGATCGGGGCGGACATGCCTGAGGACGATCGGTTCGTGTTCACCGTGACCGACGGCGGCTTCGCCAAGCGGACCGCGGTCAGCGAGTACCGCCAGCAGGGCCGCGGCGGCTTGGGCATCAAGGCCATGAAGCTCAACGAGGATCGTGGATCCCTGGTGGGTGGCCTGGTCGTCCAGGAATCCGACGAGGTGATCGCCATCAAGACCAGCGGCCAGATCACTCGTTCGGCGGTGGCGGACGTGCCGGCCAAGGGCCGCGACACCATGGGGGTCAAGTTCGTGGCGGTGGCTGGGAACGATGCGGTCTCGGTGATCGCACTCAACCCTGAATCCAGCACGGACGAAGAGACTTCCGGATCCGTTGACCCAGAAGCCGACGAGCAAGGTAGCGTTGAGGCGCAACAGCCGACGGCCAGCACCGATGAGGTCGAGCCGAACGCCGAGGAGGGAACCGGTGACTGACCAACCAGACCCCGCGTCGTCCACCCCCAAGGGTGGCGCAGACGCTCAGTGGAGTGTCGAGGGGGCCACTGGCGAGGCCAAGTGGAACGAGGGCATGGCAGACACCGTGGTGCGTCTGCCCAAGGTGCCGGTCGCTCCGCGATCCCGCGACAGCAAGAGCCAGGGCCCGAACACCGGACGGACTCGTGCCGTGAGCGCCAAGGCGGCCAACCCGCCGGCTTCTGGTTCGTCCCGCGGCCGAGCGACAAACCGTCCGGCCGCCGAGGCAGCGTCGGCTCCAGTGCAGGCTCCGGTGGTCGCGCCTGTGCCGCCGGCCCCGGTCGTCCCGACCGCTGCAACCGCTGAGCAGCCGAAGCCGCGCACCGGACTGCGTCGGACCCGCAAGGCGCGACTGCGCTTGTCCCGGGTGGATCCGTGGTCGGTGATGAAGACCTCGTTCCTGTTCTCGATCGCCTTCGGGATCATGTTCTGGGTGTCGGTCTACGTGTTGTGGAACGTGGTGGCGTCCTCGGGAGTCTTCGAGGCGCTGAACGACCAGATCACCAAGATCATCGCCAGCCCGACCAGCACCGATACCTGGAGCATCCAGGACTACATCAGCACCAACAAGGTGCTCGGCCTGAGCGCCCTGATCGCTGCGGTGAACGTGGTGCTGATCACCGCGCTGGGCACCCTGACCGCCTTCTTGTACAACCTGTCCGCCAACATCCTCGGCGGCCTGGAAGTCACCCTCGCTGAAGACTGACCCCTCCGAGTCGGTCCCCCCTCGCCCCTCCGGGACGAAAGGGGACGGTTCCTGTTACGTCCCAGATCCTCGGGGACGGTTCCATTACCGTCCACCCTGGTCAGCCCAACTCGTGGGGACGGTTCCATTACCGTCCAGCCGCTCACGTTCGCCCCGATTTGAGCCTCTGGACGGGAGTCGGTAACCTTTCACCTTGCGTGTTAACCCGCGCGGCGGGCCTATAGCTCAGACGGTTAGAGCGCTGCCCTGATAAGGCAGAGGTCACTGGTTCAAGTCCAGTTAGGCCCACCAGATCTTCCCCGCCGGCCCCGGAGCCTTGATGTTTCCGGCGAGGTCGCCGCATCGCTCACACCAACGGATTCATTCAGCACCGTGGCTGTCGCGCAGTGAAGCGAGAGGCGCGGCTGACCAGCTGAACGGGTCACCGGAGCCGATCGAAGTAGCCCTTGCCTGATCGGTCGGTCTCAAGCTCGCCCCTCCATCGCGTGAAGACGCGCGCCACATCGCTCGAGATTGGGGTGATGTAGTCATGCCAGACATCCCAACGTCCGTGCGGGTATCCGAGCAAGTTGTTGAAGGCGTTGCTGACCGCGTCCGACTGTTCGACTGGGTCGTCCCACACCGGCCAGCTTTCGGCAATGCGTCGAAGCTCGGTTCGCTCGAACCCGAACAGGGTGTGAAACTCGCTGTCGGGGAAGAACGGGCCGTCGACCACAGCCCGCAGGCATTGGCGGATGACGTCGCGGTCGTCTTCCTCAAGAGGCACGACGGCAGTCTATGGCGCGTCGGGGCGAGCAGATCGATGGCGAGGGACGCAGCGGCCTCCAACATCTTGAGTTTGAGATGGCTGTGTCGGTCCCGAACGAGGAGAGGGCCTCCTGGCGCCGGACCTCGCAGAAAAGGGGTCGTGCAGCGCCCAGCGACGGCCGTGTCGAACGTGCGCCGCGGCTACGGGTGGATTGAGGTGAGTTCGAGTGTGTAGGTGCCGCCGGACCAGATGGTCACCTCTGCCGGCCTCGTCTGAATTGTGGATCTGCTCCCGATCGAGGAGGTGGTGACCATGTAGTAGCCCGGCGGCAAGGTGACTCGAAAGGCGCCGTCACTGCCGGCCTCGAAGTTGTAGACAGCCGGTGCCGAGGCGTAGATCGCGGTCGCAGTCAGCTTCGCCGGATACCCATACCTCTTCGGGTCTTGGCCACCCTCCGAGTAGAGGTGTCCGACCAGTTGTCCCGGCGCCGGTGTGGGCGTTGGCGTCGACGCGGGCTCATTGTGTGCCGCGGTGCAGCCAGCCAACAGGACGCACCCAGCCACGACGGCTGCCGTCAGTAGCAGGAGACGTCCAGAGCGCGAGCGGTTCATGATCAGTTGAACCTCCTTGACTACGTAGACGCCGTTCCGCCTCGCATCGTTGCGGCCTCCGAGCGGCCACTGGTGCACCTCGAAGAGGGGGTAGGTTTGGAGTAGTTCTCAACCTGAATGCGGCCCCAGCAACGTCGGCGGTGACATGAAGTTGTCTGATCGTGCCCTGGCCTGGATCATCCTGGTCGTCGTGAGCGTGCCGCTCAGCGGTGGGCTGGTCTTCTGGTGGCTGAAATCGAACGTGATCGCCCCATCCTGTGGCGACATCGCGACGGCACAGCTGAACCGCGCGGTCAATGAGCTTGGCGCCCGGCTTCCGAGCCTGCACGTCACGGGGTTCGGCGATAGCTGCGACTCCGGTGGCCGGGTCTACGCGTCGTGGGAACACGATGGGTTGGATCAGTTGCTGGCGGACGCGGAGGCGGCCGGCTGCCGGGAAGACTCGCGAGATTCGGACGATTTGTCGGGCTACCTGTCGGTGACCTGCCACACCTCCGGGCGAGACGTGAAGCTCAGCATCGAGCTTGGCAGCGTCCCGCTCGAGGGAGAGCTGGTTCTCTCCTGAACTGCTCAGGCGGTCATAACAGCGCAGCGCCAGTGCTGAGACTGCGTCGTGAGTCGCTGGACGGCGAACCAGAGAGCAACGTGACCTGACGTGCCGACGTGATCGTGACCGCCAACCTGCGCGACCTTCCGTCCGACCTGCTCCGGCGTGGGCGCTGAGCGGCAGCTCACCTCAGGTCGTCATCCTTCTGCCAGGATGACCACGTGAAGAGAGTCCTCAGCTGGCTGGTGGGGGCCCTCATCCTTCTCGGACTCACTTTCGTGTCCATCCTGGCGATCAACGACTCCTACGTGAGCATCACCGCGCTTCGCGGTGAGGGCTCGCCTGGGACGATGATGATCACCGCCGCCGAGCGAAACTGGCACCTCCTCTTCACGACGTGCTACGCCGAAGGCACCTTCGTGGCCGACACAGGCGGACAGCCGCGGGCCGTCGTTCTTGATGGCGACTGCAGCGCTGAGGGCAGTGCGCTGAGGGTGCAGTACATCCCGTCTCTCCGTGATGTCGTGGGCCTGCCGGTCGGCGTCGAGAAGGGAACCTGGGGCGGTGTTCTCCTCGTCCTTTCCCTTGGGTCTGTGTTCATTGCGATGACCGTTGCAGCCTGGGTCACCGCCATCGGCATGATCCGCGACGGCGAATCCGAGAGTGAATGGAGATACCAGCGGGTTCGGCTCGCGACGTCGGCCGACCAGGACCACTTCATGGAATGGCTCAGTGAGCACGTCGAAACCGCCTGGGCTGAGCCTCTGCCCGGCGGGGGCACGTTCGCCAATATCGCCATGGTTGATGGTGTGTTGTTCAGCGACTTCGAGGATGTGCCGGCGTTGGGGCAGTCGTTGGCTGGCCTCGGCGCCGAGGCGTGCGTGATGCGATGGCCAGAGCACATCCATTTCGGCCCGGACGGTGCGGTGCCACACCGCTGGATGGACTGCTCGCTGTCGCCACGACCCACCTCCGATGACCGGGTGGTGACCGTGGTCGCATGCTCGGACGTATCCGCGCTGTTCTCGGTGGGGGGGCCAGCCAGAGCGGTTCAGCTGGCCGAGTTTTGCGTTGTCGACCAGAACTGCGCGAGCCGGAACTCAGCCGAGGGCGAGGTGGCGGCCCTGGTGATCGCTCTTCGTGGTGGGCGAGTGTCCTTGGCTGTGCATGAGGACGGAGTGCTGGTGGCCCGCGCTGCGTGGAATCATCACGGTCGCCTGGTGGGCGAGGGTAGCCCGGAGGAGCTTCGAGCACTGTGCCCGACCTGGCCGCTGGAGGTTTGGCCGGACGAGTTGGTCGGGCTCGCCCTACCGGATCGCGACCGTCTCGCCGAGCTTGTCACGATGGACGGCGAGCCGGAGGTCATCATCCGTCAGATCCTGGATGTGTGGGGCCTTCCGACAGCGGCGATTGTCGACCATCTGACCGGAGCACGGGCAATCACCGACCTTCCCGAAGCCGTCACCATCTGGCCGCGCACCGGGCGTCCTGAGTCCGACTCCGAGTAGCCGGGGCTGCCGTCGCCAGCGGACAGCAGCGCCAGCTGGCTCAGCTACTCGGACGGAATCGCAGCCAGGATGTCGACCACGTAGACCTGGGCGGCGGTGCCGCCTTCCTCGTCGGCCGGATAGACCAGCAGCAGCCGGGAGCCGACCCGCTTACCGACGGTGATGTCGCCGCCGCCGGAGTCGGTCTGCTGGAAGGAGCTGTCCCAGGTGGACGAGCTCTCACCGCCCCATTCGCTGGCCACCATGTGGTAGAGCAACGTGTCGGTCTTGGTGATGGTGGCGCCCTTACCTTCGGCAAGCACGATGGTCTCGGTCTTGGTCGGTTTGGCCGCGTCCGCGGCGATGGTCAGCGTGGGTTCTTGGCCGAGCTCACCGGTGACAGTGACGCCCGCGGGCAGGGTGGCCTTGGTGAGGGTCGCCGCGGTCAATGCCTCGGTGGTCACCGTGGTGCTGGCCAGGACGTCCACCACGAACACCAGGGTCGAGCCGGCAGGGATCGACTCCTGCTCCTGGTCGCCGTAGCCGTAGGCAGGCGGGATGATGAGCTCCAGGCGGTCGCCGACCTTCGCGCCGGACAGCCCGTACTTCCAACCGTCGACGACCTCACTCAGCGCGAATCCTGCCGGGGTGCCGGAGTCGTAGGAGGAGTCGAACTGGGTGCCGTCGCTCCACAGGAAACCTGCATAGTTCACCTTGACGAAGTCGCCGGCGGCCACGACTGCACCGGTACCGGCCTTCAGTGTCTTCACGGAGATCACTGCGGGCGCGTCCGAGCTGACCTTTGCCATCGTCGGGATGCCCTTGGCGCTGAACGTGATGGCGGGCAGCTCGCCCTTTGGATCACGATCGACCGTTGGCGCGCTTGCAGTGGAATCAGCGCTGGCGCTGGCGCTGACCGACGCCGACGGTTGGCTCGAGGTTGCGGGGGCCGCCGTGCACCCGGTGAGGGCGAGCACGGCGGCGAGGACGGTGGCGGGTAGTGCCTTGATGGTCATGGCAGGTATGGACTCTCCGCAGTCGCAAGTGGGGCTGCATCGGGGCATGAATGACAGATCCCGCCCATCGGCTTCGACGCGGACAGTGCCTGCTGCCGCCAACGCTAGCGGCTGGGCCTATGGACCACCTGTGGGGAGGTGCTGGTTCGGGCAACGCCCACACTCATCCCCGAAGTGCGCCCCAGGGCCGGGTTCAGGAGTCGACAGCCTTCAGCCCGATGACGCCGCCGATGATCATGGCCAGGAAGAGCACCCGCCACAGCGAGGACGACTCGGCCCCGGTGAGCATTCCGTAGCCAACGGTCAGGGACGCGCCGATGCCGACCCAGACCGCGTAGGCGGTGCCGGTCGGCAGGCTGCGCATCGCGAAGGCCAGACCGGCCATGCTCATCAGTAAGGCAACCACGAACACCGCGCTGGGCAGCAGTCGGGTGAGGCCGTCCGAGCGTCCCAGGGCGACGGCCCAGACCGCTTCGGCGACTCCGGCACACACGAGAATCAGCCACGACATGACGAGTCCTTCTGGCCGTCTTGTCGCTGACCGGGTACGGCTCCCTCGTCCGGGGCCCACGAAGGGGACCTGTCCTCCACTGTGCCAGACCTCGCGGTGGCAGGCACACGGACGGGCTGGGTCAGCTGCCCTCTTCGGCCAGGACGATCGCCAACTCCAGGTCGCGAGCCGCACCCTTCGGGTCGGCGCGGACGGTGCTGAAGGCCGCCACCACCAAGGCGGTGCAGGTCTCGGCCAGCCGTTCGATCGCGGCACTGCTGCGCTCGGGGAAGCGGGCCTGGAGGCCGCGGCGAAGTCCGTCCTGCACGGTGGCGCGATACTCGGCCACCACCTGGGAGACCACAGCATCCGCGCCGAGCGGTGACGTCGCGGTGTTGATCAGCAGGCAGCCATGGGTGCCGCCGGTGTCCCGGGCGGCGGCTTGGACCGCGCGCAGATAGGTGACCACGGCGTCCGGATCGACCGGGTCGTCGTACAGCGGACGAAGCCGCGGCCGGACCACCTCGTCCAGATAGCTGGCGACGGCGGCGTCGAAAAGGCCGCGCTTGCTGCCGAAGGCGTGGTAAATGCTGGAGCGACCCACTCCGGTGGCGTGCTCAAGATCCGGCATCGAGGCCTCGGCGTAGCCCTGTTCCCAGAACACGCGACGTGCCGCGCGGACCGCCTGTGCGGTGTCGAACTCCTGTGGTCGTCCCATCACACCTCCCTCGGCCATCATCGCAGGCCGACTGCCGATTTGTGTACCGGCCGGTTCAGTATATAAAGTGGAACGGTCGATACACAATCCAGGAAGGTGGACGAATCGTCCGCCTCAACCAGATCGGTGCTCCGCGCCGCTGGGTTCACGAAAGGCAGAGCAGTGTCCAACCCCGTTCTTGAGCAGCTCACCGAGCGCCGCTCCGTCCGCGCCTTCACCGGCGAGGCGGTCAGCGAGTCCGACCTGGCCGAGATCATCAAGGCGACCCAGCAGGCGCCGACCTCGATCAACGGTCAGCAGATCAGCCTGGTCGTCGTCCGCGACAAGGAGCGGATCGCCCGGATCTCCGAACTCGCCGGCCAGCCGGCGATCGCCGCCGCTGACACGTTCGTGGCCTTCGTCGTCGACTTCAACCGGACCGCCGAGGCCGCCAAGCTGGTCGGCACCGAGCAGATCGTCGAGCGCAGTGCCGAGGGGATCCTGGTCGGAGCCGTCGACGCCGGCATCGCTCTGGCCACCTTCCAGGCCGCGGCCGCGGCGCTGGGCTACGGCACCACTCCGATCGGCGGAATTCGTCGCAATCCGGCCAAGATTATCGCTCTGCTGGAGTTGCCGCCGCGCACCTACCCGATCGTCGGCTCCACCCTGGGCGTGCCGGACCAGGAGCGGATGACTCAGCGGAAGCCGCGGGTGCCGGTGGAGTCCTTCGCCATGCCCGAGCGCTATGACGCCGAGAAGGTCGCCGAGGGGGTTGCCGCCTACGACGAGGTGCTGCGCTCGTGGTGGGACGCTCAGGGCCTGACCAAGATGGCTGGCTACGCACAGGAGACCGCAGGGGTCTACTCCCGGATCTACTACCCGGACGTGGCCAAGACCCTGCGTGCGCAGGGCTTCGAGTTCACCGACTGAGGTCGCGCACGGACTGCGGCTGGACGGGTTTAGGGCCCGGCTCAGTCGC
This sequence comes from Actinomycetales bacterium Actino_02, assembly GCA_001603275.1. Taxonomy (GTDB): domain Bacteria; phylum Actinomycetota; class Actinomycetes; order Propionibacteriales; family Propionibacteriaceae; genus Propionicimonas. Next base: position 95,894 of record LUYM01000030.1, on the reverse strand, counting down.
CGTTCTTGTCTGTGTCGGAGGAGTGGACGACCCGACGTCGCTGCTCGGCCCGGGCCCGGTTCCGGAGGATTCGCTGTGCACGGGTGGTCGGCATCTTCGTCCAGGTCGGGTTCGCGACCGTCCAAGCCGGATCGGTGAGCATCCGAGCGATCGCCAGGCCGGCGGCCAGTGCGACGATCACACTCAAGGCGGCCGAGGCGTTACTCAGCGCACTGAGTGAATCCCGGTTGATCATGGCCACCAGTGCCCGATAGGTGCTGGCGCCCGGGATCATGATCAGCACGGCCGGCACCGACAAGATGATCCGCGGTGCGGGCAGCCGCTGGCTGGCCCAGCCGGCCAGCAATCCGACCACGATCGTGGCCGCGGCCGCGCACAGCAACGGGTTCGCCGACGCGTCCACCGCAGTGAGCCGGGCCACATTGGCGATCATCCCGATCACCGAGGCGGTGATGGCCGGACGCAGCGGCGTGTTGAAGGTGATGGCGAAGCCGAAGACCCCGACCAGGCTGGCCAGCGCTCTCAGCCCGAGGAGGGCGCCGGGAGCCAGGCCGAGTGGCGCGATCTCGGCCGGGGTCGGGCCGAATGCCCAGGCCACCAGCCAGGCGCCCAGTGCTGCGGCCAGTGTCACCATCGTCGCGTAGAGCAGCCGGGACACCCCTGAGGTGAAGTCGAACCGGGCCAGGTCCAGTGCTGCGGTGAGCAGCGGGAAGCCCGGCACCAGGAACAAGATGGCCGAGGTGAACGCCGCCTCATGCAACGGATGGACGGCCGTGGGCATCAGCCAGGCCAGCGCCGTCGCGCACAGCATGTAGAAAAGGCAGGCCACCGTCGCGGCCAGTCCGACGACAGCCAACTGATTCAGCCGGAACCGCTGCAGAGCGAGTTGGACGAGCTTGCCGAGCCCGGCGGCGATCGCAGCGGCCAGGCACTCCTGCCAGCGCCCGTTATTCAAGAAGGCGAACGCCGCACAGGCAGCGGCGGCTCCGGCCACGATCGCCAGCTGCGGGTAGTGCCGCGCCTTGGCCTCGACGAGGTCGAGTTGGGATTGCAGCTCTGCTGCGGTCAGGCCCGGGGTCGCTCGCAGCGAGACCCGCAGCAGCGCCGAGATCCGATCGGCGTTCACCACGGGCACCGGCACTTCGAGCACCTGCGTGCGGAACGCACCCTGGGCGCGGGTGGTGGCCACGATCTCGGTGAGGCTCACTTGGGCTTCGAGCTGCTCGATGCCCAAAGCGGCAGCCACTCGTCCCATGGCGGCTTTGACTCGGTAGGAGCCGGTGCCGGCGGTCAACATCAGTGATCCCATCCGGCACACCGCGTCCGACTTCTCGGCCAGGGCGGCGTCGCGTCCGGCGGGTGTGGGAGGAGTTGCGGGCTGCAGGTCGGTCATGTCGTCACCTTCCTGGTCGGCCGAGGACGACACGTGCCGGGCTCGGCGGACAACCGTTGGGCTCTGATTGTCTCAGCCGTGGAGGATCGGCTGGCCGGCAGCCCGTCGCACGATCTGGCCATTGCCGCGCTACCGGACATGTCGCGGCGCTACCCGAACTTCGCGAAGCTACCCGTACACCGGTAGCGCGGTGCACTAACGGGTAGTGCGGCAGGACGGAGCGGTAGCGCGGCGCACTTACGGGTAGCGCGGCAGGCTGCGACGGACAGCGATAGCATCGCCGGAACAGCAGGACGGGAGTGGTCATGGGGTTCGCGGAGTTGCACCTTCACCTGGAGGGGACGCTCGAGCCGGAGCTGGCCTTCGAGTTGGCTGAGCGCAACCACGTCCAGCTCCCCTGGCGCGATGTGGACGACCTGCGCTCCCGCCTCGACTACGGCTGTCTGCAGGATTTCCTGGACATCTACTACGCCAACATGGCGGTGCTGCGCACCGAGGCCGACTTCGCCGAACTGGCCGATGCCTACCTGGCCCGGGCGGCCCGGGCCGGTGTCGTCCGGGCCGAGGTGTTCTTGGATCTACAAGCACATACGGCGCGGGGAGTGCCGGCGGACGTGGTGCTGGCCGGTGTCAGCGACGCATTGAGCCGCTCCGAAGCCGACCACGGCGTCAGCTCGGGGCTGATCGTCACCTTCCTGCGCCACCTCAGCGCGGACGACGCCGTACACGCCTACGACCAGGCGCTGGCCACCGGGGTAGAACTGCTCGGGATCGGGCTCTGCTCGTCCGAGGTCGGTTTCCCGGCTGCGCCGTTCGCCCCACTCTGGCAACGCGCCCGTGCCGACGGTCTGCACACCGTGGCCCACGCCGGTGAGGAAGGCGGGCCCGACTACGTCTGGGAGGCACTGCGCGAGTTGAAGGTCGAACGCATCGACCACGGCATCCGCGCCATGGAGGATCCGGCTCTGGTCGCACATCTGGCCGAGCACCGGATCCCGCTGACCAGCTGCCCGCTGTCGAACGTCCGGCTGAAGGCGGTGCCCAGCCTGGCTGCCCATCCGCTTCCGGCCATGTTGGACGCCGGCCTGCTGGTCACCGTGAACTCTGACGACCCGGCCTACTTCGGTGGCTACCTGGACGACAATCTGGCCGCCGTCCGCGACCAGTTCGGGCTCAGCCAGGATCAGCTGGGCACGCTGGCTCGCAACAGCATCGAGGCGTCCTTCCTGCCCGTAGCGGAGAAGGCGCGGCTGCTCGGCTGAGCCAAGCCGGCCAGCGGAAAACTGTACGAACTATCCCGGTGGTCTCGTCATCGCGACGTCACCGATGCGACTCTTGGCTCGACGAAGCTGCATGCGAGCGGGGGGTCCGGCAATGAAGCAGCAGACACAGGTGCCATTCGCGGTTCTGGCCGCACTCACCCTGACTGTTGCGGGTGCCAGCTACTCGGCGCTCTACTACAACGTGCTGCAGCCGGTCTGCGGCGAAGTCGCCGCAGGGCAGTTCGCGGCCTCACTCACCGAGCTGAGCGGCAAGCTCCCAGCACTGTCCGTGGAGCTGAGTACGGGGGACGGTGAGTGTGGGGCGATCGGCGGTTACTGGAAGCACGCCGATCTGGCCACCCTGGTGAGCTCGGCGCAGAGCATTGGCTGCCGTCTGAACCCGGAGGGCTTCACCAACGACAACGTCGACGTGCTGAGCTGCCCGACCTCCACCAGGACCCTGTCGCTGATACTGCGCGATCCGATGTCCAGTGGGCCGGCGGAGGGCTTCATCGGGCTCGGTTGAGCACGCTGGCTCTGTGGTCGGTCGTGATCGCCGTCCTGCCCTCGGTCGTTGCGGGCACCAGAGGATGAAAACCCTGATCAGAAGCTGGGCGCGGTTCCCGGCCCGAAGTTCTTCAGCAGCACCAACGGTTCCGTCGAACTCTCGTTGACCACCCGGACGCCACTGCGCGCGGCCGGCTCGGAGACGAAGAACTCGTCCTCGGTCAGCTCGCCGAAACGGATCAGCGTCGGCGCCGCGGCCGGATGGACGCCGAAGCGTCCATGCCCCTGGATCACGATCACACCGTAGGCGTCGGTGTCGGTGATCACCACGCTCGCGCCCGGGCGCACGGTCAGCTCCTTGGCGCTGAACATCGCCGACTTGTAGACGATCCACTTCTCGACGTAACCCGGGTCGGCCGCCGCCACCGACTCGGCGGTCTGGAACGGGATCAGCCGTCGGCTGCTGGTGAAGTCCGGATCGGTGTTCAGCTCCCAGTCGAGCAGATCGAGGATGTAGTCGTAGTCGCCGACCCGGTCGGCCGGGGCGTCCTTCCAGAGCAACTCGTCGGGCACCTCACGGTTGTTGCTCCACGACTCGCACATGCACAGCACGTCCGAGGCCGCTTGTGGCTCGTAGGTGCAGGCGCTGGCCGGGGCGTGCAGAACGCCGGCCGGGACGTCCCAGCCGGTGCCCAGCTGGGTGCGATAGCCGAAGGACAGATCAGTGATCCGGTTGTCACCGCCCTTGCTGAAGCCGATCAGCCGATCGCGGAGCTGGTCTCGGGTCACGCCCGGCTGCAGGCCCAGGAAGGAGACCGGATGGGCGGCCAGATGATTGTTCAGCTGCGGGGCGTAGTAGTAGGCCTCCGGCTTGGAGACCTTGCCGATGGCCCGGGCCTGCTCGTCGCGGTGATGGACGTGGAACGGCAGCGCCTGCTCGTTGTCGAAGAACTTGGCGAACACCGGCCACTTGGCCCACGCCGACCAGATCCGTGAGCCGATCAGCTGGGCACCGTGATGGGCGATGAACTGGTCGAACGGAATCAACTCACCTTCCGGGCCGCGGACCAGGCTGAGCCCCTCGAACTCGCCGGTGTCAGGGCCGTTGTCGGCCGTGATCGGTGAGGCCAACCAGCGCTCGTCGATGCCACCGCGATCCTTGCCGAAGGCGTAGTAGTCGTCGGGGTGCAGCCGAATGCGTCGTCCGGGAGTGGAGAAGACGCGGGGCACCCAGGTCGGCGCGAGCCGGACGACACCGTCCCCGGCATCAAGGGCCCGATCGGCGGCAGCGGTAGTGAAGGTAGGGACGGCGGACATCGGATCTCGATTCGGAATGTGTCGGCTCAGTCGCGGGACTGGGCGTCCTCGAACTCGCTGGTGACGATCACTCGGGCGCCGACTTCGGCGGCCATGTCGAGCAGCGCCTGGCTGGGCCGCTTCTCGGTGATCAAGGTGGTGTTGGCCGACAGATCGGCGACCTCGGCGAACTCACGCTTGCCGAACTTGGTGGCATCAGCCAGCAGCAGGGTGTGCGAGGCGCAGTCCATCATCTCCCGCATCATCCCGGCCTCCGGCAGGCTGCTGGTCCACACCGTCCCCTCGTCGGAGACGCCGCCGACGCCGATGATCGCCCACCGGGCGTGGATCGAGCGCGGCTTGCCGGCCCCGTCGGACAGAGCCACCGGGCCGATGGTCACCTGGGAGCGCGGACGGAACGAGCCCCCCAGCACGTAGATCTCACGCACCCCGCGGGAGTACAGCTCCTGGGGCAGGGCCAGGTTGTTGGTGACGACGGTGATCCCGCGCAGCGCGGCCAGATACTTGGCCAGTGCCAGCGTGGTGGTGCCGCCGTAGATGATCAGGCTCTGGCCCTCTTCGATGAAGGTGGACGCCACTCGAGCGATCTCGTCCTTGGCTGCAGAGTGTGCATCGATCCGCTTCACGAAGGGCACCACATCGTTGAAGCGGTCATCGCGGGAGATGGTCACTCCACCGTGCGTCCGCTCGACCGAGCCCTGGTTCGCCAACGTCTCGACATCACGGCGGACGGTGTCCTCCGAGACGGCGAACTGCGTCGACAGCTCGTGAATGGAGGCCTGCCCACGGTCACGCAGGAACTCCAGCATTTCGGCGCGGCGTCGGGCGGGGTAGAGGTTCTCCTTGGCCATACTCTCTCTCCCTTGGGGGTGCGGCTTTCTGCGAAAATCCTGCCACAATTCCCGCAGTGGTGGCAAGAGTCCGCGGAAGTTATCGATCTGTAACCGCAAGAACCCGCAAAAATGCCTTGACTCTCGGAGGAAATCGACGGCAGGATGAGCATCGCCGGCGCGATCGTGAGTCTCAGAGCGGAGTCGCCGCTCCTCCGGCGCGTCACGCACGAACAAGGGAGTGAGATGCGTAAGAAGTTCCTGGCAGGGATCGCTGTGATGGCAGCAGCAACCCTGGCAATGACGGGATGTGCAAGTGGCAGCACCACCGCACCGACTTCAGCCGCAGGTAGCGCCAGCGCCGCCGCTGAGGATGTAACCCTCGAATTCGCCCAGTGGTGGGAGCCGGAACTGCCCGCCAACGCCCTGCGCGGCCTGATGGATCAGTTCGAGAAGGAAAACCCGGGCATCAAGGTCAAGCTGATCAGCGGCCCGTATGCCTCCACCAAGGAGCAGGTTGTCGCGGGTGCGGCAGCCGGCACCATGTCCGACGTGGTCGGCCTGGACGGAGCCTGGGTCAACGACTTCGTCAAGCAGGGGTCTCTGGCCAACCTGACCGAGCTGATGAAGGCCGCCAGCTTCGATGAGAGCCAGCTGGCTGCTCAGGTTCAGCTGGACGGCTCCACCTGGATGATCCCGGTGGCGAACTTCGTCTACCCGATGTTCGTCAACGACGATCTGCTGAAGAAGGCCGGCGTCTCGGCCGTCCCGACCAACCGCACCGAGTTCACCGCTGCCGCCGCGGCGCTGACCAAGCTCGGCAACAACACCGCCGGCTGGGTCCTGCCGCTGGATTCCAGCGCCCCCAACGGCATCCAGAACGACGTGATGAGCTGGGTCTGGTCGTCCGGTGGCTCGATGCTCAAGGACGGCAAGCCGTACCTGACCGGCAATGCTGATGTGAAGTCCGCCATGGAGTTCATCAAGGGCATGTACGACGCCGGCTCGATCGCCAAGGGCAGCTTCACCATGAAGGAGCAGGACAAGGTCAACGAGTTCACCAACGGCCGGGTCGGCATGATGATCGACTCCCTGGCTCACGTGAACCTGATCCGCGAGCAGAACAAGGACCTGAAGTTCCAGGTCGCCGCAATCCCGTCGGCCGATGGCTACTCGGGCAAGCGCGGGATGCCGTACGCATCCTGGGGCATCGGCGTGGCCGCCAACTCCAAGCACCAGGCCGAGGCCTTCAAGCTGGTCGCCTTCCTGCTCGGCAAGGACGTCAACGCCACCTTGTGCAACTCGGCTCACGCCTTCCCGGGCAACGCCCAGGCCGTCCCGGACTTCGTGAACACCGACGCGATCTTCAAGCAGGCCTTCGACATCTACCAGGCAGGGACTCCGACCAACGAGTTCACCGGCCTGCCGGTGGCCGAGGATCTGATGCGGTCCTTCGATGAGCAGTTCCAGAAGTACCTGGCTGGCAAGCAGTCCGCAGATGATGCGCTGGCCGCCGCACAGAAGGCCTGGGACGCAGCTTTCGCCGGCTGATCCCAACCTGATGTACCAGAGTGGGGGCCTCAAGGTTCACCTGGGGCCCCCACTCCATGATCGAAAGGAGGCGCGGTGAGTACCACCACGCTCCCGGCACGAGCCAAGCGCACTGGGCCGGGCGGTAGCCGGGTTCAGGCGACTGGAAGCAAGAAAGGGCTGGCCAAGGCCCTGGTCCCCTTTGGGTACCTCAGCCCCACCGTTGTTCTGCTGACCGTCTTGATGGTCATCCCGATCGTGATGGTCGTCGGCTACTCGCTGATGGACAACGTGATCATGAAGAAGAACCCGCAGTTCGTCGGGTTCAAGCACTACAGCGACATCCTGACCAGCGACAGCTTCTGGACGGCCGCTACCAACACCTTGTTCTTCACCGGAGTGAGCGTCGTTGCTCACCTGGTCCTCGGCCTGGCCTTCGCCATGATGCTCAACAGCGAGCTCCTCGGCCACCGGGTCAAGGCGATCTTCCGGACCATCTACGTCCTGCCCTGGCTGTTCACCGTGGCGATCATCGCCGTGCTGTGGCGGCTACTGCTGGAGCCGAACGGCGTGATCAACTACCTGTTGACGGCGTCGCAGCTGGCCGGCTCGCAGATCGAATGGCTGGGCTCTCCCGACACCGCCCTCTTCGCAGTCACCTTCATCAACATCTGGTCCGGCTACCCGTTCTACATGACCAGCCTGCTGGCCGGTCTGCAGGGGATCCCCGGTGAGTACTACGAAGCCGCGCAGGTGGACGGTGCCAGCGCCTGGCAGCGTTTCACCCGGATCACCTTGCCGCAGCTCAAGCCGATCATCATCAGCATGGCCTTGCTGGACTTCATCTGGACGACGCAGCAGTTCGCGTTGATCTGGATGACCACCGGCGGCGGCCCGCTCGGCACCACCGAGATGTTGAGCACGTTCACCTACAAGCTGGCCTTCACCAAGTACCAGTTCGGGACGGCGTCGGCTGCGGCCGTGATCGTCCTGGTCATCTCGATGGTGCTCGCGTTCTTCTACGTCCGCGCCCAGAAGGCGAGGGACTGATCATGACCAAAGCCCAGACTCGAATGTTGGCCCGTACCGGCCTGGTCATCGCACTGCTGATCGGTGCGGTCTTCGCCGGAGCGCCGGTGCTGTGGATGCTGTCGAGCTCGTTCAAGCCGAACACCGACATCTTCCAGTTCCCGCCGCATCTGATCCCGACCACGTTCACCTTCGACGCCTACACCGCGATCTTCACCGATCCGACCAAGGTGCGCTTCTTCCTGAACAGCTACTTCGTCTCGCTCTCGGTGACCGCGCTCACCCTGCTGGTCGGCATTCTGGCCGCCTTCGCGCTGAGCCGCTACGAGTTCCCGTTCAAGAAGATCCTGAACATGATCATCGTCAGCGTCCAGGCCGTCCCGCCGATCACGCTGCTGATCCCCTACTTCGGCCTGATCGTCTTCTTGGGCCTGTACAACAGCTACGCCGGGCTGATCCTGACCTATCTGGTGTTCACCCTGCCCTACGCGATCATCATGCTCACCGGCTACTTCAACACCTTGCCGCGTGAGTTGGACGAGGCGGTCAAGGTCGACGGCGGATCCTCATGGACGGCGCTGTGGCGGGTGCTGGTTCCGATCAGCATCCCCGGCCTGGTCTCGGTCGGCATCTACACCTTCATGATCGCCTGGAACGAGTACCTGTTCGCGCTGACCCTGACCAAGACCCCGGAGATGCGGACGGTGCCGATCGGCATCCAGCTGCTGATGGGCCAGCACTCCTATGAGTGGAATCAGATGATGTCGATGTCGATCCTCGGCTCGATCCCGATCATGCTGCTCTTCCTCTTCTTCCAGCGGTACTTCATCGGCGGCATGACTGCCGGTGCGGTCAAGAACTGATCTTCCCTACCAAACAAAGAAACACAAGGAGAAATAGCATGCTTACCAGCGGTGACGGAGTTCTGAAGGTCGCCAACGAGCACGGCTTCGCTGTGCCGGCGTTCAACATCAGCGATTACGCGATGTTCCAGGGGATCTCGGACCTCTGCGAGGAGCTGCAGGCGCCGTGGATCGTGGCGATCCACCCCGATGAGTACGACCACATCGGCCCGGACATGATCAAGGCGATCCTGGCTCGCGCGTACCGCTCGTCCGTGCCGATGGCCGTCCACCTCGATCACGGCGGCACCTACGAGCAGGTGCTCACCTCGATCCAGAACGGCTACACCTCGGTGATGATCGACGCCTCGATCAAGCCGTTCGAGGAGAACGTCGCCATCACCAAGAAGGTCGTCGCCGCTGCGCATGCCGTCGGGCTCTCGGTGGAGGCCGAGCTCGGCACCATCGGCGCCAACGACGCCTACGGTGAGTCCGGTGCGGCCGAGGTCATCTACACCAAGCCCGAGGACGCAGTGAAGTTCGTCGAGCAGACCGGCGTGGACAGCCTGGCGGTCGCCATCGGCACCTTCCATGGCCTCTACCCGGCCGGCATGAAGCCCGAGCTCAAGCTCGAGCTGCTCAAGGAGATCAAGGCGGTGCTGCCGATTCCGCTGGTGCTGCACGGCGGTTCGAACAACCCCGACGACGAGATCGGCATCGCCGCGAAGACCGGCATCAACAAGATCAACATCTCCTCCGACATCAAGGTGGCCTACCACGCCAAGATGCGCGAGGTGCTCGGTGATGATCCCAAGCTGCGTGAGCCGCTGATGATCCAGCCGGCTTGCATCGACGCCATGAACGAGGTGGCTGCGCACAAGATCCGTCTGTTCGGTGCGGACGGCAAGGCCGGCCTGTACCGCTGAAAGTTGGAGATAGTTCCCCAATGACCCACGAACTCGTCCTCGGACTGGGCGGAACCGTCGATTTCGAGATCGCCTGGGACGCCGAGCTACTGGCCACGCTGGCCCAGCAGTATCGGATCACCCGGGCCGACCTCGACGTGACCGCTCCGGTCCGGGACGAGCGTGACTTGGTCTGCTCGATCCTGGCGTTCCTGGACGCCGACAGCGGAGGCGAGAAGTTCGTCGCCTCGTCGCAGTTGGGGATCGAGTTCGCGGAGCGCTTCGACTACCAGATCACCCTGGGTGGCACCTGCGTACGGGCCGCCCTGGCGATCGCCAAGCTGGGCGTGCCCAGCTTGGTGCACCTGGTCAGCATCGACGACAACGTCCGTCGCTTGCTCCCGGCGGGGATCGATTACCTGTGCAGTGCATCGGGGGATTCCCTCGATCCGCACGTGATCGTCCAGTTCCCCGCCGGGGCGAGCGTGGCGATGCTCGATGGGGAAGTACGGGCCGTCCATCCGAACCGGATCATCTACGTGAACGATCCGCCGAACCGGGATCTGGTGCTCAGCCCGGAGCTCCCCACGGTCCTGGCCGGCGCGCGGGCGTTCCTCCCGTCCGGCTTCAACGTGATGCGCGATCAGGAGTTGTTGGCCGACCGGATCGCCTTCCTGCAGCAGGCGATGACCCGGCTCCCGGCGCAGGCAGTGGTGTTCTACGAGGACGCCGGCTATCACGACAACGCGATGCGGGAGATCGTCAGCCGCGACTTCCGCGGACGCATCGACGTGCATAGCCTCAACGAGGACGAGCTGCAGTCCTATCTGGGCCGGCGGGTGAACCTGCTCGACCTGGACGACGTGCTGGCCGCCTTGGACGAGTTCGACCGTTTCGCGATCGCGCCGACCGTGGTGATCCACACCAAGTACTGGTCGCTGGCCCGCGGGGCTCGGGCCGGCGAGTTCGAGGCTGCGCTGGCCGGCGGCATCGACCTGGCCAGCACCCGCTATTGCTACGGCGACAACTTCACGGTCAGTGACCTGAATGCGGTGCGGCAGCTGGACGTCCATGCCGGCGGGGCGGAGTTCTGCGCGGCGATCCGGGCTCGGCTGGGCCAGACCGTCCGCTGTGTGCCCGGACGGGTGCTGGACGTGCCTCGTCCGACCACCATCGGGCTGGGCGACACCTTCGTGGGCGGCTTCCTTGGCACTCTGGTCTATGGGCCACTGGGTGCCGAAAGCCAGTCTGAGGAGGGCACATGCTGAAGAAGATCTCCCCGCTGCTCACCCCGGAGCTGCTAGCTGACCTGGCTGCGATGGGTCACGGCGATCGGCTGGCCATCGTGGACCGCAACTTTCCTTCGACAACCTCGGCCTCGCGGGTGCACCACCTGCCGGGCGCCGACACGGCGGCCGTGGCACGGGCCGTCCTCGAGCTGTTCCCGGTGGATACCTTCGACGATCCGTCCGCCCTCCGGATTGTTCCGCCGGGACAGCTCGAGACCTGGTTCGACTCACACCGCGAGTTCCAGGCGGAGGTGAACGCCGCCGAGGGACGTGAGGTCGAGATCGCCGCTGTCGAGCGTTTCGACTTCTACGAACTGGCCCGCACCGCCTACGCGATCATCCAGACCGGCGAGCCGCGCGGCTACTCCTGCTTCGTCCTGGTCAAAGGCGTGCTGTAGGACCGTCGCCCGGATCGACTTGGCCGCCTCGCCGCTCCCCGCGCTGTGTTGAACCACTGAGCAGATTGGCCACTGAGCTGGCCGAATGCACGACTCACCCAACTAGCGTTGATACATGGATTACCAGCCAGAGTCGATCACGCGGGACGAGGTGGACGCGCTCGCCGGGGCAACCGTGCTGCAGTTCGGCACGAACTGGTGCGGCTACTGCCAAGGCGCCGACGCGGCCATCGAGCAGGTGCTCGGCGGACGCGACGACCTGGCCCGGATTCTGGTGGAGGACGGCAAGGGACGTCCGCTGGGCCGGTCCTATCGGGTGAAGCTGTGGCCGACGTTGATCTTCCTGGCTGACGGGGTCGAGGTGGCTCGGGTCGTCCGTCCCTGGGGAACCGGCGAGCTCAGCGCGGCGCTGGACCAGCTCGACGCCGCGATGCCCGACTAGCCTCGGCGGACTCAATTGGGGACGGTTCCATTACCGTCCACCCCTTGTCAGGGGGCAGCGCTACGAATTTCGGAACCGTCCCCACGGCGCGGGTTGAGGCGTGAGTACCGCGGTTCGGGCCCGGAAACCGGCCTGCGGCCTGCACACTACGATGCTCAAGTGGCGAATCTCGTACTGACTGTCGTAGGTGACGACCGGGCTGGGCTGGTGGCAGCACTGGCCACAGTGGTCAGCGCACACGGTGGCAACTGGGAACAGAGTCGGCTGGCCGAGTTGGCCGGCACCTTTGCCGGCATGGTCGAAGTGTCTGTTCCGGACGCCCGTAGCGCCGAACTCATCGAGGCACTCGGTGAGTTGGACGGCCTGCTGAAGATCACCACCCACCCTGGTACCGACCTCCCGGCGCCGGTCTGGCGCAGCGTGGAGCTGAACGTCCTTGGCAACGACCATCCCGGCATCGTCCGCGACGTGACGGACGTGCTGAACCAGCATCGGCTCAGCATCGAGAAGCTGGCCACCCGAATCATCGACGCACCGATGGCCGGCGGACGCCTGTTCGAGGCCACCGTGGTGGCCCGGCTGCCTCAAGAGGTCGACCCGGAGGCGCTGACCGCCGACCTGGAGCGGCTGGCCGCCGAGATCCTGGTCGACATCTCGCTGGTCGACTAGCCCGAACCCGGACACACAAGAGGGCTCAGGGAGCGGACCACGCCGCGCCCCGAGCCCCGTCCGTGTGGCGACCTACTTGGCCGCGGTCTCCAGATGCGCCCGGACGAACCACTGGAACTTCTCCAGGGCCCCGGTCTGGCCGATCAGCAGATCCTGGGTGACCAGGTCGGCATCCTCCAGCTCCTCGATCGCTTCCCGGTTGGCGGCGATCACCCGGTCATACTCGCCATCAAGGGCAGCGAGGTGGTCGGGGACCAACGCGCGATCCAGCGGGTAGTCGTCCCAGTCACGGGTCTTGGTGATGGCGCCGATGGTGCCGCGCGGCGAGCCACCCAGAGTGGCGATCCGCTCGGCAACGGCGTCCGCGTTGAGGCGAACCTGATCGACCTCGGGATCGATCATCTCGTGGACACCGATGAAGCTCGGGCCGACCACGTTCCAGTGCACATGCTTCAGGGTCAGCTGCAGATCGTTGTAGGCGTTCAGTCGCTCCTGCAGGAGGTCGATCACCTTCTTCGCGTCCGCGGCGCTCAGGCCTGTCGGTCCGTGCGGAGCCATCTTCTTGGTCGGCATCAGTTCTCCTCTGCGTTGGTGCTGGCGTCGTTTCGCCAGCGGGTGCGTCACTTTGTGGTTCACCAGGGACAACAGAGAACGCTGCGTGCGGCATTCCCCGCATCCGGCCGGGTACCGACCAGTACCCAGTTCGCGGACGGTTGTAGCTAGGGTGCTGGACGTGAATGGACTTCGGCTCGCCCTCGGACTGCTGACCCTGATTCCGGTGCCGGCCCCGGACGGCGTCGACGAGGTCTCGGCGCGGCGGGCCATGCTGCTGGCCCCGCTGGCGCTGCTGCCGATCAGCCTGGTGGCCGCGCTGACCGGATGGGCCTGTCTGTTGCTGGGTCTGCCCGGTCTGGTCGCCGGGATCGTGACCGTGGCGGTCGGGCTGCTGGCCACCGGCGCATTGCACGCGGACGGGCTGGCTGACACCGCCGACGGACTCGGTAGTCGCCGTGACCAGGAGACGTCGCTGGCGATCATGAAGCGCGGCGACGTCGGGCCGATGGGTGCGGCCGCGGTAGTGCTGGTCTACATCGCCCAGGCGGCGACGATCCCGGCGTTGCTGGCGCGGCCCTGGGGCTGGTTGCAGGTGGCCGTGCTCCTTGCCGGTGCCCGAGTGGCGCTGGCTGTGCTGACTCGGCGCGGTCAGGCTCCGGCTCGTCCCGGAGGCCTCGGCGCCCTAGTCCTGGGGACGGTTCCATTACCGTCCGCCCTTGTCGCAACACTGCTGGTCTGGCTGCTCACTGCTGCGACCGGCTGGTTGACCGGACATCTGCTGGGTGCCGCCCTGGCCGTGCCGCTGGCGGTGGCAGCCGTCCTCTGGTTGGCGCGGACGGCCCGAAGCCGCCTCGGCGGCCTCACCGGCGACGTCCTGGGCGCCGGGGTTGAACTGGCCGCCACCGTGATGCTGATCACAGCTTCGATCTCCTGGTAGCCGGGACATAACGGGGACGGTTCCTGTTGCGTCCCAGATCGGTGCGACTCAGGGGCGGAGCGGACGTCCGTCGGCGAGGAAGTAGACGATTTTCGGCGGAACCAGGCCGAAGGAGTTGTCCCAAAACCGGGTGCCGGCGCGTTGTACGGGTGTGGGCAGCCGTCCACCTAGACGCCGAGGGACGAGGGCGTGAGCGAATACGCTGTGCAGGTGGCGGTCCACGCGACGACCAGCTTCGAGAGCTTCGTGGCCAGCAACGGTTCATCGCTGGCGGGCTTCGCGCTGATGGTCGCCGGGAACCGACAGGACGCGCAGGACTTGGTCCAGGACGCTCTGATCGCGGCCTATCCGCGCTGGCAACGCCTCAGCGAAGGCGGCGACCCGCTCGCCTACGTCCGCCGTTGCATCGTGAACCGGCAGATCTCCGTTCGCCGCAAGCTGTACCGCTTGGTGGCCCTGGGTGATCGCGAGCCGGTCAGCGCTGATCCGACCGTGCAGCTTGCCGACGCTGATTGGGCGCTCAGCCTGGTCGGGCAGTTGCCCGATCGTCAGCGGATCGCGGTGATCCTCCGAGTGATGGAGGACCGCAGCTTCGCCGAGGTCGCCGAACTGCTCGGGGTCAGCGAAGCGAACGCCCGCAAACTCGTCTCCCGCGGCGTGGCTGCCCTGCGGACGCACCTGAGTGAGGGAGAACACTGATGACCGACCCGATGGACGAGTGGCGACGCCGGCTGCAGGACGCAGCAGAGGCCTTCCGTCCCGATCTTGATGCTGCCGAACTGGCCGCCACCAGCCGAAAGCGGCGCCGCAATGCCGGCATCGCCGGCGGGTTGGTCGGCGTGGCTGCGGTGGCGGTGGCGCTCACTCTGCTGGTGCCGACGATGCTGCGTCCGAACGCGCCGGTGCTGGCCACTCCGCTGCCAGTGCCGTCCGCTTCGACGACGCCGTCCACCTCCAGCACGTCCAGCTCGGACACGATCACGGTGCCCATGGACGGGTGGAAGCACTTCGCGTCGAAGGAGTACCCGATCACCTTCGACTTCCCGAAGGACTGGGTGCTCAGCGGCCTGATCGGACGCACAGCCGGATGTTCGATGTCTGGATGTCAGCTGACACTGAGCCCGCCGAAGGGGAGTTCCGTGACTCCTGTGGTCCTCAACCGCAACGGTTTCGAGGCCAATGACAACGTGACCGACGGCTTCTACAGCAGCCCGGAGATGGTCGCCGCCATCCCCGGCCTGACCGGCTGGGCCAGAGTCGCCGATGGCACCGCGCGTCCGATCGTCCTGGCCCGGTCGCGGGCCGGCGCGCACGGCTGGGACTACTTCCTTGCCGCCACCTCCGACGACGGATCGGTGGAGTCCACGGCGATCGCGGTGGGGGACGCAAACCCGCTCGGCGATCGGCGCGAGGCACTGTTCAGCTTCGGAACCGCTCTGGACAACCTCGGCGGGACCACCTCCGGAGAGCAGGCGCAGGCGCTGCTGATGATCTTGGCCAGCGCACGGCCCAACCCCGACTACCACCCGACGATGCCGGTGAATGGCGTGCTGGCCCAGTTCGACTCGATGAAGACGCCGGTGCTCGGAGCGGTCGCGCCCGACGCGAGCTGGCGGACGCTCACCGTTGACGCTGCCGGCATTCGGTTGCGCTACCCGGACGACTGGAAGGTGAGTCACGACGCCGAGCAGGAAGAGTGGACGCTCGCCGCGCCCAGTGGCTATCAGCTGCGGGTGGGGTTGGCCCGGGACGGCGATGAGTATTTCGCCGACGAGAGCGACTCCTCGGTCGTGCTGGGCACGGTGGCGGCGGCCCCGGCTACGGCGGACGCGGCGACGGACTTCAACCAGCCGGTGGTGACGCTCAGTGGCCCGGCCGAGATTCGCTGGCGCAACGGCGGGACTGACGTCGCCAGCGCCTACCTGGCTCTCTCCCGTGACTCGCGGGTCCAGGATCTGCTGCACTTCGGTGGTCACCGAGGGGTGCAGCTGGGCGGGGTCGGCCCCGGTATCAACCCGACAGCGGCTGAGCTCGACCAGCTGGTCGCGATCCTGGCCAGCGTGACGACGAGCTGACCGGCGCAGTGGCCTGGGCTGGGCTCGGCCTCATGGTTCGCGCCCGCCAGACTGCATTGGGGACGTAACAGGAACCGTCCCCGTTATGTCCCGTGAGACGACAGGGACGGGACGAAAGGGGACGGTTCCAATACCGTCCAGCGTTGTCAGAGCGAATCGCGGGAGCCGTCCCGGCGCCGGCGATGGGCCAGCTCAGAAGCGGATTGGGCGTCCGGCGACCAAGAGGACGACCTGGTCGCAGGCCGCCGCGATCACCTGGTTGAGCCGTCCGAGCTCGTCGGCGAACACCCGTCCGGCCGGGTACTCCGAGACCAGGCCCCAGCCGACCTCGTTGGTGACCACGACGACATCGTGGGCGTGGGTGGTGATCGCCGAAGCCAGCTCGACGACCTCCTGGTTCAGCCGGGGCTCCCATTCGGCGACCGGCTTCTCCCAGGCGTCCCAGGCATCCAGGGTGCGGGTCAGCCAGGTGCCCAGACAGTCGATCAGCACCGGTCCGTCCGCCTCACGAACGCCGTCGGCCAACGCGAGCGTCTCGATCGTCCGCCACGAGGCCGGACGATGCAGCTGATGCGCGGCCACCCGGGCATTCCACTCCGGGTCGTCGCCGGTCGGGTAGCCGGCGGCCAGATAGGTGACCTGCTCGGCGTCGGCCAGCAGTTGTTCTGCGTAGCGCGACTTCCCGCTCCGCACGCCGCCGGTGACCAGAACGTGTGCCATGACCTGAACCCTACTAAGGTCGCCAGCGTGTCAGACCCGTCCGTCGTCCAGGCGCTGGCTGCAACCTACGCCGAGGTGCTGCCGATCACCGATGGTGCGAACGCGGCGATCTACCCCAGCCTGGCCGGTGCCGACCCCGAGCAGTTCGGGCTGAGCGTCACCGGGATCGACGGTTCCCAGGACGAGGTGGGCGACGCCACCGCGGAGTTCGCCCTGATGAGTGCAGCCAAGCCGTTCACGTTCGCCCTGGTCTGTGAGGCATTGGGTGCGGCCCGAGCAGCGGACGAGCTGGGCGTGAACGCCACCGGGGACGCCTTCAACGCCGTCGAGCCGGTCCGCAAGCGTCGCGACGGCCGGACGAACCCGATGGTCAACGCCGGTGCGATCGCCACCTGCTCGCGGCTGCCCGGAGCGTCCCTCGAGGAACGCTGGGAGGGTCTACGGGCCGCGCTGTCCGCGTTCGCCGGACGGGAGCTGGCCGTCGATGCCGAGCTACTGGCCGATGTGGCCGCTACGAACGTCCGTAATCGCGAGCTCACCGAGGCGCTGGCCCTGCGCGGGTTGTTGGTCGGTGAACCGGGGGAGGCACTGGAGCTGTACTCGCGGCAATCGTGTGTGAAGGTGTCGGCCCGCGATCTGGGCGTGATGGCGGCCACCGTCGCCAATCGCGGACGTAACCCGATCACCGGCGTCGACGTGGTGCCCGCGGACGTGTGTGCGCCGGTGCTCGCGGTGATGACGACCTCCGGGGTGTACGAGCACAGCGGCGAATGGCTCTACCAGGTCGGGCTGCCGGGCAAGTCGGGCCTGGGCGGCGGGATCCTCGCCGTCGCGCCCGGACGCGCCGGCATCGGCACCTTCTCGCCGCGACTGGACGAGGCCGGCAACTCCGTCCGCGGACGGGCGGCCACCGCGTCCCTTGCCGGACGACTCGGCTGGAGTCTGTTCGGCTGATCAGCGAGCGGCGCGGTACTCCTGCGTGGCCAGCCGGACGCAGGCAGCGGCCACCGTCATTGCGGTGCGCACCTCCTCGACCGGCGGACGGGTCGGGGCCAGCCGAATGTTGCGGTTCGCCGGGTCGATGCCGCCCGGATAGGTGGCGCCGGCCGGAGTCAGACTCACCCCGGCCGCGTTGGCCAGCTCGACGACCCGGGCGGCGACCGGCTCGGTGGTGAATAGCGAACTGAAGTAGCCGCCGCGCGGCGTCGTCCACGTGGCCAGGGAGCCGTCGGTGCCCAACTCGGCGGAGAGCACCTCGTCCACGGCGGCGAACTTGGGGGCGATCAGCGCGGCGTGGGCGCGCATCAGGCCGTCCATGCCGCCGGGGTAGCCCTCGATGAAGCGGACGTGGCGCGCCTGCTCGACCTTGTTCGGCCCGATGCTCTGGGCGCTGAGCAGCTCCGACAGCCAGGCCACATTCGCCGTCGAGGTTCCGACGAATCCCAAGCCACCGCTGGCGAAGGTGATCTTGCTGGTGCTGCCGAACACGAAGGCCCGGTCCGGGTGGCCGGCCTGCGCGCACAGCTCGACCAGGTTCACGGTGGCGTCCGGCTCGCCGAGGTGGTGGGCCCGGTAGGCGTCGTCGGCGAAGATCGTGAAGTCGTCCGCTGCGGTCGTCATTTCCGCTAGCCGGGCCGCCTTCGCGGCGCTGATGGTCTCGCCACCGGGGTTGGAGTAGGTGGGGACGAACAGCACGCCGCGCACGGACGGATCCGCGGCGGCCGCCTCGATCGCGGCGACGTCCGGCCCGTCGGCCTCCATGCCGACGCTGATCAGGTCGAAGCCGAGCGTGGTCAGCATCAGGAAGTGCCGGTCGTAGCCGGGCACGGTCACCACCATCTTGGGACGCTCATGCACCCAGCCACCCGCGGAGCCGCGGACGCCGTGGAGCAGCGCGAAGCCGAGCACCAGCGCCTGCAGTTCGAGGGAGGAGTTGTTCCACACCACGACGTTGGCCGCGTCCAGGCCCAGGTAGCGGCCGAACAGCGCCCGAGCGCTGGGCAGCCCGGCCACTCCGCCGGGGTAGTTGCGCAGGTCGAGACCGTCCATGGTCGTGTTGCCGGGGGTGACGGCGGTGAGCAGCCCGTCCGACAGGTCGAAGTCGGCGTCGGAGGGTTGGCCGCGCTGCAGGTTCAACTTCAGGCCCAGCGCGGCCAGCTCGTCATAGGCGGCCTGGGCGGCGGCCAACGGTGTGGTCATGATGGTCTCCTCGACTATGCAGCCAGGGTTTCGCGGGAGGGTGGACGGTATTGGAACCGTCCCCACCAATCGGGCTGACCAGGGTGGACGGTAATGGAACCGTCCCCGTCAGTAGCCGATGGCGGCCAGGGTGTCCTTGATCGCCTTGGCCGACTTGTTCAGCAGGCTGATCTCGTGAGCGTCCATCGGGAACTCGAAGGTGCGCTCGATCCCGGTCGGGCCGACCAGACTGGGCACCGAGAGAGCCACCCCGGAGACGCCGCGGTAGTCGGTCAGCACGCTGGACAGCGGCCAGATCTTGCGCTGATCCTTCAGGATCGCCTCCACCAATCGGGCCCCGGCTAGGCCGATCGCGTAGTTCGTCGCACCCTTGCCCTCGATGATCTCGTAGGCGGCATGGACGGTGTCGTAGGCGATCGAAGCCAGCACCTCTTCGGTGAAGATCCGCTCACCGGACGGGTCGGTCCAGCCGCGGATCGGGATCTGCGCGATCGAGGCCGACGACCAGATCGGGAACTCGGTGTCGCCGTGCTCGCCCAGCATGGCGGCGTGGACGTTCGACAGCGACACCCCGGCCCGCTGGGCGATCGCCCAGCGCAGCCGCGAGGTGTCCAGCAGCGTCCCGGTGGACAACACCCGTCCGTACGGCAGGTCGCTGACCTTCTGGGCGACCACAGTCAGCACATCGCAGGGGTTGGTGACCAGGATCAGCACGGCATTGGGCGCCTGCTCCAGCAGGTCGGGGACGAGCTTGGTCATGATGTCGGCGTTCACCCCGGCCAGCTCGAGGCGGGTCTGGCCCGGCTTCTGCCGGGCGCCGGCGGTGATGATGATCACCGAGGAGTCCTTGGCCACGGTGATGTCGGCGCCGCCGGTGACCACCGAGGTGGGGGTGAACTGGGTGCCGTGGGCGAGGTCGTGGACCTCAGCTTCCACCTTCTTGGCATCGATGTCGTAGAGCGCGATCTGGCGGGCGGAGCCTCGGATCAGCGCGGCATAGGCGATGGACGTTCCGACGGAACCCGCGCCGACCACCGTCAGCTTCGAGTTGGCCAGATTGAATGATTCGACGCTGGCTGCGGTCATGCCGCCAGCCTAGTCGTTTCCGCTCTCGACCGCCCGTCCGGGAAGCACCACCAGGGCCCGAACCAGCCGCTCCATGCCGACCCTCCAGTTCGCCTCGGCGGCGCGGGCCGTGCCCAGGATCTCCTCCAGGCGCAACCGCTCACGATAGGCGTCCACGGTGACCACGAACTGATCCACCGGGATCAGCAGGTGTGCCTGCTGACGCTCGAAGGCCTCCTGAATCGCCTGCCGGAACAGCTCGGCAACCTCATCGGTCGCGGCCTGTAGGGCCGGCCAGAAGCTGCGATTCCGATAGGCGTAGAGGCGCAGTTCGTCGCGGACCACCACCCAGTTGTGCTCGGGTCCGATCCCGGCGTCGACCAGGGCCAGGACCTTGGCCACGATCTCGTCCAGCGAGCCGTCATCAACGGTTGCCGGCGGAATCGCGGCCAGGGCTTCTCGGGTCGAGGCGAGCATCAGAGCGCTCTGCTGGCGGACGATGGCCAGGCAGAGCTCTTCCTTGGAGTCGAAGTTGGAGTAGAAGGCGCCGCGGGTGAACCCGGCTCGCTCGCAGATCTCCTCGACGCTGGCCGCCTCGACACCACGTTCGGCGAAGACGTCGATCGCGGCCGCAACCAGGCGGTCCAGCGTCTGCTGGCGTCGCCTACTGACAGTCTCGGCGGTCATGATCACCTCTTCCACCTCGCCGGATACGCCACTGTATCCAACGACCAGCCTAGTCCGACGTGGCGAGGTGGTGCAGTGGCTCGTCGACTTCGGTGGCCTGGGCGGAGGTCCGGAAGCCGCGGATCGCCAACCACAGCCCGACTGAGAGCTCCCAGAAGAAGATCGGGATCACCGCCACCGCCGACAGCGGCGAGGTCTGCGTGTTCAGCCCGAAGAACGTGGCCAGCACCGACAGCAGCTGTAGCGGTGCACCGATCAGGCCGAGCAGCGGAATCGCGCTCGGCACCAGCCGGGCCCGCCACAGTGCAGTGCCGAGCAGGGCAGCGTTGATGGCCGGCATCAGGCCGGGGCCGAGCAGGAACGTCCAATCGCGGAGGGCGACCAGGGCCGAGGCGGTCGGCAGCATCGACGGGTCGGACGGACGCAGCCCGACCACGGTGAGCAGCGCAATCACCCCCATGATGATGATCGCCGCCTCGATCAGCCGAGAGGCCACGAAGCCGAGGCCGCCGACCGGGGCGGTCCGGCGCAACACCGGGTAGAGCACCAGGGCCGTCCCGACGCAGGCGGCCGCGTTGACCAGGTCCAGGAGGGCGCCGAGGCGGACCAGGGCCGTCCCGACGGTGCCGGTGACGAAGCTCGGGCCGTGCAGCACGGGATCGAGCAGGGGCAGGGCCGCGATCGAGGCGGCGAAGGTGAGCAGGTACAGCAGGCCGGCGATCAGGGCCGTGCGACGGTCGGACATCATCACTCCTTTGGTGTACGGCGTACACCTCGCCGAGAACGATAAGGTGTACGCCGTACGCCCGTCAAGGAGGAAGTCATGGCCGACGCTGCACGCGAGCGACTCAGCCGAGAGCGCGTCCTGGCTGCAGCCGTCGATTTCACCGACCGCAACGGCCTGGACGCGGTGAGCATGCGCCGACTGGCCGCCGAGCTCGGGGTGGTCCCGATGGCGCTCTACAAGCACGTCGCCGACAAGCAGGCGCTCCTGGACGGGATGGCCGACCTGGTGTTGTCCGGCCTCGGCCCGATTCGCCCGGAACCGGACTGGCGAACCACCGTCCGAGGCCGAATCCTGGCCGCTCGGCAGCTGCTGTTGCGGCACCCCTGGCTGCGCCGAGTGCTGGAGACCCGGCCGCAGCAGACCCCGACGATGCTCGGCTACCTGGACGGGCTGATCGCGGTGTTCCGGGAGGCCGGCTTCAGTGACGTGCTGACCCACCACGTCATGCACGCCATGGGGAGCCGGGCCTGGGGCTTCACCCAGGAGCTCTTCGACGATCCGGACGCCGCAGCGCCACCGCCGGCGCCGGAGGTGTTGGCCCAACTCGCCGCCGCGTTCCCCAACGTGGCCGCGATGGCGTCCGCGTCCGCGCATCAGGGCGACTCCGTGGTCGGGCGTGGCTGCGACGACCAGTTCGAGTTCGAGTTCTCCCTCGACCTGCTGCTGGACGGGATCGCCCGGCTGCAGGCGGCCGGCTGGCAGCCGCCCTCGGCGAGGGACTGACCGCCGTCCCCCTCGTAGGACTTGGGTACAGCGATGTATCGCATACAGTTGTGTATCGAGCGCGCCGATCCCGCGGAGACTGCCTCCAGCCGGTGACCTCAAGACAGCACAGTCTCCGGGAAGGTCTTGCATGTCGTCATTCCTGTATCGCGTCGGTCGGGCCAGCTTCCGAGCCCGGCGCCGGGTCGTTGCCGCCTGGCTGCTCATGCTGGTGCTGATGGGCGCCTTGGCGTTCACCATCGGCGGCAAGTACGACGACAGCTTCAAGATCCCCAACGCCGCCTCCACCATCGCGCTCGATCAGCTGAAGGCCACCTTCCCGGAAGCGGCGGACTCCACCGCCACCGTCCTGATCACCGTCCCCGAGGGCGACAAACTGGAGGACCCGAAGGTCAAGACCAAGGTCGAGGACTGGCTGAAGGAGTTCGAGAAGCTGAACTTCGTCCGCGGCACCGTCAGCCCGTACAACGAGCATGTCGATGGTCTGATTAGCTCCGATGGACGCAGCGCCCGAGTGACCGTCCGGGTCAACACGACGTCATCTCTGATCACCGACGCCCAGCGTGAGCAGATCACCAAGGTCGCCGATTCCCTGGCCGAGCAACTTCCGGGCACGAAGGCCTTCGCCGGTGGCGACATCTTCAGCATTCACGTGCCGCACCTGAGCATCGTCGAGGCCCTCGGCCTCGGGGTGGCCATTCTCGTTCTCCTGGTCACCCTTGGCTCGTTCGTGGCATCGATGATGCCGATCGGCAGCGCCGTCACCGGTGTCGGCATCGCAGTGATGATCACCCAGGTCGCCGCCGGAGTGATCTCGGTCAGCTCGACCACCTTGATGCTGGCGATCATGCTCGGCCTGGCCGTCGGCATCGACTATGCGCTGTTCATCCTGTCCCGGCATCGCGACCAGCTGGCCACCGGCATGGACGTCGAGGAGTCCGCGGCCCGAGCGGTCGGCACCGCCGGCTCGGCGGTGGTCTTCGCCGGACTGACCGTGATCATCGCCCTGGTCGGACTGAGTATCGCCGGATTGCCGTTCCTGTCGGTGATGGGCATCTTCGCCGCGGTCGGGGTGGCCATCGAGGTGCTGCTCGCCCTGACCTTGCTGCCGGCCTTCCTCGGCTTCGCCGGTGAGCGGATGCGGCCGAAGGCACCCAAGCCCAGGAAGACCAAGAAGGCGGCTCGTCCGCGGCGCAGTCTGAACGTGGCCGGCGGCTGGGTGAAGCTGGTCACCAAGTGGCCGCTGCTCACCGTGGCCGTCGTTCTGATCGCGTTGGGTGGCCTGGCCATCCCAACCAAGGACCTCTACCTGGCGCTGCCGACCTCGGGACGTTCCCTGCCCGGCACTCAGGATCGGATTGCCGCCGACGAGATCACCAAGATCTTCGGGGCCGGCGCCAACGGACCACTGATCGTCACGGCGAACATCGTCGAGTCCGACGATCCGGTGAAGATCATGGACGGCCTGAAGGCCGACATCGAGGCGATGCCCGGGGTGGACATGGTCGCCACCTCCACCCCGAACGCCAATGCCGACACCGGCATGGTTCAGATCATTCCGACGACCGCCCCGGATGACCCGGCCACCGCGACCCTGGTCCAGCAACTGCGCGACCATGAGGCGCAATGGAAGTCCGAATGGGGCGTCGACACCGCCGTCACCGGCTTCACCGCGGTCACCATCGACGTCACTGAACGGCTGCAGGCAGCGCTGCTGCCCTTCGGCATCTTCGTGGTCGGACTGTCGTTGGTGCTGTTGACCATGGTGTTCCGCTCGCTGTGGGTGCCGCTCAAGGCCGCGCTGGGCTACCTGCTCAGCCTCGGTGGCGCCTTCGGTGCGACCACGCTGGTCTTCAACGAGGGCTGGCTCAAAGAGGCGATCAACCTGCCCGAGGCCGGCCCGGTGATCAGCTTCCTGCCGATCATCGTGATGGGCATCCTGTTCGGCCTGGCCATGGACTACGAGGTGTTCCTGGTCTCCCGGATGCGGGAGGAGTACGTCCACGGCAATACCGAGACCTGGGTCGAGGACGGTTTCGTCCACTCGGCGAAGGTGGTGGCGGCGGCCGGCGGCATCATGTTCGCGGTCTTCGCCTTCTTCGTCCCCAATGGCGAGGGTGCGATCAAGCCGATCGCCTTCGCCTTGGCGCTCGGCGTCCTGCTGGATGCCTTCGTGGTCCGAATGACCCTGGTTCCGGCGGTGATGAAGCTGCTCGGACGCCACGCCTGGTGGCTGCCGACGTGGCTGGATCGCCGATTGCCGTCCTTCGACATCGAAGGTGAGTCGCTGACCCGGCAGCTGCAGCTGGCCGACTGGCCGACACCCGGCGACACCGCAGCGGTGGCTGCCGAGGGCCTGACTGCTCGGCTCGGTGATCGGGTCATCTTCGACCGGCTCGATCTGCACGTCGAACCGGGCGAGGTGCTGGTCATCGAGGCCGAACCGGCCCAGCGAAAGGCCTTGCTGATGGCGCTCTCCGGACGCCTCAAGCTCACCGACGGACGGCTGAAGGTGCTCGGCTTGGTGCTGCCGGAGGAGGCTCCGGTGCTGCGTCCGCGGGCCGCGATGCTGTCTGCCGGTACCGCGGACTTCGAGCGGCTGTTGTCCCGGCAGCGCGGCGGCCTGGTCTGCGTCGACTCCGCCGATGAGCTGAACCATCGCCGAGACACGCTGCTGGCTGCGTCCCTGAGCGCGTCCGCGACCTCACCGGAACCGATTACCTGGCTTCTGGGGGTCTCCCCCGGCGCCGAGTTGGACGGCTGGCTGCCGGTGCCCCATCGGGTGCTCCGGTTGGCTTCCCATCGCGCGCTGGAAGGAGCGAGCAAGTGAAGACCGAACTGGTGAACTCCACTCCCGCCCGTTGGTGGAGCCTGCTCGGGCTGGTGCTGGTCCCGTTGCTGGTGGCCGGCGGCTTTCTGCTGGCCGGACTGACCTCTGACCACCGTTTCGGCCAGGTCCAGGCGGCCGTGGTGAACCTCGATGAGCCGGTGACCATTGACGGCAAGTACGTCCCGCTGGGCCGGCAGCTGACCGCCAACTTGGTCGACTCCCAGCGCACTCAGAATCTGGGATGGCGACTCGACACCGAGGCGAATGCGCGCGCCGGGCTGGCCGACGGCAGCTACGCGGCCATGGTGATCATTCCGAAGAACTTCTCCGAAGCAGCCACCTCGTACGCCAAGAACGATGCGTCCACCGCCGAGCGGGCCACCATCGAGCTGACCACCTCGCCGGTGGCGGGCGTGGCCGACGCCACCTTGGGCAAGGTTGTGGCTCTGGCCGCGGCCGACTCGCTCAACGAGACCCTGACCTCGGGCTACCTGGAGAACATCTACGTCGGCTTCAACGACTTGGGCAAGCAGTTCTCCACG
This sequence comes from Actinomycetales bacterium Actino_02, assembly GCA_001603275.1. GTDB lineage: Bacteria > Actinomycetota > Actinomycetes > Propionibacteriales > Propionibacteriaceae > Propionicimonas. The sequence continues at coordinate 70,361 of LUYM01000030.1, read as the reverse complement.
ATGGCCGACGGCGCCACCGATCTGGCCAAGGGCGGCGACAAGCTGGTCTCCGGCATCGGCGATGCCGCGGACGGCTCCGCGCAACTGGCCACCGGCGCCCGGAAGCTGTCCAACGGGCTGGACACCATGGCCACCCAGACCAAGTCGATGCCCAGTGACGTCCGCAAGCTCGCCGACGGCACCGCCAGCTACGTGGCCGGCGCGAACGAACTCGCCCAGTCCACGATCGACTCACTGCCGCAGCAGGTCGCACTGATCGACGGGCTGCAGCAGGCCGCCGCCGGCGCGTCCGGGCTGAGCAGCGGGTTGTCGACCTACAAGAGTTCGCTGCTCAGCCAGGCCTCCGATGCCTCGGACGCCGCCACTCAGGTGGAGAACGTGCTGAGCGCAGCCGCTGCCGACCCGGCCACCTATGGTGCGGCGGCGATCGCGGCAGTGCACTCGGCGTGTGGAGTGAGCACCGATGCCGCGCATCTGGCCACCGACGGTGCTGGCTGTGTCGGCTCCTTGAAGGGTGCGGCCCAGGCCTTGCAGGGTGCGGCCGGCGGGCTCAGCCAGGAGGATCCGACCACTCACCAGAGCCTGATCAGTGGGGCGTCCGCGCTGGCGTCGAACCTCACGACTGCCGCCGACCAGGCCGCCGCGGGGGCACCGGACGTCACCGCCACCACCAAGCAGCTCAAGCAGCTGATCGCCGGTGGCACCCAGTTGGCCAGCGGCACCGACCAGCTGGCCGACGGGATGCCGGCGCTGGCCAAGGGGATCAGCCAGGCCGCGGACGGATCCTCGCAGCTCGCCGACGGCGTCGACCAGCTCAGCTCAGGCCTGGCCGATGCCAAGACCGGCGGCACGAAGTTCGCAGACGGGATGTGGAAGCTGGCCGACGGGATCAGCCAGGGCAAGGACAAGGTGCCCAGCTACTCCAGCTCGGAGCGGACCGACCTGGCCAGTGTGGTCGCTCAGCCGGTGGCGACCGCGGGCCTGGACGGACTCGCCAACACCAACATCGGCTGGATCAGCCTGTTGCTGATCGTCGCCTTGTGGATCGGTGCCCTGGCCACCTACGCGGTAGTCAAGGCGATCGGACGGGGGCTGCTCAGTTCGCCGGAGCCGACAGTGCTGCTGATCGGGCGCGCATTGCTGCCCGGGATTCTGGTGGTCGGAGTCCAAGCGCTGGCTCTCGCCGGGCTTGCGCAGCCGGGGCTGGGACTGTCGTGGCAGAAGTGGTTCGAGGTGACCGGGGTGCTGTTGATCGCGGCGTTGGCCTTCGTCATGGTCAACCATGCGCTGGTCGCCTGGCTCGGCGGACTGGGCCGGTTGATCTCGATCGTGTTCGCCGTTGTCACCACGGCAATCTCGCTCGGACCGGCTACCGACGGCATCCTCAGCGGACTGCGCGCCTTCTCACCGCTCACCCCGGCGCTGGATGCCGTGCGAGCAGTGGTCACCGAATCAGGCGCCGCGACGACGTCCACGCTGACCGTGGTCGGCTGGCTGATCATCGGGCTGGCGGCCAGCGCGATCGCGATCACCCGGCGTCGGACGACCAGTCTGGCCGACGTGGTGGCCAGCGCCTCCAGCTGAGGCGCTGCCGGGGCTGTGGTCAGTTCTGAGTGGGCTCGACGGCTGCGGTGTCCGGCGGATCCAGCGGGACGACGGGTTCCGGCGGGCTGAGCGGGACGATCTGGTCCGGCGGCTCGAGCGGGGTGACGGCTTCGTCGGTGGACGGCGCGGTCTCGTCGATCGGCTCCGGCGGGGCCAGCCGCTGGCTGGACTCGGCGATCGGAGCCGGCTCCGGCTCGGCGCGGACGGCACCCTCGGCCGCCTGATCAGCGCGGGCTGCCGCCGAGCGCAGCGCGACCGCGCGGGCGAAGTCGGCCTGGGTGGGCATCCCATAGGCGCGGGCGGTCGAGTCGTGCAGTTCGACGACATAGCGATGCAGCCGTTCAGCGAAGTGGCTGGCGGTCTCGCCCGGTGTGGCCCGCAGCGGGCGTCCGAACACTACGTGGACGTGCGGACGTCCGGGCACCGGCACGGTCGCTCCGTACGGCATGGCGGCGTAGGCGCCGACCAGGGCGATCGGCAGGATCGGGGCGTTGCGGGAGATGCTCAACGCAGCCGCACCCGGGGTGAAGTTCGCCATGGCCCCGGTCCGTGAGCGGGTGCCCTCGGGGAAGATCAGGATCGGAACGCCGTCGTTGACCAGCTTGGCGGCCATGCCGCGCTGTCCGTTGCGATTGGCGTGACCTTGCCGAACCACCGGGAACGAGTTGAAGAACAGCTTGGTGGGAACCGCCTTGTACCAGCTGTTGAAGAAGTAGTCGCCGGCGGTGGCCGCGGCCAGATTCTGGGAGAGCCGCCGCGGCAGCGCACCGTAGATCAGCGGTGCGTCCAGATGGCTGGAATGGTTCGCGATCACCACGAACGGCGCCTTCAGGTCGTCCAGGTTCCGCAGCCCGTGGAGGTTCACGGTGAGCGCCGACCAGATGTACGGCTTCATCACCAGATGCTGGGCGACTAGGCGGGCGAAGGCCGGAGCCGCAGCCGAATACTGGCTCGTCTTTGGGTCGCTCACCGGTTCCTCTCACAGGTCGTGCGTCGGACATTCTCGCACCGCACGCCGATCCGGACCAGTGAGGTTGATCCATGAACCTCCTAGAAGGGCGGTTTCGAACGACCTCATCCGGCGAGAAGGACCGCCTGTCGCTGGAGGTTTCGCAGCGCATTGCTGCATCGCCAGCGGACGGCTTGGGCACTCAGTCCGAGATCACGCCCGGCCTCGGCGCTGGTCTTGCCGACCAGGTAGACCGACACCAACGTCTGGTGGGTGAGCGGATCGATCAGGCCGAGCCGACGGGCCTGGGTCAGAGTGTCGGCAGCGTCGAGTTCGGGCTCTGGGATGGTCGGGGAGGCAGGCTCGGTGAGGAGGCCGCCGATCGGCAACGCCGTGGGTTGCCGCGGGCTGTCGCCCTGCTCAGCGGCCCAGCGACGCAACGACCAGGCCAGGTTGGCCACGATCGAGCGGGGCCGCCGAGCCAGCGGGTATTCGGCGATCAGCAGCCACGCCTCGGTCACCGCCTCCTCGAAGACCTGCGGCCGTCCCTTGGCCAGCCGGACCAGCAGGCCCAGCAACGACTGCAGGATCACCCGCCGGGCCACGGTGGCACTCTCGGTACTGCCGGCACCGTCGGCGCCCAGCCGCAGCAGGGTGGCGAAGACGGCATCGGGCCGCTGTTGGGCCGCCTGCAGCACGTCGGTCAGGCTGTGACAGTCGGCTAGGGACGGCTCGGCCGCGGCCCAGTCGGCGACGAACTGGGCGCCGGTCTGTTCGAGCTGGGTCCATTCACGATTCAAGGTGATCAGCATCGGGAAGCTGTGGGTCATTGCGGCAGCCTGGCCGCGGGCTGTTGGCTGCGATGTTGTCCGGCCAGGCACCGGTGTTGTCGACGTGTGTCGGACCCGCTAACGATTTGGCAACGATGCCGTCTCAGCAGTCGTGGAGCCCTGCCTCAAAAAGCTATGATTGCGCTAACCACACGGCAGTAGGCGGCTGCGAAAAACCGCCCCATGATCGCCCAGGTGGCCACTCGGATATCCAGTGGCCACCTGGTGCCATGTTTGGGGCAGATCAGCTAGTCGGCAGGGTTGTAGCGCTGCCGGGCCCGGTCCAGGAACTCCGACAGATCGCCGGTCTCGCCGTCGCGTCCGCCACGTCCGATCACCAAGGTGGGCTCGGTGGGGAGCACTTTCACGCCGGTGAACCTGGCCAATGGCGAACCAGGGCAGACCAGGTGGAAGTAGCGTCCGACCTGGTCGACGGCCACGGTCTCGGCGCGGTTGAGGTACCAGCCGAGCAAACCGGTGCGGACTCGGACGCCGTTGAGCAGCGTCGCCTGCAGTGGCTGCGGCTTGATTCGGGCGGCCCGCAGTTCGGTGACGAAGTCGTCCAACTGAAGCTGGGCAGCTGCCGCCTCACGCCGCTGGGCGGCGCGGGCCATCTCCTCGCGGCGCAATGCGTCGGCCTGTCGCTGGTTCTCAGATCGCACCGCGCCAGCCTAAACGCCTCACACTTCCGGTGCGGAACCGTCCGGGTTGTCCGGTGACCCTAGGGTTGATAGTGACACCGAAGGAGTGGCATGCAACCGATCGTTGAACCGAAAGCCGGCAACGGCTTCGGGCATCGGCTTGCCCTCACCGCTCTGGTCGGAGTTTCGGTGTTGTCGGTGGCCGTCGTGGTGCTGCTGGCGATCTATGTCGACCGGATCAGTGACATGGCCACCGGGCTGCGTCGGGTGGACGCGCTGGCCGACTATGCCGGACGTCCGGCTCCGGTCCAGGTGGCCGAGAACCCGGCCATGAACTTCCTGATTCTGGTGAGCTCCGGGCCTCAGCTGCAGGCGGCCGTGGTGGCCAACCTCTCCGGTTCCCGGCGTGATCTCACCCTGGTCGCCCTGCCGGCCGACCTGATCGCGGACGGCTCGTCCCCGACCCTGGCCGACGCGTACGCGTCCGGCCCGCTGGATGCCACCCAGCTGGTCGAGCGAATCACCGGGGCGCGGATGGACCACCAGCTGCAACTCGATCTGGATGGCTTCGCGGCGGTGGTGGACGGCCTGGACGGCCTGCAGCTCAGCGAGGGCCAGCTGGACGGAACGGCAGCCGTGGCCTACCTGGCCGGCGCCGACTCGACGCTGCAGCGCTCCCAGCGGGCCGCCGAGATGATCCGGCAAGCCATGATCGAAGCCGAGGCCAACGGCGGCGTGCTGAATCTGCCGCGATTCGACCGGATCGTCGGTGCCCTGGGCGGCTGCCTGACCATCGACAGCGGACTGAGCAATGACACGATCGAGGCCATCCTGGTCGAGTCCCGAGTGCACATTGCCGACGTCGGTCTGTGGCCGGTGGCCGGCGCGCAGACCAGAGTGGGCACGCTGGCTGATTCAGGCAGCTTGAACGCCCTGCGGGAAGGACTGGCCACCGACGCCCTTGCCGAGACCCCACAACTCAGCCTTTCCGGGCCGGGACGGGTCGGCACCGCCGTCCGCAGCCAGGCGAGCGGGGGTGGTGCGCCACAGCCGACGCAGGCCGCGTCCAGCGCGACCCAGGTCAGCGATGCACCGGATCAGGCTCCGGCGTCGACGCCCACCGCAGCGGTCGGTGGGGAGAGTCTGGCTCCGACCGAGAGCGGCTCGGCGTCTGCCAGCTCGTCCACTCCGGCGCAGACGTCTCGCTGATTAGGCTGTGGTGATGGCGAAATACCTCAGACTCGCTGCCGTGCTGGCCCTGGCCGGCTACGCCGCCTACCGCTATTGGCAAGACCAGCAGTTGGCGTCGCGGCAACGCTGGGCGGCCGGCACTGACCCAGTCGACTGACCGCGGTGAGCCTCCGCGCAGCGGGGCTCAACACACAGCCGGGCTCAGTACAGGTATTCGGCCTCGGGGTCCTCTTCGGCGAGAGCGCGATCCAGCGCCTCGGCTACGGCGGCCGCATGGTCGTCCGGATCGTCCAGGGTGTTCAGCCGGTCGCGGAGCCGCGGATGGGTCGCCGACGTCCAGGTCAGCAGGTCGATCGTCTCGAACTCGGCCTGCAACGGGTTGAGCTGCTCATCGAAGGCCAGCACGAGACGCAGCTGCGCCGGTGGCCAGTCGTCCCCGTAGGCGAACTCGACACCCAGCTGGGGGTGCTGCCGCGCGAAGCTCTCCGGGTCGGTGGTGAAGATCACTTCGGTGATTCCGCCGGCAAGCTCCTGGGCGCTGCCGAACTCCAGCCCGTAGGGCGCCAAGTTGTCGCTCAGGCTGGCGAGGTAGCCGTCCGGTAGTGCCATGCCTCAACGCTAGCGCGCCCAGCTGAGTGGACGCTCTCAGCCAGGCTCAGCCTGCTCGCCGGCTCGTCCTCGATGTGCCGGGCGGGGTTGTCGGATCCGGTTCCGGCAGCGCCGGTGGATACCATCGTGGACATGCTGCACGTGACCAACCGCGCACTGCACTTCGCGGGCTTTGGTGGGCTGGACAAGCTCAGCCTGGTCACCGCACAGCGCCCCGAGCCGGGGCCCGACCAGATCCGGGTTCGCGTCGCGGTCGCCGGCCTGAACCCCGTCGACTGGCAGATTCTCGCCTCCCCGGCGCTGGCCGCCTACTTCGGCGTGCGACCGCCGTGCGGCTACGGAAACGACTTCGCCGGAACCGTGGACGCTGTCGGCACCGACGTCACCAACTGGCAGGTCGGTGACCGGGTCTTCGGCGGGGCCCGCGCCCGGGCAGCCGCCGACTACTTCCTGGCTCAGGCCGACGATCCGAGGATCCTGGCCACCCCGCCCGGGGTGAGTGACCTGGTGGCCGGCGTGATCGACATCGTCGGACGGACGGCCAGCGCGGTCGCGGATCGGCTGCGGCTGAGCCCGGACGACACGGTCCTGATCGGCTCCGCAGCCGGCGGAGTCGGCACGGTGCTCACTCAGCTGGCGGTGGCCAGCGGGGCTCGGGTGCTGGGCAGCGGCTCCGCGGACAGTGCGGAGGTGATCGCAGCACTGGGTGCCGAGCCGGTCCGCTACGGACCCGACCTGGTGCCCGATGTGCGCCGGCTGACCCCGTCCGGGATCACCGCGGCGGCCGACCTGCACGGTGTAGCTGCAGCCACGGCCGCGCTCGAGCTGGGTGCCGCCCCTGGCCGGGTGGCCACCATCGAAGCCGACGAGCCGCCGATGGGTGCGGTGGCGGTGAACGGCCGCGACGCCCGTCCCGACGCCTTGTCGGAGCTGCTGGGTCTGGTTGCGTCCGGTCGGCTGCGGATTCCGGTCGAGCAGACCTACCCGCTGGCCGACTACCGGATCGCCATCGAACGGCAGCAACAGCGCCACACCCGCGGAAAGCTGGCTCTGCTCACTGGCGGGACCGAGTGAGCCCTGTGCCGCAGCCCTTCCCGCCAGAGCAACCAACAACAAAGCCGGGCCGATGGCCCGGGCTCAAGCTGTAACCCATGTCCCGACTCAGGTGTAACCCATGTCGCGACTCATCACAGGGTGGAGCATAGGGGACTCGAACCCCTGACCCCCTGCTTGCAAAGCAGGTGCTCTACCAACTGAGCTAATGCCCCGTGCGGCGCCCATTGTGGCATCTACGGCCGGGTGGATACCAACACGCCCGCCCGGACGTTGCGATCCGGCCGGCGCGGACACGTCCGCTCCCCATCGGGTCGCTTCGCCGCGTTCGCTACCGAAGGGAACTCCCGCTACCGAAACTTCGGTAGCAAAGGTTGCCTTCGGTAGCGGGAACGGGGTGGCTGGGCGGTCGGTGAGTCCCACGCGTCCAGGCGGACGGGAGGAAATCGACCGATTTCTGGCCGCCAACTACCCTTGAAGCCATGTGGTCACGGCGAGAGGTGGTGGACTACGCGCTCCAGCGACGCAATCGACTGGCAGCAGCGCGGCGTCCACAACGCTCTTTGGACAGCTCCGAGCTGTGTGACGCCGACCCGCTGCTGTTGCGGGCCGCACGTCATCACGGCGAGGCTGTCGACGCGCCCTGCCCGATCTGCGCCGCACCCCAGCTGGTGAACCTGAACTATGTCTTCGGTGACCAACTCGGCCAGTACTCCGGACGGATCAAGTCCAGCGCTGAGCTGGACGAGATGGAGAATCAGTTCGGTGAGTTCAAGGTTCGAGTCGTCGAAGTCTGCACCGGATGCGGATGGAACCAGATGATCAGTTCCTATCTGCTCGGTGACGGGGTTACTCGACGTCCACCACGCCGCCAGCCCACTGTTGAGGACATCTATGGCTAAGCCCAAACGTGCCAACGCTGCCACCCGCGCCGCCACGCCCACAGGCGGCGCCAGCCGCGGCAAAAGCAAGCGCAAGCGCAACCCGTGGCTGCGGGCCCTCCTGTGGACCCTGGTGGGTCTGCTCGGCATCGGTCTAATCGGCATCGGCGGCATCGCGTACGCCTACGTCACCATCCAGGTGCCCGACGAGAACGCCGACTTCCTCACCAACACCACCTCGGTCTACTACGCCGACGGCAAGCAGAAGATCGGCTCGTTCCAGGTGCAGAACCGCCAGTCGATCGCCTACGACCAGATGCCGCAGTACGTCAAGGACGCCATCGTGGCCGGCGAGAACCGCAGCTTCTGGACCGACCCCGGCATTTCGCCGACCGGCCTGATGCGGGCCGCGCTGGGCCTGATCGGCATCGCTCCTGCCGACGCCACCGCCACCGGCGGCGGCTCGACGATCACTCAGCAGTACATCAAGGTGATGTATCTGACCCAGGAGAAGACCTTCACTCGCAAGGCGAAGGAGATCCTGCTGGCCGCCAAGATCGGCAACGAGCTGAGCAAGGAAGAGATCCTCGGCCGCTACCTCAACACCGTCTATTTCGGACGCGGCGCCTATGGCATCCAGGCTGCCGCCCAGGCCTACTTCAAGAAGAACGCCAGCAAGCTCGACCTGGGCGAGTCGGTGGCGTTGGCCGCCATCGTGAACCTGCCCGGACGCCTCGACCCGGCCACCGGCGACAACGCGGCCGCCGACCTCCTCCAGCGTTATCAGTACATCCTCAACGGCATGCTCGAGATGGGGAAGATCACCCAATCCCAGCACGACGACATCTACTACACCCTGCCGAAGTTCCCCGAGATCCAGGCCGGCTCCCAGTTCGGCGGCACCAAGGGCTATCTGCTGAAGATGGTCGAGAAGGAGATGCTGGCCAAGGGCTTCACCGATGATCAGGTCACCGGCGGTGGCCTGAAGATCGTCACCACCTTCGATGCCAAGGCGCAGAGCGCCATGGAGTCGTCGGTGCAGAAGGGGATCAAGTGGGTTGCCGAAGGCACTGGGGTGAAGGCGAGTTCGCTGCACCCGGGAATGGCCTCGATCGACAATGCCACCGGGGGCGTCCTGGCCATCTATGGCGGGGCTGACTACGTCAAGAACAACCGGAACTGGGCAACCACCACCACCCGCACCGGATCCACCTTCAAGCCGTACACCCTGACGGCCGCACTTCGGGACGGCTGGACGCTCTCCGACACTGTGAACGGCAACACCCTCAAGTTGCCCGGTGCCACCAAGCCGATCACCAACGCCGGCGGGGCGAACTACGGACGAGTGAGCCTGCTGACCGCCACCACGAAGTCGATCAACACCGCCTTCGTCGATCTGGCCACCCAGCTCACCGACGGCTACGGGGCGATCCTGCAGGCGGCCAACGACGCCGGCGTCCCCACTGCCGAGGGCTGGGATGCGGTGCCGACCGCGACCCTGGGCGTCCCCGAGGTCAGCCCGCTCTACCAGGCGGCCGGCTACTCGACCTTCGCCAATGAGGGCGTCCGGCGGGCGCCGCACGTGGTGGCCAAGGTGATCGACCTGCAGGGACGCACCCTGTACGAGGCCGACACCACCGGTACCCAAGCCATCGAGCCCGACGTGGCCCGGGACGTCACCTACGCCCTTGAGCACGTCGCCCAGGACGGCACCGGTTCCCGGGCGGCCGCCCTCGGCTACCCGGTCGGCGGCAAGACCGGCACCGTGTATTACACGGTCAACGGCAAGCCGATCACTCCGGCTATTTGGTTCGTGGGCTTCACCAAGCAGATCACCACGGCGATCAACTTCGTCCGCGGTGACAGCGGCACCGAAAGCCTCGGCGCCAAGATCTACGGCTCGAAGTGGCCGGCCATGACCTGGCTGGACTACATGCAGAAGGCCATGGACGGAAAGCCGAAGCTCGATTTCGCCGATCCGTCCGGACGAGTCTCGACCCAGACGCCGTCTGCCAGCAGCACCCCGACGGCGTCGGCCACCCAGACCGCGACTGCGACGTCGACCCCGACCGAGAAGCCAACGCCGACGTCGACGCCGACCGAGCAGCCGCCGTCCACACCGACGCCGACCGAGCCGAACCCGCCGTCCACACCGACGGCGACAGCTGGTGCGGCCGGTGGAAAGTCGGATCCTGGCCAATCCGGTGGCTGAGGACCGTAGGATCGCTGGGTGAGCAATCCGGTGCCGACCATCGATCGCATGCTCGGTGGTCCATTGGGTGACCATGCCGCACCGGGTGGGGTCTGGCTTCGTCCGGCGCCCTGGACGTACCTGGCGCTCACCCTGAACTACCTGCTGCTGATGATTCGGCAGCTGCCCTGCCTGTCCGGGGCGAACAACCTGTGGCCGAGCATGTGCTACTCCGACATCAGCGTCCTGTACTACTGGCGCGGCCTGAAGGACGGCCAGATCCCGTACCTGGACAGCCAAGTCGAGTACCCGGTACTCACCGGCTACTTCATGGAGCTCGGCCGCCGAATCGTCCTGCTGTTGGGGGGACGTAGCGAGCCCGGCCTGTCCTCGGCCGACGTGACGACGGCCACTTTGATCTTCTTCGGCTCGACGGCCTTCCTGATCTTCGCCCTGTTCGTCCTGCTGGTGCGCACGCACCTGCGAATGGGACGTCCGTGGGACGCCATGATGATCGCGGCCAGCCCGGCCATCGTCACCGCAGGCTTGATCAACTGGGACGCCCTGGTGATCGCCCTGACCGCGCTGGCGCTGCTCTCCTGGGCTCGGAACAAACCGATCTGGACCGGGGTCTGGCTTGGTCTGGGCATCGCGGCCAAGCTGTATCCGCTCTTGCTGCTGGTGCCGCTGGTGGTGCTCGGGGCCCGTACCGGGAAGTACCGCCAGGTCACTCAGACCGTCGCGGCCACGGCGGTCGCCTGGGTGCTGGCCAACCTTCCGGTCTATCTGGCCACACCGGACGGCTGGTGGCAGTTCTGGAAGTTCAACGCCGAGCGGGGTGGTGACCTCGGCTCGATCTGGTACGTCCTGAAGCTGGCCGGATTCGATCTGGCCGACGTGTCCTGGGCCGAAGGCGCACTGCTGGTGCTCGGCACCAGCCTGCTGTGCGGGCTGCTGCTGCTCAGCCGCCGCCGAGCCCGGCTGGCGCAAGGGGCATTCCTGATGGTCGCGCTGTTCCTGATGGTCAACAAGGTCTACTCGCCGCAGTACGTGCTGTGGCTGCTGCCGCTGTTGGTGCTGGCCCGTCCGAAGTGGCTGGAGTGGGGCGCCTTCACGGTTGCTGAGACGCTCTACTGGGTGGCGATCTGGGCGCACCTGGGTGGCGTGCTGGACACCGGGACGCAGCAGGACCGGCTCTACTGGGCCGCCGTGGTGCTGCGGATCGGGGTGACGCTGTGGCTCTGTGCTCGCGTCGTCCGCGACATCGTGGCCCCGCAGCATGACCCGATTCGGGCCGACGGTGCGGACGAGCCGGACGGCGGCGTCTTCAACGAGGCGCCGGACGCATCCTGGGTGGTAGCCCTGCGTGATGCGTTCGACCGACGGTGAAGTCGGACGCGCGGCTGGTCGTCCAGACCTGGTTGGGCAGCCGGCTGGTGATCTTGCTGGTCGCGCTGTACCTCGCGGTGACCCAGGGCCGCACCCTGCCCCAGATGTTCAGCAACTGGGATGTCGAGCACTTCGTGGCGATCGCGGAGCGTGGCTATCACGGCAGTGACGTCGCCTTCTTCCCGGGTTGGCCGTTGCTGCTGCGACTGGTGTCGCTGACCGGGCTGCCGGCCTGGCTGGGTGGGGTGTTGCTGGCGCTGGTGGCGTCCGGGTTGGCCGCGTGGGCGTTGTACCGGCTTGGCGGCGCGCCGGCCGCGATCGCCTGGCTGCTGGCTCCGACGGCGATCTTCACCGTGGTGCCCTATACCGAGTCGTTGTTCTGTGCGGCGGCCTTCTGGGCCTGGGATCGGGCGCTGGCCAAGCAGTGGTGGCCGGCGGCGGCCCTGGCCGCGGTGGCGGCCTCGGTGCGGGTGTCTGGGGTGTTCTTGATCTTCGCCCTGGCCGTCCTCGCCTGGAGCCAGGGGGGACGTCGCTGGTCGCGGCTGGCCTGGTTGCTGGTGCCGAGTGCGGTGGTGGCCGGGTACGCGACGTTCTTGTGGCAGCTCACCGGCAGCTGGACGGCCTGGTACACCGCGCAGGCCACCGGCTGGGCCCGGGGACTCACCTGGCCGTGGGTGGCTCTTCAGCACACCCTGGACGCAGCAGCTCCCGGCGCCTACGCCGCCTACCCCGAATGGGGCTGGCTGTTCCGGGCCGAGCTGGTGGCTATGGCGATCGGCCTGGTGGTGACGATCTTCGCGATGTGGAAGCGGCGCTGGGCCGAGGCCGCCTGGGTGGGCGTCCAGGTGCTCGCGTTCTCGATCTCGTACTGGTTCATGAGCGTGACCCGGGCCACGCTGTTGTGGTTCCCGCTGTGGATCGACCTGGGCCGCGGCCTGGCCGGTCGGACCAAGCCTCGTCCCTGGCGGGCGGCGATGCTGGGTGCGCTGGCCCTGCTGGCGTTGGCCCTGCAGGGGCTGTGGGCCTGGCTGTTCTTCACCGGACGCTGGGCCGGGTGATCCGGCCCAGCGACGAGAAACTGGGACGTAACAGGAACCGTCCCCTTTCGTCCGGGGGGAGGGTTCGAGTCAGTTCGTCCGGGCCAGCAGGGCGGCGTTGCCGGCCTCGGTGAGGGCATGGTCGACCGGGATCGGACGCCCGTCCACCTCGCAGATCGGCACCAGCATCCGGCCGGACGAGGTCAGCCAGGCGGCGTCTGCGTCCCACAACTGCTCGGTGCGCAGCAGCACCTGGGCGGTGGCGAAGCCGGCGTCGGAGAAGTACTCGAAGGCCGCGCCTTGGGTGGTGCCGGGCAGAATCCCCTGCGCGGTGGCGGGGGTCCAGATCTTGTTGCCGAACTTCAGGATCAGGCTGGCGCTGGGGCCCTCGAGCAGGTAGCCGTCGGAGCTGGTGAACACCACATCGTCCGCGCCGCGGCGGGCGGCCTCGCGCAGCACCGCCTTGTTCACCGCGTAGGACAAGGTCTTGGCCCCGGCCAGCAGCCACGGAGCCCGGGCCGCGATGTCGTGCGGGTAGCCGCGGTCGAGCAGGACGACCTTGACCCCATCGGCCCGCTCGGCGGCGAAGTCGTCCGGCGCCTTGAAGGACAGCACCCAGGCGGTAGCCACCCCGGAGCCTTCGATGCCGCGGGTGACGATCACCTTCACCGAGAACTCGTCATGCTTCTCCGACAGCTCGACGACCTGGTAGATCGCGGCCCGGATCGCCTCCAGATCGAGCTTCGGCAGGTCGAGCATGGCCGCCGAGACGCCGAGGCGGCGCAGGTGGGCGTCCACGGCCTGCGGCTTGCCGTTGATCACGCCGAGCACCTCGAAGATGCCGTCGCCCCTGGTCACACCCAGATCGAGGACGGAAACCTGCGGCTGGGACGGATCAACGACATGCAGTCGGGAGGCCAGTTCCGCTCCAGCGGACGCCTCGACAGGGCTGACGATGATGCAGGCGGACATGCTCATTCCTCTATCTGGCTGGTGGCCAAGGTGTTGGCGGCGACCCATTCGGAGTCGACGTCGAACCCGAGGCCGGGTTGGGTGGGGATCACGACATAGCCGTCGGCGGTGGTTTCGACCACCGGGACGATCACGTCGCGGGCGTAGTACTTGGCCGAGCCGGAGACATCCGACGGCAGCTCGAAGCCGGGCAGCGAACACAGCGCAACGTTCGCTGCCCGGCCGATGCCGAACTCGTGCATACCGCCGCACCAGACGCCAATGCCGGCGGCGGTGGCCCGGTCGTGGGCTGCGACGGCGTTGGTGAGCCCGCCCATCCGAGAGACCTTGATGTTCAGGATTCGTCCGGCCTTGAGCTCGATCATGGTGGCCAGGTCGTCCAGGGTCTCGACGGCCTCGTCCAGACAGACCGCGGTGGCCAGCTGGGCCTGCAGCCGCGCGTGACTGACGAAGTTCCTGGGCGCGAACGGCTGCTCGATCATGGTCAGCTGGTAGCGGTCGAGCTCACGCATGATCGCGAACGAGGCCTCATCGGCGGGGTAGGCGCCGTTGGCGTCGACGTGCAGATCGTGGTCGCCGAAGGTGGCCCGGACGGCCTTGACCGGCTCGACATCCCAGCCGGGAGCGATCTTCAGCTTCACTCGGCGGTAGCCGGCCTCGATCTGGGCACCGACCTGCTCGACCAGCGCGTCGATGGTGGGCTCGATGCCCAGCGACACCCCGGTGGCCGCCCGATCCCGGGTTCCGCCAAGGGCCGAGGCCAGCGACTGGTCGCTGACTTGGGCAAACAGCGTCCAGCAGGCCATGTCGACGCCGGCCTTGGCGAACTCGTTTCCGCGCACCTTGGCCCACAATCGGGCCGCCTCGGCCGGGTGCGTCCACTGCTTGCCGATCAGCGACGGTAGCAGGTAGCGCTCGGCGATCAGGGTGGCGGTCTCGACGGTCTCGGCGCCGTAGAACGGGTGCGAGGCGGACGCGATTTCGCCCCAACCGACCGCCCCGGATTCGTCGGTGAGCTGCACCAGGATGTGATCCAGGTGCCGCTTGGCGTGCGAGCTGGTCTGGAACTCGTGCACCAGCGGCAGCCGGACGGTGTGCAGCGCGGCAGCAACGACTCTCATTCGGCGGTCTCGCTCTCGTCGAGGTAGATGCCCAGCGATGCCGAGATCCGGTCCCGGTCAGCGAAGCGGCGTCGGGCGCCCTTGGCGCTGGCCGTGGTCAGGGTAGCCAGCAGGTGGATCGTGGCCGCCACGGCGGTGGGGGAGTCGGCGTAGGAGGCCGAGTCGGTGCCGACCTCGACCACCTCGTGCGCATAGCGCCCGAGCGGGGCGGACGCGTCGTCGGTGATGGCGATCACGGTGCCGCCCGCGGCGGCAAACTCCCTGGCCACCTCGATGGTGGTCCGTCGGTAGCGGCGGAACGAGAAGGCGATCAGCACGTCGGATTCGCGGACGTCGCTGAGCAGATCCAGGGTGCTCAGGCTGGAATCGTCCACCAGGCTGACCTGGGCGACCGCCGCTGAGAGGTCGCTGGCCAGCAGGCTGGCGTAGGCGTGGCTCTTGCCGGCTCCGATCACGAACCGGCGTCGGGCCGCCACGGTGAGGGCGGCCGCGCGGCGCAGACTTCCGTCACAGCTGAGCCGCTCGAAGACCTCGGTGAGGTTCTCCAACTCGGAGGCGATCAGCCGGGCTTGCAGGGTGGCCGAGGAGGTCGACTCCATCCGGGCCTGGTAGCGCTCGCCGGGGCTGCGCAGCGTCCGGTTCTGTTCGTGCTTGGGGTTCTGCACGGGCTGTCGGGGCTGGCTCATCGGCCGGCCTCCGCGAACAGATAGACCGACGTCTGGTGATCCTGCCGGTCGCAGGCGACCGCAACCAGGCCGTCGGCCAGGATCGCGGTGAACGACTCGTCCAGGGCGGCGTTCACCGCCGGGGTCACCTGGTCGCGGTGCACCGGGACGGGGACGGCGGCCAGCCGGTCACGACGGTCGGCCTGGCCCCAGTCGGCGGCGCCGTATTCGGCCCAGGCGTGGGGGGTGGGGTGGGGGTGGGTTTGGTTAAGGTCCCAGTCGACGACCATCCGGGATTCGCCGTCGCCGTAGCAGTCGGGGACGAACCAGCGTCCGACCGCACCGAGGACCGACAGGTTGAAGTGGGCGTTGCGGGACAGCACCGGGTTGTAGGCCCAGCGCATCCGGTGCAGTCCGTCGGCCAGAGCCAGTCGACGCTGCTCCTGCTTGATCCGCCGGCCCAGTCCGGCGCCTTGCAGGCCGTCCGCGACCACGACGGCCTGCGAGTAGAAGTAGGTCTCGCCGCCGGCATGGCCGACGAAGCCGTAGCCGAAGGCGACCAGCTCGCCGGACGCCTTCCAGGCGCCAACCATCGAGCCGCCGTTAGCGGCCAGCGCCTTCAGCAGCCGCGGGTTCAGGCTGGCCTCGGGCTTGGTGTAGCCGAAGACGTCCCGGTACAGCTGCGAGGCGTTGGTCAGATCTGCGGTGGCCGTCAGCGGGCCGACGTGCAGGTCGCCGTGGTTGCTCATGGTTGAACTATAGGTTTCGTATCTTTGTCAGGCCTGGCTTTCTCGCAGGGAGAGACAGTGTTGCCGGGCAGAAGATAGGGTACGTAAGACACAGGAGGTCTTCTGATGGAGCAGAGCATGGATCGGATCCGCGAACAGCTGGACGAGCAGGCGCTGCTCACCGAGCTCGCCGCGCTGATCAAGCTGGAGAGCCCGAGCCATGATCTGGCGACCAGTGCGGAGATCGCCGGGCTGCTGGCCGCGGCCTGGGCGCCGCTGGGCGCGACCCGGATCGAGCCGAGTGCTGCGGGCAGCCATCTGATCATTGAGGTGCCGGCGGTTGGCTCGGCGCAGACCTCCCCGGTGCTGCTGCTCGGCCATAGCGACACGGTGTGGCCGATCGGGACGTTGGCCGGCTCGGTGCCCTTCTCTGTTGTGGACGGCGTGCTGCGCGGGCCCGGGGCCTACGACATGAAGTCGGGCCTGGTGGTGATGCTGGCCGCGGTGCGGGCGCTGGCCGCACTGGAGTTGCCGCACCCGCCGATTCGGGTGCTGATCGCCGCCGACGAGGAGGTCGGTTCCGGCTCGGCGACCGCGTTGGTGCGGACGGCCTGCGCCGACGCCCAGGCGGTGTTCGGCTTCGAGTCGCCGCACCCGGACGGTGCCCTCAAGGTCGGACGCCTCGGCTCGATCCGGGTGAAGCTGAAGGTCGTCGGACGCGAGTCGCACGCCGCACTCGATCCCGAGAGCGGGGTGTCGGCGATCGAGGAGCTTGTCGATCAGCTGTTGGTGCTGCGGCGCGAGGTGGCTCGGGTGTCGGCGGCCCGACCCGGCGAGGTGCTGGTGAACGTGGGCGGGGTGAGTGGTGGCGGTCGGACCAATGTCGTCCCCGGTGCCGCGGAGGCGCTGATCGGCTTTCGGTTCGCCAGCGCTGCGGCCGAAGCCGACGTGATGGCCGTGTTGGACGGGTTGGCGCCGGTGCGTCCGGGAGCTTCGATCGAGCTCGAGGTGCTCAGCTCGCGCCCGGCCTGGGCGGCATCGGCCGCTGACAAGGCCTTGCTGGCTCGGGTGGGTGAGCTGGCCGGCTTCGAGGTGCCCGGACGTCCTGCTGCCGGTGCGGCCGACACCAACACCACCGGCTCGCTCGGCATCCCGACTCTGGACGGCTTCGGCCCTCGCGGTGGTGGCGCCCACGCCGTCAGCGAGCACATCCTGATCGACTCGCTGCTCGACCGGATCGTCCTGCTCGCCACCGTCCTCACTGGTCTCGCCTAGGCCGGCGTTCGGGACATAAGGGGACGGTTCCTGTTACGTCCCAAGCCCTCGCTCTCGGGACTAGCCGAGGGAGAGGCTCACGCCGCCGGACAGCGGCTGGGACGCCCCATCGCCGGTTTGGACGCGGATCAGGCAGGCCCGTCCGGACGTGGCGTCGGCCGTGATCAGCATGGCTCGAATCGTCGAATTGGGCGCCGGGCTCTCGGGTGGACCGCCGAGCCCAGTGGTTGCGGCATGCGGAAACGTCCCGATGAGCTTGAGCTGGAGTTCCCGGCCTGACGTGCACGGGGAGCCCGTATTGGATTCCTCGGCACTGATAACCGAGTCTGGTACCCAATCCGGCCTCACGCAGCTGTCGGATTGGGCACGGAAATCGGGTGTGAACTGGGGATGGTGTGCGAGCCCCGCAGGATCGGGACCGAACTTAGGTTTGAGGTCAGGCGCACCCGTCTTCGTGGGGACGGTTCCGTTACCGTCCACCGCGGTTTCGGTTGCGCCGGGGGCGACCTTACTTCCGGCAGATGACGAGTGTTTGTGGGCAGCCGTACGGACGGTAATGGAACCGTCCCCAGGACTGGCCTCTGGCTTGGGTGGACGGTATTGGAACCGTCCCCGTACTTCGGATGGCGGGGGACGAATGGGTACCTATCGGGAGCCGTGGACCATTGACACCTATGGTTACGTAACCGTAAGTTAGGGCAGGTCGCGAGCCTCACGATGGGAGTTGCCTTGCCCGAAGCGGTAGCCGCCGAGCTTGCCACCAGCGCTGACGATCACCTGATTCAGCTGCTCACGCCGTCTGGGGAACTGGTCGCTGACGAGCAATTTCACTACACCGGCAGTGACCAGGACCTTGTCGAAGACCTGCGGACGATGCTGCTCACCCGAGCCATCGACACCGAAGGCACCGCGTTGCAGCGCAAGGGCGAACTCGGCCTATGGGTGCAATCGCTTGGCCAGGAGGCAGCCCAGATCGGCTCGGCCCGCGCGTTCGGCAGCAACGACCTGATCGTCCCGTCCTACCGGGAACTCGGCGTCTATCTGGCCCTCGGCCTGGACCCGCTGGAGTTCCTCGGCACCTTCCGTGGCACCGCCATGGTCGACTGGCCGACCGGCCCGGCGAACCTGCACCTGCCCAGCTTTGTGATCGGCACCCAGACCCTGCACGCGGTTGGGATGGCCATGGCCCTCCAGCGCGATGGACGAGTCGGCAACCCCAACCCCGACGACAACGGCGCCGTGGTGGTCTACTTCGGCGACGGCGCCACCAGCCAGGGCGACGTGAACGAGGCGTTCGTCTTCGCCGCCGCGGCGAACGCGCCGGTGGTCTTCTTCTGCCAGAACAACCAGTGGGCGATCAGTGAGCCGACCACCGTCCAGACCCCGGTCCCGCTGTACCGGCGAGCCTCCGGCTTCGGCTTCCCGGGCGTCCGGGTGGACGGCAACGACGTCCTGGCCGTCCGCGCGGTCACCGAGTGGGCGCTGGAGCGGGCCCGCAGTGGCGCCGGGCCGGTGCTGATCGAGGCGTTCACCTACCGGATGGGTGCCCACACCACCTCTGATGATCCGACTAAGTACCGCAGCGCCGACGAGGTCGCCGAGTGGAAGGCCAAGGATCCGATCGACCGGCTGCGGACGTATCTGCTAGCCAAGGGCCTGATCGACGATGCCTGGCTGGATGGGGTCGCCGCCGAAGCTGCGACTCAAGCCGAGCGGCTGCGGACGGGCTGCGTCCAACTGGTCGAACCAGACCTAGCCGACAGCTTTGACCTCGTCTACACCGACACCCCCGAACATCTGCATCGCCAGCGAGCGGAGTTCGAGGCCTACGAGGCGTCCTTCGAGGTGAACGCATGAGCACGCTGACCATGGCCAAGGCGCTGAACGCCGGGCTGCGCCGAGCGCTGGCCAACGACCCGAAGGTGCTGCTGGCCGGTGAGGACATCGGTGCCCTGGGCGGGGTCTTCCGGATCACCGAAGGCCTGCAAGCCGAGTTCGGACGCGACCGGGTCGTCGACACCCCGCTGGCCGAATCCGGCATCGTCGGCACCGCGGTCGGGCTGGCCCTGGGCGGCTACAAGCCGGTCGTCGAGATCCAGTTCGACGGCTTCGTCTACCCGGCCTTCGACCAGATCGTCTCTCAGGTGTCGCGGCTGCACTTCCGCTCCCACGGACGGCTGTCGGTGCCCATGGTCGTCCGGATCCCTTACGGCGGCGGCATCGGCGCCATCGAGCATCACTCGGAATCGCCGGAGGCTTACTTCGCGCACACCCCGGGCCTGAAGGTGGTCACCTGCGCCAACCCGTCCGATGCCTACTGGATGATCCAGCAGGCGATCGCCGACCCCGATCCGGTGATCTTCTTCGAGCCGAAGCGGCGCTACCACGACAAGGGTGAGGTGGACGTGGACGCGTCCGCGGCCCCCGACTCGCTCTACCAGGCCCGGATCGCCCGGCATGGGACGGATGCCACCCTGCTCACCTACGGACCGATGGTCCGCACCTGCCTGGACGCCGCTGCCGCCGCCGAAGCCGAGGGACGCAGCCTCGAAGTGATCGACCTGCGCTCGCTGTCGCCGATCGACGACGCCACGGTGTTCGCCTCGGTGCGCCGCACCGGACGGGTGGTCGTCGTCCACGAAGCCGCCCGGACCCTCGGGATGGGCGCCGAACTGGCCGCCCGGATCCAGGCCGAGTGCTTCTACGAACTGCAGGCGCCGGTGCTGCGGGTCACCGGCTACGACCTGCCCTACCCGCCGAGCCGCACCGAGCACAGCTTCCTGCCCGACCTCGATCGCGTCCTCGACGCGGTCGACCAGAGCTTGGCCCACTGAAAGGCGTAGCCATGGAGTTTCGACTGCCCGACCCGGGCGAAGGCCTTGTTGAGGCCGAGATCGTGGAGTGGAAGGTCGCTGTCGGTGACGTGGTCGCCGTGAACGACGTCCTGCTGGAGATCGAGACCGCCAAGTCGCTGGTCGAACTGCCCTCGCCGTTCGCCGGCGTGGTGCAGGAGATCCTGGTGCCGGCCGGCCAGGTGGTGCCGGTCGGGACGCCGATCATCCGGATCGGGGCGGACGAGCCTGCGGGCTCCAACTCCGATCACTCAGACTCGCCGGACGTCCCTGCCGACGCACCGGCGGGCGCGTCGCCCGTAGCCACGGCCAAGACCGAAGATTCGGGGGCGGTCTTGGTCGGCTACGGGACGCGCGCCGCAGTCAGCCGACGGGCCCGTCGCCACGAGGCGTCCGCGCCCGCCCCGGCGGCCAACCGTGGGGACGGTTCCATTTCGGTCCAGCCCGCCGCGACCAAGGCTCCGGCCGCCGCGGCTGCCCCTACGGTCTCAACCTCCCCGGGACGAAACGGGGACGGCTCCTCTTTCGTCCCAGCGACCGACGTTCCGCGTGCCAAGCCGCCGGTCCGCCGGGTGGCCCGCGACCTCGGCGTTGATCTGGCCACGGTGGTCGGCACTGGCCCGGACGGCACCATCACCGCGGCCGACGTACTCACCGCAGCCGGACGTCCGCCCGAGAACCCGGGCGAACAGCGGATCCCGCTGCGCGGCGTCCGCCGGGCGATGTTCCAGTCAATGACCGCTTCACTAGCAGTTCCGCAGGCCACCGCCTTCGTGGAGGTGGACGTCACCGCCACCATGCAGCTGATCGACACCCTGCGCCGGCGCCGCGATTTCACCGGGCTGAAGGTGTCGCCGCTGGTGATCTTCGCCAAGGCGGCCTGCCTGGCCATCGAGCGGGTGCCCGAGATCAACTCCCGCTACGACGCCGCCGCTGACGAGATGGTGATCCCGACCGACGTGAACCTCGGCATTGCCGCGGCGACCCCGCGCGGGCTGGTGGTGCCCAACATCAAGCGGGCGAATCAGTTGAACCTGCTCGAGCTGACTCGCGGGCTGAACGACATGGTCGCGCTGGCCCGGGAGGGCCGCGTCCAACCGTCCGACCTTGCCGGAGGGACGTTCTCGATCACCAACGTGGGCGTTTTCGGCGTTGATGGCGGCACCCCGATCATGAACAACGGCGAGGCCGCGATCATGTGCCTGGGGACGATTCTGCGCAAGCCGTGGGTAGTCGGCGAGGGCGATCAGGAGCGGATCGAGCCGCGCTCGGTGTGCACGGTTTCGCTGACCTTCGATCACCGCTTGGTGGACGGCGAAATGGGCTCGAAGTTCCTGGCCGACGTCTCGACGATCATGTCCGACCCCGCGCTGGCGCTGCTCTTCTGATTCAAAACGGGGACGGTTCCTGTTACGTCCCAACCTGGACGCTGCGTGAACCTTGGGACGTAACAGGAACCGTCCCCTTTCGTCCCGGCGGCATGGAGGTGGCCCGGTGGACGGTAATGGAACCGTCCCCAAGGTGGAGGGGGCCGGGTTCTAGGCTTCAGGGGTGAGTTCGCGAAGCGATGTGCTGATCAGCGTCAACGACCTGCCCGATGCGGTGAACGAGGGCGCGCAGGTGCTCGACGTCCGCTGGAAGCTCGGCGAGCCGCACGGCGCCGGCTACCAGCGATTCCTCGAAGGCCACCTGCCGCCGGCCCGATTCCTGGACCTTGAGGAGGTCCTCACCGGGCCACTCACCGATCCCACGCTCGGCCGTCACCCCTTGCCGGACGCCACTCGCCTGTCCGAGGGCCTGGGCAAGCTCGGCATCGATCCGAATCGGGAGATCATCGTCTACGACGAGCCGGGCAGTTTCGCGGCCGGCCGCGCCTGGTGGGTGCTGACCTGGGCCGGGCTGAAGGTGCGCGTCCTCGATGGCGGGATCACCGCCTGGCTCGCCGCCGAAGCCTTCCTGCGCGAGGGCGAAGCGGCCCCGGTCGCCCCGACTCAACTGCAGCTCACCCTCGGTCACTTGCCCACGCTCACCGCGGACGAACTGGCCGACTTCGACGGGGTCGTCGTCGACGTCCGGGCCGGCGAGCGCTACCGCGGCGAGGTCGAACCGATCGACGCCAAGGCCGGTCACGTGCCCGGCGCCATCAACCGTCCGGTCGGCAAACTGTGGGATGACAAGGGTCTTCTCCCCGAGCCGGACGCCCTGTTCGAGGCCCTCGACCTGCCGGCCGACGTCTACTCCGGCAGCCAGCCAATCGCCGTCTACTGCGGATCCGGAGTCTCGGCCGCACAGAGCCTGCTGGCGTTGGCCAGCCTCGGGGTGAACGCGGTCCTCTATCCGCCGTCGTGGTCAGGCTGGTCGTCCGATCCGGCGCGTCCGGTCGCCACCGGGGCGGACGCATGAACTCGGTCGGCCACCCGACGCGGCGTCCAGCGCCCAGCGTCGCCACCACTCGCGGCGACCACATCGTCGCCAACCTGAACGCGATCCGCGCGCACGTCGGCGGGCGCCAGGTGCTGGTCGCGGTCAAGGCGGACGCGTACGGCCACGGCGCCGTCGAGGTGTGCCGGCTGATTGAGCGCACCGGTGCGGCCGATTGGCTGGGCGTGGCCACTGTCCGCGAGGGCGTCACTCTGCGCGAGGCGGGCATCACGCTGCCGATCCTGAAGCTGTCGATGGCGCGCGGCGAGGAGGTGTTCGACGCCGTGGCTGCCGACCTCAGCCTGGTCGTGGTCGATGCCGAGTCGATCGCGGAAGCCTCGGCGGCTGCGTCCGCCCAGGGCAAGACGATCGCCGTCCATCTGAAGGTCGACACCGGGATGCGCCGGATCGGCTGCCCGCCCGAGCAGGCCGCAGAGCTAGCCCGACAGGCCGCCGCAGCGCCCGGGCTGAAGCTGGTCGGAGTGATGTCGCACCTGCCGATTTCGGACGTCCCGGTCGGCGAGGAGTTCACCCGCAACCAGATCGCCCTCTTCGCCAAGGTGGCTGCCGAAGTCGAGGCGGCGGTCGGTCCGCTGATCAAGCATCTGGCCGCGTCCGGCGGCGTCCTGACCTATCCGGAGGCATGGTTCGACCTGGTCAGGCCCGGAATCATCGCCTACGGCGACTACCCCGATCCGCAGTCGCCCAAGAGCGTCCCACTGCTGCCGACCCTGGAATGGCGCAGCACGCTGACCTTCGTGAAGAAGGTCGCCGCGGGCGAAACCGTCGGCTACAGCCGGGCCTGGACGGCCCCGCGCGACACCTGGATCGGCACCGTCCCGATCGGCTACGCCGACGGCTACAACCGCCGCTTCTCCAACAATGCGCGGATGCTGGTCAACGGTCGCAGCTGCGAGGTCGCCGGACGGATCTGCATGGATCAGGTGATGATCGATCTCGGCCCGGACGCCACCGACAAGGTCGGCGACGTGGTCACCGTCCTGGGTCGCGATGGCGATGAGGAGATCACCACCGCCGAGCTCGCCGAGCGGATGGGGACGATCCCCTACGAGGTGACCTGCCTGATCACGCCCCGGGTCGGACGCGCCTTCGTCAGCTGAGTCGCGTCCAGATCGATGGAGAGGACGAACTCAGTCCTTGGAGTAGGTCGCCCATAGTGCGAATGCGCCGAAGACGGCGAGGCCGACAGTGCCGATCCAACCGGGCCAGAAGGTGAGGTTGATCAGAATCGTCCCGACGATGCCGGGATCGCGGTAGCTCGTGTCGAACATGCTCGACCCGAATGCTCCCTGCACCAGCGAGCACAGGATGAAGACGGCAGCAGCTGCACCGAGCAAGCCGAAGCCCACCATCGCGCCTTGTTTGGCGTCGACTGTCTTGGCCGGCTGGCTTTCGTCCGAATCACTCATCTCAGATGTCCCCTCTCGCTGAGGGAAGACTAATCAGTTGATGAGTTCTCCGGGCCGCTTCTGGCGAACTGCCCGCCGACCCGGCTCAGCGCCAGCCGAGGGCCGGTGCCACGTGGGTGAGCAGCGACTCCAGGACGTGGGCGTTGTAGTCCACGCCCAGCTGGTTCGGAACGGTCAGCAGCAGCGTGTCCGCCGCGGCGATCGCCTCATCCTCAGCCAGCTCCTCGATCAGCTTGTCCGGCTCGGCCGCGTAGGAGCGTCCGAATCGGGCGCTGCCGCCGTCGAGGTAGCCGACCTGATCCTTGTCGTCGCCCTGGCCTCCGAAGTAGGCGTGGTCACGCTCGTCCACCAGCGGGAAGATGCTCCGGCTGACCGAGACCCGCGGCGTCCAGTCGTGCCCGGCGGACGCCCACGCGTCCCGGAAGCGCTGGATCTGCTCGGCCTGCAGCTGGTGGAACGGCACCCCGGTGTCCTCGGTGAGCAGGGTCGAACTCATCAGGTTCATCCCCTTCTGCGCGGTCCACTCCGCGGTGGCCCGAGTGCCGGCGCCCCACCAGATCCGCTGCCGCAGGCCCGGCGAGTGCGGCTCGATGCGCAGCAGGCCCGGCGGGTTCGGGAACATCGGACGCGGGTTGGGCTGGGCGAAGCCCTCACCCTTCAGCACCTCGAGGAAGACGTCGGTGTGGGTGCGGGCCATTTCGGCGTCCGTGCTGCCCTCGGCAGGCTCGTAGCCGAAGTAGCGGTAGCCCTCGACGACCTGCTCTGGCGATCCCCGGCTGATGCCGAGCTGAAGTCGGCCGGCCGAGATCAGGTCGGCCGCGCCGGCGTCCTCGGCCATGTACAGCGGGTTCTCGTAGCGCATGTCGATCACGCCGGTGCCGATTTCGATCTTGGACGTCTTGGCGCCGATCGCGGCCAGCAGCGGGAACGGCGAACCGAGCTGCCGGGCGAAGTGGTGCACCCGGAAGTAGGCGCCGTCCGCGCCGAGCTCCTCAGCGGCCACGGCCAGGTCGATCGACTGCAGCAGAGCGTCCGATGCAGAACGCACCTGCGAGTGGACCGAGGGCGTCCAGTGACCGAACGACAAGAACCCAATGTGCTTCACGCTTCAACTAACTCCGCGCCACCGGAGTTCATTCCAGAGGCATAAGGGGACGGTTCCATTTCGGTCCAACCTGGACGTTGCGTGAACCTTGGACGGTAGGGGAACCGTCCCCGCAGTTGGGGGCTACTCGGCGGTGCCCCGGTTCAACTGCTGGCGGGCCACGAACTCACGCTTGGTGTAGGCGGCCAGGCCGAAGGTGAGCAGGCCGTCCACGGCGGCACCCACGCCACCGCCGATCAGCGGGATCCGGCGGACGACCACGACGGCCAGGTGCTTGCCACCCATCCGTCCGGCCAGCGAACCCATCACCTTCTCCGAGACCAGCCGATCCAGCGAGGTATCGAAGACTGGCGCGGTCGCAATGGCCAGCGGACGAGTGGGCAGCGCGCCCTTGGCCACCAGCTTGCGGACCTCATCCTCACCCAGCAGCAGCACAGTGATCGCCGTCCGCACCCTCGGATCGTCCACGTCATAGCCGCGCAGATGCGCGATGGCGGCGATCATTCGGACGCTCAGCGTCGCCATGCCCGCGATGTTGGCCGGCAGTCCGACCGGCAGAGTGATCAGCCCGCCGACGCTGGTGACGAAGCCCTGCGCTGAGGCGACCCCGACATGCTGGAGCACCAGAGAGTCGATGGCCTGCTCCCGGTCGGTCTTGGCCTCCAGCGCCTTCGCGGCTGCAGCCTTGGCGCCCGGGAAGGAGAAACTGCCGTCGATCGCGAAGTCGACAATGCTGCGCAGCAACCCGCCGGCCACCTCGGGGGTCCGAGTGACCAGTTGCTTTCCGATTTCGGTGGGAGTCGCCATGAGTTGCCTTCCGGTTGCCGCTCCACCAGCGTAGGCGCGCTCCCGGTGGCCGCGCCTCGGTTCAATCCCCAGGACGACCCTGAAACCGTCCCCGTGAGTGGTCCCCTCGACAGGCTCAGGGACCGGAGTGGGAGGCTCAGGGGCCGGAGGTGCGCCCAGGAGCGGACGGGCCTAGTGCCCAGCTGCGGCCCAGCCGACGATGAAGCCGAGCAGAAGGCCGGCCACCACGACGATGGCCAGCAGCAGGAATACCCGTCGCCGACTCATGTAGATCAGGTTATGTCAGTGCTGCACTCGATCATTAGGGGAAATGCCGCACGGGCGTCCGCACGGTGAAGGACTCCCCCGCAGGAAGGACTGGCAGAATCGGATCATGGCACGTCTGGGCATGTTCGGACCGCCCAGTGAGTGGCCCGCTCAGGACCTGATCGCCTTCTCCCGGGAGTTCGACCAGGAGTTGGTCTTGCAGGCCTATCGCTGCGGGGTTTTCCCGATGGCGCTGCACGCCACCGACTTCGGCAACATGGGCTGGTGGTCGCCGCTGCGCCGCGGCATCCTGCTGCCGGACGGGCTGCGGGTGACCCGCTCGCTGCGCAAGTCGGCCCATCGCTACACCACCACCATCGACCAGGATTTCGAAGGGGTGCTGGACGGTTGTGCCGACCCGAGGCGTCCGTACGGCTGGATCGACGACGACATCCGACGGGTCTATCAAGAACTGCACCACGCCGGCCACGTCCACTCGGTGGAGACCTGGGATGCAGAGGGACGCCTTGTCGGCGGCCTCTACGGCATCTCGCTGGGCGGCCTGTTCGCCGGCGAGTCGATGTTCCACGACCCTGAGCGCGGCCGGGACGCCTCGAAGGTGGCCCTGCTGCGGCTCATCCAGCTGCTCAGCGACGACCATGCCCAAGAGCGAGTGATCGACACCCAGTGGCAGACCCCGCACCTGGCCAGCCTCGGTGTGATCGAGATCGACCGCAGCGACTACCTGGAACTCATCGACGAGGCACTGGAAGTGCCCGAGCCGGCCTGGCCGTCCGTCCCGGAGCGTCGCCGTGCCTGAGCTGCCCGAGGTTGAGGCGCTGCGCGGATTCCTTTCCGAATCGTGCGCGGGCAAGACGATCGCCCGGGTCGAGTTGCTGGCCTTCGCCGGCCTGAAGACGTACGCACCGCCACTGACCGCGCTGTCCGGGCTCGAGGTCGAGCAGGTGACTCGGCACGGCAAGTTCCTGTGCCTGGAGGCCGGCGGCCTGTGGCTGGTCTGGCATCTCGCCCGGGCCGGCTGGCTGACCTGGCGCAAGGCGCTGCCGGACGCTCCGGCCCGGCCGGGCAAAGGCCCGCTGGCGCTGCGGGTGGTCTTCGACGACAGCACCGGATTCGACCTGACTGAGGCTGGCACCCAGAAGCGGCTGGCCGTCTATCTGGTGGACGACCCGTCCCAGGTGCCCGGCATCGCCAGCCTTGGCCCCGACCCGCTGGCCGCCGAGTTCGACCAGGACGCTCTTGCGGCGATCCTGGCTCGGGCCGGACGGGCCCAGCTCAAGGGCGTCCTGCGCGACCAACGGGTGCTGGCCGGCATCGGCAATGCCTACTCCGACGAGATCCTGCACGCGGCCAAGTTGAGCCCGTTCAAGGCGTCCAATGCGCTCAGTGCGGACGAACTCAGCGGGCTCTATCAGGCGATCAAGACCGAGCTGACCTCGGCGATCGCGCGCGCGGACGGCCTGGCCGCCTACGAGCTGAAGGACGCCAAACGGACGAACCTGCGGGTGCATGGACGCACCGGCCAGCAATGCGACGTCTGCGGCAGCACCATCGCGGAGGTGTCGTTCGCGGATTCGTCCCTGCAGTACTGTCCGGGCTGCCAGACCGGTGGGAAGCCGCTGGCTGATCGGCGGCTGTCTCGACTGCTGAAATAACGGTCCGATACCAGGACGTCCGCTCGGCTTCGGAGTGGCCGCCCCAGCCGGTAGCCTGCCTGAAGATCAGACGCAGAGGGAGGTGCCGGTGGGCGAACAGGTGGGCAGGGCCCCGGCCTTCCTCCCCGTACCCGAGTTCCTCGACGGACCCTGGTCCCGCAACCATCGGCTGGGGCTTGGCTTGATCGTGGCCAGCTCCCTGCTGGCCATCGGAGTTGCTGCCTGCGGACCGTCCATGGTCGCGCTGCGACTGGGTCCCCGGGACAATCTGCTGCCGCCGTGGTACCTGCCGACCGGCTGGGTGAACCTCAGCGAATGGGTCGCCGTTCCCCTGCTCTGGCTAGGGCTGATTCTCGGTCTGATCGGGTTGTGGGTGAGCTGGCGGGCCGTTCACGCCGGTTGGCGTCCGCACAACCGCAAGCTGTTCGCCCTCGGCGCTGTGCTCAGCATCGGTACCTGTCTGGTGCCGCCGATGACGTCGGCGGACGTGCTGATGTATGCCGCCTATGGACGCCTCCAAGTGCTCGGCCTGGATCCGTACTCGATCACTCCGGCCGAGATCTTCCGCCAGGAGTTCGATCCGGTCCTGGTCTGGACCGAACGTCCCTGGCAGGACACCCCGAGCGTGTACGGGCCGATCGCCTCGATGTCGCAGTGGCTGGCCGCATGGCTCGGCAACGGCAATATGCACAACACCGTCTTCTGGCTGCAGATGTGGGCTTTGCTGCCGTTCCTGCTGATCGGTGCCATCGCGGTCAAGCTCGCCCACGACGACCGGACCACCCAGACTCGGGCAGTGCTGTTCACCGTGCTGAACCCGCTGATGATCTGGGCTGTGCTGTCCGGGGCGCACAACGAGGCACTCACTCTCGTCTTCGCAATCGTGGGGCTGTGGTTCATTCGGCGCAGCCCGTTCGTGGCCGGGATCGCCATCGGGTTGGCCGGCGCGGTGAAGGTGTCCCTGGTCTTCTACGGCATCGCCATGATGTGGGGCTATCGCCGCGACTGGCGCAAGCTGCTGCAGCTGGCGGTCGGGGCGGCCATCCCGCTGGGCTTGGCCTACGGCGTCTGGGTGCCGCGGGCGCTGACCGCGGCCAGCCGGAACACCGGCTACATCTCGTCCGGCTCGTGGGCGCCGCCGGTGCAGGGGGCGTTGTCCTTCCTGATCGGCCACGATGCGTCCTGGGTGGTCACCGTGGCGATCGGCTGGGTGCTGATGGTGGCGATCGGCTGGATGCTGTCCCGAGTGTTGCCGTGGCGCTTGGTCCCCGGCAATCCGGACAACGACGAGCCACGCCTGGACCCGCTGACCATCACCGTCCGGACGGCCACAATTCTGACCACGGCCTGGCTGGTCGCTTCGCCCTACACCTTGTCCTGGTACGACCTGATCGCCTGGGTGCCGCTCGGCCTGATGACGGCCAGCAGGCTCGACTTGTTGATGATGGGACGCGGCTTCTGGCTGTCGGCCGCCTACGTCACCGGCCGCGCGGTGGAGTTCAGCCCGGCCATGCGGACGGTCTCCAGCATCGTCCGGGATTGGGCCTGCACGGCCTTCCAGATCGTGGTGCTGGTGGCGATCGTCCAGTGGTGGTGGTCGTGGGGTCACCAGCTGCCTCGCTGGCTGTCCCGAGTTCTGCCGGCGAAGCTGCGTACTCCGGTCGGCATCGAACCTCGCTGATTCACCGGTCTCGTCGGACGGATTCGCCTGAACCGTCGGCAGCGGCGCGACCATTAGGCTGAGCAGGTGCTCGGATACTTCGGACCGGCGGGAACCTTCACCCACCAGGCATTGCTGACCTTCTCCACCGAGGACGCGATGCCCTTTGCCACCGTGGGGGAGGCATTGGACGCCGTCCGTGACGGCGTGGTCGAGGCTGCGCTGGTGCCGATCGAGAACTCGGTCGAGGGCGGGGTCGCGGTGACCTTGGACACGCTCGCCTCCGGGCGTCCGCTGACCATCGTCCGCGAGGTGCTGCTGCCGGTGCAGTTCAACCTGTACGCCCGCCCGGGGACCAAGCTGGAGGATGTCCGCCGGGTGCTGACGCATCCGCATTCGGCCGCGCAGACCCGGGGTTGGATGCGGACGAACCTGCCCACGGCGCGGGTCACTGAGGGTGGGTCCAATGCGGCGGCCGCGCTGGAGGTCTCCGATCCGGGCTCGAAGTACGACGCCGCGATCTGCGGCGAGGTGGCCGGCCAGATGTATCACCTGGAGCCAATCGCGGTCGGCATCGGCGACAACGCCGACGCGGTCACCCGCTTCGTGCTCGCCTCGCGTCCGACCGAACCGCCGGCCCGGACCGGTGCCGACAAGACCACCCTGGTGGCCTACATGCGCGCCGACCGGTCTGGCGCACTGTTGGAGATCTTGGAGCAGTTCTCCAGCCGCGGGGTGAACCTGAGCCGGATCGAGTCTCGTCCGACCAAGACCGGACTGGGCAACTACTGCTTCAGCATCGATGCCGAGGGCCACCTGCGGGATCCGCGAGTCGCTGAGGCCATGCTCGGCCTGCACCGAATCTGCGCCGATGTGGTCTTCTTGGGCTCCTACCCGCGTGCGGACGGGGTGCGTCCGGTCATCGCCGACGGCTTCACCGACGAGGAGTTCGCCGCGGCCCGAGCCTGGTACGCCTCGCTGATCCACCCCGAGGACTGATTCTCCGGGACGAAAGCAACCCTCCGGGACGAAAGGGGACGGTTCCTGTTTCGTCCCGCTGGACCAAAACTGGGGGACGGTTCCATTTCGGTCCACCCCTAGTCAGAGGGCTGAGCTACGAATCTCGGAACCGTCCCCGTTGCAGGTGGGACGGATGGGACGTCAATCCGAACCGGCCCCCGGGTGCGCCAGTCGCCACTTCTGGATTGGCTCGTCCGGCGGCGACTAGTGCGCGGTATCGACGTTCACCGCGACCACCCCGAGGATGATCAAGGCGATTCCGCCCAGCTTCAGCGCGCCCATGGACTCACCGAGCCAGAAGTAGCCGACGATCGCGATAACCGCGGTGCCGAGGCCCGACCAGATCGCGTAGGCGATCGAGACGTCCATCTTCTTCACCACGATGGTGAGCAGCCAGATGGCGAACAGGTAGCCGGCGGCAACGACCGCTGTCCAGACCGGATTGGTGAAGCCCTCGGCCTTCGGAAGCAGGGCCGTCGCACCCACCTCGACGAGGATCGCAAGCGTGAGCAATGCGAGCGCCATGGGCATGAAGAACTCTCCTTGATCGAATGTAGCAACCGCTACAGACGTCACCACTGTAGCAGGCGCTACACTCATCTGCGAGATGAGCAATCGACGCGAAGAGCTCACCGAGCGCGCCACCGACTGGGTGCTCGGGCATGGCCTGGTCGGGCTGAGCCTGCGGCCTCTCGCCGCAGCAATCGGTACCAGCGACCGGATGCTGATCTACCACTTCGGCAGCAAGGAACAACTCATCGTCGACGTCATCCGATGCTCGGCAATGCGCTCGGCCCAGGAACTACGGCTGCTGCCCGCCTCCGCCTCGCCGCACGAGGCCGTCCTGGATCAGTGGCGGCTGCGCACCACCGAACGCCAGGCGCAATGCGAGCGCCTCTACGTCGAAGCGTCCACCCTTGGCCTGTTCGGCCAGCAGCCGTACGCGGACGAAGTCGCGGCGATGAACGAGATCTGGCTCGACGCCGTCCGCCAGCACCTGGTGGCCTCCGGCGTGGCCGAGGAGCGCAGCCACGAGATCGCCGAACTCGTCGAGGCCGCGTTCATGGGCTTCGAACTCGACCTGCCGCTCAGCGCGTCCGAACCCGCCGGGCTGCCCGCGCTGGCCCGGGCCGTGGCCCTGCTGGCTGCCACCGATTGAGTCACAGAAACTGGCTGCCACCGATTGAGTCACAGAAAGGGGGACCCTCCGCTCGGCCGGGACATAAGGGGACGGTTCCTGTTACGTCCCAACCTTGACGCTTCGTGAACCTTGGGACGTAACAGGAACCGTCCCCGTTCTGTGTCGTCGGGGGCATCGGCAGCGGGCGATAGGATTTCGGGGTGATCGACCCGAAGCTGCTGCGTACCGACCCTGACCTGCTCCGTCGCGCCCAGGCTGCGCGCGGAGAGTCTCCCGCCCTGGTGGACGCCCTTGTCGCCAGTGACGAAGCCCGTCGAGCAGCGATCGCGTCCTTCGAGAAGCTGCGCGCCGAGCAGAAGGATCTGGGCAAGGAGGTGGCCAAGGCCACCGGCGAGGCCAAGGCTGCACTGCTGGCCCGCACCAAGGAGCTCTCCGCAGAGGTGAAGCAGGCCCAGGCCGTCGCCGACGCGAACAACGCCACCTTCGACGAGCTGATCAAGCAGCTGCCCAACCCGGTCTTCGACGATGTCCCGCGCGGTGGCGAGGACGACTTCGTCGTCGTCGAGACCATCGGCACCCCGCGTGACTTCGCCGCGGAGGGCTTCGTCCCGCGTGACCACCTAGAGCTCGGCGAGATGCTCGGTGCCATCGATATGGAGCGCGGCGCGAAGGTGTCCGGCTCGCGGTTCTACTTCCTCACCGGGGTCGGCGCCCAGCTGGAGTTCGCGCTGCTGAACCTGGCCATGAGCAAGGCCATGAGCTGGGGCTTCACCCCGGTGATCCCGCCGGCGCTGGTCAAGCCGTCGGCCATGGAGGGCACCGGCTTCCTCGGCCAGGCCGCCCAGGACGTCTACTACCTGCCCGCGGACGATCTGTACCTGGTCGGCACCTCGGAGGTGGCCCTGGCCGCCATGCACTCCGAAGAGATCCTGGACGCCGCCACGCTGCCGCGCCACTACGTCGGTTACAGCCCCTGCTACCGCCGTGAGGCTGGCTCGTACGGCAAGGACACCCGCGGCATCTTCCGGGTGCACTGGTTCGACAAGGCCGAGATGTTCGTCTACTGCGACCCGGAGCAGGCCGAGGCCGAGCACCAGAAGCTGTTGGGCTTCGAGAAGGAGTTCATCCAGTCCCTGGAGATTCCGTTCCAGGTGCTCGAGGTGGCCGCCGGCGACCTCGGCCTGAGCGCGGCCCGCAAGTATGACTGCTACGGCTGGCTGCCGACCCAGGACAAGTACCGCGAGATCACCTCGACCTCCAACTGCACCGAGTTCCAGGCCCGTCGGCTGAACATCCGGATGCGGGACAGCGACGGCGTCCGCTCGGTGGCGACGCTGAACGGCACCCTGTGCGCAATGACCCGGACCATCATCATGCTGCTGGAGAACCACCAGCAGGCCGACGGCTCGATCTACATCCCGGCCGCACTGCGTCCGTTCCTGGGTGGGATCGAGTATCTGCGTCCGCAGAGCTGAGCAGTTCGCCGGGCACGGAGCGGACGGACGCTCGCTGACGCGCCCGCGCAAAGCCGCCGGGTGATAATGGCGCCATGAAGCTGTCGCTGAAGCCCCTGGTCGGCGTGCTCGTCGCGGCCCTGAGCCTCGCCTTTGTCGCGCCCACTCCGGCGCAGGCCGCGTCCACTCGGGTCGGTGGCATCACCATCACCGGCAGCACCTACAGCGCATGGAAGGCAGCCGGCGGCACGGCGAAGTTCGGCACGCCGCTGGCCTCGCGCACCTGGGTCACCATCGGCGGACGCACCGGCTATCTGCAGCGCTTCACCAAGGGCCAGGTCTTCACCTCCTCGCTGGGCAAGCAGACGTTCACCTACCCGTCCTCGATCAGCCTGTCCGGCGTCGTCAACGAACGGGACGCGCTGGCCCGCTACGGCTTCAAGAAGGGCGTCCTGCTGCGTACCGCGAAGCTGCACGATGCCACCAAGCGGGACAAGCTCAAGCTCGCCCTCGAACTGCGTGGCGGCGTGGTGATCGACCTCCGCACCAGCGGCGTCCGTGCCAAGTACCCGGATCCGTGGCTGCCAAAGGTCGCCCACCTGAACGTCCCGATCAACTCCGATGCGGTCTACCCGCGCTACGTCACCGACGCGACCCGGCGGACGGCCTTCGCCAAGGCTCTGCGGGCGGCTGCCGCAGCCAAGGGGACGGTGCTGATCCACTGTTCGGCCGGCAAGGACCGGACCGGTTGGGCGGTCGCGATGATCATGTACGCGATCGGGGCCTCCGACTCGCAGGTGATGGCCGAGTACTTGCGCACGTCCGGCACTACGGCGTCCACGCTGCAGGGCGGACTCGACGAGGCGAACACGAAGTACGGCAGCATCTCTGCCTACCTGCGCGATGGGCTCGGCCTCACCGACACCGACCTGGCCGCGCTGCGACACAAGTTCGCCTGACCGACCTCGCGGACGGCTGCGCGCCCGAGCTAGGGTCTGCTCATGATTCCGACTCGCACGCTCAACGACGGCCATTCGATCCCGGCGATCGGGCTGGGTACCTATCCGCTGGTCGGCCGAACCGGGGTGGACGCCATTGTCAGCGGCCTGCAGGCCGGCTACCGACTGATCGACTCGGCGGTGAACTACGAGAACGAGGGTGCGGTCGGCGAGGCCGTCCGCCGCTCCGGGGTGCCGCGGACGGAGATCACGATCACCTCCAAGCTGCCCGGACGCCACCACACCTATGCGAAGGCGATCAATGCCGCCCATGAGTCGGCCTACCGGCTCGGGGTGGAGCAGATCGACCTGTACTTGATCCATTGGCCCAACCCGATCACTGATCGCTACGTCGAGGCCTGGCAGGCCCTGGTCGACCTGCAGCGTGACGGCCTACTGCGCTCGATCGGGGTGAGCAACTTCCTGCCCGAGCATTTGCGGCGGATCATCGCCGAGACCGGGGTGGTGCCAGCAGTGAACCAGGTCGAGCTGCACCCGCGCTTTGCCCAGGTCGAGCAGCGTGCAGTCGACACCGAGCTGGGCATCATCACCGAGTCGTGGAGCCCGCTGGGCCGCGGTGATGTCCTGACCAGCCCGGAGATCACCGGCATTGCCGCGGCAACTGGACGGACGCCGGCTCAGGTCGTCCTGCGCTGGCAGGTGCAGCTGGGCGCTCTGCCGCTGCCCAAGGCGTCCGGTGCGGCCCGGCAGGCGGAGAACATGGCTGTGTTCGACTTCGAGCTGGACGACTCTCAGATGGCGTTGATCAGCGGGCTGAGTCGCTCGGACGGACGGCTCTTCGACGCCGATCCGGCCTCTCACGAGGAGATGTAGCCGCTGAAGGCGAGCCCTCGATACTTCCGAGGTGCGTTCGTGAGCCAGGCCGATTCGGGCTTGGCGGACGGGTGTTGTCCGCGCTGGGTCAGGGAGAAGGTTCACTTACGGTTCACGGGGGCGTCACAGCCAGCGGGTACTCTCGAACCAAGATGAGTAAGAGTGAACTGGCGGCCTGGAGGCCGCGAGTGGTCGCACTCGATATCGACGGGACGCTCGTCGACCACGAGGGAGTGCTACCGCGAAATGTGCGCCGATCGATTCGGCAGACCACGGCGGCCGGGGTTCCGGTCGTCCTGACGACGGGACGCAGTTGGCATGCCACGCGTCCGGTTTTTGAACAGCTTGACCTGCCGACGGGGCCGGCGATCGCGTCGAATGGCGCTGTCATCGTGCAGTTCCCGCCGCTGGAGCTGTTGAGTGTGCGCACCTTCGATCCGGCAGACGTGATCGAGAAGGTGCTTCGTGAACATCCCACTGCAGCCATCGCGGCTGAGGTGATCGGTGTCGGCTATCGGGTCACCCGGCAGTTCCCTGATGGGGATCTGACCGGTGAGATCGTCGAAGTCAGCCCCGATGAACTGGCCGGGTCCGATGTGACCCGGATCATCGTCCGCGATCCGGAGTCGTCCGATGCCGAGTTCATCGACTTGGCTGGACGGCTCGGGCTGCATGGGGTCAGCTATTCGGTCGGCTGGAGTGCCTGGCTCGACATCGCACCGGCGGGGGTCAACAAGGCCTCGGCGCTGGCCGATGTGGTGGCCGGTATGGGCTACACCGCCGCCGATGTGCTGGCGATCGGCGATGGACGCAATGACATCGAGATGCTCACCTGGGCCGGACGTGGGGTCGCCGTCGGCGATGCGTGCGCGGACGTCCAGGCTGCTGCGGACGATGTCACCGGCTGTTTCGCCGACGGCGGCACTGCCGCCGAGTTGGATCGTTGGTTCGCTCCGCGATTGCGCGGACGAGCCTGGGAACCGGCTGCACTCGCTTCCTGAGCGCAGCCCAACGCCTTGTCGGCGCCGTTGAAGCCGGCCCGACGAGGCGTCTTTCTCTTCTGGGGACGGCCATCCGGCCGTCCCCGTTTTGTCCCCGGGGGTGGGGTGGACGGTATTGGAACCGTCCCCGGGGCTGAGAATGGGATGAATCAGTCCACCGATCGCTGCGAGGCACCGATTACGGGCGGATGATGGGCCCATGCGGAGGCGGACGCTCGGGCCCGCACTGGCCATCGGACTCAGTGCGTTGCTGCTGGCCGGCTGCGTTCCGGGGCCGGATCGCAACTCCGGGCCGACGCCACAGCCGACGTCAGAAAAGCCCGGTGCCCGACCGTCCGGTCCGGCGACGATCAGTCCGGGCACGTCCAGCTCGACCACTGCCGCGTCCAGCCCGCCCAGTTCGACCACGGTCGGGGCCTATGACGTCCAGCCACTGCCCGACTACTCCGGTCCGCAGCCGCTGCCGGCCAGCGACGGCAAGCCGATGCTGTGGCCAGTCTCGACCGCGGTCTCGATGTACTCCGGCTACCAGCAGCTGGTGACCCGCAGCGGCTTCCTCGACGTCACCGGCGCGCTCGTCATCCCGCAGCGCTACGAGTTCTACCAGTACTGCCCCGACGAGACCGGACGTGCGGTCCTGCTGATCGCCAATCGGGACAGCAAGGCCCGCGCCGAGGTGTTCGACCTGACCGGCAAGCGGCTGGCCACCCTGCCGACAGCCAGGGGTGACTGTGCCGGACCCAGCTACGTGATCACCACCAATGACGGCCTGGACGAGGCGTCCACCCGCGACGACGTGAAGAACGGGCTGTTCGAGCTGGCCACCGGCACGATGTTGATCTCGCCCAAGAAGGGTCGCCAACTGACCAGTCTGCGTCCGGGCCTGCTCAACGTCACCGAGCGCACCGGCGAGTACTTCCTCGATCTGAACACCGGACGCAAGGTCCCGCACCCCGGCTGGATCACCAGCAGCGCCGAGCTCAACGCCGGATCACCAGGGTTGCCGGCCAGCACAGCCCGCGACGGCGGCAAGGTCGGCTTCGTCGACCTGTCCGGGCATTGGCTGATCGAGCCCACCTTCGCCGACGCCGGCTCCTTCGGTGGCGACCTGGCCATCGTCCAGCCCCGCGAAGGCAGCTCCGTCCTGATCGACGCGAAGGGTCAACCACTACCGGGAGACTGGACCGAAATCGACGCCGTAACCCGCACCGCGGGCGATGGCACTGCGTACGAGCCCGTCGGCTACCTCGCCAGCGGCCCGGCCGGGCAGGCCCTGTGGGATCTCCACGGGAACGCCGTGGTGGCACTGGGCACCGGCGCCATCGACTGCAGCTGGGAGAAGGAAGGCGCCTGCAGCCTGCGGCTGGCCGACGGCAGCGCCCAGCTGATCAGCCTCCCCGACGGCACCCGGACGAACCTGCCTGCCGGCATCAACGATGCGCTCAGCCGCAGCTTCGCGGGCACGGCGCAGAGCGACCCGGACGGCCGTGGAACCGTGTACTCCCTGGTCAGTCAGAAGCTGATCGAAACCGTCGGACGCTCCCGCTGCACCGGCGCCGGCTCAGCCTTCGTGGTGTGCACGCCCGACTCCGACGTCCTGCCCACCATCGTGATCAATGCCGCCGGCCCCACCTCGTTCTCCTCGGTGACCCCGCTGTCCGACCCGGCACCGTCCGGCGACGTCGGCTACTACCAGGCCACCACCTCCAACTTCGTCGGCATCATCGACGCCTCCGGCGCCTGGCGCTACCGACAAAGCAGCCACACCAGATTGGACGACTGACATGCGCATCCGCTCCCTCGCTGCGGCACTGATCGCGGCCCTGCTCGCCCTGAGCCTGGCCGCCTGCACCCCGGGGTCGGGAGCGACCTCGTCCGGCGTGACGCCGCCGACCAACCCGGCCACCTCGGCGGTGACCACGCCCAGCGACGATCCGGAGCAGACCTCGTCGCCACTGCCGACGACACCGGCGGCGGGCTATCCGTTCGCGTTGGCCGGTCTGCCTCGGATCGACGGCTCGACGGCGAACATTCCGCTGATCTCGTTGGTGATCCAGCGGCTGACCGGGGTGCCGGCTGCGGTGGCCGACAACGCGGTCAAGACCACCGGGACGCCGCAGGCCTACCAGAACCTGGTGTCCGGCGAGACCGATCTGCTGCTGGTCTACGAGGCCGACTCCGACACCAAGCGGCTGATCACTGAGTCCGGAACGAAGCTGGAGTACCACCCGATCGGACGCGATGCCCTGGTCTTCTTCACCAACTCGTCCAACCCGGTGAAATCGCTGACCACAGCCCAGTACAAGGACATCTACACCGGCAAGCTGACCAACTGGAAGCAGGTCGGTGGCAAGGACGCGACAATCATCGGCTACCAGCGCCCGGAGGCGTCCGGCTCGCAGGCACTGTTCCGCAAGTATGTAGTCGGCAACGCGAAGCTGGCCAAGGCCCCGGCCGATCGGATCTCCGGCGAGATGGGCGAGATCATCGACGGAGTGGCCAGCTACGCCAACTCCGGCAACGCGTTGGGCTACAGCGTCTACTACTACCTGGCCAATATGTACGCCGTCGACGGCATCACAATGCTCGGCGTCGGTGGCGTCCAGCCGTCCAAGCAGACTCTGGCCGATGGCAGCTACCCCTACACCAACGACTTCTTCGCGGTCATCCGGGCGGACGAACCGGCCGGCAGCCCGGCCCGCACGGTGCTGGCCTGGCTGCTCAGCGCCGACGGCAGCAAAGCGGTGGCCGACGCCGGTTACGTCCCGGCCAAGTGACCTGGACGGGCCTCGTCCAGCCCTGAATTGCCTAGTCCGGAAGGGCTAAGGCCAACTCCTGGCCGTCCTGTTGTCACCTCCAGGACACCTTTCTCGCGAGTGTCGTACACCCACGGTTGATTGCCTCAGCGATGGCGGGGGATTCACTTCCCGCCTCCCAAGAAGGCGTCGTTCGGGCAGCCCCGGACGCGATGCTGTCCTGCCCTGAGGAGATCTTCATGTCACCTGTGCCTGATGACGTCCGGCGTGCTCCACGCCGTGGACGTCGTCTTGTCGCGCTTGCGGCGAGCTTCGCCACTGCCCTGACCGTCGGTTCGGCGCTGGCCGTGCCGACGCTGGCTCACGCCGAGGTCAGCGCTCCGTCCGCGGACGTGCTGAACGTCGACTTCCGCAATGGTTCGCCGGCCGACCGTGCTGCCAACCGCACGGTGGTGACCTATGGCACTCCGAAGGTGGCCACGAACGACACCGTGAAGAAGGTGGCGGCCGGTTTCGACGGCAAGGCCGCTGCCTACGTCTACGACATGGCCAATGTCTGGAACCCGCTGAACACGCCCAACATCACCGCCGGCGCCACCATCGAGTGCTGGTTCTCGCCGGTCGGTTCGATGCCGTCCGGCGAGCACGAGTCGTGCTCCGGCATCGAGACCGGCGGCTATGCGATTTGGCTCAGTGGGTCGACGCTCAAGGCGTCGTTCTACATCGCGGGGGCCTACCGCGTGGTGACCTACAGCACCCCCTTGGCGCTCGGCTCCTGGTACCACGTGATGGCGACCTACGACGGGGCTGCCATGGTCCTCTACGTCAATGGCACCGAGGTGTCCCGGCTGGCGATCTCCGGCCTGGTCGGCGCACCGAAGGGACGCTACTTCGTCCTCGGTGCTGATACCGACGCCTCGGGGAACCCGCAGAAGTTCGCCCAGTCGCAGGTCGCCATCTCCCGGATCTGGAGCTCGGCGCTGAGCGCCGACCAGGTGGCTGCGGTCTACGCGTCCGACACAGCGGAGCCGGTGACCGTACCGGCCGCCGACATTTTGGACGTCGATCTGGCCGGTGGCTCGTTCACCGACAAGGCCTCCGGGGCAACTCCGGACGGATACGCCGATCCGCAGATCGCCACCGATGTCGCCTTGGGCGCCAAGGCGGCCAGCTTCGACGGCGTCGGCCAGGCAGTGGTCTACCCGATCCCGGACGCCTGGGACGCCACCAAGACCCCGAACCTGACCAACAGCTTCAGCATCGAATGCGACTTCCGGTTCAACGGGCCCGTGCCCACGGTGTCCGAGCTGGATGTGTGCTCGGGCAAGAACACCGGCGGCATCTCGGTCTACGCGACCGGCAACAAGATCGGCACCATGGCCTACATCAATGGTGCCTACCGCAGTGTGGTCAGCCCAGTGCTGACCACGGGGGTCTGGCACACCGTGGTGGCCACCTATGACGGCAGCCTCTACAAGCTCTACATCGACGGCTCGCTGGCGGAGGCTGCTGCGGTCACCGGCACCGTCGGTGCCCCGGCCGCCAATGCCAAGTACTTCGTGATCGGCGGCGACGTCAAGGACGGCGGCTACCCGGAGTTCTTGGCCCCGTCCACCATTGCGGGGGCGCGGGTCTGGAGTACTGCGCTCACCCAGGCCCAGGTGGAGGCGCTGAACTACCAGATCAGCGGCGCCCGCCAGGTGGATGTGTCGCTGAAGTCGACGGTGCCGGCCAAGGGTGCCCTGATCACCGAGCCGGTGACCTTCAACGCCACCATCACCAACCAGGGCTCGGCGACCGGCTGGGCCTACAGCCTGGACGGCGCTCCGATCACGATCGGGCAGCCGATCGGGGCCGGTCTGGCCGCGGGCAGCCACACCATCGCGATGACCGCGACCGACAACTTCGGCCGTCCGATCTCGTGGACGGTGCCGTTCAGCTCTGGTGCCATCCCGCTGGCCTCCGGCACGGACACCACTCAGGCGAAGGGGTCGGTGACCCTGTCCGCACTGGCGGCCAGCGCGACCAAGGGTGAGCTGACGACCCGCTTCACCCAGGCCATCCCGAACCAGCCGACCGGCGGCTTCACCGGTTCGGTTGCGGCCGTCCCGGCCACCCTGGACTTCAGCTACAGCGACGGCGCCAACTTCACTACCGAGCAGCTGTCCGGTGGCGAGCCGGTGGTCAGCCCGTCCAGCCACAACCTGTTGCCCTTCCAGCGCTTCGATGTGGCCGTCGGTGATGCCGACGCCGATCGGATGGTTCGCTGGAGCGGCGTGGTCGACCCGCAGCGTTCGGTCACCCTGTACGTCTGGAATGCGGCTTCGAGCAAGTGGGTGAAGCTCGACGATGCCCCCGGTCAGGCGGACGCCGAGGTGGTGCTCTCCGGTACTGCTCCGAGCGACGCAGTGGACGCCGGCACGGTCCACGTCCTGGTGGTCGCTCAGGATCCGTTCACCGACAACCTGTCTGCGCACGACTCCTCAGCCGGCACTGCCGATGAGAAGAACCACTTCGAGAAGCCGGAGAGCTACGACTTCTCCTTCGTCCACTGGACTGACCCGCAGTTCATCGCCGAGGGCGCTGCCGGCGGTGCCGGCAAGTGGCCGGCCAGCCCGACCTACAACACCTCCTCGGGTGTGGAGACCGCCGACGAGCAGGCGGTGTGGGCCATGGCCTACCAGAAGGCCCTGCAATGGACGGCCGACAACGCCAAGGACAAGAAGATCGTGTACGCCGCGAACACCGGCGACATCATCAACAACAACCTGTTCGACCCGGACGCGAAGGACGGTGACGGTAATCCGCTCTACCCGGGCATGAACGCCCAGGTCGACGCGGAGAACACCTTCGCCACCAAGGAGTTCACGCGCCTGGCAGGCTCGGGTGTGGTCAACCAGACCATTGCCGGCAACCACGACAACCAGTGGGGCAACGAGACTGGTTCGGGTTCGCGGTTCAGCAAGGCCTTCAGCGCCGCCAGCTACTACGCGCAGGCCCAGGGCTGGCCGGCCGGAGCGTCCTACCACGCGTGGGACGAGACTGCGGATGCTGACGGCAAGACCACGACCGACGGCACCGACAACCAGAACAACTACGTGCTGTTCTCCTCCGGCGGTCTGGACTTCGTCGCGGTGGGCCTGTCCTACGGCGTGACCAAGGCCGAGGCTGATTGGGCCAATCAGGTGTTCGCTCGCTACCGCGACCGCAACGGGATCCTGATCACCCACTCCTACCTGTCGGCGGCGACTGCGTCCCACCCGGACGGCCGCGACGTGGCCACCACCGGTGACGGCTCCCGGCTCTACCAGCAGGTGGCCGCGGCCAATCCGAACGTGTTCCTGGTGCTGGCCGGCCACATCCATGGGGTGGGGACGAATCTGAAGACCTACCAGACCAGCACCACCCAGATCACTCACCACACCGTCGAAATGCTGGCTGACTACCAGAACTACACGATGCCGGCGAGCAAGATCTTCACCAAGGAGACCTGCCCGACCTGCGTGATTGCTCCGGACGGTTCGATCGACACCGACGGTGACGGCACCGTCGATCACAAGGCGAGCGACCAGCTCTTCTTCGGGGCGGCCTACCAGCGGCTGTTGCAGTTCAACGTGAAGGACTCGACGATGTCGGTGGACACCTACTCGCCGTTCTTCGACGCCTTCGGCAACACGGCGAACGACCCCGCTGCCCGCTACAACGGTGCTGAGGACAACTTCACCGTCCCGGTCGATCTGACCAGCCGGAAGACCTCGTTCGCCACCTCGGCGCTGAGCGTGTTCAGCCCGACTGACACCGTGATCGGCTCGGCTACCGCGAAGTCCGGCTTCCCGGCCTCGGTGAGCTGGACCGGGCTGGAGTCCGGCAAGACCTACGCCTGGACCGCCACCACCACTAACGCCGACGGCACCGTGGTGGGCAGCGTCAACCAGTTCGGTGGGGTCTTCGTGGCCACCGCAAAGGGCACCGACGTCACCGCACCGCAGATCAGCTTCCCGACCGACACGACCGTCGATCAGGACGCCGCCTTCGACGCTCTCAGCGATGTCACGGCCGTCGACAACGCTGACGGCGATGTCTCCAGCAGCCTGCAGGTGGTCGGCTCGGTCGACACCAGCAAGCCCGGCAGTTACGCCGTGGTCTACTCCGCCTCCGATGCCAACGGCAATCAGGCGCAAGCCATCCGCCAGGTGAGGGTGAAGGCGGCTGTGGTGCCGGATCGGACCGCAACCAAGACCACTGCCAGCAACGTCAGCGTGGTCTTCGGCACCTCTCCGGAGCTGTCCGCCACGGTCAGCCCTGCGTCGGCGAGCGGCACCGTCCAGTTCAGCCACGGCGAGGATCAGCTCTGCCAGGGCACCATCGTCAACGGCTCGGTGTCGTGCACGGTGAACTCGCTGCCGCCGGTCGGGACCTACCCGGTGACCGTCGACTACATGGGCGATGCCACCCACGATCCGTCGCACACCGCGGTGGCGCTGAAGGTGACCGAACCGACCGTGACCAAGGCCGACACCACGGTGA
Organism: Actinomycetales bacterium Actino_02; assembly: GCA_001603275.1. GTDB lineage: Bacteria > Actinomycetota > Actinomycetes > Propionibacteriales > Propionibacteriaceae > Propionicimonas. Next base: position 27,296 of record LUYM01000030.1, on the reverse strand, counting down.
GCGCCCCGGCGCTGACCATCAAGGGGACGGCCACGGCCACGCTGAAGCTGAGTGTGAATGGTGGCGCCAGTGCCCCGACCGGCACGGTGGACGTGAAGGAAGGCAAGACCCTGCTGGGTCGTCCGGGCCTGATCGACGGCTCCGGGACGCTCACCTTCACCGGTGGCCGGTTCTCGATCGGCACCCACACCCTCACCCTGGAATACCCCGGCGACGCCCTGCACAACGCGTCTCGGACCACGGTGAAGGTGACGGTGGTGAAGGCTCCGGCGGCGACCTCCACCAAGGTGAGCACCACCCTCACCCGGTCGAAGTTGCGGGTGACCGCGACGGTGCGTCCGTCCAACGCCTCCGGCAAGGTGATCATCCAGATCGGGTCGAAGACCTACACGATCACCGTGAAGAAGGGCGTCGCGATCAAGACGGTGAGTCGGCCCAAGACGAAGAAGGTCACCATCAAGACCACCTTCGTCCCGTCCGACAAGGCCAAGTACAACGGCTCGACGGCCACCAAGACGCTGGCGGTGCGGTGAGCGATCGAGTCAGCCGGTTGGCGGGGGTGGGTGGCCACCTCCGCCAACCGGCGTTTCGGCGCAGTGTGCTCGGCTCGGCGTTGGTCCTCGTCCTCGCCCTCGTCGGACCGGTCGGCATGGCCGAGGCGCACCCGATGGGCCCGCCCCAGCAGGTGAGCCTCAGCCTGGCCGCCCCCGACCAGGTCCGGGTGACCTGGAAGGCCGGTGCGCCGGACGACCTGAGCTGGCTGGCCTACGACCTCGGACTGCTGCCGGCCGACCGGATCATGCTGGACGGGGCGATCACGCCGCAGGCCGACGATGCCCGGCTCCTCCAGGACGCTCCGGCGCTGGCCAGCTACCTGACAAAGCGAATCAGTGTCCGCAGCGGGGGTGAGCAGTGTCGTCCGGGCCGCCCGGAGATCGGCGCTCTGGCCACCGACGGGGCCAGTCTGGTGTTCAGCTGCCCGTCCGCGGTGCGTCAGGCCAGCATCGAGTTGGGGCTACTCACCGATCTGGAGGCGTCCTATGCCACGGTGGCCACCGGCCCGGACGGCACTCAGGAAATCTACAACGGCCATCTGACAAGCCATGATTGGGCCTTCGACCCCGACGCCGCGCCGCGCCCGGCTGCGCCGTCGGTGGTGGCCGCACTCCCGAGCTGGACGCTGATCGCCGGTGCGGGGATCGGTATCGCTGGACTGGGCGGCGTGAGCTGGTGGGTGGTCGCCCGTAGCCGCAGGCAGCTGGTGTCATGAAGCGGGTGATCGGGGTCCTGGCGGCGGCTGTGGTGATCTTCATCTTGGCGCCGGCCGCTGCGGCCTGGGCTCACCCGATCGGGGCCAGCGCGGTTTATCTGACGGTGCGCGCCGATCGAGTGGACGTCGAGCTGGCGATCCCGCTGGACAAGCTGAATCAGGCCGCCGGGCTGCACCTGGACGGAACCCAAGCCTCGATCGAGGCTGCCCGAGTTCCGCTGACGCAGTGGGTGCTGTCCGGGGTGCGGATCAGCGATGCGGCGTTGCCCTATGCGCTCGCGGTCACCGCGCTGGAGCCGCAGGAGGTGAACGGCACGCGGGCCCTCGACGTCCGGCTGAGCGCGAATCCGCCGCTGGGACGTCTGGATGGAGACCTGCGGCTGGACTACTCACTGGTCCTCGCCCAGGTGGCCGGCCACAAGGCTTTCGTCTTCCTGGTCTCGGATCTGGAGGCCGGCCAGGTCGGTGAGGGTGGCCCGGCTCCGCTGGGCAGCCTGGACGCGTCCAGCCCCACCCTGACGATCCAGCGCAGCGCGGCGTCAGCCTGGACGGGTTTCGCGGCCATGGTCGGCCTGGGCGCCAAACACATCGCCGACGGCACCGATCATCTGCTGTTCTTGATCACTCTGCTCTTGGCCGCGCCACTGGTGGCCGTCGGTGGCCGGTGGTCCGGACGGCGTCCGGTGCGCTCGGCGCTCGGCCGGACGCTGGGCATCGTCACGGCTTTCACCACTGGCCACACGACCTCGCTGGCCTTGGTCTCGTTCGGGCTGGTGCACTTCCCGAGCCAGCCGGTAGAGGTGGCGGTGGCCGGCTCAATCCTGGTAGCGGGGATCCACGCGCTGCGTCCACTGGCCGCTCGCGGCGAGATCGTTGTGGGGGGCTTGTTCGGCCTGGTCCACGGGACGGCCTTCGCCACCGCGATTCTCGACCTTGGACTGGACACCCGGGCCACGGTGATCGCCGTGCTGGGCTTCAACGTGGGAGTCGAGTTGGCGCAGCTGGCCGTCGTCGCGTTGGTGCTGCCGGTGCTGCTCCTGCTGGCCACTCGCGGCGGCTACCGTTGGTTCCGGGTCGGACTGGCGTCGTTCTCGGCTGTGGCCTCGGTCTGCTGGGCGGTGGCGGTGCTCACCGATTCGTCCACGATCCTGCAGCCGGTGTTCGACCTGATCAGCGCCTATCCGCTGGCCAGCTACCTACTCTTCGTCACCGCCTCGGTCGCCGGATGGCTGGCGTCGCGCTCGCGTCCGGCGCCCTTGGGTCCTTCGAACGGGCTGGCCGCCTGACCGGGCGTTGGCATCCGGCAACGGATCGCCACGGCTATCCATCGAAGCGAGGGTTATCAGCGCGGTGGGCTCAACGTCGGAGACGCTATCCATCGCAAGTTGGGTTATGGCGGCCTCACGATCGTTGGTAACCCCGTTTGTGATGGATAGCTCCGCCACAGCCGACGGGCCTCTGCCGATAACCCGCATGTCGATGGACGGCCTCGGCGCGCGTCCGGTCGGGACTATGCGACTGGGCGGCGAGGAGGGCCCGTCCGCGCGGTTCGGGTGATTGCGGCTGGGCGAGACTGGCTGGTGAGACTACCCTGATCGCGGTAACACATCGCTCGCTGGAAGGGTGCCCGCCGTGGTGCAGCCGTATCTCCGTGACCCGGAGTTCTTGACCCAACTCAAGGACGGCACGACCAAGCAGCTCAACCCGTTCAGCGGCACCGAGGTGTGGACGGTGGCCGGCCGCGGGAACCGTCCACTGGGAGTGAGCCTGCCCGATCCGGTGCCGTTGGATCCGGCTCAACACGGCCGCCACTGCGCCTTCTGTGATGGACGCAAGCTGGAGACCCCGCCGGAGAAGTCGCGGGTCGTGCGGCGTCCAGACGGTGGCTGGGAGACCCGGTATCGCACGCCCGCAGAGGAACTGGACACGACCGCCGCGGAGTTTCGCCGGATCCCGAACCTGTTCGAGATTCTCAGCTACGACTACTGGCACCTGAACTACGGTTACGAACTGCCCGAGCGGGTGCGCGAGCGCCGGGACTCCTATCTGGCCTCGCCGGCCGGAAAGGCGCACGTGCTGTCGGTGGTCGCGGCCAAGTTGGCGGCCAGCGGTCGCACCCCGGCCGAGATCGAGGCGCTGAGCGAGGCTGAGCGGCTGGAGTACGCGTCCGGCTTCTTCGGCGGCGGACATGACGTGATCGTGGCGCGGCGTCACTTCGTGGACGGCGCCACCGACAACACCCAGCTGTGTTCGTCCGGCACGCTGACGCCTGAAGAGCACCACCAGTTCCAGAAGTTCACCGTCGAGTCGGCGGCCGGGCTGTTCGAGTCGAACCGGTACGCCCGCTACGTTGCGGTGTTCCAGAACTGGCTGCGTCCGGCTGGGGCTTCGTTCGATCATCTGCACAAGCAGCTGGTTGCCATTGATGAGCGTGGTGTTCAGCATGAGCTGGCCATGCAGCGGCTGCGCGCGAACCCGAACATCTACAACGAGTTCGGCCCCAACTACGCCGCGTACAAGAACCTGATCCTTGCCGAGAACGAGTTCGCGGTTGCCTTCGCCGGCTTCGGGCATCGCTACCCGACGGTCGAGATCTACTCCAAGTCCGAGGCCTGCGATCCGTGGAACCACACCGAGGACGAGCTGCGTGCGGTCTCGGACATGGTGCACGCCATGCATGCGGCGACCGGGGTGGCGGTGCCGTGCAATGAGGAGTGGCACTATCGTCCGATCGACACCGACCTGCCGATGCCGTGGCGGGTGATGCTGAAGTGGCGGACGTCCACGCTGGCCGGCTTCGAAGGCGCCACCAAGATCTACTTGAACACCATCGACCCTTATGGGCTGCGGGATCGCCTGGTGCCCAAGCTCTGGCAGCTGCGCGACGCCGGCCTGATCGCCTCGTCCCTGCAGATCGCCACCGAGGCCCCCTGCAAGCCCAACCCGCTGCGCTACCGGGCCAACCGCTCCTGACCCAACAACGGGGACGGTTCCATTACCGTCCACCCTTGTCTACGTCCGGGTCCCTTCGACGGTCTCAGGGGTCGGGGTTGCCGCGAGCGAACCGGCCGTCCGAGTCGCCAGTCGGCGTGGGTGGATGCCGACGAGTGGACGGTATTGGAACCGTCCCCACCGGTCAGTGGGGGAGGTCGACGACGCGGTCGGGACCGGGGTTGAGGCTCAGTGAGCCGGCCGAGAAGGCGGCCAGATCGTCGGCGAATCCGGCGAGTTCGGCTGGCGGCACCAGCACGGTGAACCGGGCGAACTCGCTCCAGGTGGGGGGCTCCAGCACCCCGCCATGGCCGGACGCCCAGTCCCGAAGCCAGTTGTCCACGCGTCCAGCCTCGGCGGCGGGGACGTCCACGCCAACCTCGGTGAGCACGGCGCGGCGCACCAGCTGTGCGGCGTCCAGCGCCTCGGACACCGCGGACGAATAGGCCCGCACCAGCCCACCGGCGCCCAGCAGCACCCCGCCGAAATAGCGAGTGACTACGGCAACAACGTCGGTGATGCCGCGATGCCGGAGTACCTCGATCATCGGCACTCCGGCCGTCCCGGACGGCTCGCCGTCGTCGGAGGAGCGCTGCTGATCGGCATGCCGGCCGACCACCAGTGCCACGCAGTTGTGCCGGGCGTCCCAGTACCGGCGGCGCAGCGCGGCGATCTCGGCGTCGGCCTCGTCCACGCTCAGCACCGGCACCAGGGTCGCAATGAACCGGGACTTCTTGATCACCAGTTCGTGCTCGACCCGGGCCGCGATCGTGGACGGCAGCTCGACACTCACCTCGGCAGCCTAACCGGGTCGCTACCGCACGGACGCGTCCGCCGGCGACGCGTGGGCGAGGTCGTCCGCCCGGCCCGGGCACGGCAGGATAGGCGCATGGTCTTCACTCCCGGTGTGCTTGGCACCCCCCTGTCGGATTCGGCCACCAAGGTGCTGCTGCTCGGCGCCGGCGAGCTGGGCAAGGAGGTGGCCATCGAGCTGCAGCGCCTCGGCGCGGAGGTGATCGCGGTCGATCGCTACCCGAATGCGCCGGCCATGCAGGTGGCCCACCGCAGCCATGTCATCGACATGCTGGACGCCGCCGCGCTGCGCGCCGTCCTGGCCGACGAGGCTCCGGACGTTGTCATCCCCGAGATCGAGGCGATCGCCACCGCCGTGCTGGCCGAGGTGGAGGCCAGCGGCGTCCGGGTGGTGCCGACCGCGCGGGCCACTCAGCTGACCATGGATCGCGAAGGAATTCGCCGATTGGCCGCCGAGGAACTCGGCATTCCGACCTCGCCATATCGCTTTGTCGACACTTTGGACGAGCTGGAGCGGGCGGTCGCCGAGCTCGGCCTGCCGTGCGTCCTCAAGCCGGTGATGTCGTCCTCGGGCAAGGGCCAGTCGGTGCTGCGGACGCCCGAAGACCTGGCCACCGCCTGGGCCTACGCCCAGTCGGGCTCGCGGACGGGCAAGGCCGCCCGATGCATCGTCGAGGGCTTCGTCCGCTTCGATTCGGAGATCACGCTGCTCACCGTCCGCCACGTCGGCGGCACCGACTTCTGCGACCCGGTCGGGCACATCCAGGTCGACGGCGACTACCGCGAATCCTGGCAGCCGGCTGCGCTGCCGCCCGCCGCGCTGGCCAAGGCCAAGGACGTGGCCGCGAAGGTCACCGATGCTCTCGGCGGTTGGGGCCTGTTCGGGGTGGAGCTGTTCATCGTCGGCGAGGACGTCCTGTTCTCCGAAGTCAGCCCGCGTCCGCATGACACCGGACTGGTCACCCTGGTCTCCCAGGATCTCTCGGAGTTCGCGCTGCACGCCCGGGCCGTGCTCGGCCTGCCGGCCGGCGGCGGCATCCGTTTGGGCGGCCCGGACGCCCCAGCTGCGGCGTCCTGCGCGGTGCTGGCCCAGGGCAATGGCGTCCCGCGGTTCACCGGAGTGGACGCGGCCCTGGCCGGCCCGACCACTCAGCTTCGCTTGTTCGGCAAGCCGGCGGTGGCCGGACGTCGCCGGGTGGCGGTCACCTTGGCTCGGGGCGCCGACGTCGAGCAGGCTCGGCAGCGGGCCCGCGAGGCCGCGGCGGCACTGACCGTCCACCTCGACTGAGCCACGGCGTCCGCCGAATCGAGCGAGGCCACGGCGCAAAACTGAGTCCCGACCAGGGAATTCTCCGCACCGGGTGGAGACTGTCAGAGCCGATAGGTACGGTGATCCGGTGCCTGTCATCGAAGCCCACGCCCTCACCAAAACCTACGGCGAGCTGAACGCGGTCGACGGGATCGACTTCGAGGTCGCGCCAGGGGAGTCGTTCGGGCTGCTCGGACCCAACGGTGCCGGCAAGTCCACGGCCATGCGGATGATCGGCGGCACCAGCCTGCGCACGTCCGGGACGCTGCTGGTCAACGGCCTCGACCCGGAGACGCACGGCCCCGAGGTGCGGGCCAGCCTGGGCGTCGTCCCGCAGACCGACAACCTCGATCCCGAGCTCAAAGCGCGGGACAACCTGCTGATGTACGGACGCTACTTCGGCCTGCCCTACTCCTATCTGCGGCCGAAAGCCGACGAACTGCTTGAGTTCGCCCAGCTCACCGACAAGGCGGCCGAGAAGGTCGACAACCTGTCCGGCGGCATGAAGCGACGGCTCACCATCGCCCGCTCGCTGATCAACGACCCCAGCGTGCTGCTGCTGGACGAGCCGACCACCGGCCTGGATCCGCAGGCCCGGCACATCCTGTGGGATCGGCTGTTCCGGCTGAAGGAGACCGGGGTCACCCTCATCGTGACCACGCACTTCATGGACGAGGCCGAACAACTCTGCGATCGGCTGGTGGTGATGGATCACGGCCGGATCGTCGCTGAGGGCAGCCCGGCCTCGCTGATCCGGCAGTACTCCACCCGTGAGGTGCTCGAGCTGCGGTTCGGCTCGGAGCGCAATGCCGCCCTGGTCGACCGACTGCGCGGCTTCGCCACCCGGATCGAGGCACTGCCCGATCGCGTCCTGCTGTATGCCGAGGACGGCGAAGAGAGCTTGGCCGCCGTCCGCCGGGACGGGCTGGAGCCGGTCACTTCGCTGGTGCGACGTTCGTCGCTGGAGGACGTGTTCCTTCGGCTGACCGGACGGAGTCTCGTTGAGTGAGTTGACTCTGTCCGTCACGCCGCCCGACACCGATCGGGTGGCTCGCGCCGCCCGTCAGGCGGCCAGGGTGCGTCGCTGGGGCTGGTGGTACCAGGCCGAGTGGCGGCTGTTCAGCATGAAGGCCTACCTGAGTTCGGTCTTCGGCTGGGCCGTGCTGGTGCCGCTGCTATACGTCCTGGCCATGGGCGTCGGCTTGGGCGCCCTGGTGGACGGACGCAGCGGCGGCATCGACGGGGTGCCCTATCTGACCTTCGTGGCGCCCGGGCTGCTGGTCTCCACGGCGGTGATGTCGTTCAGCAACGAGATGATGTTCCCGGTGATGAGCGGCTTCAAGTGGCAGGAGCTGTACTTCGCCCGAGCCGCGACGTCGGGCAGTGCCGGTCAGGTGGCGATCGCCGAACTGGTCGCCGTGACCATTCGCTCACTAGGTGAATCGGCCATCTTCTGGGTGGTGCTGATCAGCCTGGGGGCCACCAGTGGTGGCCTGTCGGCGCTGATGATTCCGATCGGCGCGCTGTCCGGGCTGGCCCTGGGCGCCCCGATCGCGGCCTACTCGGCGACCCTGGCCAACGAGGGCTTCCAGTTCTCGATGATCCAGCGCTTCGTGCTGAACCCGATGTTCCTGTTCGCCGGCACCTTCTACCCGCTGGCCACGATGCCGGTGTACCTACAGTGGATCGGCTGGATCTCTCCGATGTGGCACGGGACGCAGTTGGCTCGCGCGCTCAGCTTCGGGCTGCCGCTGTCCGGGGCCGAGATCGCGTTCCACCTCGGCTTCCTGATCGTGGCCGCCGCCACCGGTTGTGCGCTGACCATCCGCAACTTCCGACGGAGGTTGACCAAGTGAGCGCCACCACTGTGCGTCCGGTCGGCGGCGGCGTCCGCGGTTGGTTCGCCGCGAACTCCTCGGGCAACGTCCGCGCCGTTGTCGAGCGCGGCTTCCGGGTGGTCGGCAGCCAGAACTGGGCGATCATCGTGTCGGGCTTCTTCGAACCGGTGTTGTACCTGCTCAGCATGGGCTACGGGGTCGGCGCCCTGGTCGGCGACGTGACCGGGCCGGGCGGACATCCGATCACCTACGCCGCCTTCATCGCGCCGGCGCTTCTGGCGACGTCCGCCATGAACGGGGCACTGTACGACTCCACCTGGAACGTCTTCTTCAAGCTGCGCTTCGCCAAGCTCTACCAGGGGATGTTGGCCACCTCACTCGGGCCGCTGGACGTGGCCGCCGGCGAAATCTTCATGGCCCTGTTCCGCGGCTTGCTGTACGCGATCGGCTTCACGGCGGTGATCGCCGCGTTAGGCCTGGCCACCAGCTGGTGGGCCCTGGCCATGATCCCGGTGGCGCTGCTGATCGCGCTCGGCTTCGCCTCCCTGGGCATGGCGGTGACCAGCTACTTCACCACTTTCCAGCAGATGGATTGGATCAACATCGTGCTGCTGCCGATGTTCTTGTTCTCGGCCACGCTGTTCCCGATCTCAGCGTTCCCCGAGGCCGTCCAGTGGTTCATCATGGCGCTGCCGTTGTGGCACGGCGTGGAGCTGATGCGCCAGCTGTCGGTGGGCCACTTCGAGGCGTCCACCGCGGTCCATCTGACCTACTTTGTGGCTCTGTCGGTGCTCGGCATCGCCTTCACCACTCGCCGGCTGCGCTCGCTGTTCCTGCGCTGAGTCCACCCGTTGGCCGAGCTTGTCGAAGCCAGCGGGTGTCCCTTTGACAGGTTCAGGGGCCGGGATTGGGCTCGGTGGCCGGTCGCGTCGGCGGTGTCCTAGTCGGCAGGGGACTGCACTACCACCAGCTGCTCGATGCCCTGTCGCAGGTCGACCTCGACCACGGAGCCGACGCCGACCTGGCGTCCGCGCCGGGTCTCGACCTCGCCGTCGACCCGGACGGCCCCGTCGGTGATCAGCGTCTTGGCCTCGGCGCCGTCGGTGACCACGTTGGCGAACTTGAGCAGCTGACCCAGCCGGATGGACTCCTCGGCGATCTCGATCTTCACTCCGCCAGTGTGGACCACCGGGCCGGCAATCACGACCCGCAGAGAAAGGGGACAGTCCCCTTTCTCTGTGACGTGATGTCAGTAGGAGGGAGCTTTCCCTGCAAGAACACCGGTTGGGACGTAACAGGAACCGTCCCCGTTTTGTCTCGGTTGGGACGTAACAGGAACCGTCCCCGTTGTGTCCCGGGGAGCGCTACTCGTTGATGGCTTCGATGCCTTGGGCCTTGAGTTCGGCAAGGTGGTCGAGCATGTGCTGGAGGACGTCCGGCGGATGCGGCTCCCAGTCGACGACCTCGCCGACGACGAGCAGCGGCTCGCGGGTGCGGTAGGAGCGGGTGGGGTTGCCCTCGAAGCGGGTGTTGGTCAGGTTTGGATCGTCCTCGAAATGCCCGGTTGGCTCGACCTGGTAGATCCGTCCCGGGCCGTCGCCGGCGGCCAGTTCGGCTCCCCAGACCGCGGCGTCCATGGTGGCGGTGAAGTAGACGAAGCTGGCCCGGTCGCCGCGTCCGAAGTTGGATGCGTAGCCAGGCGCGATCGATGCGCCGAGGCTCAGTGCGGCCTTGGTGCCATGGAAGAACGGTCCGGTGTCCAGCGGTGCGGATTCGTCCATTCGGCTCCGATCGGGGTGGAACTGCCAATCTAGTTCGCCCATTCCTCCTCGTCACGGGGTCAGTCGCGGTGCAGGCGCCCGGGGCAGCACAAGCGCGTATTGCCGGGCCGTTCAGCAGCCGCTGAAACTAGCTGCGCCGGGCCGGGCACCCCACGGCCCCACAGGGAGGAGTGAGATGGACGTCCGCATTCTCGTGGCCAGCTTGGCGCTGGCCAGCCTGACTGCCTGCAGCAGCCCCGCCCCGATGACCCCGACCACGATGGCTCCGATGCCGGAATCATCGAGTGCGCCGGCGCCCACCGAGGCGGCCACGTCGACGCCGCCGACGGCGCCGGTGGACAACCTCTCCGACATCAAGACCTACGGGCCCAGTTCGAGGGAGTGCACCTCTGCCTCCGACAGCCTGCAGGCAGCCTTGAAGATCGGCATTCTGGCTAGCCAGGGCAAGGTCACGCAGGCCGACTTCGACAAGGCCTACGGCGGGACGGAGTCGAACAACCTGCCGATCGAGGCCGTGCCGCTGTGGGCGGATCTGAAGACGGCCAGCGCGAAGGTGGTCGGCCTGGACCTCCAGAAGGCCCAAGAGCCCCTCGGCGAATTCTCGACGGCACTGGGCACCTTCACCGCGGCCTCCCAGAAGATCTGCTCCTAGGCCGGAAGCGCCTAGTTGCCGAGGATCGGCTCAGGCCACGACGGCCAGGGCGAACGGCAACACCTCCTCGGCACCGGCCTCACGCAGCAGCTTCGCGGCCACAGTCAGCGTCCATCGCGAATCGGTCAGATCGTCCACCAGCAACACCGGGCCATCGATGCTGGCCAGCGCGGCAGCCAGTTCGGGGCCGACCGCGAACCGGCTCCAGACGTCCGCGAGCCGGAAGGCGCTGTTGCCGCCCGGCCCGGACGACTCGGCCCGGACCAGGTCGATTGCTCCGAGGTACTCCAGCCGGCCGACCTGGGCCAGCCCGCGGGCCAGGCTGTCCAGGAGTTGCGGACGGCCCGCTGACGGCATCGCCACCACCGCCACCGGGCGACGGTCCCACGGCCACGCCTTCAGTACCTCCACACAAGCCGCGGCGAGCTTCGCCGGCACCGGGGCGTCCGGTGCGGCGAACAGCGAGCGCAGCTCGGATCCCCAGCCCAGGTCGGTCAGCCGGGCTACTGCTCGCCCGGACGCGGCCGCCTCCTTCGGCGCGATCTTGCCCTTGGCGGCGACCCCCAGCCGGTCCATTCCGGTCGGCCACAGCGCGCGCGGCTCGAGCTCCACCCCGAGCTGGGCGAGCTGCTCCTCGGCCAGCGCCACCTTCGACTCGTCGATGTAAGTGTCGAACCAGGACGGCTGGCCGGACGCGGCCAGGCAGGTGTCGCAGCGTCCGCAGTCGGCGGCGGACGGATCGTCCAACGCCTCCTGGAGGAAGCGCATCCGACACTGGCTGGTGGTCTCGTAGGCGACCATCAGCTGCTGCTCGCGATCCCGCGCCGCGGCGACCCGCTCGTAGCGCTCGGCGTCGTAGCTCCACGGACGCCCGGTGGCCACCCAGCCGCCGGACACCCGCTGCACCGCCCCCTCCACGTCGAGCACCTTGAGCAGCAACTCCAGGCGTGAGCGGCGAATGTCCACCACGGCCTCGAGTGCTGCCGTCGACAGCGGACGCCCGGCTTCGGCCAGCGCCCCGATCACCGCCTCGGCGCGCTCCTGCTGTGGCATCGACGAGGTGGCGAAGTAGTGCCAGATCTCGGCGTCCTCCCGGCCGGGCAGCAGGACGACATCGGCGCGCTCGGTGGCGCGGCCGGCACGTCCGACCTGCTGGTAGTAGGCGACCGGGGACGACGGTGCGCCCAGATGCAGGACGAAGCCGAGATCGGGCTTGTCGAAGCCCATTCCCAGGGCGCTGGTGGCAACGAGGGCCTTCACCTCATTGGCCCGCAGCCGACCTTCAAGCAGCTCCCGCTCGGCGGTGTCGGTGCGACCGGTGTAGGCGGCGACCTCATGGCCGGCCGACCGCAGGGACCGGGCCAGATCCTCTGCTCCAGCCACCGTGAGGGTGTAGATGATGCCGCTGCCCGGCAACTCGGCCAGGTGAGTGTGCAGCCAGGCCAGCCGCCGCACGGGGCTGGCCATCGGCAGCACCCCTAGTCGCAGCGAATCCCGGGCCAGGCCGCCGCGCAGAGTCAGCACCTCGTGGGACGAGCCGTCCGCCCCGACGCTCAGTTGCTCGGCCACATCGGCGACCACTCGGGCGTTGGCCGTGGCCGTGGTGGCGAGCACGGGGGTCGAGGCGGGCAGGTCGGCCAGCAGATCCTTGATTCGCCGGTAGTCCGGACGGAAGTCGTGGCCCCAGTCGCTGATGCAGTGGGCCTCGTCGATCACCAGCAGCCCGCACCGCTGCGCGAGATCCGGCAGCTGGTGCTCACGGAAGCTCGGGTTATTCAATCGCTCGGGGCTGACCAGCAGCACGTCCACCGCGTCGGCGCGCAGCGCCTCGCGGACCTCGTCCCACTGGGTCGCGTTCGAGGAGTTCAGGGTCACCGCGCGGATCCCGGCCCGTTCGGCCGCACCGATCTGATCGCGCATCAAGGCGAGCAGCGGCGAGACGATCAGGGTCGGCCCGGCCCCTTCGGCGCGGCGCAGCATGGTGGTCACGAAGTAGACCGCCGACTTGCCCCACCCGGTGCGCTGGACGACCAGAGCCCGCCGCCGGTCGGCCACCAGCGCCTGGATCGCCTCGGCTTGGCCGTCGCGGAAGTCGGCGTCGGGGCTTCCAACCAGCAGCCGCAGAGCGGCGAGCGCATCCAGCTTCACTCGACCACCGTACGGGGCGGCGCAGACAGGCCGGGCACTTGCTCGCGCCCGGCTACCCGGCCGGTGACTGTGTCGGCGATTCGGCGGGGCTGGCCAGTCGGTCGAGGCTGCTGGCCAGGGCGGAGGTTAGGACGTCCTGCTCGGGCCAGACCGATCGATCCAGGCGGACGGTGATCCGCAGCGTTCCGGCGTAGCTGACCACCGCGAAGACCACGGTCACGTTGCCCAGTGAGGGGCTGAGCGCGGTCAGTGAGGTGACTTCGGCGCCGAGCAACTGCAGCCGATCGGAGGGGCCGCGCAGGTTGGTCAGCAGGCTGGTGATGGCTCGCTGCCGGCTGAACAGCGGACGGTACCAGCCCAGCCGTCCGAGCAACGCCAGCACCTCGGCGAAGGCGCCGGCGCTGGGGAAGCCGTGGGCCAGCAGCTTGCGCCAGCGGGTCCGTCCGGCGATCCGGACGAGCTGAGCGGCGTCATCACGTCCGTCCTGATCGGGGATGCCGACCACCATGGCGGCCACCTCGTTGCGTCCGATCCGGTGCCCCGGACGGGCCTGGCCGGTGACCGGCACGCTGAACACCACCCGTCCGAGCCGCTCGCCGCGGGCCGCAGCGACCGCACGCAGCGCCTCGGCCCCGGCCAGCAGCAGGGCGTCGTTCACCGTGGCGCCGTGGCGCCGGGCGGCGGCTTGGAGCGGGGCCAGCGGAGCGTCGACCGTGGCCAGCCGGAAGCCGGCCGTGATCGGAGTGAGTAGCGAGGTCTTGGCCACCCCGGTGTTCGCCCCGGCCAACAAGCCCAAGAAGCCCAGCGGCGTCCGTCGCCGGGGCGGGAGTTCGGGAAGCCGGAGGTCGGCGCCCAACAGTGATCCGACCACGGTGACGGCGGTGGCACCGTCCAGCAGGACGTGATGGGCGGCGAACAGCAGTGCGCAGGTCTGCGGGCCGCGCAGCAGGATCAGCCGCCACGCCGGGATGTCGTGGCCGAAGTCGGTGCTGACCAGCTCGGTTGCGGTGGTCAGCGGGTCGGAGGTCGGCACCTCGTAGACGTGCTCGTCGACCCGAAGCTCGACGGTCTCCCAGGACGCGTTCCAGGTCGCCGGCCCATTGCGGATGACCCGGCGGGCCAGGATCGGCTGGCCGGGCAGCCGTTCGGCGATCAGCGCCCGCAGCGCCTCCAGCGAAATCGGACGATCCAGCTCGGCCAGCACCCCGATCAGCCGTGGGTCCGGGCCGACATCGCCGGCCAGTTCGGCGGCGTCCCCCAGCCGGAAGCGGTCCACGTCGGGCTCGATTACTCGGGTTCGGACAGGGTCAGCTCGACTCCGCCGATCCCGGCCCCCAGCGCGAACTCTGCCGCCGCGGCACTGCCGGCCACCTCGACCCGGTAGTTGCCCAGGTAGCCGCGCAGCCCGAAGCAGCCGTCGGTATCGGTGTGCACCCGAGTGGGAGCCACCCACCATTGCCCCTTGACCAGGCTGCGGAGCGCTTCGTAGGACGGTTTCGGGCTGCCATCGGCACGCAACAGCCCGATCGGTGCGCCCAGCCAGGCGTCCGCGTCGGTGATCCCCCAGTAGGTGATCGCCGCCACGCCGGGGTGGGCCACCAGCATCCGGTAGTGCCGGACGAGCTCGTCGGCCTGCCGGGCCTCGCCTTCGGGGGTGCTCGGCCAGGAGTCGACCACGTAGTCGTTGAGGTCGACGATGTGCTCGGGCATCAGTTCGCCGGAGACCAGGGACGTCTCGGTGAAGTGCAGCGGCAGCCCGAACCGGGAGAACCGGGTGAGGATGTCGGCCAGGTCGTCCTCGCCGCGGAAGCCCTGGTGCATGTGGGTCTGCAGACCGATGGCATCGATCTGTACGCCGGCCTCGAGCAGGTCTTCGAGCAGGTGCTCATAGTCGGACGACAGGTCGAAGTCGTTGATCAGCAAGGTGGCGTCCGGGTTGGCGGCGCGGGCCTCCTCGAAGGCCAGCTTGGCCATCGCCAGCTGTCCGTTCTGCCTTGCCAGAGGGGTGATCGCGTTGTCCTCCGCGGTGAAGACCGGCATGATCACCAGCTCGTTGATGGCATCCCAGGTGTCGATCAGACCGGCGAAGTCGCTCACCTCCCGCCGGATCCGTCCACACAGGGCGCGCTCGACCTCGGCCGGCTCAACACCCATCAGCCACTGCGGGGCCAGCGTGTGCCAGACCAGCGGGTGCCCCTTCAGCCGGACGCCCCGATCGGCGAACCACTGCGCGGTGGCCCGCAGTTCGGCGGTGTCCGGCGAGCCGGGCGTCGGCTCGAAGTTGCGCCAGTAGAACGGCAGGGTGGCGGTGTTGAACAGCGCCAGCCACCGCTCGGCCAGTTCGGCGTCGCCGGGACGCGGACGGCCGTTGGCCAGCCCGATGACGTCGAAACCGATGTTGGCGAAGGCGAAGTCATGGCTGCGCTGAGCCACCACGAGTTCGGCATTGGCCAGCGGACGTCCGTCCGTCCCGGTCAGCCGGACCCGGGCCTCCGCGACCCGATGTGTTGCCGATGTGTCCGGCGCGGCGACAACCTCCATCGCCGGGTCAGGCCTGGCTGGGCGCAGCCCAGAGGTTGATCCCGCCCTCGACAGCATGGACGTCGATCGCGGCCAGTTCGTCGTCGGTGAAGGTGAGGTTGGCCACGGCACCGACGCTGTCCTCGAGCTGGGCCACGCTGGAGGCGCCGATCAGCGCCGAGGCGACCCGGGCATCGCGCAGGACCCAGGCGATCGCCAGCTGGGCCAGGCTTTGGCCGCGTCCGGCAGCGATCTGGTTCAGCGCCCGGATGTGAGCCAGGTTCTCCTCGCTGAGCAGCTCGTTGCCCAGCGACTTGCCCTGGGTCAGCCGGGAGCCGGCCGGCACCCCGCCCAGGTATTTGTTGGTGAGCATGCCCTGGGCGAGCGGGGAGAAGGCGATCGCGCCCAGGCCGGTCTCGGACAAGGCGTCCAGCAGGTCGGCTTCGATCCAGCGGTTCAGCATCGAGTAGGACGGCTGGTGGATCACCAGCGGCGTCCCCAGCTCATGGGCGATGGCCGCAGCCTGCCGGGTGCGCTCGCCGGAGTAGGACGAGATGCCGACGTAGCGGGCCTTGCCGCTGCGGACGGCCGTGTCCAGCGCACCGATGGTCTCCTCCAGCGGAGTGTCCGGGTCGAAGCGGTGGTGGTAGAAGAGATCGACGTAGTCAAGGCCCATTCGGGCCAGTGACTGATCGAGCGAGCCGAGCAGGTACTTGCGCGAGCCGAAGTCGCCGTAGGGGCCGGGCCACATGTCCCAGCCGGCCTTGGTCGAGATGATCAGCTCGTCGCGGAACGGCGCGAAGTCCTCGCGGAAGTGGCGCCCGAAGTTGGTCTCGGCCGAGCCGTAGGGCGGGCCGTAGTTGTTGGCCAGGTCGAAGTGGGTGATGCCCAGCTCGAAGGCCCGGCGCAGGATCGCCCGCTGGTTGGCGAACGGGACGTCGTCGCCGAAGTTATGCCACAGCCCCAGCGAGATGGCCGGCAGCTTCAGCCCGCTGTGGCCCAGTTTGCGGTAGGGCATCCGTCCGTCGTAACGGTTCGGGTCGGGCGCGTACGGCTCGAGCAGTGGCATGGTGAGGTCCCTTCTAGGCGGCGTCCCAATCTATCGCCGCCGGGCCTCGTCCCACCTGTCACGGGGACGGTTCCTGTTACGTCCCACCGCGCAGAAAAGGGGACAGTCCCCTTTTCTGCGGGCCCCGGTTTCACCGCGGGACAGAAGGGGACGGTTCCTGTTACGTCCCAGGTCAGCACTCGATGACGTTGAGGGCCAGCCCGCCGCGGGCGGTCTCCTTGTACTTCACGCTCATGTCGGCCCCGGTCTGGCGCATGGTCTTCAGCACCGAATCCAGGCTGACGATGTGATGCCCGTCACCGCGCAGCGCCGTCCGGGCGGCAGTGACCGCCTTCACTGCGGCAATCGCGTTGCGTTCGATGCAGGGGATCTGGACGAGTCCGCCGACCGGGTCACAGGTCAGCCCGAGGTTGTGCTCCATCCCGATCTCGGCCGCATTCTCAATCTGACCAGGGGTTCCGCCCAGCACGGACGCCATTCCGGCGGCGGCCATCGAGCAGGCCGCGCCGATCTCGCCCTGGCAGCCGACCTCGGCGCCGCTGATCGAGGCCAACTCCTTGATCACCACGCCGACCGCGCCGGCGGTGAGCAGGAAGCGGATGATCCCGGCGTCGTCACTGCCACCCATGAAGCGCCGGTAGTACATCAGCACGGCCGGGACGACCCCGGCCGCGCCGTTCGTGGGGGCGGTGACCACCCGTCCGCCGGCCGCGTTCTCCTCATTGACGGCCAGCGCGTAGAGGGTGATCCAGTCCATGCCGCGCAGCGGGTCGGTGGTGTCGGTCTCCACCTGTAACCGGTGCAGCAACTCCGGCGCGCGACGGCGCACCTTCAGCCCACCGGGCAGGACGCCCTCGGTCTGCAGGCCGTGGTGGATGCACTCGGACATCACCTGCCACAACTGCAGCAGTCCGGCGTCAATCTCGGCATCGGTGCGCCAGACCCGCTCGTTCTCGCGCATCAGCCGAGCCGGTGAGAAGCCGGTCTCCTGGCAGTGCGCCAGCAGCTCGGCTCCGCTGCTGAACGGGTAGGGAATGACCGTCTGGTCAGGGGCGATGGCCGCCCCGGCCTCGGTCTCGGTGCGGACGAAGCCGCCGCCGATCGAGTAGTAGTCGCGGCTCACCAGGACGTCTCCGGCCGCGTCCATGGCTGTGAACCGCATCCCGTTGGAGTGCAGCGGCAGCGACTTGCGCCGGTGCAGGATCACGTCGGCATCCGGGTCGAAGCCGATGGTGGTGCCGCAGGAGAGGCCGAGCTGGCGCCGTTCCCGGCAGCCGGCCAGCAGCGGCGCGGCCGAGGCCGGGTCAACCGTCTGCGGATCGGCACCGGTGAGCCCGAGTAGCACTGCGGGGACGCTGCCGTGGCCGTGCCCGGTCGCGCCCAGGGAGCCGAACAGCTCGACCCGCACCGAGGTCACCCGGGCGGCCAGGCCGTCCGCCCCCAGGGAGGCGGCGAACGCGGCCGCGGCCTTCATCGGCCCCACGGTGTGCGACGAGGACGGGCCGATGCCGACCCGGAACAGATCAAAGACGCTCAGCGCCATGGCTCGACCATAGCTGCCGTCGGCCCGACGCCGTGCATCGCGAGGGGGTCGGGCATTGCCGAGTTTGGGCCGAATCCAGCCCAGGTCGGCGCTGCAGCCGATGGTGCGCGATGATGAGGACATGGACGTCGTGCTTGCGGCAATGGTGGTGCTGGCTTCGGCGATCGCGGCTGTAGTGGTGCGTCGGCAGACTCGTGATCAGCGATATCGGGGACTGGCGGACGGTGAGCGCCCGGCCCCGGGAGCGCCGGTGACGACCGAGTTCGTCGACCGCCACCCCGCGGACGAGCTGACCCGCCCGGTGCCTCCGGACGTGCTCAGTCCCGGGCTGACCGGCGTCGTCCTGGACGGACGCGCGAACCCGATCGAGGTCGCCGCCACGTTGATCGACCTGGCCGAGCAGGGCCGCGTGGTGATCACCGAGCGGCCGGCACCGGCGGACAGCCCGCTCAGCGCCGACTGGCAGTTCACCCGGGTGGACGGCCACGAACCGGCCCCTGTCGAGTCGTCCACCGATCCTGTCGAGGCGGACGCCGCCGCGCCGGACCCAGCCGTCCCGGCCTCCCCGGAGGATGCGCTGCTCCAGGTGCTGTTCGCCGACGCCAACGACGTCCTGCTCAGCGACCTGACTCTCGACCAGCGCCGCGGCCTGAACCAGGTCACCGATCTGCTGCTGATCGAGGCCGAGCGACGCGGGTGGTTCCGGCGGCTCACCCACCCGGCCGACACCTCGCTGCGGCTGGCCGGCCCGGTCGTCCTCCTGCTCGGCGCGGTGGCCATCGTGATGCTCAATCAGCCCTGGCTGGGCGGCGGCCTGATGCTGGGCGGGGTGGTGCTGTGGGCGCTCACCCAGGGGCTGCCGAACCCGCCGGTGACCGCGGACGGCTACGCGATGCGGGCTCAGGCTCGCCACTTCGGCAACTGGCTGGGTCGAACCGATCCGGCCACCCAGGCCGAGGTGTCGGTGGCCGATCAGGTGCGGTATCTGCCGTATGCCATGGTCCTGGGCCAGCTGGAGGCTTGGCGGAGCGGCCTGGCGCAGACGGCGGGGACGGCCGCGCCGGACGGTTTCAGCTGGCTGGTGCCGCTGGCCGCCGACCGGCGACTGCTCACCGCCGACGGAGCGATTCCGCGGCTGGTCGCCGATCTCGCTCGGCAGCTGGTTGCTGCGCGGGCGGTCTCGGACGTGGCGGTCGGCGCGAACCTGATCCAGGATGCAGCCGCGTCCCCGCAGAAAAGGGGACAGTCCCCTTCTTTGTGAGGGCGGAACCGGCATCGCGGCCGGGTAGGGCTGCGGTCGGGAAACTCACTGCCGGGTGAGACCGGAGGGGTAGTGGTTCGGGCGGACGATCTCGTCCCTGCGGACGAGCATCACCGCCGCAAGGGAGGACGCGCCGACCGCAGGCCCCGACCTAGCGTGAAGTCATGCTCACAACATCCCCGACGGGGTCGGCGTCGCGCCGGCCTGCCTCCCCTTGTCCGGCCATCGCTGCGGCAGGGGGCCAGCGGTGACGGCCACCGTCGCCGTCGACCATGTGGTCGCCGCGCAGGCGCTGACCAAGGTCTATCGCAGCGGTGAAGCCGCCGTGCACGCCTTGGACGGCGTCGATCTCGGCTTCATCCGCGGCTCCTTCGCCGCCATCATGGGCCCCTCGGGCTCTGGAAAGTCCACCCTGATGCACTGCCTGGCCGGACTGGATCGTCCGACGTCCGGCGAGGTGCTGATCGATGGACGCCAGCTCTCCGGGCTCTCCGACCGCGAACTGACCCGGGTCCGTCGCGACCAGGTCGGCTTCGTGTTCCAGGCCTTCAATCTGCTGCCGACGCTGACCGCCGAGCAGAACATCATGCTGCCGCTGGAGCTGTCCGGCCGGCGGGCCGACCCGGAGGTCTTCGCGCAGCTGGTCGACTCTTTGCGGCTGGGTGATCGGCTCAAGCACTTGCCGTCCCAGCTCTCCGGTGGCCAGCAGCAGCGGGTGGCGATCGCCCGGGCCCTGATCGGCAGGCCGTCGGTGGTCTTCGCCGACGAGCCCACCGGCGCCCTCGACTCGCGGGCCAGCCAGCAGCTGCTCGACTACCTGCGGCACACCAGCCAGGTGCTCGGCCAGACCATCGTGATGGTCACCCACGACCCGAATGCGGCCGCCTACGCCGACCGCACGGTGCTGCTGTCCGACGGACGAGTGGTGGACGATCTGTCCGCACCCACTGCGGACACCATCTTGGCCACCATGAAGCGGTGGGGGTCCTGATGTTGCATCAGGCCTGGTCAGAGGTGCGTCGGCATCCCGGCCGGTTCATCTCCACGATGCTGGCCATCGCGATCAGCGTCGCCTTCCTGGCCGGCTCGTCGGTCCTGGTGGCCACCGAGGCGCAGGCGCAAGGCAAGGCGGCCAACCTGCCGATCGCCATGGCCGATCTCGTGGTCAGCACCGAGGAGCCCGTTCCTGGGCTGACAAAGGTCATCGCCGGCGTGCCGGGGGTGGCGATCGCCAGCCCATCGGCGGCGAGTAACGAGGTCGTCACCAATGGTGCGATCTCGCAGCTGCTGCAGCTGTTCGTCCCGCCGCCGGAGCCGTTGCGGTGGTCGAAGCTGACCGAGGGTCGCTGGCCGACCGGTGCCGACGAGATCGCGCTGAGTTCTGCGGTGTCGCGTGCTCTCAACGTCGGAATCGGTCAGGGCGTCCGAGTTGCCGGAAGTGACACCCAGCTGACCGTGGTTGGACTGACCGACGAGCCGGCCGGCATGTTCGTCAAGACCGGCTACACCTCGATCGCGCGACTCTCCCAGGGTGGCTGGACCGAAGACCTCACCACCGAGTGGGCGATCAAGCTGGCCCCGGACGCGAATATCGATCAGGTTTTGGACGCGATCAACGCCGAGCTGGCCACAGTCGCCCCGAAGGCGAAGGCCGAGCTGGCTCAGGTCGTCCGTGATCGGCAGGCTTCGCGGGTTGCCGGTGAGC
Source organism: Actinomycetales bacterium Actino_02 (assembly GCA_001603275.1). Classification (GTDB taxonomy): domain Bacteria; phylum Actinomycetota; class Actinomycetes; order Propionibacteriales; family Propionibacteriaceae; genus Propionicimonas. The sequence goes on along the minus strand of LUYM01000030.1, from coordinate 6,396 downwards.
TGGACGCGTTCAACGTCGTGCTCTGGGTGGGTGCGGCTGCGTCCGTGATCGTGGGCATGATCACCATCGCCAACACCTTCACCATCACCCTCGCCCAGCGCCGCCGCCAGATCGGGCTGCTGCGTGCCGTGGGGGCCAGTGCCGCGCAGGTGCGGTTCCGCTTCCTGGCCGAGGCCGCACTGCTCGGCGTGATCGGCTCCCTGATCGGGGTGCTGGCCGGGATCGGGATCGCGGTGGCGATCACGTCCTGGTCGTCGGCGCTCTACTGGGGGCTGGCGCTGCCGTGGTCGCGGATGGCGCTGGCCTTCGGGATCGGGGTGATGGTCGCGGTGATCGCCGCCATCGTCCCGGTGATGCGGGGCACCAAGGTGGCTCCGGTCGAGGCTCTGCAGCCCGAGCTCTCCATGGACGAGCGGAAGCGGGCCGGCGTGGTCCGCGCGATCATCTGCGGCCTGCTGCTGGTGGCCGGGCTCGGCCTCGCCGCCTTCTCGGTGAGCCGTCCCGATCCGAACGCCTTGCTCTACGCCATCGGTGCAGCAACTCTGATTTCACTAGGGGTGTTGTTCGGCGGGCCACTGTTCGTCCCCGGCCTGCTGCGGCTGGTCGGACGACTGGTTCGCCGGTTCGGCACGGTGCCGCTGCTGGCGGCCAACAACACCGAGCGCAACCCGCGCCGAGCCACGGCTACTGCCACGGCGCTGATGCTCGCGGTCGGCCTGGTGGTGACGATGCAGGTGACCACGGCCAGCATTCGGGCCAGCATCCTCGGCGAACTCGAGGTGCGGTTCCCGGTGGACGTCCAGGTGGCCTGGACCGACGCCGACGGCAATCCGACGGCGGTCCCTGAGGACGTCCGGACGAAGCTGGGGACGGTGCCGGGCGTGGTCGACACGGTGGAGTTGCCCGCCGGGCTGGCCCACCTGGGCAGCGCGGACGACGCTCGCCTGGTGACTCTGCTGGGGGCGCAGCCCACGGTCGCGTCGGTGGTCGGAATTCCGGTGAGTGTGAGCGATCAGCAGGTGCTGGTCGATCCGGGCACGGCCAAGAATCTGCCGTCCAGCATCGAGGTGAAGGGCGAGGCCGGGACTGTGAAGCTGCAGGTGGTCGGCTCGAAGGTGGTCACCAGCGATCAGGCCATGGTCTCGGCGGCGAACTTGGCCAAGATCAGCAAGGCCGCCCCGGCTGCGGTGATCTGGCTGTCGGTGCCCGACCGGAGCCAGGCGCTGAACGTCCTGGTCGGGGTGAACGAGTTGGCCGCCGATCAGAACCGGGTGACCGGGTCGCTGGTGGAGGCTTCGGCGTACGAGTCGCTGATGAACCTGCTGGTGGCGATCACCACCGGCCTGCTCGGAGTGGCGGTCGTGATCGCCCTGATCGGCGTCTCGAACACGTTGGGGTTGTCGGTGCTGGAGCGGACGCGCGAGTCGGGGCTGTTGCGGGCCTTGGGGCTGCAGGCGTCCTCACTGCGGACGATGCTGACCATCGAGGCGCTCGAGGTGGCCGTGGTCGGAGTGCTGGTCGGTACCGCGGCCGGGGCCGGCTTCGGCTGGCTGGCGATCACCGCGCTCGGCCGAGCCTCCGACGTGCAGGAGCTCAGTTACGCCGTGGACGGCCCGCAGACGCTCGGCATGCTGGGCATCGCCGTGCTGGCCGCCGCGCTGGCCTCCTACCTGCCGGGTCGGCGGGCGGCCAAGACTGCACCGACGGAGGCGCTGGCCGAGTTGTAGGGCTCCGGGTCCCGTGTCTGGACGGGCATCGACCAGGCCGGATGGTGCCCGTCAGGGGCCCGAGGTGGATAGTGGCGGCGCCGGGGAATCCCCGGTGCCGCCACTGCGTCCTCCGGGACGAAAGGGGACGGTTCCTGTTACGTCCCACATCCTGAAGGGGGCGGTTCCATTGCCGTCTAGCGCGACAAGACGGACGGTCGGTGGGACGAATGGGGACGGTTCCTGTTACGTCCCACGGGACGAATGGGGACGGTTCCATTTCCGTCCAGCCTGGTCAGCGCGATTGGTGGGGACGGTTCCATTACCGTCCAGCCTGGTCAGCGCAATTGGTGGGGACGGTTCCATTACCGTCCATCGATGCTGAAGCTCAGCGCTGGCTGAGCCGCTGGCAGGCGTCGAGCAGGGCGAACGTCGCCGATGAGTCGTGTCCGGAACGCAGCTGCTGGGCCGCCGCAATCACCAGGGACGCCTGGGTGGGCAGCAACAAATTCGGCCACGGGTCACCCTCGGCCGGAATCGCCGGACCACCGGCCTCGCGGTAGGCGGCGACGAACTCGTCCCAATTCTGGTCGGGGAGCAGCCCGGCGGCGTTGAAACCGGCCGCGCGGGACAGATCCCAGGCCGGATCGCCGACCCCGAAATCGTCCACATCAAGCAGCTTCCAGCTGCGCCGCAACGGGGTATGGCCCAGCTGGCCCAGGTGGAAGTCGCCGTGGGCCAGGGTGGACGCGGCCGGCTCGGCCAGCCGTTCGGCCAGCGACTCGCCCAGCTCGGCCAACCAGGCCAGCTCGGTCGGCCCCTCGTCCTTGAGCCAGCGAATCGTCCGGGCCAGCCGACTGTGCCCGCCCAGGCGGGGCGGATCATCGGCGACCGGCATCGAGTGCAGCTTCGCCAACAACCGTCCGGCATCGGTCCACGGCGGATGGTCGATGCTGGCCAGCACCGTCACCCGGGGCCAGACCGTAGCAAGGCGTCCATTCGGGGCGTCGATCGGGCGGTAGATCAGCGGCTGGATCCACAGTCGGTCGATGTCCGGGCCGCCGATGCAGTGCAGCCGGCGGCTGAGCCGACCGCGGTCGGTGAACCGCCCGTGCAGCTTCACGATGACGCCCGCGCAGATGTAGACCTGGGCCGGCTCCGGGGCGACCGGACGAGTGGGCAGACCGCGGGTGATCAGCGGCACCACCGGCGTGGTCGGGGTGACCCGCGGATCCTGGGCGTTGGCAACCTCGCGGATCCAGCTGGCCAGCGCTTCGGGCGGGCGGCTTGGCTCGCTCGTCAGCATGGGCGCCAGCTTTCGCGGGGTCGGGGATCGCCGCGACCGCGGCGTCGAACCAGAGTAGCGCTCAGCGCCGTCCACGCCGAGGGGTCAATTTCTGACCCGGCCCGGCCGGTCGCAGATGGTCAGTCCGCGATCAGCGGGTCGGTGCTCAGCGGAACCGAGGGCGACGCCACAGCATCGTCCGCGACCGCCGAGGCGAGCCGCGAACGCAGCTGGCGCACCTCCGGGAAGGCGAGCGCGAAGCTCATCGTGGCGAAGGCCAGCAGGCCGGTCACCAGCAGCGGCAGGTGGACGCCGAAAGCCAGCGTGGCCGGACCGGCCAGCAGCAGCCCGACCGGGCCGAGCATCAGCGAGCCGAGCGCGTCATAGGACGCCACCCGGGACAGTGCCTCCGGCGGCACCTCGTTCTGCATGGTGGTCAGCCACAGCACGCCGAACAGCTCGAAGCCGATGCCCTGCAGCCCCATGGCCGCGGTGACCACCCACAGCGGCGCCGACACCGCGAGCAGGATCGGCGGCAGCGCGGCGGTTCCGGTGAGCAGCGTCCCGACCAGAATCGGACGATGCGGATGCCAGACCAGGGAAATGGCCACCCCGATCATGGCGCCGACCGCTTCGCCGGCCAGGATGGTCGTCCACGCCGCGGCTCCGCCCAACTCCTGTTCGGCCACCACGGGGCCGAGGACGCCGTGCGCGGCCTGCAGGGCGAGGATCAGCATCGACCACTGGACGACACAGACCCACAGCCACTGCCGGGATTTGAACTCCCCCCACCCTTCGATCAGTTGTCGAATCGGGTGATCCTCCGCGCCAGCCAGGGTTCCGGTGACCGCGGGGAGACGCATCATCAGCAGTCCGGCAAGGGCGAACAGGCTGCCGGCGGTGACCATGGCCCAGCCGCCACCCAGCCACACCACCACCGCACCGGCCGCGACCAGGCCGGCCAGTCGGGCCACGGACGCGCCCATGGCCAGCCACGAGTTGGCCGGCTGCAGCATGTCCTCGCTGACCAGGTCGGGAATGATCCCGCTCAGCGCCGGATAGATCAGGGCGCTGGACATACCGGCCAACGCCGCAGCCAGGCTGAGCAGGACGATCGGGGCGTAGCCGGTCAGCAGCATGACGCCGATCGCACCCCAGCCGAGGGCGGCCAACAGCTCACCGGTGAGCAGCACCAACCGCCGCGGATAGCGGTCGGCCACCACGCCACCGACCAGCATGAAGATCACCATCGGCACCGTCTGGGCGGCCAGCACGATCGAAAGGGTGGCCGGACCTCCGTCGGGCAGCTGCAGCAGGCCGAACGCGAGCGCCACCGGGGAGAACGCCATGCCCAGCATCGACGTGGTGCGGCCGGCCAGCAGCAGCACGAACGGACGGTTCGCAAGCAGCGTGGTGGCTTGCTGGCTGGGTGACATGATTCCTCTACTCGGCGAATGGGCAGCCTTCCATGCTGGCACTCTCCGGCTCCGCTGGCAAATCCCTGGTTACGGCGGCTGACAAGGGGGTTGAATGGAGCCATGCTGATCGTGCAGGTGCAAGTCCAGGTCGTCCCCGATGGGGTGGACGCCTTCATCGAGGCGACGAAGGCCAACGCCGCCGGCTCGCGGCTCGAGCCCGGAGTTGTCCGATTCGATGCGATTCAGGAGCTGGGGGATCCGTCCCGCTTCGTCCTGATCGAGGCGTACCGGGACGAGCAGGCCGCCGCGGACCACAAGCTCACCGCCCACTACGCCGCCTGGCGGGACGCGGTCGCGCCACTGATGGCCGTCCCCCGCTCGTCGATGAAGTACACCGACATCGACTACCCCGGCTGAGCCTGTCGGTCCCTGGGCTTGTCGAACGGACGGTTTGGGCTTCGACGGACTCAGCTGGCTGAGTGCCGTCCCGGGCGGATCGTTCTCGACCTCCGTGGTCGGGTTGGGTGTGTGGGGTCGGCCTGGGTGGGGCTTGGGGTTCAGGGATACGGTCTTCGAACCATCCGCCCGAGCCGGCTGGCAATTGGTTAGGCGTCGCTGAGCGCCGTCCCGGGCGGATCGATGGGTGGTTTGGGACGTAACAGGAACCGTCCCCGTTTTGTACCGGTGTGCTGGCTCGCTCCGGTGGACGGAAATGGAACCGTCCCCAGGTCTCGCGCTGAGAAGGGTGGACGGTAATGGAACCGTCCCCGGGGATCAGGCGTCGAAGAGGGATTGGCCGACGTACTGGCCTTCGCGGACTCCCGGCGGCACCAGAAAGACCGACGAGGAGGTGGTCTTCAGGTACTCCGAGAACATGTCATCGCGAGCCATGTTGGTGTGCACCGTGGCGAACCGCTCCGGCGCCTTCACGAAGCCGATGAAGAACAGGCCGGCATCCAGGCGTCCGGTGTCGTCGTTGCCGTCGACATAGTTGTAGCCGCGGCGCAGCATCGCGATGCCACCGTTGTTCTCCGGGGCGGCCCGGGCCACATGCGAGCGCGGATCGATCAGCGGACGCCCGTTCGCCCCGGTCTTGGCGAAGTCCGGATCGGTGAACTCGGTGCCGCCCGACAGCGGCGCCCCAGACTTCTTCTCCCGGCCGAGCACCCGATCCTGCTCGGACAGCTGCAGCCCGTCCCAGACCTCGATGGTCATGGCGATTCGCCGCGCGACAAGGTAGGACCCACCGTGCGCCCAGGCCGGGCCGTCGGAGATCCAGACGTGCTCGGCCAGCCGCTCGGGCTGCTCGGCCTTGAGATTGCGGGTGCCGTCCTTCTGGCCGAACAGGTTGCGCGGAGTGGTCTGCGCCGACGAGGTGGACGAGGTGCGTCCGAACCCGAGCTGTGACCAGCGCAGGGTGGCCCGTCCGAACGCGATCCGGGTCAGGTTCCGGATCGCATGGACGGCCACCTGCGGGTCATTCGCACACGCCTGGACGCACAGGTCACCGCCGGATCGCTCCGGCGAGATGAAGTCGTTGGCCATCTTCGGCAGCGGGGTGAAGTCCGGTGGCAGCTGGCCGGCCAGCCCGAAGCGGTCCTTGCCAGCGGCATCGCGGAACAGCGACGAGCCGAAGCCGAAGGTGATGGTCAGGCCGGCGGCGTCCAGCCCGGCCGCCTCACCGGTGTCATCTGGGGGCAGGTAGGGGCCGCCGTCGAAAGCGCCGCGCGCGGACACGTCCGCGCCGATCACCAGTCGGCTGGCCGCATACGTCCAATCCTTCAGCAGGGCGATCAGGTCGTCCCGGGTGGCGTCGGAGCGGAGGTCGAAGGCCGCGAAGTGCAGCCGATCCTGGGCGGGAGTGGCGATTCCAGCCTGGTGCTCGCCGTAGAAGCCGTACTCCAGATGACCACCGGACGTCTTGGGGGCCAGCGCCGCCCCGCCGAAGCCGCCGGCGATCGCACCGGCGGCCAGGCCGAGGCCGCCG
>LUYM01000029.1 GCA_001603275.1 Actinomycetales bacterium Actino_02 | reverse complement strand
CTCGTCGATCTTGGCCAGCTCCTCGGCCCGGCGGGCCTGCTCGGCCAGCCGCTGCGCCTGCCACAGGCGTCCGGTGGTCTGGGCCAGAGCGTCCAGCAGGCTCCGGTCCTGGCCGAGCCGTTCGGGGCCGCTGAGCTCCAGCCGACGGCCGCCACCGGCGTCCACGCTGAGCAGGTGATCGTCGGGACCGGGCTCCCCGGACGCCGCCAGCACCCGGTCGCCTTCGAGCAGTGCGGCCTGGTTGGCGCCGTACACATCACGAGCTTCCGACAAGGCGTGTTCCACCGAATCCGGACGAGTCGCCCGGTTGGCCAGGCCGGTTAGCCAGGCCGCCTCGATTCGGCCGCGCTCGGCTCGTCCGGTTGCGCGCGCGGACGCCTCGGTGCCGATGCCGACACCGACCGCCACCGCGGCAAACACCACCAGATCGACCAGTTCGCTGGGGTTCTGCACCCACAGCGTCCCGTAGGGAGGGGTGAAGAAGAAGTTGGCCAGGCCGAGGCTGAGCAGCGAGGCGGCCACAGCAGGGATGACGCCGCCCACAGCCGAAGCGGCGACCGCCACCAGGACGAACAACAGCAGGACGGTATCCAGTCGGAGCTGGTCGCGGATCCCGACCAGGCATGCGGTCAGCAGCGGTGCACCGATCGCGGCGACCGCGAGTCCGTACAGCCGGCGCCGACCGGACAGTCGCGGTCCGGCGGTGCCAGCCTCGCCCAACTGCTGGCTCACCTCACAGAGCTTGCCAGATTCTCCTCGCGGGCGCCCTGAGCGGCGCCGGTCGACGGGTTACCAACCGAGGGCACGGGCCGAGCCGACGACGGCGCGTCCGATTCTGGCGGACGTGCCGGCGGCTCGGCACCGGCCCCCGGTCGCCTCAGCCGATAGGGCTCGGCCGAGGTGAGCTGGTAGGGCACGCTGGTGACCATCACGCCGGGCATGAAGAGCAGCCGGGTCTTCAGCCGCAGGGCGCTCTGGTTGTGCAGGATCGCCTCCCACCAGCGACCTACCACGTATTCGGGAATGAACACCTGGACGACATCGCGCGGGCCGATGTGGATCCGATCCAGGTAGCTGAGCACCGGCTCGACCAGATCGCGGTACTCCGAGGACACGATGCTCAGTGGCACCGGAATGTCGCGGGTCGCCCAGTCCTCGATCAGCTTGGCCGTGCGGGCCGCATTGGTGTCCACCCGCAGCGCGGTGATCGTGGACGGGTGAATGGCCCGGGCGAAGGCCAGGGCCTTCAGCGACGGCTCGTTCAGCTGGCTGATCAGCACCACGGCGTGGATCCGGCTCGGCAGGATGATGCCGGCCGCCTTGGGCTGCAGCTGGGTCGAGACCCGTTCGTAGTGCCGATGGATTCGGAACATCACGAACACCAGCAGCGGCATGGCGATCACCACCAGGTAGGCGCCGTGGGTGAACTTGGTGATCAGCACGATCACCAGCACCACCGCGGTGGCCAGCGCCCCGACGCCGTTGATGATGGCCGAGACGATGTGATTGGGCGTCCAGCCATGCTCGCGGGCCTGGCGCCGCCAGTAGATGACCATGCCCAGCTGGCTGAGGGTGAACGACACGAACACACCCAGGATGTACAGCTGGATCAGCTTGGTCACTGAGCCGCCGAAGATGATGATCAGGACCGCAGCGGTCGTGGCCAGGATCAGAATGCCGTTGCTGAAGACCAGCCGGTCGCCGCGGCGGGTCAGCTGCTTGGGCAGGAACCGGTCCTCGGCCAGGATCGAACCCAGGATCGGGAAGCCGTTGAAGGCGGTGTTCGCAGCCAGCGCCAGGATCAGCGTGGTGAAGCCTTGGACGGCGAAGAAGCCGAAGCTGTTGTTGCCGAAGATGGCCGAGGCCAGCTGGGCCAGGACCGTCCGCTGGACGTAGCCGTCGGGGACGCCGGTCAGGTCATGCACGCTGTCGGCGATGTGGATCCCGGCGCTGGTGGCCAGGAAGGACAGCCCGACCATCATGGTGATGCTGAGCACGGCCATGGCGATCAGGGTCAGTGCGGCGTTGTGACTCTTCGGCGGACGGAAGGTCGGCACACCGTTAGAGACGGCCTCGACGCCGGTCAGTGAGGTACAGCCGGACGCGAAGGCGCGCAGCAGCAGGATCACCAGCGCGGCGCCGGACGGGCTCAGCCCGGTGAAGCCGAACGAGGCCGACTCGGCCACCGGCGCATGGCCGTTCAGCATCTGCCAGAAGCCGGCCCCCAGCATCACGAAGACGCTGAGAATGAAGCCGTAGGTGGGGATGGCGAACACCGTCCCGGATTCCCGCACGCCGCGCAGGTTCATCAGCATCAGCACCACGATGAAGCCGACGCACAACTCGACGGTGTAGGTGTGCAGCTCGGGGAAGGCCGAGACCAGGTTCTCCACGCTGGCCGCGATCGACACGGCCACCGTCATCACGTAATCGACCATCAGAGCCGACGCCGCGATCAGCGACGCCGTCCGACCGAGGTTGGCCTTGCTGACCGCGTAAGCGCCGCCTCCGTTCGGGTAGGCGTAGCAGGTTTGCCGGTAGGACAGCGTCACTAGGCCGAGCAGGCCGACCACCACTATGGCGATCCAGGGGGTGGCCAGCACCGCGGTGGCGCCACCCAGAGCCAGAACCAGCAGGATCTCCTGGGTGGCGTAGGCGTTGGACGAGATCGGGTCGGAGCAATAGACGGGCAGAGCGAGTCGCTTCGGCAACAGCGTCTCGTGCATCTGCGCAGACCGCATCGGGTTGCCGACGAGCAACCGCTTCGGTGCCCGGAATCCAATAGTCACCAGACCAGCGAACCCCTGCTGACGCGCACCGATGCGCATCTTTGACGCAACCTTTGCGCTGGCCCGGTGAACCTTTACGCGTCCTTAGCGCCCGACCGACTCCGGTGTGCCAACCCCGCAGAAAAAGGGGACAGTCCCCTTTTTCTGCGGGATCCGAATCCTGGGCACTGCTTGTGGCGGGGCTCAATCCGGGGTCACCACATGGATCTTCCGCACCTGCCAGACGCTCAGTCCGGTAGCTCTCGCGATTTGCTCGTAGGTCGCGGCGCGGGTTCGCAGTTCGCGGATAACCCGCTGCCGGTCGACGGCGTCCAGCGCAGCGAACTCTTGGGGGTTGTGCGCCCCCGAGCATCGCCGAAGCAATTCGGTGACTTGATCGTCGGAGTGCCGGGTCGGACGTCCCCGCCGCGCGGGTTCGCGACTCTGTGTCGCGTCGCGGCCGTCCACGGGGGCCGCAAGGACGTCCTCAGGAACGAGCTGGCTCAGGATGTCGGTGTCCACGAGCCGCCCGTCGCCGCGAAGCGGGCTGCGACTGCACCACGGATAATCCTCCGGGCGGGCCACGAGGCCAGCCTCCACCGGATTGCTCCAGACGTACCGAAGAAGGGTGATGAGGTACGTGTCGTCCTCAACGGGCAGGCTGGCGAATCGATTCTGGTAGAGGTGGCCGACCCGGTCGTACTTCCGGTTGAACCACCCGACATAGCGGACGCCGATCCGCTTCATGATCGAGCTGATGGGCTCACCGGGTGTCTGGACAACAAGGTGGACGTGGTTGGTCATCAAACAGTAGGCCAGCACGACGCAGCCGGATGCCGCTTTGGTAAGGCTCAGGAAATGCAGGAACTGCTCGCGGTCCTCGTCCTCGAGGAAGATGGCATCCCGGTTCACCCCGCGCAGCAGGACGTGGTAAACGCCCGACTCCGCGTGTTGTCTGGCTTGGCGAGGCATCGGAACCACCCTCGGTGGAAGTGGGACGAGCGTAAGGAAGACCAGTCCGCCTGCGGGCATGGCCAGGGCAATCTGTGGACAACTCAGCCTCAGCTGTCGCCGACAGCTTGTCTTCTACCGAGCTACCCCGCAGGAAAAGGGGACTGTCCCCTTTTTCTGCGGGCAGGAGCTGGGCGATGGAGGCGATAGCGTGGGGCCGGAACAGGAGAATCATGCGGGCACTAGTGAAGACGGCTCCCGGGCCGGGGCTGGAACTGATCGATATTCCGGAGCCGAGTTGCGGGCCGGGTCAGGTGAAGCTGCGAGTGCTGCGCGCCGGGTTGTGCGGGACCGACCTGCACCTGGAGTCCTGGGACGACTGGGCGGCGTCCACCGTCAAAGCACCGCTGACGATCGGGCACGAGTTCTACGGCGAGGTCGTCGAGATCGGTTCCGACGTCACCGGGGTCAGCATCGGCGACCGGGCCTCCGGCGAGGGCCACATCGTCTGCGGCAACTGCCGCAACTGCCGGGCCGGACGCCGCCACGTGTGCATCAACACGGTCGGACTCGGCGTGAACACCAACGGCGCTTTCGCCGACTATGTGGTGATTCCGGCCACCAACCTGTGGCGTCAGCCCGACTTCATCGACCCCGAACTGGGGTCCATCTTCGATCCGCTGGGCAACGCCACCCACACCGCGCTGCAGTGGCCGGTGGTCGGCGAGGACGTCCTGGTCACCGGGGCCGGACCGATCGGAGTGATGGCTGCCGCCATCGTCCGCCACGCCGGAGCCAAGCACGTAGTGGTGTCCGACCTCAGCGACTACCGACTGGGGCTGGCCAAGGCCGCCGGTGCCGACCTGTGCGTGAACGTCGGAAAGACCCGGATCGCCGACGCCCAGCGTGACCTGGGCATGCGGGAGGGCTTCGACATCGGCCTGGAGATGTCCGGGGCGCCGTCCGCGGTCACCGAGATGCTGGCCAACCTCAACCATGGCGCCAAGGTGGCCATGCTTGGCCTGCCGAAGGATCCCTACCCCATCGACTGGGGACGAGTGATCACCCACATGATCACCATCAAGGGCATCTACGGACGCGAGATGTTCGAGACCTGGTACCTGATGAGCTCGATGCTGGCATCGTCCACGGCCTTCGCGGACGCGATCCGCTCGGTGATCACTCACCGCTTCGCCGCCGAGGATTGGACGCAGGCCTTCGCCACCGCCCGCAGCGGCGAGTGCGGCAAGGTGATCCTCGACTGGAGCTAGGCGTCGCCCGTCCGGCTCGCCGAACGGCTAAGCCGGCCCAGGCTCGGTGGCGTCCACCTGGCCGTGGGACAGCGGGTCTGTGTGGTCCCGCGCCGCCCGCATTGCTCGGCGTCCGGACGGCAGCAGCAGCGCGATGGCGGCCACGACCAGGGTGGTCAGGCCGGACATGATCAGCACGAACTCCACCGAGCGCAGGTTGGCCAGCGGTCCGAAGACGGCCATTCCGACCGGCATGGCGGTGGCCGAGACGATCCCGAAGAAGCCGAAGACTCGCCCCTGACGCTCCGGCTCGACGGTCTCCTGCAGCACCGTCATGGACGGGGTGGAGAACACCGGCACCGCGATCCCGGTCAGGAACATGAAACCGAAGAACACCCACAGGTTGCTGGACAGGCCCATCCCGATGGACAGCACACCGAAGCCGATGGACGAGCCGACGATCAGCCCGATCCGGCTGAACCGCTTGCCCCACGCGCCGATGGTGGCGCCGGCCAGCATCATCCCGATCGAGAACGACAACTCCAAGACGGTGAGCTTCCACACCTCTTCGCCGAAGCTGCGGGCCACCATCAGCGGGGTCAGGAAGGACGGCGCCGCGGCCAGCACCATCACCACCGCATACAGCCCGAGCAGCCAGCGGATCAGCGGGTGGGTGATCGTGTAGCGGAACCCCGCGCTCAGGTCGGAGAAGTAGCCAGTGGGCACCACCTCGGAGCGGACGACCTTGGCGACCGGAATCAAAGTCATGAAGCCGATCCCGATGGCAGCGGTCACCACGTCCACCCCGAGAATCCAGTACAGCGGCAGGGTCGCGTACAGCACAGCGGCGACCGCCGGGGCGATCAGCATCATTCCGGCCTGGATCGACTGATTGATCCCGTTGATGGACAGCAGCCGGTCGGTTGGGACGATCTGTGGCAGGAGTGCTCCGACCGCAGGGGTCTGGATGCCGGCGCCGGCCGAACGGACCGCCAGCGCGACGTAGATCAGCCACAGATCGCGGTTGCCGAGGAACATCAGGATCGCCAAGGCGGCGGTGGCCAGCGCAATGGACGCGTCCGCGCCGATGATCAGCAGCTTGCGGTTGTGCCGGTCGGCCCAGACCCCGCCGAAGATCGAGATGATCGCCTGCGGCAGGAAGCCGAACACCGTGGACAGGGCCAGCACTGTGCCGTCTTTGGTGGTCAAGGTGAGGTACCACATCACCGCGTACTGGACCAGCATCGAGCCGAACAGCGACACCGTCTGCCCGGTCAGGAACAGCGTGATGTCGCGGCGCCAACCGGGACGCTCTTCGACGGTGGTCACACTCTCTTCGCTGCTCACCGAACCCATTGTGACTGGCCGCCCTGACAGTTCCCAAGCCCCGTCCGGGCGTAGGCTGCGGCCATGTACGACCTGCGCGCTGAGCTTTCGTCCACCCTCAACGAGATCACCGAAGCGGGTCTCTACAAGCGGGAACGCCAGTTGACGACGCCGCAGTCGGCCCGGGTGGCCACCGCGTCCGGGCCGGTCCTGAACTTCTGCGCGAACAACTACCTAGGCCTGGCCGACCACCCGGCGGTGATCGCCGCAGCCAAGGACGCCCTGGACGAGTGGGGCTTCGGGATGGCCTCGGTGCGCTTCATCTGCGGCACCCAGACTCTGCACACGAAGCTCGAGGCCCGGCTGTCGGAGTTCTTGGGAACCGAGGACACCATCTTGTTCTCGTCCTGCTTCGACGCCAACGGCGGGGTCTTCGAGGTGCTCTTCGACGAGCAGGACGCGATCATCTCCGACGAGTTGAACCACGCGTCGCTGATCGACGGAATCCGGCTCTCCAAGGCCGCCCGCTACCGCTATCGCAACGCCGATCTGGACGACCTGGAGACGCAGCTGAAGGCCGCCTCCGGGGCCCGGCGGACGGTGATCGTCACCGACGGCGTGTTCAGCATGGACGGCTACTTCGCCCCACTGCCCGGCATCTGCGACCTGGCCGAGCGCTACGGCGCGCTGGTCCTGGTCGACGATTCGCACGCGGTCGGCTTCATCGGTGACGGCGGCCGGGGCACCCCGGAGAAGTTCGGGGTGAGTGACCGGGTCGACCTGATCACCGGCACCCTGGGCAAGGCGCTCGGCGGCGCCTCCGGCGGCTACGTGAGCGGCCCGTCCGAGGTGATCGCGCTGCTGCGGCAGCGGGCCCGTCCCTATCTGTTCTCGAATGCGGTCGCGCCCAGCGTGGTGGCCGGCTCGCTGGCCGCCCTCGACCTGGCCGCCTCCTCCGTCGCGGCCCGAACGCAGTTGAACGCCAATGCCGCACTGTTCCGCGAGCTGATGACCGCGGCCGGCTTCACCCTGCTGCCCGGCGAGCACCCGATCGTCCCGGTGATGTTCCCCGGCGATGACGGCGCTCGGCAGGCGGCCGCGATCGCCGATGCGATGCTCGGGCTCGGCGTCTACGTGATCGCGTTCAGCTTCCCGGTGGTGCCGCGCGGCAAGGCCCGGATCCGGGTGCAGCTGTCGGCAGCGCATTCCGAGGCCGACGTCCGGGCGTGTGTGGACGCTTTTGTGGCGGCCAGGACCTCGGTCGGCTGATCAGCAGTACTGGGCCCAGGCGTCCAGGTTGAGGTGCTTGCGGACGGTGCTGAACCCGGCCGGACGGGCCGCGCAGATGGCTTGGATGGTGCCGGAGTACTCGACGTGGAAGACCGGCTTGCCGGCGGCCACGAACCCGGCGTAGACGCCGCACTCGCGGTACTGCAGACACTGCTCGTTGACCGCGAACTCGACGGCGGAGGTGGCCTTCGGCAGCAGGGCCAGCGAGTTCTTCAGCCCGATGGCCAGGCCGCGGGCGTGGGCGGCCTTGGCCAGCGCCTTCAGGTAGGCCAGGGAGTGCTTCGACCTCAGCGGGAAGCCGGTGGGGGCGTTCGCGTAGCCGTCCAGGTTGTCCGGATCGACGGCGTCAAAGCCCTTGTCACGGCACTGATCCAGACGCTTGCTCATGATCGGCATGAGTTGCTTCAGCTGTCGGATGTCCAGCCAGCGCTCGTCCGGCCAGCCGTCCAACTTCTTGCCGATCACTGATTTCGGGAACTTCTTGCGGTCCGGACGCCAGTTCTCCCAGCTGCCGGCGCTGAAGTAGCAGACGACCTTCTTGCCCTGGGCGTGCAGGGCAGCCACCTGGGCTGTGCTGGTCTCGACGCCATCGAGGTCGACCACCTGGGCGTCGGTGGCAGCCAGCGCTCCGGCGTACTGCAACTGCCAGCTCAGACCTTGGGTTGGCTGCCAGATCCGGGCGGCCTGGGGCGATGCCCCTGCCGAGGCCGACGCCCCAGATAAGGGGACTGTCCCCTTTTCTGCGGGCTTAGCGACGACAGTGGTCGGGGTAGCGGTCGGGGTCAGCACGACGGACGGCGTCGCGCACCCGCTCAGAGCGAGTGCGCCGGCCAGGAACAGCCCGGTGAACCTCACGGCTCCATCTTGCCCGCGATCTCTGCGATCAGCGCCAAGCCGCGAGCCAGTTCGGCGTCCGTGGCCGCGCCGAAGCCGAACACGATGCCGCCACGTCCGTCCGCTCCGGACCAGTAGCTCGACAGCGGACTGACCTGCACTCCGGCCGCGGCCAGCTCGGCCACCACCTCGGCCTCGGGGCGGACGGTCTCGACCACGGCGTGCAGGCCGCCGTCCATCGGCTGCACCCGCAGCCCCGGACGCTCGGCCAGCGCGTCCATCACCTGAGCCCGGCGGCGCCGGTAGCGCTGGCGCATCCGCTGGGTGTGCAGCCGCAGCGCGCCGGCGTCCAGATAGTCGGCGACGGCCCGTTGTGGAACCAGCCCGATCGGCTGGCCCAGATCGGCGCGGACGGCCTGGATCGGCTCGACCAGCCAATCCGGCAGGGCCAGGAATCCCAGCGCCAGCGCCGGAGTCAGCGTCTTGGACAGCGTGCCGAGCAGCACCACCCGTCCGTCGGCCGGATCGTCGAGCGAGGCCAGCGCCGGCAACGGCTGGGACGTGTAGCGCAGCTCGGAGTCGTAGTCGTCCTCGACGATCACCACCCGATGCGCCCGGGCCCACTCCAGCAGCCCCTGGCGCCGGTCGACCGGCAGGCTGCCGCCCAACGGGTACTGATGGCTCGGGGTGACCAGGACCACGTCAGGGGCCTCGCTCCCGGTGGGCAGGTCGGCGACGGCCAGACCGTGGTCGTCGGTGCGCAGCGGTAGCACCTGGGCGCCGTAGTGGGACGGCACTCGACGCAAGGAGGGATAGCCGGGCTCCTCGACGCCGACCCGCAGTGGGCGGCCCTGCCCGGCTTGCAGGTTTGGGTCGGACAGCGCGGCCAGCAGCAGCCCGAAGCCCTCGCGCCCGCCCGCGGTCACCGCGACCTGCTCGGGGTTCCAGACCACCGCCCGCATCCGGCGCAGGTGCTCGGCCCAGGCCCGGCGCAGCTGCAGCAGACCGAGGGAGGGCACCTCTTCGTTCACCGGCTCGGTGGACGCCCGGCGCCAGGCGGCCTTCCAGGCCGCGCCGACGACCTCGTCGGTCCAGGGACGTCCGGGCCGCAGGTCGAGGGTGGCCGGCGCGGCCACCGCGACCGGGGCCGGAGCCGGAGTTGGCCGCGGATGTACCCGCCGCAATTGGGGGTTGACAACGGTGGATCGTCCCGGGGCCGCGCTCAGGTAGCCCTCGGCCAGCAGCTGGTCGTAGCCGGCCACCACCGTCCCTCGGGAGAGGCCCAGGTGCTCGGCCAGCGCCCGGGACGAGGGCAGCGCATCGCCGGGGGCCAGCACGGCGGAGATGATCAGCTCGCGCAGCCCGGTGGCCAGTCGTCCGGGCAGCGGGCCGTCCCCGTCCAGCCGGACGGGCAGGGTGATCTCGGGGGTGCGGCGCACGCGTCCACAATACTGGTCTAGGAACAGTCGGATAGTTCTGGCTCTTGGAACAGTCCAGTTAGGCGGCCACGATGCTGCTCATGACAACTGGTTCTCCGCTGGTCAAGCGCGGCTTGGCCGACATGCTCAAGGGCGGCGTGATCATGGACGTGGTCACCCCCGAACAGGCCCGAATCGCCGAGGACGCCGGCGCCGTGGCCGTGATGGCGCTCGAGCGGGTGCCGGCCGACATCCGCGCCCAGGGTGGCGTGGCCCGGATGAGCGACCCCGATCTGATCAGCGCCATCATCGAGACGGTGTCGATCCCGGTGATGGCCAAGGCCCGGATCGGCCACTTCGTGGAGGCCCAGGTGCTGCAGCACCTCAAGGTCGACTACATCGACGAGTCCGAGGTGCTTTCGCCTGCTGACTACGTCCATCACATCGACAAGCAGGCCTTCACCGTCCCCTTCGTCTGCGGCGCCACCAACCTGGGCGAGGCGCTGCGCCGGATCGCGGAGGGCGCGGCCATGATCCGCTCCAAGGGCGAGGCCGGCACTGGCGACGTCTCCGAGGCCACCAAGCACATCCGGACGATCCGGGGTGAGATCGCCCGGCTGCACGCCACCTACCAGGCCAACCCGGACGAGCTGTACGCCGCGGCCAAGGAGCTGTCGGCCCCCTACGACCTGGTCCGCGAGGTAGCCGAGACCGGCGCGCTGCCCGTGGTGCTCTTCACCGCCGGCGGGGTGGCCACTCCGGCCGACGCCGCGCTGATGATGCAGCTGGGCGCCGACGGTGTGTTCGTGGGCTCGGGCATCTTCAAGTCCGGTGACCCGGCCGCTCGTGCCGCGGCCATCGTCAAGGCCACCGCGCTCTACAACGACCCGGCCGCGATCACCGAGGCCTCTCGTGGCCTGGGCGAGGCCATGGTCGGCATCAACGTCGCCGATCTGCCGGCTCCGCACCGGCTGGCCGAGCGCGGCTGGTGATCATCGCTCGCCCTACCGTCGAGGGCTCGTCCCCTGGGGCAGGTCCTCGGCGCGAAGGCGAGCCCTCGGCGTGCGAGTGGCCTGGAGTGGCGTGGGAGTGAGGACGAGATGAGCGCAGTGACCGTCGGAGTGCTGGCCCTGCAGGGCGGGGTGCGCGAGCACGTGCGGTTGCTGGAGGAGTTGGACGCGCGGACGGTGCCGCTGCGAACCCCGTCCGATCTGGTCGGGCCGGACGGGCTGCGGGTGGACGCCCTGGTGCTGCCCGGCGGGGAGTCCTCGACCATCGATCGACTGCTGCGGATCTTCGGGCTATTCGAGCCGCTGCGCGATGCGGTTGCCGGCGGTCTGCCCACCCTGGGCACCTGCGCCGGGCTGATCCTGCTGGCCCGCGAGGTGCTGGATCCCGCACCTGGTCAGCAGTCGCTGGGCGTGCTGGACGTGACCGTGCGCCGCAACGCCTTCGGCTCGCAAGTGGACTCGGCCGAACTCGACCTCGACACCGTTGACGGACCGGTGAACGTCGCCTTCATTCGGGCGCCGCAGGTGGTCTCGGTTGGCCCCGGTGTGGACGTCCTGGCCCGGCGGGACCAGGCGATCGTCGGCGTCCGGCAAGGGGCGATCACCGGGATCGCCTTCCACCCCGAACTGACCGGCGAACCGCTGTTCCACCGCCGCCTCCTCGAGACCGCTACGGCTTCGACCCCGCCCGCCCGCTCCGTCGCCTGAGCCTGGCCTGGTCTCGCCGGGTAGGGGAGACCGTTCTCGAACATGGTGATTGGGCTTGGCGTGTTGGTGCGGTGGGGCGCGGCTCGGGTTTCCCTTTAGGTTCTTCGAACGGTCTCCCCGACCCAGCTTGTCGTGCTGGTTGTCGGGGCTCTCGCCGGGACGGATGGACCATTCTCGAACTCCGTGGCTGGTTTGGCGGTTGGGTGTGGTCGGGTGCGGCTCGGGTTCTCCCTTAGGTTCTTCGAACGGTCTCCCCGACCCGGCTCTGCCTACGGGTTGTCGGAGCCTCCGCCGATCCGGGACGAAAGGGACGGTTCCATTACCGTCCAGGCTCTCGCCGGGACGGATGGACCATTCTCGAACTCCGTGGCTGGTTCGGCGGTTGGGTGCGGTTGGGTGGGGTTCGGGTTCTCCTTTAGGTTCTTCGAACGGTCCATTCGACCCGGCTCCGCTTGGCGTTGGTCGCAGGATTGCTCCCGCGCATTGCCGCGGCTGAGGACGTCCAGCTAGCCTTCGTGGCGAGGGGAGTACTTCCCAAGTCGTCCGCGGTCAATACGAGCCACCGGCTCTCGTGGACGCACCGGCCAAGCCGGTGAAGGAGACCTCACAGGACAACTGTGAGAGGAACCTCATGACCACCATCCCGCTCGCTCTCGGCGTCGGCACCCCGCTGCTGTGGGGGATCACCATCGCCGCCGTGCTGGCCATGTTCGTGCTCGACTTCATCATCACGCACCGTCCGCACGAGGTTTCGATGAAGGAGGCGATCGGCTGGTCAGCGTTCTACATCGCGCTCCCGGTGGCCTTCGGCGGATGGGTGTGGGCGACCTTCGGCTCGCAGATCGGGCTGGAGTACTACGCCGGCTACCTCGTCGAGAAGTCGCTGAGCGTGGACAACCTGTTCGTGTTCATGCTGCTGCTCAGTTCGTTTGCGGTGCCTCGGGCGTTGCAGCAACGCGTCCTGCTGATCGGGGTGGCCGGAGCGCTGGTGCTGCGCGGCGTGTTCATCGCACTCGGCGCGGCCATGCTCAACAGCTTTGCCTGGACGTTCCTGCTGTTCGGTGTGATTCTGCTTCTCACCGCCGTGAAGGTACTGCGGGACGCGCTGCATCCGGCCGATCACGAGGTCGACCCGGGCAGCCTGGCCATCGTCCGGCTGGCCCGCCGGTTCTTCCCGATCACGGACGGCTACCGCGGTCCGCGAATGAGCGTCCGCGAAGCCGGACGTCGCGCCCTGACCCCGCTGGCCCTGGCCACCCTGGCGATCCTGGCCACCGACGTGGTCTTCGCTGTCGACTCGGTTCCGGCCGTGTACGGCATCACCGGCGACCCGTACCTTGTCTTCGCCACCAATGCCTTCGCGCTACTCGGCTTGCGGGCGCTCTACTTCGTGCTCGAAGGGGCGTTGAGTGCGCTCGTCCACCTGGGTTACGGCCTGGCCGCGATCCTCGCCTTTATCGGCGTGAAGCTCGTCCTGCACTGGGCGCACGGCATCTGGACGTGGGTCCCGACGGTGCCGACCCTCGCCTCACTGGGGGTGATCGTGGCCATCCTGGCCATCGTGATCACCACGAGCCTGATCGCGAACCGGCGGACGGCAGCCGTCCAGGCGGTCGCCGAGGCTGGACGTCCGCAGTAGCCGGAGTCGGCCGGGCTGCTCGCCCGGAGTGTGAAACCCGATTTTGGTCCCGATCTGGAAGGGTCGGGGATGAGCTCTCGGCTGAAACCCGCTTTTGGTCCCGATCCGGGGTCCCAGGCGGGGCGTATTGGGAACGAAAATCGGGTTCGACCCGACAGCTCCTGCACCACCGCTCAGGATTGGGTGCCAAAACCGGTTTCGAGGCCCTCATGGGGTGCGGCCGGGCGTCCGCCGCACGCCACGAACGGCGACCGCCGCCCGTCCGGGTCAGGCCAGGGCCATGGCGCGGACGATGATGCCGGCCACGGTCAGGACGGCGATGCCGGCCAGCCCGGCCCACTGAATCATCGAGCGGTCCTGGCGCGGGGCATAGGCCACCAGTGCGGTAGTGATCAGTCCACCGATCAGCCCGCCGATGTGACCCTGCCAGGAGATGCCGGAGTTGGTGAAGGTGAAGCCCAGATTGAGTACCAGCCAGAACAGCACGTTCTGGACGTTCCCGCGGGCGCGCAATGCCACGACCAACAGTGCGCCGATCAGGCCGAAGATTGCACCGGAGGCGCCCAGCGTCGCTGTGGCGGGGGCGGACAGCCACATCACTGCGAGCGAGCCGGTCAGCGCGGAGATCAGATAGATGGCCAGGAATCGGGCCCGGCCCAGGGCCTGCTCCAGCGGCGGGCCGAGGAACCACAGCGAGACCATGTTCATGCCCAGGTGGAGGATCTGCTGGTGTGAGAACGCCGAGGTCAGCGGCTCCATCCAGAACCCCTGGCCGACCAGGCCGGGAACCAGCAAGAAGTTGAGGTAGGCGTTGTCACTCAGCCGGCCGTAGTTCAGCAGCGCCCAGACCGCGACATTGATCGCGATCAGCACCAGCGTGGTCACGCTGGCATTGCCGCTGCGCCGTCCGCCGAACCGCAATTCGTCCTGCCGAGTCTCCTTCGCGCCCGCACGGACGCACTCAGGGCACTGGAAGCCGACGGCGGCGCTGATCATGCAGTCCCCACAGATCGGACGCCCGCAGCGCTGGCAGCGGATGTAGGTGCCGCGATCGGGGTGGCGGTAACAGGCGTAGGCAACCGGTGGCTGCGGGGTCGTCATGGCTGAAACCCTACTCGGGCCCCGAGAGCCTCGGTCGGGCCGCGCGGGGTCCTCCGCCCGCGGATAATGGGCTCATGAGCGGGAAGACGGTGGCTTTGGTGCTGGGCTCCGGGGGAGCCCGCGGTTACGCCCACATCGGGGCGTTGCAGGTGCTCCACGAGCGCGGGTATCAGGTGGTAGCGATCGCCGGGGCGTCCATGGGCGCCCTGATCGGTGGCCTCTATGCAGCAGGCAAACTGGACGAGTATGTCGAATGGGTCACCCCGCTGACCCAACGGGACGTGCTGAGACTGCTCGACCCGAGCATCGGCGGCCCGGGTGCATTCAAGCTGGAGCGCGTGCTGGCGCGGATGAGCGAGATCCTCGACGGGGCCCAGATCGAGGACCTGCCGATCCCCTACACGGCTGTGGCTACCGACATCGGCGCCCGCCGTGAGGTCTGGTTCACCTCGGGCCCGGTGGATGTGGCGATCCGGGCATCGATCGCCATCCCGGGGGCGATCACCCCGATCATGGTCAACGGACGGCTACTGGTCGACGGGGGCGTGCTGAACCCCGTCCCGGTCGAGCCGGTGATCGGTTCGGGGGCCGACTTCACCTTGGCCATCGAGCTCTCCGGCGACAACGGACGCAGTTTCACCTCCAGCCCGTCCAAGGAGACCTCGGAGCAGCGCCCGCCCAACGAGTGGCTGGACCGGTTCCTGAAGAGCGCGGCCGGGGTGTGGGAGAACGACTTCATCGCCTCGATCCTGGCTCGGTTCGGCCGCGGCCAGGGCGACGAACTCGAGGATCACAAGGCGATTGAAGAGGTCCACAAGCATCCGGTGCGCGGGACTTTCGACCCGCCGCCGCCGGGGGTCGGCCTGACCGATGTGGCCTCAATGGCGCTGGACACCATGGGCTCGTTGATCACCCGCTACCGGATGGCTGCCATGCCGCCGGACGTGTTGGTGACCGTCCCCGGCGATTCGGCCAAGACCATGGACTTCCATCGGGCCACGGAGCTGATCGCGCTCGGCCGCAAGCTCACCGAGGAGGCTCTCGACAAGGCATTTCCCGAAGACCGAGCGGCATCCGTCGAGGTGGCCGCCCTGGAGTGATCCCGCAGAAAAGGGGACAGTCCCCTTTTCTGTGGCCGGGTCTTCGTGGCCCGGGGTTCGGATGGACGGTAATGGAACCGTCCCCATCGGTCCCGGGGTGAGGGGATTGGGACGTAACAGGAACCGTCCCCTTTTGTCCCGGGGTGAGGGGATTGTGACCTGAGGCAGTGTCCGGCGGGTGATGGACGGGCGGTAGGTCAGGCCACGTCGTGCAGGTGGTGCACCAGGTCGTGCAGGAAGTACTGGCCCAGGGTGGCCACGGTGAAGACCGAGCCGTTGCTGCGCCGTCCGGGGCGATCCCACTCCTCGGCGCGGACGCTCGACCAGCCGACCACATTCTCGGCGGCGGCCATCATCAGCTCGCCGCTGACCACGGCCGGATCCTGCTCCCAGTAGCGCTGCTCGAGGGCGGTGGCGTCCTGATCCCAGTTCTCGAAGAGCGGATTGTCCTGGGCGCGCATCAGCTCCAGCCGATGAGTGAAGATCCGCAGTACATCGCGGACGTGGCAGCCATACTCCAGCGCCGACCAGACGGTCTCGGCCGGGCGGACGGCCACGTCCGGACGGGACAAGATGGCCGGCCACGGCGCGGTGGCCGCTCGAATGCGATCAGGAAGCTCGCCAACCGGCACCGCCGAGCCGAGGTAGCCGCACTCGGCGCACGGGGTGGCCAGGACGAACGTCCAGTCCTTGTCGTCCGGCGGCGGCGCCACCGGCTCTGCCTCAGGCTTGCCGCCCGGCACCCGCAGCACCACCGACCCCGAATCCAGGTCGAGCGGCTTCGGGCCGTCCCCGCCCTGGGCATCGGTCAGCACCAGCGACTTCTCCAGGTCTTTCTGCTCGCGCTGGAAACGTTCGCCGGGATTGAAGATCTCGAAGAAACTCATAGCGGGATCAACGCTGCAGCAGCTCGCCGAGTTCGGCAACCCTATGAGCGGTGATTCCTTCTCGCTGTTCGACGGCCAGCGCATGTCGACTGCCACGAGCCAGCATGATCAGCGGCGCTTGGCCCATGTCGCGGGTGTGCACCTCGACGGCCAGTCCCTTGGTCGGCTCCGGGTAGGGCAACTCGTTGGACAGCTGCCCGTCCAGCGGACGAGTGGCTGCCCGGTTCGGGTCGCTCCAGTGCCGAGCGATCAGCCGCATCGACTCCTCGTCCACTTCGACCCAGATCGACCAGACGAACGGCGTGATGGCCGGATCGTCCACCGGAAGCTGCAGGTGCCCACGAATGAAATGCCTGATCACACCGTTGTCGGGGAGGATGCAGACGTCCGGAGTCAGCTCGGCTTCCAGCCGTTCGCCTTCGCTCACCGCCAGCCAGGCGTCCGGGGCGGACGCGCCCAGCAGGCGAGTCAGGTTGGTGTGCCGGCGGTTGCACACGCCGCAAAGCGTGAGGGCATCTCCAGTGACCCGGGCCATGGGGACCATCATCCTCTTTGGGTGAGGGCAGCGAGGCCGAACCGAGTAATTGGGCCCCCAGTGGTCGGGCCGACCGGGAACACCGCGCTGTGCTCCCGGCCGGGCCGACCGCTGGGGGGTGATGCTTCGCCAGGTGCCAGCCACTGTCGGTGCGAGCAACCCACACCGAGTTGGGCATTTGCCAATCTAGTACCTGTGCGGGAATCCGCAATGGGTTACTGACAAGCCGTTGATCTCGGTTCAGCCGAGCACTGTATGGACGGGGTCGGCCAACGCGATCTCCACCCGACGGGCGTGATCCGGGCTCATCGGGGGCAGTGCGTCGGTGCGGAAGAAGGCGGCTTCGGTGGCCTCTCCGTCGGCCGGGTACGGCTCACCGGAGACCCAACGGCACCGGAACACATGGTCGATGTACTGGGTCTGATCACCATTGGCGTAGGTGATCACGTCGGTCACGGTCAGCAGGACCAGGTTCTCCACCTCGGCCTGGACGCCGGCCTCTTCGGCCACCTCACGCAGCGCGGCCAGATGTGGCTGCTCGCCAGGATCGATGATGCCTGATACCGGCGTCCACTCGCCGTTGTCGCTGCGGCGGACCAGCAGCACCTCGTCAGCTGAGGAGGTGGTCCGGATCACCACGGCGGTGGCCCCGGACAGCCACAGTCGGGCGGTTCCGATCTGCTCGCGCAGGGCCAGGATGAACTCGGGAGTCGCCACGGATGCAGCCTAGTCGCAACGCCATTGAGGGCCGACCCGAAATTCATCGAGTCGGCCCTCATGGCTCCACAACAGAGAATCGATACTCGTCGCCCTCGGCCGCAGTTGCGGCGACTGAGGGCATTCCCCCCTCACGTGAGTCGATGGGCTGCGTCCGGCAGCGTGAGCATCTGGCCTGGGATGATCCTGCCTGGGCCCCCCGACGCCAGTCAGATCATCGCTCGGGTCCGTTCGATGCTGCGCTGCTCGGTATGCCGATTCAGCGCTCACCATCTCACCAGGT
The DNA here is from genome assembly GCA_001603275.1 of Actinomycetales bacterium Actino_02. Classification (GTDB taxonomy): domain Bacteria; phylum Actinomycetota; class Actinomycetes; order Propionibacteriales; family Propionibacteriaceae; genus Propionicimonas. The sequence goes on along the minus strand of LUYM01000029.1, from coordinate 63,150 downwards.
CTTTTGCGAGTTCGATCTTCAGTTGTGGTCGTGGCCACCGGGCCGCCGCAATCGCACTGAGAGAAGGGACACCGTCCGGAGCCAAAGGTGTTGAGCCGTCTGCTCCGGCCGGATCGATGTCCGCCGCCGGACTTCGATCCGCAGATCCCCCTCATCTGCGTTCGTCCCGGTTTTCGTCAGTACAGGTCGTAGCCTCCCTGTCGCTGAAAATTCACCATAGTGAGCAGTGGGCTCTGTGTGAACCGGTGTGGTCGCGGTACAACTACCTAATGGTTATGAAACCGCTACTCCAGCTTTCGAGCCGAGACGCTCCCGCTGTCGCAGTCAGGAGTACCCTCCGATGACACGCTGAGAAGGAGTGATGGTGTCGAGCGGGGCGACGATCCGGCCAATGACGGCTGCCGATGTCGGTGAGGTGTACACCGTCCAACGTGCCGCCTTCGTCGTCGAGGCGCAGCGCTATTCCGATCCGCAGCTGCCGCCGCTGCTCGAGACGGTCGACGACATCCTGGCCGACCTGCAGACCTGCGTGGGCTTGGTGGCGGTCCTCGGCTCACGGCTGGTTGGCTCGATCCGGGTCCGGGCTGACGGGGACGAGCTGCACATCGGACGGCTCAGTGTGGCCCCCGACCTTCATGGACGCGGGTTGGGCGCCGAGCTGCTGCTCGCTGCCGAGAAGGTGCTGCCCGGTCGGCGGGCGGTGCTGTTCACCGGTGACCGCAGTGCGTCGAACCTGCAGCTGTACACCAGCCGCGGCTATCACGAGACCGGACGGACCGAAGTCCCAGGCGGAGTGGTGCTGGTGCACCTGGTCAAAGAGCTGGCCTGAACGGCCGACGGCCGCCGGCCCTGGAGCGGACTCCACGACCAGCGGCCGGACGGACGAAACTAGACCTCTTCGATCTCGGCGATCGGCGCGTTCTTCTTCACTGACTCGATGCCGTCCTTCGCACTGGACTTGCTCGAGTAGCCCTCGCCACCGGTGGCGATGACCTGACCGTTGCTGGCCTTCAGGCGCCAGCGGTACTCGCCCTTGGCGTCGGCGTACAGCTCGAACTTGCTCATCTTCGTTGACTCCTGTTCCTGGTCGGACTGCCGCATCCGTCCTCGGCCATGAGGCTAGCCGGGCGGGCTCACCGGCGGAAGGAGTCCCGCCAAGTTGTCCGAGTCAGGACTCAGGTATGGCCGATCGCGGGCGCCCGTGAGAGAACTGATGAATTCATCAAAGTCGGCAGTGGGCTGTTCTGAAGCGACGGAGAAGGTTAGCCTTACCTCACTGGAGGAACGCCCGTCCAGCTTTCTGTGAAGGAGGATCAAAGTGGCTACTCTTTCCGAAGTGAGACGCAAGAGGATTCGTTTCCTCGGCTTGATCACCGCCGTGATCGGAGTGATCTTCATCGTCGCCGGTGGGGTGACCTGGGGAATGGTCAGCACCAAACTGGCCGCCGAAAATATCACCGTCTCGCCAGATGCGTCCGCGCTTCAGGGCGCCAAGGTGGTCGGCCCGCTGGAGGCCTTCGTTCAGGCGGACGTGATCAGCAAGCACGCGCTGGAGGCCACCGGCGGCAAGACCTACGCCGAACTGGACCGGGAGGATCCGCTGCGGGCCACCGCGATGAACGCGTCATTCCTGCGGGCCTCGCTGTTCACATCGGTGATCGCCTTCGGCGTGGCCCTGTTCGCCATCGGGGTGGGCGTCGTGGCCGTCTTGATCGGCTGGGCATTGCGCCTGGTCGCAGCGAAGGGAGCCCCGGTGCTGATCGAGACGGAGTAGCGCTCAGCGCTGCAGCCAGGCGGCCGCGTCCGACGCCAACTGCCCGTTGACCAGCTCGCTGCTGGCCAACAGCAGCTCGGCCGAGGCCGGCAACTCCAGAGGCTGCTCACCGAGGTTCACCCAGCACTCGACGCCGTGCTCGCGGGCAAAGGCGACCGCCTGCGGGCCGGCGTCGACCCAGTGCAGGTCGCCGACGCCCAGTCCGAGCTCCCGGCGCAGCCGCAGCGCCGTCCGATAGAGCTCCAGGGTTGAGCCCGGACGTCCATCCTGGGATTGGACGCTGAAGGCGCCCCAGCCGGACGGTTGTGGCAGCCACGGGGCCGAGCCGCCGTCGGGGGAGAAGCCGTAGTTGGTGCCGTCCACGCTCCAGGGCAGCGGCACCCGGCAGCCGTCCCGCCCTCGATCGGCGAAGTCGGTGCCGCGGACCACCGGATCCTGCAGGGCCTCCAGTGGCAGATCCTCGACCTCGGGCAGGCCGAGCTCCTCGCCGTTGTAGATGTAGGCGCTGCCGGGCAGAGCCAGGCTGAGCAGTGCGGCCGCCCGGGCCCGGCGCAGGCCGAGTTCGCGATCGGCCGGACGATCCAGGTAGTGGCTCAGCGTGCGGTCCTCGAAGACCTTCACCCGCTGCTCGCGGGCGTAGCGGGACGAGGGTCGGCAGACATCGTGGTTGCCGAGCACCCAGGTGGGCGGCGCTCCCACGGCGGCATGAGCGGCCAGGGTGCTGCTGATCCGGTGGCGCAGCTGATCGGGCAGCCAGGGCGATACCAGGAAGTTGAAGTTGAATGCGGTGTGCAGTTCATCGGGGCGCAAGTAGGCGGCCAGTCGATGATCCCGGCCCACCCAGATCTCGCCACAGAAGGCCTTGGGCGGTGAGTAGGAGTCGGCGACCACGCGCCAGCCGCGGAAGATGTCGTGCACTCCGGGCTGGTCCCAGTGCGGGTGTTCCAGGCCGTCCGGGGCGTCACCGGGCAGCGGGAAGGTCATCCCGGCCAGGTCGGCCAGGCCGGGATCCTTCACCAAGCCGTGTGCCACATCGATCCGGAAGCCGTCGACGCCGCGGTCGAACCAGAACCGCAGGATGTCCTCGAACTCGGCTCGGACCTCGGGGTTGGCCCAGTTCAGGTCCGGCTGCGCCGAGGTGAACAGGTGCAGATACCACTGGCCGGGGCGTCCGTCGGCCTCGGTGACTCGGGTCCAGGCCGGGCCGCCGAACTCGCTGCGCCAGTCGTTTGGTGGCTCGGCGCCGCCCGGGCCGCGTCCGTCACGGAACAGGTAGCGCTCCCGGGCGGCCGAGCCGGGAGCGGCGGCGAGGGCCTCGACGAACCAGGCGTGCCGGTCGGAGGTGTGGTTGGGGACGATGTCCAGCAGCACCCGCAGGCTGGCCGCGTGCGCTTCGGCGATCAGCGCTTCGGCGTCGTCCAGGGTGCCGAAACTGGGCTCGATGGCCCGGTAGTCGGAGACGTCGTAGCCGGAGTCGGCCATCGGCGAGGGGTACCAGGGGTTGATCCAGACGGCATCGACGCCCAGGCCGGCCAGGTAGTCCAGATGGGCGCGGATGCCGGCCAGGTCGCCGACGCCGTCACCGTTGGCGTCCGCGAAGCTGCGCGGGTAGAGCTGGTAGACCACAGCGTGCCGCCACCACGGCTCGTCCGCTCCTTCGCGGGCAGAGAACGCGCTCATCGACAGCTCCTTTACCGATAAAGTCTGTAGCGGTAAAGATAGACTCAGCGACGACACTGGGCAACCCGAGAGGTGGACGGATGGGCAAGGTCACCTTGCAGTCGATCGCCGACCGGCTCGGGGTCAGCCGGATGACGGTCTCCAATGCCTTCTCCCGGCCCGACCAGCTGTCCGCCGACCTGCGCCGGAAGATCCTGGACGAGGCCGCGGCGCTGGGCTACCTCGGCCCGGATCCGTCGGCTCGCTCCCTGGCCACCGGGACGGCCGGGACGGTCGGGCTGCTGTGGACGAAGCTGCTCAGCACCGCGCTGGCCGACGAGATGTCGGCCCGGTTCATCGGCGCGGTCGCCGACGAGCTGAACCAGGCCGGGCTGGCCCTCACCCTGCTGCCGGCGACGACCGAGGCCGCCGTAGTCCCGGCCCGCGACGTGGCCCTCGACGGCGCCATCATCTACTCCTGCGATCCGCAGCTGCCTGCGGTCGACCTGCTGGCCCGTCGCGGTCTGCCGCTGGTCTACGTCGATGCGGACGCTCCGGCCAAACGTCCGGCCATCACCATCGACGACTACGGTGGCGCCAAGGCGGCCGCCGAGCACCTGCTGGCCCTGGGGCACCGGCGGATTCTCGTGGTGACGACGGGCTTCGGCCCGGAGCCGGGCCTGGTGACCGGGCCGCCGCCGGCAGCCGCGCTGCGGCAACGGGTGCTGGCCCAGCGCTGGGCCGGCTGGATGGACGCCCTGCAGGCGGCCGGCATCACCCCGCAGGTGGCCAACCAGCCTGATCCCTACGCCCCGCACGGACTGGACGCGCTGCTGGCCCAGGCGGATCGTCCCTCGGCGGCCCTGTGTCTGACCGATGTGCTGGCCCAGGCGCTGATCGCGGCTGCCTCCGATCGCGGGATGACGGTGCCGGGCGACCTGGCCGTGGTCGGCTTCGACGACCATCCGCTGGCCGAACGCACCCGTCCGGCGCTGACCACCGTCCGCCAGGACGTCGATTTGAAGGGGCGAGCCGCCGTCCGTGCGCTGCTGGCCGAGCTGGCTCGTCGCGCCGACCCGTCCGCCGAGGCGCCGCTGAGCCAGCGGTTGCGAGTGAGTCTTGTGGTGCGGGAGAGCACGGCCGGCTGAGAGTCGTGACATGACTCAGCCCGCCGGTTCGGGGGTACGGCGGGCTGAGCGTTCCCCGCTGTCTGCCCGGTGGTCGAACGGGGGGCGTTGACCGGGCGACTGACTGACTTTGGGGTCTCGGTGGGGCGATTGGCGCATCGCCCCACCGAGGGTCTGTGGGGACTAGTTCCGCGGCTTGCCGTAGTCCTGAGTCCAGTAGGTGCCGTAGTAGCCGCCGGTGGCGTAGCCGACACCGAGCTCGGTGTAGGAGCGGCTCATCAGAATCCGGCAATGGCCGGGGCTGGCCAGCCAGGCGTCGACCACGGCCTTCGGGGTGGTGAAGCCGGCACCGATGTTCTCTCCGGCCGCCCGATAGGTGTAGTTGGCATCGCGCATTCGGTCGAACGGGCTCTTTCCCGACAGGGACGTATGGCTGAAGTAACTCTGGTCGGCCATATCGCGGCTGTGGGCCAGGGCCACCTTGGTCAGGGTGGCGTCCCCGTGGAGTGCCGGTGCGGACGGGTACTTCACGGTGCCGCACTTGCGCGCCTTCGAGCGGGCGATATTGGTCAGCCGGAGCACTTCGCTCTCCATTGTGCGGACCGTGTATTTGGGTCCGACAGCGGTTCCGGCGGCCGTGGTCACCGACACGCGATAGCTGCCGGCCGGGAGGATCGGCATCTCGAAGGTCACCTTGGTCTTGCTGACCGAGAGGATCTTGGCGTCCGCATTACCGAACCGCACCGAACTGGCTGTGGCTAGGTTCTTTCCCGTGATGGACGCCTTGGTCACCGTGGTCACGATGCCCGGCTCGACGCCGGCGGTCGCGGAGAGTGAGGACACCTTCGCGACGGCCGGCTTCAGGGTGGAGTTGGGTACGACAGGGGCTGCCTCAGCGGTCTGCAACTGAGGCATCAAGGCGATGGCCGTGGCGAACGCGGCAAGCGAACGCAAACACACGGTACGCAAGGTCAGCATGGCGGTACATCCCTTATATCGAGTTGTCCATCGCTGGTTGGGCGATGGGTTCCCCTCTCGTACCTGGCAAACTCTGCCCTAGGTCGCAGCTAATGGTCAATCCCTACGAATGGATATCTGTGATATCCGAATGGGTACCGATCCCGGTCACCCGTACGGGGGATACTCGGCGATTCCGTGCATTTCCTGAGATTCCTCTAAACGAGTCGGGTTCGGTCTTGGCGAGCTTCTCGGATTGTTGCAGTATTCAACTCATGACCGATTCCGCCACCGGTCGGACTGTATTCCGCCCCGAACAGACCCCCGGGTTCGCGCTTGCGAACGCCGATTTCGTCACACGTCGAATAGCCGTTGGCGGAGATCTGTCGGCGAACTTCGACCAGGCTCGAGGCCAGCTCGAAGAGTTGCACACGGCAGGAATCACCCACATCATCGACGTCCGCAACGAATGGAGCGACGAGCTGCTGGTGCGGCGCTGGGAGCCATCAATCCAGTACCTGCACCACCCGATCGCCGACGACGGACAGAAGATTCCGAAGGCATGGTTCGACACCCTCGTGGAATGGGCGCACGGTGCACTGGCCGACCCGAATGCCACGGTTCTGGTGCATTGTCATATGGGAGTGAATCGGGCGCCGTCGGCGGCATTGGCGATCCTTCTGGACTGCGGGATGGGGCTGCGTCCGGCCCTGGAGGCGATCCGGACGGCCCGCCCGGTCGCGGCCATCGACTATGCCGGCAGCGTCCTGGAGTGGTGGTCGGACCGTCGCGGCCACGACGCTGCGGCCCGACGCAACCTTCGCCGCGTGCTGCAGCGCTGGCGTGCTGCACGCCAGCTGGATGTGGAGTCGGTGATCCGGACGATCCGTAACACGCAGCAACCCCGCAACCGCTGGACGCTGCGGCTCTCCGAAGGCCAGCGGCTGGCCTTGGCCGACCTGATCGCGCGGACCCCGGACGTGGCCGCCGGACTGGAGGTCGGCGGACCGCGCTGCGAGCTCGCCCAGCTGGACGAAGTGCTGCTGCTCACCGCCGAGGGGCTGTGTGGACGAGCGCTGGTGGTCGGGCCGATCGACCCGGGCGATGCGCTGCTTCCGGTGCAGGTCACCGAGCTGTTCGAGCCGATGCCGGTGTGGATCCCGGAGCGGCTGACCGGATGGCTGGCCGGCGAAGGGCCCGTGCTGCGGCTGCTGCATGGTGCCGACTACGCCCAGCTGCTGCGCTCCGATCCGAGGGCACTGGCTCTGGGTGCCTGAAATTGCGGTCGAGTGTGGAATTCCGTCCACTGATCCTTGACCCTCCTTTGCCTCGGCAAATAGCCTCCTTCTAGGTGAGTCGCACCCCCGGGACTCCCTGCCAGAAAGGCGATGGCCGTGCAGCCAAAACTCCCCGCTCTGATCGCAGCCGCTACCGCGCTCGCCCTGGCCGTCACGGCCGCCCCTGCGCATGCTGAGACCCGCACCGAGACGGATCGGTTCATCCGCACGTCCACCACCGGACCGATCGGCACTCCCTTCACCCCGCAGAGCCTGGACGGCTCCAAGAAGGTCGACGTGATGGTCGAGCTCCCCGGTGATCCGGTCGCGGTCGTCCAGGCCAAGGCCGGCAGCCCGCTGACCGCCAGCCAGCGCACCGCCGTCAAGACCAAGCTCCGCAAGGCACAGGACGCCCTGGCCGGCGGCATCTCCGCCAAGGGCGGCAAGGTCGTGGCCACCATGCAGAGCGCCTACAACGGGATCCGGGTCCGGATCGCCGCCAATAGGGCGTCCTCGCTGGCCGCGCTGCCGGGGGTCACCGCCGTGCACGCACTGACGCCCAAGACTCTGGACAACACCGTCTCGGTGCCTTTCCTGGGCGTCCCGCAGGCCTGGCAGTCCACCGGCAAGACCGGCAAGGGGGTCAAGGTCGCCATCATCGACACCGGCATCGACTACACCCACGCCGACTTCGGCGGGCCGGGCACGGAGGCCGCCTACGCCGCCGCTCACGCCAACTCGGCCAACACGCTGCCGGCCGACAGCACGCTGTTCGGCCCGGCCGCGCCGCGAGTCGAGGGCGGCTACGACTTCGCCGGCGACAACTACGACGCCGAGGGTGCCACCGGCTCCTCCACGCCGACCCCGGACGCCAATCCGCTGGACTGCGACGGGCATGGGACGCACGTGGCCGGCACCACCGGCGGCGGTGGCGTCACCGCGTCCGGTGCGGCCTACACCGGCCCGTACGACGCGTCCACCCCGAGCAAGAGCTTCAAGGTCGGCCCCGGGGTCGCGCCGCAGGTCGATCTGTACGCGTTGAAGGTCTTCGGCTGCACCGGCTCCACCGATCTGTCGGTGCAGGCCATCGACTGGGCCGTCGACCATCAGATGGACGTCATCAACCTGTCGCTGGGTGCCCCGTTCGGCCAGGCCGACGATCCGGACGCAGTCGCGGCCGCCAACGCGGTCGCCGCCGGTGTGGTCGTGGTGGCCTCGGCCGGCAATGAGGGCGGCAACCCCTACCTGGTCGGCTCGCCGGCCGTGGGGCAGGGCGTCATCGGCGTCGCTGCCGTGGACAGCTCGAAGACCTTCCCCGGTGCCAAGCTGAATCTGGGTGCGAGCACCATCGAGGCGATCGACGCCAACGACGGTCCACTGCCCGCACACAGCCTCAAGGTGGTCAACGTTCCCGACCAGCCGGACACCTCCGATGTCAACGAGTCGCTGGGCTGCTCGGTGGATTCGTTCACCAAGGCCGGCATCACCCCTGGTGGCAATCAGATCGCGGTGGTCAGCAGGGGCACTTGCGCCCGGGCGGCCAAGGCGATCTTCGGCCAGCAGGCCGGTGCGGCCGCGGTGGTCATGGTGAACACCGACTCGGGCTTCCCGCCCTTCGAAGGCCTGATCACCAGCAACCCCGACGACGGCACACCGTTCCGGGTCACGATCGGGTTCTTCGGGGTGCCCAGCACCGATGGTGATGCACTCGCCTCCGCAGAGGGTGCCAACATCAGCTTCGCCGCGACCACCGTGACGAATCCGGCGTACCGGGCCGTTGCGGACTTCTCCTCGGCCGGACCGAGCACGTCGGAGTCCGGACTGAGCCCGAACGTGGCCGCCCCGGGCGTCTCGATCCTGTCTGCAGCGGTCGGCACCGGCGCCGAAGGTCAGGTGGAGTCGGGCACGTCGATGGCCGCTCCGCACGTCGCGGGCGTGGCCGCCCTGGCCGTCCAGGCCCACCCGAACTGGACGGCGTCGCAGGTGGCGGCAGCGGTGGTCGGCACTGCCGACGCCGACGCGGTCTCCGGCTATCAGGTGGTCCAGTCCGGCAGCGGGCTGGTGGACGCCCAGCAGGCGATCACCACCCAGACCGTCGTCACCGGCGACAGCTACCGCACCTCGTCGGGCAAGATCCAAGAGGCGACGCTCAGCTTCGGCTTCGCCGAGCCGTCCGTGGCCTACGCCGGGGTGAAGAAGATCACCATCAACAACCTGAGCAATCAGCCGGTCACCTATCGGCTGAGCACTCAGGCCGGACCGCAGTCGCGCCCGGCCAAGGTGGTGCTCGGAACCAAGAAGGTCACCGTGAAGGCGCGCAGCCAGGTGAGCATTCCGGTGCTGCTGACCGTCCCGGCCTCCAGCATCGGCACCTCACTGAGTGGCGACGACCAGTTCAGCTTCGCCCAGGTGTCCGGCTCGGTGTTGGTCACCTCCGGTTCCGAGGTGCTCAGGGTGCCCTACCTGCTGGTGCCGCGAGCCCAGGCCCGAGTCGACGCCCACCTGCTCTCGGACAAGCAGTTCGGCCTGTTCAGGTTGGCCAACTCGGTGCCCAAGAAGGGGCAGAAGCCGACCGTGGCGCTGCCGGCGTACAACCTCAACCTGCGGCTGTCCAACATCGGTGGGGCGCTGCCGGCGCTGGCCGACGTGTACACCTGGGGCCTGTCCGACAAGGCAAAGGACCTGCCCAAGGGATCGGTCGCTTCCGGCTATGACCTGCGGGCTGCCGGCGTCCAGTCCTTCGGGGACGCGGACAACCCGCTGGTGGTCTTCGCGGTGAACACCTACGACCGCTGGTCGAACGCGGCCAGTGTCGAGTTCGACGTGGACGTCGACACCGACCGGGACGGCCAGTCCGACTATGTGGTGATCGGCTACGACTCCGGCTACATCCGCAACGGCGAGTACAACGGGCTGACCGAGGTGTTCGTGCTGGACACCAAGACCGGCGACCTCGCTCCGTCCGGTTACCTGGCGCAGGCGCCGACCGACTCGAGCACGATCCTGCTGCCGGTGGACGCGTCCACGCTCGGCCTGACCGCGTCGTCCGGCGCCTTCCGGTACACGGTGTCGGCCTACACGCAGCTCGGTCTGGGTGAGGACAGCTTCTCCGACTGGGCCAACTACGACCCGTTCCACAAGGCGTTCGAGGACTCCGACCAGGTGATGGTCGGACGCAACAAGACCGCTCAGCTGACCGTGGTGGCCAACCAGGGCGCGTATGCGGCGCAGAAGCCCAAGGGCCTGATGGTGGTGTCGCTGGACAACAAGTCCGGTGCCGGCGAGGCCGCGCTGCTCAGCACTCGCTGAGCGGCCGGCCGGGCGCCGCGGGTCAGCGGCGTTCGCAGAGCTTGGGGCTGTTGGTGCTGCCGAAGCGGTAGTCGTAGCTCGTTCCAGCGGCCTTCACCTGCACCCGCATGCCCTGGACCAGGGCCTGGGTGTACATCTTGCCGGGCTCCGGGCAACCGAGGGACCCGTCGTTGAAGGTGACCGACTCGGCACTGATCAGCTCGACGGCGTCGGTGGCCACCTTGCGTCCGGCCAGATCGTCCAGGATGGCCTGCCAACGTTCCGGAGAGACCGACGCGGTGGCGCTCGGACTGGTCGTCGGCAGCGGGCTGGTGGTCTGGAACGGCGGACGAGCGGACGGTGTGTCCATCGGGACTCCTTGGCTGGCGCACCCGGCGACCAGCAGCGTTGCCGCGGCCAGGGCCGCAACCCAGCGGTAGCGCACGCTCATCACCGAACCTCCTGTTCGGTTCCAGCCTACGTCCGCGGCCGGCGGGCAGCGGGGCGGTGCGTGTCCTCAGCGCACGAACAGGCGGCTGATCCGGCCCAGCGGGGCGTCCGGCGGGGTGGCTCCGGTGAAGGCCCACTCCGGATCGGTGAGCATCCGGGCTCCGGCCAGGCCGGCCACCATGGCGATCACAGCCAGCACGGTGGCGACACCGTTCTGCATAGCCAGGACCACATTCGACTGGTCGAAGTAGAGCAGGGTGCGCAGCGCGGCCGCGCCCGGAATCGAGACCAGCAGGGTCGGCACGGTCATGATGATCTTCTCCATGTCGAACAGCTTCCCGGCCAGCGCACACAGCAGGCCCATCAGGAAGCAGCCGATGAACGTGGCCACGTACTCCTTCACGCCGACGCCGATCAGGATCAGCCGGGGCACATTGCCGATCATGGCGATCACCCCGGAGGCGACCGCCATCCAGATCGGGGTGTTGAACATGGTGGCCCAGCCGAAGACCGCGAAGAAGCTGGCCGCCAGCATGGCCAGCCACAGCAGCACTGGATGCCCGTCGATCGGCGGCACTGGATCGGGATTGGCCCCGGACAGGCTGGCTACCAGCCAGACCCCGATGGTGATGGCCAGGAGTACCAGCGCCGCATAGCTGAGCCGGGGGATGCCGGCCAGCAGGTCGATCCGGGCCAGGTCGAGGCCGGCGGTGACCAGCGGGAAGCCGGGGATCAAGAAGATGGCCGCACAGATCAGGCCGGCCGCGAACCGCTGGCTGGACCCGCCCATGGCCAGATCGAGCAGCCTGCTGAAGCCGACGTACAGCCCGGTGGCCACCGCGGCCGAGGTGAGCACAACGGCTAGGTGGTTGAGCTGATGCCCGGTCAGGGCGCGGTGCAGCCAGTAGGCAAGGGCGGACGCCGGCAGCACGGCCAGCACCTCGCGCCAGCTGCCGTGGCCGAGCACAGTGATCGAGGCGCAGGCGATGGCCACCAGCGGGATCAGCACCCAGCTCGGGTACAGCTTGGGGGTGTGCTCGATGCGGTCCAGCTCGGCGTCCACTTCGGCCACGGTGGCTCGCTCGGGCAGGTGCTCGCCGAACTCCTTGAGCATGGCGATTCGGTGGGCGTTCACGCCCGGAGCGGCGACCTCGCCGACCTGGGTCCGGAAGGTGCTGCGCCGCCGGACGGTCAAGGTGATGTCGGTGTAGGTGATCTGGGCCTGGAGTTGGCGCAGTCCGACCGTCCCGGCCACCGCGCGCATCACCTCACGCACCCGCAGCCCGGACGTCCCGGCACCCAGCATCATGATGCCGGCGCGGAGTACCACGTTCGAACGCCGGATCAGATGCCGGGGCTCGAGGGCGTCCTCGTGCTCGTGCTCGTCGAAGGTCGGTTCGGCCGGGATGTCCACGCCCTAAACCTAGCCCGAAGGGGCGTCGAGGCTGTGGCCCGCACCGCTGGCGGCCCGACTCGGGTGGGTTAGGGGATGGTGATGGTTTGGTGCCAGCAGATCTGGCCGGGGTCCTTGACGATCTTGGCGTCTTCGTCGGTGATCACCCAGTAAGCCGCGCACTTGCCCTTCTCGATTAGCCGGAGCGGGGTAGTGCGATTTGCGGGGATCTTCCAGTACTCGTTCTTCAGTTCCGGTTCGTCGCGTCCGCGTAGGTAGAGGGTTTGACTGGTGGTGTTGTCGAAGTAGACGACCTCGGGAAGCGGGTTCTCCCAAAGCGCTGTGCCGCAGCCCGACAGCAGGAGTGCGAGTGTGGCGACCAAGATCGACTTGATGGGGTGGTTCATCGCAGTCCTTTCATGCTTCGACGGGAAGCCAGTGGTCGGGCGCCGCCGCTAACGTTCAGTGTGCGTCGGCGGGCTGTCAGGTGTTGGCGTGGAGGCCGACGAGGATTGCGAGCGTGCTCTCGTCGTAGTCGGTTCGTTGGGCGATGGCTCGGGTGGTTGCACCTGCGGCGTTGAGCAGGCTGTTGGCCTGGGTGACGGTGTCGGCGAGTCCGTAATAGAGGGTGAGCTGCGGGCCGGGGTCCGGGCTGGCGAGGAGGGCAGTGGGCTCGACGGCCGCGTCAAGGGCGAACCCGTTGGCTGCATCCGCGGAGACGGGTGGAAGGGGGACGAGCGGGTCGTCAATGAAGCCCGGGGCGTCGTCGGGGTCCCAGGGCCAGTAGATGGTGTTCGTGGCGGCGCTCACGCCGTCGCCGGTGCCGACGGACACCGCAACGGTGTCGCCATTCTCACTCGCCACGCTCAGGGGCACGACCTGGCGGTAGGTGAACGGCTCAGGATCGACGACGAGGGGCTGAAATGCCACCTGCCGAATCGTGACATCGAGTTGGTACACCTGCGGGTCAACGGTCGAGGGGTGCCAGTGCTGCGTGAGGGCGTAGTGGCCGCCGAGCGCTACGACGGAGGTCGCCTCGGTGTCGGTGACAACGAAGCTGACCACCGACACCGGGTAGTTGGTGGGATAGTCCAACCCATGTTTGGACCAGGTGGCTGGATGTCCGTCCACGGTGTGGTTCGGGTCGACCACCGACCAGCCTTGGGTCGGCAGTACGTAGCACAGGCTTTGCTCGCGAATCGCGTCGAAGCCGGTCGCGTCGAGCACGAGTGCCGGGCCTTGGTCCTGGGGGTTCGAGGCGTAGCGGGCTGTCGTTCCCTGGGCTGCCCGGCAGACCCACGACCGAGACACACCGAGACCGAGATTGCCCTCTGGATTCACCCCCAAGGTGACCGTACCGTTCCCGATGGTCGCCCCCGCGGAGAACGAAGACCAGCTCACCGGGAAGTCCACCGGATCGGACCAGGTGCCGGTTCGCTTGTTGACCGCGACCAGGGTTGCGTAGCGGCAGTCGGAGGGAATCTGGAATGCGAAGGCGGTCTTGTCGTCAGAGGAGGCTGGGTAGCTGAGCGGAGACACGCCGCACTGTGCCCCGCCAGGAGTGTCGGCCCACGCCTGCACGAGCACCTGATCGTCTGTTGTCACCTGCTCACCGTCGAACTCGAGCACCAAGCTCGTGCCGGACACATTCTCGGGAACGGGGCCGAGATCGAAGTCTACGAACTCCGCGCCGTATCGGTTCAGTTGGTAGGTGTTCGTGCCAGTCGGCGCAGAAGACAACGAGACAACGTCATGTGCTGGGCGCTGCGTCTGTGGCGTCCCAGGAGAAGTGGTGTAGCCGAACGCGCTGCACCAGCCGAACGGTGACCACGGGTTGTTGGTGTCGCACATGGTGTACATCGACCACCACAGAACGTCGATGACTTCGCTGACAGAGGTGCCATGGAGGCCGAGCGCTTCGTTGATCAGCGCCAGCGCGTCGTCGCTGAGCGGGGTGATCGCCTCGAACAACTCCTTGACGAATGTCGACTCGACGCCCGGGTCCCCCTGAGTCCACGAAGCGAAGAACTCCACAACGGGAACCGAGCCGTAGGCTCTGAGGCCACTCAGCAGTCCACCCGTCACATCGCCGCGGGAGACCAAGCCCTCAAGGATGTAGGTGATCGTCGTGTGCGCGCTGGCGTAGACACAGGTGTGGACGCCCTCAAGGAATGCGCACAGATTCGCAGCGCGCGAGGACCGGTCGGGAGTGCTGGGCGTGGCTGCGGAGGCTCCGGTGGCTACCCCGAGAACCATCACGTCATACTCGGTGACCGCACCCAACCGGTAACGCTTCGGCACCTCAGGTGAACCCATGAGCATGCCGACAGCCAGTTCGGCAGCCTTGGCCTTGGTGAGGCGCCCCTTGCGCAGATCCGCGATCAACCGACGAATCGGTTTGGCCACCCCTTTGGTGGAGATGTCGGGATGCGCCTTGACTGAGGAGGTAGAACGGCTGTCCGGGGGGCGGGGAGTCGGGGTTCCAGTCGCCGGCGTCGGTCGAGCTGTCGGAGCCGGACTGCTCGTCCCTGCGGGGGTTGGCGTCGGCGACGCTGTTGTGGGGGCTGTCTCCGAGGGCGTGGGTGAAGGCGAAGGCACCTCGGCCCACGCCTGGGGCTGTGGCCCCACTACCAATGCCGCAGAGATGCACCCGGCGGCGAGCCAGGCGATGCGGCGGGAGCGAAACGATCGACGGGGCGATGGCGTGGCAAGAGGCATGACGATGCTCTATCGAAGGGGGTGGGCGCTTCTATGCCCACGCTAAGTCACCAGGCGCCCATACGCAGTCGAATCGAGAAACGGAAGTTGGGCCCTCGGCCGTCGTCGCTCGGCTACAGCTGTACGTCGGCGGTGTTCACCACCGCGGCCACCCGTCCGGGACCCTCGTGGTCGGCCCAGTACAGGTTGGTGTGGGCGATCACGTCCGCCGGGGAGGGGTTGCCCCACTCGGTGAGGTCTTCGGTGGTGTGCGCGTCGCCGACCAGGATGGTGTCGTAGCCGCGAGTGAACGCACCGTGGATCGTGGAACGGATGCAGGCGTCGGTCTGGGCTCCGGCCACGTAGAGCTGGCCGATACGTCCGGCTTCGAGCAGGCGGGAAAGCTCGGTGTCTTCGAACGAGTCGCCGTAGCGCTTCTGCACGCGCGGCTCGTCGGGCAGCGGCCCGAGTTCGGGGACGATCTGCCACGCCAGCGAGCCGGGCTCACGGCCCTCGGCGACGTCCTGCACCCAGATCACCGGCACGCCGGCCGCGCGGGCCTTGCCGACAAGCTCCTTCAGGTTGGCCTGGACGTCGTCACGTCGTCACGTCGGTAGGTGTCGGCGACCACACCGACCTGGAAATCGACCACCAGCACGGCGGTGTTCGGACGATCCTCAAAGGTGCTCATCAGGTTCTCCTCTGCTCGTCTCGAGACTAGGCCCCGGCACTGACAGGCACCGCCCGCAATTGTTCGATGGCGCCGCGGGCCAGCCGCTCGGACTCGACGATGCTGAAGCCGGCCGCGGCCAGCTGCTGGGAGGGCCGTCGGGTGTAGTGCTCTCCGCCCAGCGGAATCGTCACCGCTTCGAGCAGTCGCTGGGCCAGCCGGACCCAGCCATCGGTGGAGACCACATGGTCGGCCAGCAGAAGTTGGCCCTCAGGACGCAGCACCCGGGCGAACTCGCGCAGCACCGGCTCGACTCTCGGTACCTCGCACAGCGCGAAGGTGCACACCACCGTGTCGAAACTGGAGTCTGAGTAGGGAAGACGCTGGGCGTCACCGGTCTTGAGGATCATCCCGAGCTTGCGCTCGTCGGAGCGCTGCGCGGCCAGAGCCAGGGCGTCCGGCTCCCGATCGACGCCGTGCAGGTCGAGGCCCGGCGGATAGTGGGCCAGGTTCAGGCCGGTTCCCACGGCGACTTCGAGGGTCTTTCCACTGGCCCGCGAGCAGATCCAGCGCCGGGTGTGCGGGAAGTAGCGCCGCTCCAGCCGGGTCATCAGCGTGTCGAAGCGGGCGATCTTGCCGGTGGGCTCCATGCGTCCATCCTTACCCGAATGGGCGCCGATCACCATGGTGCGGTCGTCGTCCGCGCTGATCCAGGGCTGCGGCCGCCTCGGGCCGCGAGCTGCCGCGGGGCTGAACCGGTCTGCCCGACCCGCCGCAAGAAAGGGGACAGTTCCCCTTTTCTGCGGGCCCTCCGCTTCGTGCCCGGCTCGATCTCCCCGCCGTCGACAGCATCTCGGCTTACCATGGCCACATCGGCGGCGAGCCCAGGGGACGGTTCCATTTCCGTCCACGCTGGTCGGCCGGTGTAGTGGGGACGGTTCCATTTCGGTCCGCGTCCACCGACCCGAAGGGGACGGCTCCCGATCGTCCCGCGGTCCGCTCCGGCCGCAACCGAAGAGGAAGGAGCAGCGATGGTCTCCGGTAAGTCAGGTGTGTGGACGGTGCTCGTTGCGTCCGCACTGCTCGCGGGGACGCTCAGCGCCACCCCCGCCCAGGCCATGCCGCTGCCCCTGCCCGCGTCCCGCACGGCCCCCGCCGTTCAGCCGGCGGCCACCACGGCCACTGCGATCCTCAGCCAGCCCGGCAACAGCACCACCAACCGCTACGGGGTCTCCACCAGCACCAAGTTCAGGGTCACGGCCACCGGCACCAAGCTCAGCTATCAGTGGCAGTCCCGGACGCCGAAAGCCAAGAAGTGGACGTCCATCAAGGGCGCCAAGTCCGCCTCCTACACGGCGAAGGGCAGCAAGTGGCCTAGTGGGACGAAGTTCCGGGTGATCGTGACCGGCAAGCGGGGCAAGATCACCTCTGCCGCGGCCACCTTGACCGTGCGCTTCCCGTCCAAGACTCCGGCCGCCGATGCGCAGAAGGCGTTCGGGCTGACCGGCCTGCGCCAGGGCGTCGATCTGTCGGCCTACCAGTGGGCGCCGAAGAAGAAGGTGAAGCTGGCCGCCGTGAAGTCGTGGGCCGGTTCGAAGGGCTTCGTCGTGTTGCGGGCGGCGTCCGGTGCCAAGCCGATCAACCAGTCCTACGTGAACGCCTGCTCCGGCAAGAAGGCCAAGACCGGGAGCAAGCCGGTCGACAAGGACTGTGCCTACGCCACCTTGGCCGACCAGGTGACCTCGGCCAAGCTCGGCCTGGGCCACTACTGGTTCAACGGCTGGATCGACACCATCGACACCACGCCGGGCAATGTGTTCTCGGCCGGCTACACCCCGACCGCGACCGCCAACCAGTTCTTCGCCTGGCTGGTCAAGGACGGCAACCTCACCAAGACCGACACCGATCCGATCGTCCTCGACGTCGAGAAGGGACGCGCCTGGACCGCCAGTGCGTCCGGCAAGAAGTACAAGCTCTCGCTGCGGGCCTGGAACGCCGCCGAGGTCTCGGAGTTCCTGGTGGCGATCAAGGCGAAGCTGGCGGCCGGCGGTTACCCGGCCAATCTGTACGTCTACATGGGCGCCAACGCGGCCAACGTGATCGAGGCCGGCGAGTACGTATGGGCGCCGGTGGCGCCGCTGGCCCGGCTCTGGGTGGCCTCCTGGGGCAAGGACAACGGCCGGATTCCGGATAGCCAGCCGCTGACCGGGCCGTGGGCCGAGTGGTCGATCTGGCAGTACAGCTCGAATCTGCGGATCTCCGGCTCCGGAGTGGACGCGCTGGATGCCGACATCGCCAAGGCGGACGCCTGGACGCCGCGCGCCGACGGCTGAGCTCGTCCGGTCCTCCCGCTCGCTCCCGTCCCCGTCCTGCTTCCGCTTCCGTCCTGCTTCCGTCCCGCTTCACCCTTCCCCGCCCGCACCCCCGCGGTTCGCTACCGAAGGGAACCCTTGCTGCCGATATTCCGGTAGCGGAGGTTCCATTCGGTAGCGCGAACGGGGCGTGGCGGTGGCGCCGCGGTGCGGCCCTACAGGTGCACCATCCAGCGCTCCGGCTGGGCCAGCGGCTCGAAGCCGTACTGGGCGTACAGGCCGTGGGCGTCGGCGGTAGCCAGCAGTATCCGGCGTAGTCCGAGCGGTTCCAGGTCGTCTATCAGGCCGGCGATCAGGCGCTTGCCGACGCCGCGTCCGCGGGCATGCGGGGCGACGATCACATCGCACAGCCAGGCGAAGGTGGCCCCATCGGTGACCACTCGGGCGTAGCCGAGCTGCGCGCCGGTGGCAACGTCATGGACGCTGTAGTTCCGCGAGCCGTCGATGGCGGTGTCCTGGGCTTCGCGGGATCGTCCCTGGGCCCAGTAGCTGAGCTCGCTGATCCAGTAGTGGACCAGGGCCCGGTCGATGTCTTCGGTGCGGTTGGAGAAGCGCAGGCCGTCGGTCATGGGCGGCAGCCTAGGCGGCCGGACGCCGCCTCACCACCACGCTGGACGGTAATGGAACCGTCCCCGGGAGTTGGGCTGGCTTGGGTGGACGGTAATGGAACCGTCCCCGTCAGTCGCGGACGTAGTCGGCGAGATGCTGGCCGGTGATCGTCGAGGCGGACGCGACCAGATCGGCCGGGGTGCCCTCGAAGACCACCCGTCCGCCATCGTGGCCGGCACCGGGGCCGAGGTCGATGATCCAGTCGGCGTGGGCCATCACGGCCTGGTGATGTTCGATCACGATCACCGACTTGCCGGCCTCGACCAGCCGATCCAGCAGGCCGAGCAGTTGCTCGACATCGGCCAGGTGCAGGCCGGTGGTCGGCTCGTCCAGGACGTAGATGCTGCCGACTCCGGCCAGCTCGTTGGCCAGCTTCAACCGCTGTCGTTCGCCGCCGGACAAGGTGGTCAGCGGCTGGCCCAGGCGCAGGTAGCCCAGCCCCACATCGGCCAGCCGGTTCAGAATCGCTGAGGCGGCGGGAAGCTTCGCCTCGCCGGCGGAGAAGAACTCCAGCGCGTCGGCCACCGGCAGGGCCAGCACCTCGGCGATGTCTTTTCCGGCTAGGTGGTATTCCAGCACCGACGGCTGGAAGCCCTTGCCCTCGCACTCCTCGCAGGTCACCGGCACCCCGGCCATCACGGCCAGATCCAGGTAGATCACCCCGGCGCCGTTGCAGGCCAGGCAAGCCCCCTCGGAGTTGGCGCTGAACAGCGCCGGCTTGACCCCGTTGGCCTTGGCGAAGGCCTTGCGAATCGGCTCGAGCAGCCCGGTGTAGGTGGCCGGGTTGCTGCGCCGGGAGCCCTTGATGGCGCCCTGGTCGATGGCGACCACGCCCGGGCGTCCGACCAGTCCGGAGTCGACCAGCGAGCTCTTGCCGGAGCCGGCCACCCCGGTCAGCACCACCAGGACGCCGAGCGGGACGTCCACGTCCACGTCGTGCAAGTTGTTGGCGTTCGCGCCGCGAATCGGCAGGCTCCCGGTTGCGGCCCGGACGGACGGCTTCAGCCGGGCCCGGTCGTCCAGGTGCCGTCCGGTGAGCGTCCCGGACGCCCGCAGCCCGGCCAGGTCGCCGGTGTAGGTGATCGTCCCGCCGGCCGTCCCGGCGCCCGGCCCGAGGTCGACGACGTGGTCGGCGATCGCCATCACCTCGGGCTTGTGCTCGACCACCAGCACGGTGTTGCCGGCATCGCGCAGCCGCTGCAGCAGGCCGTTCATCCGGGCGATGTCGTGCGGGTGCAGACCGATCGTCGGCTCGTCGAAGATGTAGGTGACATCGGTCAGGGACGAGCCGAGGTGCCGGATCATCTTGATCCGCTGCGCCTCCCCGCCGGACAAGGTGCCCGACGACCGATCCAGGCTCAGGTAGCCCAGCCCGATCTCGGTGAACGAATCCAGAATGTGGCGGAGCTTCGCCAGCAGCGGGGCCACCGACGGATCGTCCAGCCCGCGCACCCATTCGGCCAGGTCCGAGAGCTGCATCGCGCAGGTGTCGGCGATGCTGACGCCCGCGATCTTTGCCGAGCGGGCCAGCTCGTTGAGCCGGGTGCCCGCGCAGTCGGGGCAGGTGGTGAACGTGATGGCTCGCTCCACGAAGGCCCGGATGTGCGGCTGCATGGCCTCGACGTCCTTGGCCAGGTAGGTCTTCTGGATCTGCGGGATCAGGCCGAGGTAGGTGACGTTGATCCCGTCGACTTTCACCTTGGTGGGCTGTTTGTAGAGCAGATCGGCCAGTTCTTTGGGGGAGTAGTCACGCAGAGGCTTGTCCGGGTCGAACCAGCCGCAGCCGCGGTAGATCCGTCCGTACCAGCCGTCCATGCTGTAGCCGGGGACGGTCAAAGCCCCTTCGTTCAGCGACTTGGAGTCGTCGTAGAGCGCGGACAGGTCGAAGTCGTTGACGTTGCCGAGGCCCTCGCAGCGCGGGCACATGCCGCCCTGGACGGTGAACGACTTGCGTTCGACGACCTTGCCTTGACCCTTCTCGATTTCGATGGCGCCCTTGCCGGAGACGGTAGCGATGTTGAACGAAAAGGCTTGTGCTGAGCCGATCTGCGGGGTGGCTAGTCGGCTGAACAGGATCCGCAGCATGGCTAGCGCGTCGGTCACTGTGCCGACCGTCGAGCGCGGATTGGCCCCGATTCGCTCCTGGTCGACGATGATCGCGGTGCTGAGGCCCTCCAGGACGTCCACGTCCGGACGGGTCATGCTCGGCATGAAGCCTTGGACGAAGGCCGGATAGGTCTCGTTGATCAGCCGCTGCGATTCGGCGGCGATCGTCCCGAAGACCAGCGAGCTCTTGCCCGAACCGGAGACGCCGGTGAACACGGTCAGCCGTCGCTTGGGCAGGTCGAGATCGACCCCGCGCAGGTTGTTCACCCGGGCCCCGCGGACCCGGATCAGGTCGTGGGAATCGGCCGGGTGTCGCGCCTCTGCTGCCATCGGTCCCCCTGTTATCGGGGACGGTTCCATTACCGTCCACCCTGGTCCGCGGGTTTCGTGGGGACGGTCCCATTTCCGTCCGGCTGATCGCCCAGCCTAGGGCCCGTCACCCACGGACGGAATCAGTAAACCCTCGCTCGCACCCCGTCGAACGCCCGACCTGGTTGCCGACGCCCGTACCAGCTGTAACAGGAACCGTCCCCATTTGTCCCGGGGCCGGGGGTGGAGTCAGTGGGTGGGGGCGCCGACGGTGACCAGTCGTCCGTCCGGCTCGACCAGGAGGGCCGCATGCTGGTCCAGAGTGGCCAGCCAGCCGACAGCGGACGGGCCTTTCACGAAGGCCGCGGTGGCATAGACGTCCGCCCAAGTCAGCTCGGGGCCGATCACGGTGGCCGACAACAGCGACTCAACCGGACGTCCGGTGGCCGGGTCGACGATGTGTGCGCCACGAGCCGCCGTGCCGGACGTGGCCACCGCTCCGGTGCGCAGATGCAGCGATCGGAGCATCCGGCTGCGATCGCGCGGGTCCTCGATGGCGATCACCCAATCCGGGGTGTCGGTGCGCGCACAGGCCGCGGCGATGTCGCCGCCGGCGTTGATCATCAGGTCGTGGGCGCCGAAGCGACGCAGCCGCGCCGCCAACCGCTCGAAGGCCTGCTGCACGGCCCAGCCCTTGACCAGGCCGGTCGGGTTGAATCGCAGCACGCCGGACGCGTCCGGCAGCCACGCCGAGAAGGCGCCGCCGGTGCGCTGGCCGGCCAGCTCGCACAGGGCGGCCACCTGGCGCAGCCGCGGCGGGGCATCGGCGAGCTGATCGCGTCCATCG
Organism: Actinomycetales bacterium Actino_02; assembly: GCA_001603275.1. Lineage (GTDB taxonomy): Bacteria > Actinomycetota > Actinomycetes > Propionibacteriales > Propionibacteriaceae > Propionicimonas. The sequence continues at coordinate 41,615 of LUYM01000029.1, read as the reverse complement.
CGGACGCGGCTGGCAGGGCTGTCCGGACGCCAGATGCTGAACAGATCCTCATCGGCCCGCAGGTCGTCGAAAGCCTCGGCGACAAGGTCGGACGCCTCGCCCGACTCGGCGACCGGCCCACGTAGATGAATGCTGATTGGCAGGCTCATCACCTGAGCCACCCAGGCCCGCCGCGGCAGCTCGGTGGTGACCGCCGGACTCATCGTCGCGCTCATCCCAGGTGGGCGGCGTCGATCGCCGACTGCAACGAGGTGATGTAGCCGTCGCTGGTCACCGTGGCGCCGGAGACCGCATCGATGTTGGCGCTCTGCGCGGCGACCGCCTCAGAGTTCAGGATCGGAATGGCGTAGGCGTTGATCTGCTGGTCGTGCCGGTCGTTGTTCGGGTAGTCGATCGCCTCGGCCCCCGTGATCTGGCCGCCGGAGACGGTGATCTGCACCTGGACGTTCCCGTAGCGGGTCGCCGCCGCGTCGCCGGTGTAGGTGCCGTCGGCAGCACTCGAGCTTCCGGAGTTGGACGTGCCCGGCGAGGATGAGCTATCTGACGAACTCGACGAGCTTCCCGACGAGCTTGAGGAGCCCGAGCTTCCGGAGTTCGGCGTTGTCGAACCGGAGTTACCGGTGCCACCGCTGGTGTCGGTGGTCGACTCCTTGGCGGCCTCGGAGTTCGTGGACGTGTGGTAACTGAACAGCAGCACCAGTGCACTCACGGTGCTGGCGATGGCGATGACGATCTTGCGCATGAGGACTCCTGGGTTACCAGCTGAAGCGTTCGGAATGGATGCGGTCGGACGGCACTCCGCAGTCGCGGGCGGCCTTGGCGGCGGCGTCCATCCAGGCGTCCGCGCCGCACAGGTAGACGTCGTGCTCGGCAATATCGGGCACCAGTTGGCGCAGGCCGTCGGTGTCACTGAGGGTGCCGGCGCTGGTCGGCAGCCAGGAGTTGCGTTCCCGGCGGCGGTGGCCGGCCACGAAGAACACCCGCGCGCCGCGGGCGGCGGCCAGCTTCTCGATCTCGTCGGACAGCACCAGCTCGTCATCGCTGCCAGCCCGGTAGATGAGGGTGACATCGCCCGGGGCCTGCGGCAGTTCCTCCAGCAGCGCCCGCAGCGGGGTGATCCCGATCCCGGCCCCCAGCAGCAGCACCTTTCGCTGGGTTCGGACGCCGGCGTGCAGCCGTCCGTACGGCCCCTCGATCAGCACTCGGCTGCCCGGCTTCACCGTGGCCAGCTCGTGGCTGCCGTCGCCAAGATCCTTGACGGTGATCCGCAGACTGCGTCCGTTCGGGGCCGCCGACAGCGAGTAGGGATGGGCCCGGGTCCAGCCGGGGCGTCCGAGGAAGCGCCAGTTGAAGAACTGACCGGCTGCGACCGGCAGCTGGTCGAGGTCGCGTCCGGAGATGAGCACGCTGATTACGTCCGCGTTCTCCCGGCGGACGCCGGCCACCCGCAGGTCGTGGCGCAGGCTGCGATACAGCGGGACGAGCAGTCGCCAGCCGACGATCGCCACCACGGCGGCGATCCACAGCCCCCACCAGTAGATGGTGGCCCACGCGTTGTTCAGGAACTCCTGCCCGGTCCACAGCTGGTGCGGCAGCGCCAAGCCGACGCCGAGGTAGGCGTACAGGTGAAGCAGATGCCAGGACTCGTAGCGCAGCTTGCGTCGGGCCGCCCGGAGGCTGGTCATCGCGACCGCAACGACCAGCGCGGTGCCGGCGGTGGCGAGGAGCATGCCCGGGTAGTCGACGACTAGCTCCCAGAACTGGACGAACACGTTCAGGTGCGCGGACAGCGCATAGCCGATCGTGATCAGAACGAGGTGGACGAGCATCAGCGAGAAGGACCAGAAGCCGACCAGGCGGTGCCGCCGGGCCAACTCGTCCTGGCCGTAGACGCGCTCGACCACCGGCAGCCGAGCCATCAGCAGCACCTGAATCAGCAGCAGATCGGACGAGATCAGGCCGGTCAGCCGGCCCAGCGTCGTGAAGGCGCCGGCCGGGGTCGTCAACGCTTGTAGGCCGCCCCCGCTGACCCACAAGGCGGTGACGATCAGCATGCTGGCCCAGACGGCCAGGCCGACGGCGTCGCGCCACCAGGACGGCACCAACACCCGACGATCGGCCACCAGGCTCTGCCGGGCGGCATTCGTCGGTGCCGGCTGGATCTCCACGGCCACGCTCACTCCCATCATTCGACGAGACAAGAATTCCGGATCGACCCGTCGGTTCCCTTGGGCTTTCCTGTGAGGTGACTGTGGCTACGACCCGCTCGTGCCACCCGGACGTGCACGCCTCAGCCGTCGCAAGCCCCAGTCTTGGGGACGGTTCCATTTCCGTCCACCGAAGCCCGTGGTCAGTGCTGGGGACGGTTCCATTTCCGTCCACGGACGAGATCGGCCGTCGAGGGTGTTACGGCCGGTCTTCGGCAGGTCGCGCCTGACAAGGGTGGACGGTAATGGAACCGTCCCCTCGAAAGGCTGCGACAAGGATGGACGGTAATGGAACCGTCCCCGGGGTTCGGCGACGCGGAGCCCGCGTCACCGAGTCGGCGGCTAGTGTCCCGAAATCAGATCCGCGAACTTGGCGATCGGCGAGGTGGTGGCCCGGCCGTCCAGCTCCTGGCGATCAGCCATCCGGTAGGCCGCGTACATCGCTTGGACGCCCAGCCAGCGCAGCGGCTCGGGCTCCCACTTGCGCACCTTGCGGCCGACCCAGGGTAGGCGGACCAGGTCGGTGTCGCGGCGCAGGATCAGGTCGGTGAGGGTGCGTCCGGCCAGGTTGGTGGTGGCGACTCCGGTGCCCACGTAGCCGCCGGCCCAGCCCATCCCGGTGCCGTGATCGAAGCCGATTGTGGCCGCCCAATCCCGGGGGACGCCGAGCACGCCAGCCCAGGCATGGTCGATGCCGACCCCGGACGCGGCCGGGAAGAAGCTGCGCAGGAGGTCGGTCAGCGCCTCGATGGTGCGCTGCTGGGTGACACCGTCGGTGTCCACCCGCGAGCCGTAGCGGTAGGGGACGCCGCGGCCGCCGAAGGCGATCCGGCCGTCGCTGGTCCGCTGGGCGTACATGTAGACGTTGGCGTAGTCGCCCAGCACCTGCCCGGACGTCCAGCCAAGCTGCTCCCACACCGAGTTGGGCAGCGGCTCGGTGACGATCATCGAGGAGTTCATCGGCAGCCAGGTGCGGTGCTCGCCACGCAGATTGGCGGTGAAGCCCTCGGTGGCCCGGACGATGGCCGGCGCCCGAACGTCCCCGTGGTCGGTCCGGACGAGCCCGGACGAAATCTCGGTGACCAGGGTGTTCTCATAGATCACGACACCGGCGCGTTCGGCTGCCAGGGCCAGACCGCGGGCCAGCTTGGCCGGGTTCACCTTCGCGCAGTGCGGCTGCCAGGTCGCGCCCAGGGCGCCGTCGATGTTGATTCGGGCCCTGGCCTCGGACGCGTCCAGCAGCTCGATGTCGGTGACCGGCCAGGCTGCCTCGGTCTCGTAGAAGGCCCTCATCCGGGCCACCTGGGACGGGGTGCGGGCCACGTTGAACTCGCCACCCTTGATGATGTCGGCGTCGATCCCCTCGGCCGCGGCGACCGCGATCACCTCATCGACGGTGTCGTTCATCGCCTGCTGGAAACCGATCACGGCATCGCGGCCGTGGCTGTCCAGGTACTGCTCGCGGGTGCCGGTGATCGAGTTCACGCACCAGCCGCCGTTGCGTCCGGACGCCCCGAAGCCGGCGAAACGCTGCTCGAGCACCACCACCCGGGCGTCCGGCTGGGCCTTCTTCAGGTAGTAGGCCGTCCACAGCCCGGTGAAGCCGCCGCCGACGATGGCCACGTCCGCTTCGATCGAGCCGGGCAACGCCGGCCGGGGCTCGGGCACGCCGAGTTGCTGCCACCAGAAGGAGATCTGCCCATTCGTGGTCATCGATAATCCTTGTTTGCGCTGAACGACTACGCCCAACGCTAGATCCGGTCGGGCCGGCCCGGAAGCCTCCTCGGATGCTGATGCTGACGCGAAGCCGTCATCTTTGCCTGGTAGAACCGGCACTTCATCGCCGCTGGGATGGACACTGCGGTGCTGCTGCCCGTCCCTGAAGCCCGCGTCGCCGCAGGCGTGGTTCCGCCTAGCCACTCCTGTACTGAAACCCGATTTTGGTCCCCATCTGTGGCTCTTGCCGCCGAGCTGATGCGTGAAACCCGGTTTTGGTACCCGATCGGACCGCTGCCGAACACCTCATTGGGTACCAAAACCGGGTTCGAACTCACAGTCGGTGGTTGCCCCCGTCAGATCGGGTACCAAACTCGGGTTTGACCCGGCTGCAGCCTCGGTCTGGCCCGGTCGTCAGTTGCGGGAGGCGACCGCGTCGATCTCGACTCGGAAGGCCGGGCTGACCAGGCCGGCGACCTGAATCAGCGAGCTGGCTGGCGGGCTGGCCGGATCGATGAAGCGATCCCGCACTTCGCGGACCGCGGCCAGGTCGGCCAGATCCACCAGGTAGTAGGTGAGCTTCACGACCTGGCTGAAGTCCAGCCCGGCCGCGGCCAGCGCCGTCTGAAGGTTCGTGAACACCTGCTCGACCTGGGCGGACGGGTCCGCTGACACCACCTCACCATCGGCACCTACCGGCACCTGACCGGAAATGAACACGACCTCGCCGCGGGCGATCGCCACGTGGCTGTAGCCATTGGTCGGCGGCATCCCATCCGGACGGGTAATGAAGTCGGGCATGCGTCCTCCGTTGTCAGCGAGCTAAGCGGCGTCGTCAGAAGAACTCAGTGTTGCATGTCGACAAAACGGCTGTAGTGACCCTGGAAGGCGACGGTGACGGTCTTGGTCTGGCCGTTTCGGTGCTTGGCCACGATCAGGTCGGCCTCACCGGTGCGGTCGGAGGAGTTGTTGTACATGTCGTCGCGGTGCAGAAGGATCACCATGTCGGCGTCCTGCTCCAGCGATCCGGACTCACGCAGGTCGGACAGCATCGGCTTCTTGTCGGTGCGCTGCTCCGGGCCACGGTTCAGCTGGGAGAGCGCCACCACCGGCACCTCGAGCTCCTTGGCCAGCAGCTTCATCTGCCGGGAGAACTCCGAGACCTCCAGCTGACGGGATTCGACCCGCTTGCCCGAGCTCATCAGCTGCATGTAGTCGACGATCACCAGCTTCAGATCGTTGCGCTGTTTGAGCCGGCGGGCCTTGGCCCGGATCTCCATCATCGTCAGGTTCGGCGAGTCGTCGATGTAGAGCGGGGCCGTGGAGATCTCCGCAGTCTTGCGGGCGATCCGGCGCCAGTTCTCATCGCTCATGTGGCCCTTGCGGATCTCGTTGAGCGCCACCTGGGCCTCGGCCGAGATCAGACGCATCACGATCTCGGTCTTGGTCATTTCCAGGCTGAAGAAGGCCGAGCACAGTCCGTGCCCGATGGACGCGGCCCTGGCGAAATCCAGGCCCAATGTCGACTTACCGACACCAGGACGGGCGGCGATGATCACCATCTGCCCCGGATGCAGGCCGTTGGTCAGCTCGTCCAGGTCGATGAACCCAGTCGGAACGCCGGCCATGGTGCCGTGGGCGTCGAGCGCCTCGATCTCGTCCAGCGTCGATTCCATCAGCTCCGACAACGGCTGATAATCCTCGCTGGCCTTGCCTTCGGCGACCTCGTAGATCGCCTGCTGAGCGGCATCGACGATGCCGGCCACATCCCCCTGGCCGGAGTAGCCCAGCTGGGAGATCTTCAACGACGCTTCTACCAGCCGACGCAGGATCGCCTTTTCCTTGACGATCTCCGCGTAGTAGGAGGCGTTGGAGGCGATCGATACCTGCGACAACAACTCGTGCAGGTAGATGTGGCCTCCGACGCGACCGAGCTCACCGCGTTTGGTCAGCTCGTCGGCGACGGTGATCGCATCGGCGGGCTCGCCTCGTCCGTACAGGTTGAGGATCGCCTCGTAGATGATCTCGTGCGCCGGCCGGTAGAAGTCGCGCCCCTTGACCACTTCGGCAACATCGCCGATGGCGTCCTTGCTGAGCAGCATCGCCCCGAGCACGCTCTGCTCGGCCAGGACATCCTGCGGCGGGGTGCGGTCGGATCCGGCCACGTCGTCAGCGCCATAGGGCATCACTTCAGCAAGTGACATAGTTCCTCCAAGGGCGCGTCCGGGGTGGTCGTGGCTCTCCAAGTCAGCAGGTTATTTGGCGGTGCTGACAGTCTGGCCGCGGGGATCGACCAGCCCAAGCTAGACCCCCGTCACCCACTTCATCAACGGCGTTATCCACAGCCCCTGTGGATCTTCTGGGGACAACCCAGCGTGTCTTGCCATGGCCCTGTGTACAGACCAGGGTCAATCCTGTGGACGCAGCCGCAACAACTTCCCCATTTCTTCGCTGACTAGGTGCGATGCAAGCCTGTGGGTGTGGACGCAAGACGGATCGCGACCAATTTTCGGCGGTGGCCCTGGACTTGACAGCGCCTCTGTCGCCTGGTGTATAGGCCGCCTCCGCGACTGGTTATGCACACGGAATCCACACCCCTGAGGGTGTACCTACATACCCTGTGGGGGTATAGTGAGCGTCGAATCAGGAGGTGGGCAGTGGAACAACCGTCACAGCTGTCACAGGAGTCCCTGGAACACCAGCACGCCGGCCATGGCGCCGGCGACGAGGCCGGGCATGACTCCGGGCATGACGCCGCCGGTCATGCCGGGCACGGCTACGTCGATGGACGAGCCGACTACGTCCGTCGACTGAAGCGGATCGAAGGCCAGACCCGCGGTCTGCAGCGGATGGTCGAGTCCGACCAGTACTGCATCGACATCCTGACCCAGGTCTCCGCGGTCACCCGCGCCCTGGAGTCCTTCGCCTTGGCCATGCTCGAAGACCATCTGCGGCACTGCGTGGCCCGGGCCACCGTGGCCGGCGGGGACGAGGCCGAAGCCAAGATCACCGAAGCCTCCGCGGCCATCGCCCGGCTCGTCCGCTCCTGACCAGAAGCCCACGCCATGCCTGAACCACTCCAGCTCAACACTGACCGCCTGGCCTCGGCCGGCGGCACCCGCCGAGGGCCGGTGCGCGAGCTGACCCTCTCCCCATCGACCACCGTCGCCGACCGACAGCCTCCGCATCAGGCCGCACGTCCCGCCCGGAATCTGTCCATCACACACGGTAAGGAAGAACTCATGAACGCCACTTACACCGTCACCGGAATGACCTGCGGCCACTGCGTGCACGCAGTGAAGCAGGAGGTCTCGGCCATCCCCGGCGTGACCGACGTCGCGCTGGCCCTGGAGACCGGGAAGCTCGAGATCACCTCGTCCGCCCCGGTCGACTTCGACCGGATCGTCGAAGCCGTGGCCGAAGCCGGCGAGCACTACTCGGTGTCGTGAGCCGATGACTGCCCCAACGCGGGAGGCGGTCGAGCTCGACATCACCGGGATGACCTGCGCGTCGTGCGCAGCCCGGATCGAGCGCAAGCTCAACAAGCTGGACGGTGTCCAGGCTCGGGTGAACTACGCCACCGAGAAGGCCACCGTCCTGATTCCGCCTGAACTCGACTTCACCCGCCTGATCCAGGTCGTCGAACAGACCGGGTACGGCGCCGCCCTGCCCAAGCCGGACGAGCCGCCGGTCGACCACGCCGCCCAGCTGCTCGGACGGCTGATCGGCGCGATCATCCTGGCCATCCCGGTGATCGCGCTGGCCATGGTTTCGGCCTGGCAGTTCGCCGGCTGGCAGTGGGTCAGCCTGGCGCTGACCCTGCCGCTATATCTGTGGGCCGGCTGGCCGTTCCACCGTTCGACGCTGGTGAACGCCCGCCACGGTGCGACCACCATGGACACCCTGATCAGCCTGGGTACCACGGCCGCGCTGGGTTGGTCGATCTATGCGCTGCTCTTCGCCGGCGCCGGACGATTCGGCTACACCCACGCCTTCGAGCTGCGACTGGGCACCGCCCACGGCGAGGCCGGCCTGTACTTCGAAGCGGTGGCCGGCATCATCGGCTTCCTGCTACTGGGCCGCTGGATCGAGGCCAAGGCAAAGGCGAGCGCCGGCGAGGCCGTCCGCTCATTGCTGCAGCTGGGTGCCACCGACGCCATCGTCCTGATCGACGGCGTCGAGACCCGGGTGCCGGTCGGCGCCCTCGGTGTCGGGGACGAGTTCGTGGTCCGGCCCGGCGACAAGATCGCCACCGATGGCCAGATCGTTTCGGGGACGTCCGCGGTGGACAACTCCCTTGTCACCGGCGAATCGGTGCCGGTGGACGTCGTCCCCGGCGATGCCGTGATCGGGGCCACGCTGAACACCACCGGACGCCTGGTCGTCCGGGCCACCCGGGTCGGGGCAGACACTCAGCTGGCTCAGATCGCCCGGCTGGTCACCGAGGCTCAGGCCGGCAAGGCCGCTATTCAGGACCTTGCCGATCGGATCTCGGCGGTGTTCGTCCCGGTGGTGATCGGCATCTCCGTGGTCACGCTGCTGGCCTGGCTGATCTCGGGAGCCATGGTGGCCGACGCGGCCGGCGCTGCGGTGGCCGTGCTGATCATCGCCTGCCCGTGTGCTCTGGGCCTGGCTACACCGACCGCTCTGCTGGTCGGCACCGGACGCGGTGCCAAGCTGGGCATCGTGATCAAGGGCGCCGAGGCGCTCGAGCGGGCCCGCGGTATCGACACCATCGTCTTGGACAAGACCGGCACGGTGACCACCGGGGCGCTCAGCGTGCTGGCCGTCCAGCCGGCCGCGGGGACGGATGAGGCCGAACTGCTCCGCTACACCGGGGCGGCCGAGGCCGGCTCGGAGCATCCGATCGCCAAGGCCATCGCCGACTACGCCGGCTCCGATCTGAGCGTCACCGAGCTGACCAACTCACCGGGCCTGGGCATCACCGCCCGGGTGGACGGACGGACGTTGCTGGTCGGCCGGCCGACCTGGCTGGCCGCCTGGGTGGACGTCCCCGAACTCGTCGAGCCGGGCCCGGCCAGCGCGGTTTCGATCGCCTGGGACGGCAGCTACCGGGGCACGATCTGGGTCGCCGACCAGGTGAAACCCACTTCGGCTGCGGCCGTGGCCGCCTTCGTCAAGCTCGGTCTGCGTCCCGTGCTGCTCACCGGCGACCGGCAGGCCGCCGCCGAGGCGATCGCCGCCGAGGTCGGTATCACCGAGGTGATCGCCGAGGTGCTGCCTGAGCAGAAGGTGGGCCAGATCCAGGCGCTGCAGGCCGCCGGAGCGACGGTGGCCATGGTGGGTGACGGGGTCAACGACTCAGCCGCCCTGGCCCAGGCCGATGTGGGGATCGCCCTCGCGTCCGGCTCGGACGCCGCCATCGAGGCTGCCGATCTGACCCTGATGCGCTCGGATCTGCTGGTAGCGGTGGATGCCATCCGGCTGTCCCGGGCCACCCTGGGCCGGATCCGCGGCAACCTGTTCTGGGCGTTCGCCTACAACGTGGCCGCCATCCCGCTGGCTGCGCTCGGCTTCCTCAACCCGATGATCGCCGGGGCGGCTATGGCCTTCTCCAGCGTCTTCGTGGTGCTGAACAGCCTGCGGCTACGGGCTTTCCGCCCGATCAGCTAGCTGTCGGTGAGGGTGCGCTCGGGGTAGCCCGGGCGCACCCAGCCGGTGAAGCGGGGGAGTTCGTTCAGGCCTCGGCGATGGAGCCCTTCGGCTTGCGGGACGCGATGATCCACGCCCAGGCCGCCACCCAGATCGCCGCAGCAACGGCCAACGGCAATGCGGTCACCATCGAACGTCCGTCGATCACTCTGGCACCCAGGGCGATCACGACGGCCAGGACGGTCACGCCCGCCAGCCACGAGAACAGGTCGGCGCGTGGCAAGCCGATGATGGACTGCTGAAGCAGCACCCAGCCCACGCCGGCCAGCAACAGCACGACGGCCGCCAAGAACCAGCGAATCTCCAGCTGCCATTCCGCCAAGCCCAGCGCCAGGCAGGTCACCGTGCCGCCGAGCAGCCAGCCAGACGCGATCCGCGGCGAGGACGCGGCCGCAACCCGCTGGGTCAGCAGATCGTCGCCGGTTTGCGGCCACCGGTCGACAATGCGCCACCAACTGCCGGCCTCGGCCAGCCGGGCCCGTCCGTCGGTGGTGGTGAGCCGTCGGACCAGCGTCCAGCAGACATCGATGCCGATGATTGCCACGGGGGCAATCACCATGGCCGGGGAGGCGTTGGCCAGCCAGGCGTACATACCCAGTGCCCAGCCCAACCCGCCCAGGAGCGGGCCGAGCAGCAACTCCGGCTGGTCGCCATTCGAGGCGAGCACTGCGCCCGGCAGGATCGCGGCACCGACCAGCGCCAGCAATGCCATGAGTCCGGGGTTCGGCAGGCCGAGGGCGATCACGGCGAGATAGATCGTGCTGAGGACGCCCAGCTGTGCCGGAAGCCGAGCAGCGGAAGAGCTGGTCGCGGCCTCGGTTGCCAGAGTGATCACACCCATGACGACGACGCCGGCGATCACCGCGACGGCGGCGTTGCTGAGGAAGACGTCCCCGCGCTTCCACTCCACGGCCATGGCCGCAGCAAAGACGACGGCCTGGCCCAGCACCCGCCACAGTCGATGCACGCCCAGGCTGGCCAACCCCGCGTCGACAATGGCCACGATCAGTGCGGTGAGCAGCAGGATGGTGATCAGGGTGAGGGCACCGCCGGTGAGGGTGAGCACAATGAAGCCGGCCAGGACGCCGAGCAGCACCGGCAGGCCTCGTCCGAACCGGGCCAGCTCGGCCGGGAGCTGAGCCATAGTGGGGAGCAGGAAGGCGGCCGCACCGCTGATGCCGAGCGCCACGAGGGCGGCGAAGATCGTTGCCATCAGTTGCCTCAGCTCACCTTGATCCCGAAGATCTTCTGGTCGTACGAGGCGACCACCAGCATGTTGTTGTACGCCGCCACCGAGGCTTCGACGTTCTTGCCCAGCGGCACCGTCGAGTAGTCCTTTCCGGTGGCCGGGTCGAACAGGTGCAGCAGCCCCGCGGAGTCACCGAAGACGCCGTACTCGTGGCCGTCGGTTCCGGTGATCATCACCGGCGAACTCCACGAGTAGTGAGCCAGGCTTCGTGACCAGACGACCTGGCCGGTCTCGCGGTCGAGCGCGATCATGGTGCCCTCCGACGGTGCGGTCGTCTTGGCCACGTTGAAGATCACCAAGTCGGAGTCCTCGCCCTTGCCGAGCAGTGGGGTCGACAGCAGGCCGCCCTTGACCGGGAAGTAGTAGTAGCTCGGCAGGTTGTACTGCCAGACCACCTCGCCGGTCAGGCCGTTCACCTTGCGCAGGTTGGTCACCTGATCCTTGCGTTCGGATCCGCGCCAGCCGACGGAGTTGCCGGTGTAGAGGAACGGAGTGCCGGACGAGGCGTCCAACACCGGCGTGGAGTCGGTGTTGTCCACCAGGTAGTGCGTCCAGACGATGTTCATGGTGTTGGCGTCCCAACAGACCAGGTTGCCGTCGTTGTCGGTGGCCCACATCAGGTTCCGCCAGGCCACGGCCGAACTCTCGACGCCGCGCTGATTGCTCTGCGAGGTGTCGTACACCATCTTGGTGATCTGCGGGTTCACCGAGACCTTCTTCGCCTTCGGATCGAAGGACGTGTTCAGTTTGGCCTTGTAGATGACGCCATTCTCGCCGGGCTCGATCAGGGTGTCGGCGTCCTTGTTCACCAGTGCCGAGGAGTCGAAGGCACCCCAGCCGACCGGGTCCTGGCGCAACGAGACTTCGTCGGTGCCGCTGATCTGGGAGACCTGCTTGTTCTTGATCAGGTCGAAGATGCGGTACTCCCACGGGCCCTTCTGGTCGCCCTTCTCGTTCAGGCCCTGGCCGGTGTACAGCAGCGGATAGCCGCGCGGATCGATCGACCCGGTGCCCTTGAAGCCCCAGCCGGAGTCGATCGCCGGCTTGGTGGCCGCGCCGGTGGCCAGATCGAGGCGGTAGATGTGGCCGTCGAAGACCGGATAGACGACTTCGACGAAGTTCGGATCGTTCACATAGGACGCCTTGAGGCTCATCGCTTGTTTGGTGGCCTTCGGCCAGTTCACCAGCAGTGGCTGCCCCGTCCATCCCGCACCGGGGAAGTAGCTGCCGTCGGCACTGACCGCGCCGATGTCGTGGGTCCAGACGATCTGCAGCTTCTTCTCGGTGATGTCGGCGGTGCCGTAGGTGGGGGCCGTGCGGGAGTTGTTGCCGCGCCAGACCAGGACGCCGGGCACCTCGGTGTAGGTGTCGCCCGAGCCCCAGACCACCTTCTGTTGGCCCTCAGTTGACGGCAGTGGCTGGCTGGCCGCGTCGAAGATCTGCCAGCTGACCGAGCCCTTGCTGCCCAGCAGCGGCTTGGTGTACCAGCCGTTCGACGCCCTTGTCGGGGCCACGAAGCCGGGCAGCGTGCTGGGCGTCACCGGCTCCGGGTTGGTCACGGTGGCCTCGCCGTAGTGCGTCCCCGCGTGTGGCCGGGAACCCATCGTCACCGGGTCGCCGGCGCAGGCTGCCAAGCCGAGCAGGCAGGCCATCGACGCGGTGGTTATCAGCAGACGCGATCGGACTCGCACCCGGTATCTCCTTCGGACTGCGGCAATACATCGCGAGCCTACATTCGCGGGCAACGCCGCCTTCCAGCGATTCTCGCTGACTACGGTGGACGGTAATGGAACCGTCCCCACTACACCCGCTGACTACGGTGGACGGTATTGGAACCGTCCCCAATGCAGCCCGCTAGAGACGGTCGATGGCCGGGGCCAGCAGGCCGGCGTAGGTGTCCGGACGCCGGGTCTGGTTGAACGGGAACAGCTCACGCCAATCGCGGCACTGATCCAGATCCAGCGACGCCACCAGCACCAGATCGGCCGAGCGCGGCGCCTGGGCCAGCACCCGCCCGTACGGGTCGGCGATGAAGGACGAGCCGTAGAAGGCGATCTTGCCCTCGGTGCCCCACCGGTTCGGCACCACCATGAAGGTGCCGGCCGTGACCGCGTTGGCCGAGATCACCTGCCGCCACAGCGGCTCGGTGTCGAAAGCCGGATGATCAGGCTCGGAGCCGATCGCACTGGGGTAGGCCAGCACTTCGGCCCCGGCCAGCGAGTAGGTCCGGGACACCTCGGGGAACCACTCGTCCCAGCAGGTCGGCAGGCCGACCCGGGCGGACGAGGGCAGCGGCAGCGTGGTCACCGGGTAGGCGTCCTCGGCCGGGCCTGGACGGAAGTAGTGATCCTCGTGGTAGCCGGCGGTCACCGGAATGTGCAGCTTGCGGGTCTTGGCCAGCAGAGTGCCGTCCGGGGCGACCAGGATGGCGGTGTTGTAGCCGCGTCCGTCCGGGCCGTCGGCGCGCTCGTAGAGCGAGGCGTGCACCAGCACCTGGTGGCGTCCGGCCGACTCGGCGGCGAAGCGGTAGGTCGGCCCGTCGGCCAGGTCCTCGGCCAGATCGGCAGCACGCCCGGCGGGCAGGGTGTCGGCCGGGTAGCGCTGCAGGGTCAGTTCTGGCAGGAACACCACTTCGGCACCTTCGGCCGCAGCTGAGCCGATTCCGTCGTCCAGCACCGCCCGGTGGGTGGCCGGATCGGGGTGCCAGTGGGTCTGCACCAGACCCACCACCAGCGGCGGACGTGTGGACGGCTGGACTCGGGCGGGTGAGTCCAGGGGGGTGGCCACCACGGTTCTCATCGACGGACTCCTTCTGCGGAACGCGGTTGTTGCTGGGTGATGCAGTGGACGCCGCCGCCGCGGGCGAACAGCGGGCGCGCGTCCACACTGAGCACCTCACGGCCCGGATAGGCGGCGCCCAGGATCTCGGCGGCGCTCTCATCGGACGGGTCGGCGAAGCTGCCGAACAGCACCGCACCGTTGAGCACGTAGTGGTTCACATAGCTGTAGTCGACCCAGCCCTCGGCATCGCGCAGCACCGTCGGGGCGGGCAGATCGATGACCTCCAGGGCCTGCCCGTGAGCATCGGTCTGGCCGACCAGGACGTCCCGGATCTCTGCGCTGACCAGGTAGTCCGGGTGCTCCGGGTTGGTCTGGGAGTGCACCAGCAGCCGTCCGGGGCCGACGAAGGTGGCCAGCAGATCGACATGGCCGCGGGTGCCGTAGGTCTGGGAGTCGCGAGTCAGCCCGCGCGGCAGCCAGATCGCCTTCTTCGCCCCGACCGCCCGGGAGAGTTCGGCTTCGACATCGGCCTTCACCCAGCCCGGGTTGCGTCCGGGGTCGAGCTGGACGGTCTCGGTGAGCAGGAACGTCCCCTGCCCGTCGGTGTGGATCCCACCACCCTCGTTGGTCAGGGCCGAGCGGGTCGCGGTGGCACCCGCTGCCGTGATGGCCACCTCGGCGGCGCCGGCGTCCAGCTCCCAGCGGGCCCAGCTCTGCGCGCCCCAGCCGTTGAACAGCCAGTCGACCGCGCCCAAGCGTCCGTCCGGTCCGAGGACGAAAGTGGGCCCGATGTCGCGGTACCAGGCGTCGTCGAGGGGACGGAAGTACAACTCCACCGACGTGCTCAGCAGCCGGGTCGCCTCGGCGGTGGCGGTCGGCGGGACGATCATCGAGACCGGCTCGAAGTCGACGATGGCATTGGCCACCGACGCCCACGCGCGCCGGGCGGTTTCGGCCTCGCCCCAGGTCGAGCCCAGCGTGTAGCCGCTGGACGGCCAGGCCATCCAGGTGCGCTCGTGGGGCTCAGTCTCGGCGGGCATGCGCCAGCCCGGATTGTCGGCGGGCGCGTCGGCAACAGCGTCGGGGAGCACCCGTCCACCTCCTATCGCAGCGATCGTGCAGCCACGATAGGACGCGCTCAGCCGTGATGAAGGCCTGAATGAACGTTCGTCATCGAGCCTTCATCTGGCCGAAATACCGGCTCAGTCGGGACGATCGAAGCGGGCCGTGACCGTCCGCCCGGGGAAGACGCGGCGCCCGTAGTCAGGAGCGAGATTCTCGGTGGTGGGCACCGGACGTCCGGCAGCCAGATCCTCATAGATGCCGATCATCTGCGAGCACTGACCGGTCAGCGTCCACTGCGCGGCCAGCTCGCGGGAGCGCTCGGCGGCCTGGCTGCGGTAGGTCGGGTCGTTGAGGGCGTCCAGCAGGCTGACGATCGCGCCGGCCAGCGAGACCGGATTCGGCCTGGCCAGGACGGTGTTGACGCCCGGCTCGGTGACCAGGCGCAACTCGTGGTCGACCATGACGAAGGGAAGTCCGGCATGGGCGGCCTCGTGCAGCGACAACCCCTGGGTGTCGGTCAGCGACGGGAAGACGAAGGCGTCGGCGGCGGCGTAGTAGGCACTGAGCTTCGCCTTGGGCACCTGCCCGACCAGCCGGACGCGGCCGAACCGCGAAGCCCGGACCAGCCGACGGCGCAGCTTGGTGGGGGCGGTGCGCCACTCGCCGACCAGCATCAACTCGACGTGCGGCACCTGATCGCGGACGAGCTCGAAGGCGTCCAGCAGCAGGTCGATCCCCTTCTCCTGGGAGATCCGTCCGACGTAGAGAAGCCGCGGGCCGCGGGACTTGCTGATCGGCGGAAGCGCGGGCAGCGGATCGACGCCGTTGGGGACGACCCGGACGGCCGACGCCGGGGCCACCTCGAGCACCCGCTCGGCGGTCTTGACCGACGGGGTGATCACCACGTCGGCGTCGGTGAGCATCTTGGCGGCCAGTTCGAGCAGCTCCACCTGGGCTCCGCCGCGGCGCGGACGCTTGAGCTTCAACTTCTTGATCTGCTCCCAGGTCGATTCGGCCATGTGCAGCTCGTAGACCTTGTAGGCCGCGTTCAGGAAGGGAAGGACGTGCCAGTAGTGCTCGGCGTAGGCCTCCAGATCGTTCTGCCAGGTGATCACCAGCGGACGCCCCGTCCGCTCGGCCGCCCACAGCCCGAGCAGGCTGATCGGGCCCAGACCGTGGACGTGGATCACGTCTGGCGGGTTGGCCACCAGCTGGGCCAGCCGATAGTCGAAATCCTGGCCCATCGACAGCCGGATCTGGGTGCCGGGGATCTGCACGCTGGGCAGTCGGATCTCACGGCGTCCGGCGCGCCCGGCGTAGGGGTTGGGGCCGTCGGCGACCGGGGCAACCAGTAGCACCTTGTGGCCTGCGGCCAGGATCTGGCCCTCCAGCGACTGCACCGAATACAGCAGCCCGGATTCGGCCGGGCCGTAGTTGTCGGTGAACTCGGCGATGGTCAGCGGACGGTGCCCGCCGCCGTGGCGCGGGACGAGCGACCGCTGATCAGGGCTGCTCGCCGGGGCGGCAGGCTCGTTCGTCGCGGACGTGCTGGCGGGCGGGATCGGCGCTGAACCCTTGCGATGTGGCACGTCCCGACTGTACCGGCCCACCCCGGCTCGCGTCCGCCGCAGAGAAGGAGGACAGCCCCCGTTTTCTGCGGGCTCGAGCCTCAGTGGCGCAGGGAGCCGTACATCGACTTGGCCTTCTCCAGGGCGGCCATGTAGCCGGAGCGGTGGTAGCCCAGCGGGTCGGCGTCCGACGGCACCGCGAGCAGGCCACGGAACTCGTCCACGCTGGTGTAGCCCTTGGATTGGGCCCAGTCGTCCATGCCGGCGATCAGCTTGGCCGCGTAGCCGGCCCCGTGCCGGACCAGGGCGGACGTCGTCATCACCACATCAGCGCCGGCCAGCAGATGCGCGATTGCATCGGCTGAGGACTCCACGCCCGAGCTGGCGGCCAGCGAGGCCTTGGTCTGGCGGCGCAGCGCGGCGATCCAGGTTCGCGGCACCCGGGCGTCGGCCGGCGACGACAGATGCACCCCCGACACCACGGCCAGCTGTTCGACGTCCACGCCGGGCTGCAGGAAGCGGTTGAACAGCACCAGGCCGTCCGCGCCGGCCTCAATTACCTGCAGGGCGAAGTTGCCGGGGCTGGAGAAGTACGGCGACAGCTTCACCGCCACCGGGACGTCCACAGCCTGCTTCACCGCGGCCACGATCTCCAGGTGCTGGGCCTCCACCTCGGCACCGGTCATGCTCAGATCGCCGGGCACGAGGTAGATGTTGCACTCCAGCGCGGACGCTCCGGCATCGACCAGCTGCTGAGCGAAGCTCGTCCACGAGCCGAGCGCGGACGCGTTCAGGCTGGCGATGACCGGCACGTCCACCGCCTTGGCCGAGCGCTCAATCAGGCTCAGGTAGCCGGCGGCCGGGTTGGCCAGCTCGTCCATGGACGGGAAGTAGCTGGTCGCCTCGGCGAACGACTCGGCGTAGTCCTCCTCCAGCGCCAGGTCACGCTCGGCCTGGCGCTGCACCTGCTCGGCGAACAGCGAGTAGAGCACCACCGCGCCCAACCCGGTGTCGGCCAGGGCTTTCACCTGATCGACGCTCTGCGACAGCGGGCCGGCCGAAGCCACCAGCGGATGCCGCAAGGTGAGACCCAGATAGCTGGTGGTGGTGTCCATCGCTTAGCTCCTCGCTACCTCGGCGAACCGCTCGGCGCCCCGAGTGGCCATCTCCTCGTATTCTGCCCAACGCCGGGTCACTTGCTCCTGACCCAACTCCAGGAGTCGCTCGGCGGCTTCCGGATCGGAGTTCATCAGCATCCGGAACCGCAGCTCCTTGGCGTGATAATCCCGCAGCGGCAAGCGCGGACGCGGCGAATCCAGCAGGAACGGGTTGCGTCCGGCCGCCCGCAGCACCGGGTTGTAGCGCATCAGCGGCCAGTGCCCGGACGCCACCGCGGCGTACTGCTGATCCAGGCCCTTGCGCATGTCGATGCCGTGGGCGATGCAGTGACTGTAGGCCAGGATCAGGCTGGGCCCGTCGTAGGCCTCGGCCTCGCGGAACGCCTTCAGGGTCTGCTGCGGATCGGCTCCCATCGCCACCCGGGCCACGTAGACGTTGCCGTAGGCGGTGGCCTGCAGAGCCATGTCCTTCTTGGTGGTCACCTTGCCGCCGGCGGCGAACTTGGCCACCGCGCCCAGCGGGGTCGACTTGGACGCCTGGCCGCCGGTATTGGAGTACACCTCGGTGTCCAGCACCAGGATGTTCACATTGCGTCCGGACGCCAGCACGTGATCGACGCCGGCCGAGCCGATGTCGTAGGCCCAGCCGTCACCACCGACTATCCACACGCTGCGGCGCAGCAGGTGGTCGGCCACCGAACGCAGATCCTCGACCTTGGCGCCGGTCATGCCGTCCAGCCGGCTCTTCAGCGCGTCCACCCGGGCCCGCTGCTGGGACAGCTCCGACTCGTACTGCTGCGGGGCGTCCAGAATGGCGTCCACGGTCTCGTCACCGAGCTCGTCGCGCAGCTCCTCCAGCCGCTTGCGGGCGGTGGCGGTGTGCAGGTCGGCGGCCAGCCGCAGGCCCAATCCGAACTCGGCGTTGTCCTCGAACAGCGAGTTCGACCAGGCCGGCCCGCGCCCGTACTTGTTGGACGACCAGGGCGTGGTCGGCAGGTTGCCGCCATAGATGGACGAACAGCCGGTGGCATTGGCCACGGTGGCCCGGCCGCCGAACAGCTGGGTGAGCAGCTTCAGGTACGGGGTCTCGCCACAGCCGGAGCAGGCCCCGGAGAACTCGAACAGCGGCTCCAGGAACTGGGTGCCGCGGACGTTGGCGAAGTCGATCCGAGAACGCCGGTTCACCGGGATCTTCTCGAAGAACGCCACGTTGGCGATCTCCTTGTCCCGCTCCAGCACCGGAGCCAGGTTGATCGCCCGACGGTTCGAGGTGGCCCCCAGCGGCTTGACCGGGCAGGCCTCGGTGCACAGACCACAGCCGGTGCAATCCTCGGCGTACACCTGCAGGGTGTAGCGCGAGCCGGGGAAGCCGGCCGCGTTCAGCGGCGCCGACTCGAAGCCTTCGGGGGCACCGTCCAGGGCGGACGAGTTGTAGTACTTCGCGCGCAGCACCGCATGCGGGCAGACGAACGCGCAGTTGCCGCACTGGATGCAGGCTTCGGGATCCCACTGGGCGATCACGTCGGAGATGTTGCGCTTCTCGTACCGGGTAGTCCCGGACGGGTAGGTGCCGTCCACCGGAAGTGCGGAGACCGGCAGCGAGTCGCCGGTGCCGGCCAGCATCGAGCCGGTGACATTGCGGACGAACTCGGGCGCGCTGGACGGGACCGGCGGGATCATCTGGTGCTCACCGACCGGGGCGGCGGGAACCTCCACCCGGAACAGCGAATCCACCGAGGCGTCCACTGCGGCCTCGTTCTTGGCCACGACGTCTGCGCCCTTACGGGCGTAGGTCTTGCGGATCGTCGCCTTGACCGCCTCGATGGCCTCGGCCCGCGGCATCACCTTCGAGATGGCGAAGAAGCAGGTCTGCAGGACGGTGTTCGTCCGTCGGCCCATGCCGGCCTTGCGGGCCACCAGGTTGGCGTCGATCGTCCACAGCTCGATGCCGAGCGCGATGATCTTGGCCTGCATCGGCACCGGCAGCTGGGCGAAGACCTCGTCCGGGCCGAACGGCGCGTTGATCAGCAAGACGGTGCCCGGCGCGGCGAACTCCAGTACGTCCACCCGCTCCAGAATCGACCAGTGGTGGCAGCCGATGAAGCCGGCCTGGCTGACCAGATACGGCGCCTCGATCGGCTTCGGCCCGAACCGCAGGTGCGAGACCGTCCGCGAACCCGACTTCTTGGAGTCGTAGACGTAGTAGCCCTGAGCGTAGGTGCCCTCGATGCCGCCGAGGATCTTCACCGAGTTCTTGTTGGCGCCCACGGTGCCGTCCGAGCCGAGGCCGTAGAAGACCGCGCGCAGGGTGGACGGATCCTCCAGATCGATGGACGGGTCGTAGGGCAGGCTGAGCATGGTCACGTCGTCGTTGATGCCGATCGTGAACCGTGGACGGGGGCTGGGCAGGGCCAGCTCGTCGTAGATTCCGACCACCATGGCCGGCGTGAATTCCTTGCTGGACAAGCCATAACGTCCACCGGACAGGTGCGGCAGGTGATCCCGGCGTCCGGCCGCATGGGCCTCGCCGAGGGCTGCGGCCAGATCCAGGAACAGCGGCTCGCCGCCGGCCCCGGGCTCCTTGGTGCGGTCCAGCACCGCGACTGCCTTGGCGGTGGCCGGAATCGCGGCCAGCACCTCCTCGGTCGGGAACGGACGGTAGAGCCGGATCTGGACGACGCCGACCTTCTCGCCCTTGCCGACCAGGTGCTCGACGGTCGAGCGGACGGTGTGCGCGCCCGAGCCCATGATCACGATCACCCGCTCGGCGTCCGGGGCGCCGTAGTAGTCGACCAGGTTGTAGTGGCGTCCGGCCAGGGCGGCGAACTGATCCATGGCCGCCGAGACGATGCCGGGAACGGCTTCGTAGAACGGGTTGGCAGCTTCACGTCCCTGGAAGTAGGTGTCCGGGTTCTGCGCGGTGCCGCGAATGTAGGGGTGCTCCGGGGACAGCGCCCGGCGCCGGTGGGCGCGGACGAGGTCCTCTGGGACGAAGGCCAGCAGCTGCTCGTCGGTGAGCAGCTCGCAGCTGTTCTCCTCGTGGCTGGTCCGGAAGCCGTCGAAGAAGTGGACGAACGGTACTCGCGAACGCAGCGTAGCCAGCTGCGCGATGGCGGCCATGTCGTGGGCTTCCTGCACCGAGGACGAGTTCAGCATGGCGAAGCCGGTCTGGCGGACCGCCATCACGTCCTGATGGTCGCCGTAGATGCTCAGGCCCTGGGCGGCCAGCGACCGCGCGGCGACGTTCAGCACCATCGAGGTGAGCTCGCCGGCGATCTTGTACATGTTCGGGATCATCAGCAGCAATCCCTGGCTGGCGGTGAAGGTGGTGCTCAAGGCACCGCCCTGCAAGGCGCCGTGCAGGGCACCGGCCGCGCCACCTTCGGACTGCATCTCGATGACGGTCGGGATCGAGCCGTAGACGTTCTTGCGTCCGCGGGCCGACCACTCGTCGGCCAGCTCGGCCATCGTCGAGCTGGGGGTGATCGGGTAGATGCTGCACAGCTCGTTGAGCCGGTAGGACGCCGAGGCTGCGGCCTCGTTCCCGTCAATGATTACCCGGGCCATGCTCAGTTCTCCTCGATCATCGCGATGGCACCGACCGGACACTGCTCGAAGCAGGTCGCGCAGCCAGTGCATTTGTCGTAGTCGTAGCGGTAGCGGTTGCCCTTACCGAGCTTGATCACCGCATCCTCGGGGCAGGAGCCCAGGCAGCCGTCACACTCGAAACAGTTGCCGCAGGACAGGCAGCGGGCAGCCTCGGTGTGCGCCTGAAGTTCGGTCAGGCCGCCGACGATCTCGTCGAAGTCGGTGACCCGCTCGGACGGCTCGAGTTCGGGCTGAGTGTTGCGGCGGGCATCGCCGAAGTACCACAGGTTCAGCTTCTCGAAGCTGGCCAGATCGTGCTTGGGGCGATCGACGGCCTCGCGTCCGGCCAGGTAGGCGTCGATCTGCTTGGCGGCCCGCTTGCCGTGGCCGACCCCGATGGTCACCGTGCGGTCCGAGGGCACCGCGTCGCCGCCGGCGAAGATGCCCGGGACGTCGGTCATCAGCGTGCGCGGGTTCACTTGGACGACGTCGTGGTCGAAGTGCATGCCCGGGATCCGGCGCAGGAAGTTGGAGTCGGCCTCCTGGCCCAGGGCCAGGATCACGGTGTCGGCTTCGAGCTTCTCGAAGCGTCCGGTGCCGCGGGCCTTACCGTTCTCGTCCAGCTCCATGATCTCGACGGTCAGGTCGGACTCGTCGACGCTGGAGATGGTGCGCAGCCAGTTCATCTTGACGCCCTCACGCTCGGCGCCTTCCTTCTCCTCGGCGTGCGCGGGCATCTGCTCCTCGGTGCGCCGGTAGACGATGATCGACTCCTCGGCTCCGAGCCGGCGGGCGACGCGAGCGGCGTCCATGGCGGTGTTGCCGCCGCCGTAGATGGCCACCTTGCGTCCGATCATCGGACGCTCGCCGGAGGCGACATCACGCAGGAAGCTGACCGCGTCCACGATCTTGGAGGCATCGCGGTTGGGGATGTCGACCCGCTTGGACAGGTGCGCGCCGATGGCCACGAAGACCGCCTCGAAGCCGCCTTCGGCCTGGTCGGCGAGCAGATCCTTGACCGTGTAGTCGGTGGTGATCTTCACCCCGAGCGCGTAGAGGCGCTCGATCTCGGCGTCCAGGACGGCGCGCGGCAGCCGGTACTCGGGGATGCCGTAGCGCATCATGCCGCCGGGCTTGGGGGAGGAATCGCGGATCTCGACCTCGTGGCCCATCTTGGCCAGCTGGTAGGCCGCGCTCAGCCCGGACGGGCCGGCACCGACCACCAACACCTTGCGGCCCGAGGAGAAGCGCGGCTTGTCGAACTGCCAGCCCTTCTCGATGGCCAGGTCGCCGAGGTAGCGCTCGACGGAGTGGATCGAGACCGAACCGTCCAGCTCGACGCGGTTGCAGGCGCCTTCGCAGGGGTGGTAGCAGACCCGTCCGTGGATGGCGGGGAAGGGGTTGTTCTTCACCAGTTCCCGCCAGGCGGCCTCGTCCTGGCCGGCCTTGGCCAGCCGCAGCCATTCCTGGATGTTCTCCCCGGCCGGACACGCGCTGTTGCACGGTGGCAGCCGGTCCAGATAGATCGGCATTCGGGTTCTGACTGGAGCCACCCGTCCACTGGCATCGGCGAGGTCGGGAAGTTCGGTGATATCGCGGGCCACAGTGCACCCCTTCGTTGTCAAACTATGCGCTCGGACAGCACCCTACTCCCGCTGACAGACCCGTGCTGACAAGGGCATTTGCGCAACATTCGAGTGTCGAAATATACCCGTCAAGGTATGGCCGACTGAGGAATTCTTTGAGCCCCGAGCCGCCCCGCTAAGCCCTCCGCATCACCTCCCGCTCCGCGCCCGCATCACCCCAAGTCAGCCCCGATTACCGGGGACGGTTCCATTACCGTCCACTCTGGTCGCCGCGCTCACCGGGGACGGTTCCATTACCGTCCATCGGTCGTCCACAGCGAGCCGCGGACGACCTGAGTTATCCACAGCGTGCCAAAGGCACCCTCCTCCTGAACCGCGAGGTGGCCTACCGTCGCTCACATTCGTGAGGTTCTTAGGGGGCGAACATGGCTCGTCAACGGCGGCAGTACGCCGCATCGTCGATCTATCACGTGATGCTCAGAGGCGTGAACCGCGATGCGGTGTTCCTCGAGGATGAGGACTACGAGCACTTCCTTTCTGCGCTCGACACAGTGAAGGCCGCGTCCGGCTGCAAGGTCCTCGCCTATTGCCTGATGCCAAACCATGTCCACTTGGTGCTTCGCACCTCCGACGAGCCGATCGGCACCGTAGTCAAGCGACTGGGCGTCCGATACGTCTGGTGGTTCAACCAGAAGTACGGACGTGTGGGGCACCTCTTCCAGGACCGCTTTCGCAGCAAGCCGGTCGAATCGGATGCCTACCTGATTACTTTGCTGCGCTACATCTGGGACAACCCGGTCGAGGCCGGCCTGTCGCGAACTCCGGACGAATACCGCTGGAGCAGTAGGCGGCTGGTGGGCGGCCGGTCGTCGCTGATCGACTGGGACGCACTGATGGCGATCCTTCCCGACAGCTTCCTTGACGATGTTGCTCACGCCGCGCCATTGGACTTGGACGCGCGTGCAGCGGCTCGTCCGGGACGGCGTCCGAGGTACACCGGCGCCGAGGTGCTTGAACTGGTGCGAGTGGTGTGTGGGACTGAGGACTCCTCGGATTTCGCTCGGCTCGATAGGCGTCGTCAGCAGCGGGCAATCCGCGAGTTGCGTACCCGGTCGGTCCCCTACGAGCAGATCAGCGCGGCGACCGGGCTCAGCCGGGCGATGGTGATTCGGCTCCAGGCGGGTAACTCGGATCTTCGGGAGGGTGTCGCCTGACCCGGTGATCGTCTAGACGGCAATGGAACCGTCCCCACCAAATGGCGCTGACTGGGTCGGACGGTAATGGAACCGTCCCCACCAAATGGCGCTGACTAGGGCGGACGGTAATGGAACCGTCCCCGGGATCGCTGTCGGCGAAGATGTGCTTATCGCCGGATATGACAATCTGGCGATCAGGCCGCTCGCATGCTCGTGCCGTAGATACGCTTCGCTCGGAATTCGCTGCGGAGAGGATCCTTCAATGGGCAAACCGGCGGCCGGAGAGCGCCTTCGCTACTGGTTCGACAACTGGATGTCGCGGGGCACCATCGCCTTGATGGGCCTGCTCGGGATGGCCACGGTCCTGCTGGTGGTGGTCGTCGGCGGCCTAGCCTTTCTCTTCCACGCCTTCCCGGACGATGCCGCCGACGGCGACCTGCTCGATCTGCTCTGGGGTGGCTTGATGCGTACCCTCGACCCGGGCACCATGGGCGGCGACTCGGGCTGGGCATTCCGCTTCTTCATGCTCGCCATCACGATTGGTGGCCTGGTGATCGTGGCCAGCTTGATCGGCATCGTCTCGGGCGCCTTCGACGACAAGATCGCCGAACTCCGCAAGGGCCGCTCCCGGGTTCTCGAGCGCGACCACACCCTGATCCTTGGCTGGAGCAGCAAGGTCCCCTCGATCGTCAACGAGCTGGCCGTGGCCAACGAGTCGCGCGGACGAGCCCGCGTGGTGATCCTCGCCGACCGGGACAAGGTCGAGATGGACGATCAGATCAATGAGGCCTGTCCGAACCTCGGTGGCACCAAGGTGATCTGCCGCAGTGGCGACCCGAAGAGCCTGGCCGACCTGC
Organism: Actinomycetales bacterium Actino_02; assembly: GCA_001603275.1. Classification (GTDB taxonomy): domain Bacteria; phylum Actinomycetota; class Actinomycetes; order Propionibacteriales; family Propionibacteriaceae; genus Propionicimonas. Next base: position 17,011 of record LUYM01000029.1, on the reverse strand, counting down.
GGCTGGGCAGCCCATGGTGGGCGCGGAGCATCATCGTGCTCGCTCCGGAGGGTTCTCCAGACCCCGACACCGAGGTGATCAAGACCGCACTGGCGCTGACCAACAACCCCGAGCGCGCCGACGACAGGCTGCACGTGGTTGCCGAGCTCAGCGACCCCGACAATCTGGACGTGGCTCGGCTGGCCGGTCGCGACGAGGTGCACTGGGTGGTCGGCCAAGAGGTGATTGGCCGGATCACCGTGCAGAGCTGTCGGCAGTCGGGGCTCTCCGTGGTCTATCAGGAGTTCCTGGATTTCGACGGCGACGAGATCTACTTCACGCAGCAGCCGAGCCTGGTCGGAAAGACCTACTTCGATGCGCAGCTGTCGTTCCCGAAGTGCGCGGTGATGGGCCTGGTTAGGGATTCGAAGCCAGTCCTCAACCCTGCCGACGACACAGTCATCGGTGCCGATGATCAGATCATCGTGGTGGCTGCGGATGACTCCGAGATCGAGCTCGGCGTTGCTCCGGAGTCGGTGGACGCGTCCGCAGTGGTGGCCACCGCCGCCGGCCCGGCCGAGCCTGAGCGCACCCTGGTGCTCAGCGTGAATCCGGTGCTCCCGGTGATGATCCGCGAGCTGGACGAGTACGTTGCGCCGGGGTCTGAGGCGGTGCTGGTCGCTCCCGGCCCGATGCCGCCACTTCCCGAGCTGCAGAATCTCGCCGTCCGTCAGGTCTCCGGCGACCCGACGAAGCGGGCCGTCCTGGACACTCTGCGGGTCGCCGAGTTCGACCACATCATCCTGCTGGCTGATGTCGACAGCTACGGCGCTGAACGGGCGGACGGACGGACTCTGGTCACCCTGCTCCACCTACGCGATATCGCCGAGCGGGCGGAAGTGAACCTGAATATCGTCAGCGAGATGATCGATGACCGCAATCGCGAACTGGCCGAAGTGGCTCGGGCCGACGACCTGATCGTCAGCGACAAGCTGGTCGCGCTGATGCTCTCCCAGATCTCGGAGAACAAGGGCCTGGCCGATGTGTTCACCACCTTGTTCAAGTCCGAGGGCAGTGAGGTCTACCTGCGTCCGGCTGAGCTGTACGTGGCACCCGGTGCCGAGGTGAACTTCTACACAGTGCTGGAAGCCGCTCGTCGCCGTGGGGAGACGGCGATCGGCTATCGGGTAGCCGAGTACGCGCACTCGGGCGCGGAGGCCTACGGCGTCCGGGTGAATCCGGCCAAGGGGGACCTGATCAGCTTCAGTAAGGCCGACCGGGTGATCGTCCTCGCCGAGGACTGAGGCTGGGCGTCCGAGGTTCTGGGCTGACCGTTGGCTGGTGGTGGACGGTGTTGGGACCGTCCCCGCGAATTGGCCTGGCGAGGGTGGACGGTAATGGAACCGTCCCCGCGAATCGGCCGGACAAGGGTGGACGGTAATGGAACCGTCCCCGGGGTTGCGGGCTAGAGGGGGACGACGCGGTCGCAGCGGGCGACGACCGCGGGGTCGTGGGTGATCACCAGGACGGCGGAGTCGGAGGTGCCCGACCAGATGTCGTCCATCAGGTGGGTGGCGGTTTCGACGTCCAGGTGCTCGGTGGGCTCGTCGAGCACCAGCACCTGATACTCGCCGACCAGCAGCCGGGCCAGCGCCACCCGGCGAGCCTCGCCGCCGGAGAGCTGGGTGCCGGTCTCGCCGACCAGGCGATCAGGGGAGAGCGACAGCCCGGCCCGAGTCAGCGCTGCGGCCACCTGCTCGGGGGTGGCGTCGCGGTTGCCGATCCGGACGTTCTCGGCGATCGAGGTGGAGAAGATATGGGCGTCCTGGGCCAGGTAGCCGACCCGTCCGCGGACGTCCACCTGCCCGCCCATCGCCGGAATCAGACCCAGGACCGTCGCGGCAACGGTGGTCTTGCCGACCCCGGACGGCCCGACCAGGGCCACCTTCTGGCCGCGCTCCACATCCAGGCTCAGCCCGGTCACCACCGGGTCGTGGCCCGGCCAGCCGGCCGAGAGCTCGGCAACCACCAGGCCAGGCTCGGCCACCGGTGCCGCCGCCGCGGGCAGGTCGCCGGCTCCGACCGGATCGGCGGCGAGCAGCTCGTCCACCCGGCCCAGGGCCACCTTCGCGCGCGTGTAGGTCTGGGCCGACTGGACCAGCGTCGACAAGGCCTCATGCAGGGCCAGCGGGGTCAGCACCAGCACCGCCAGCAGCGTTGTCTGTAGGGCGGCTGCCGGCGGATCGGGGATCCGAATGAAGACGACGTCGCGCATCCAGCCGACCACCCCCGGCGCCAGTGAATCGGCGGCCACGGCGTCCGCACCGATCAGCAGGGCGCCGATCACCGCGGCACCGGCGGCGAGCAACTGGCTGGCGACGGCCAGACCGCGCACCCAGGTGCTGCGGGCCTCCGCCCGGCGCAGCTGCTCGTCCACGGCGAGAAGCTTCTCGGTGTACGCCTCGGCGGCGTTGTAGGCGACCAGGTCAGCGGCAGCCTCGGTGATCTCCTGGACGTCGTCGGCCAGCTCACCGCGCAGCCGCACCATCGCCACGTCGGCCCGAGCCGAGAGCTTCTGGGCAAGCCAGGGGACCACCAAACCGGCGACCGCAGCGCTGGCCAGCAGCACCAGCCCCGACCCAGGTGAGATGACACCCATCGCGAGAGCGGTGATCGCGATGACGAGTGAGGAGGCGAGGAACGGGATCCACACCCGGACGATCAGGTCCTGAATCGCCTCCACGTCGGCAATCACCGTGGTGAGCAGGTCGCCGCGGCGCCGTCCGAGCAAGGTGGTGCGAGCCAGTCGGGAGTAGGTCTCCAGTCGCAGCGCCGATTGCAGCCGCAGCGCGATGTTGTGCCCGGTGAGTCGCTCGACGTAACGCAACACACCGCGGGAGATGCCGAAGAAGCGCACCGCCACCGACGGCGCCTCGAGGAACAGCACCGGCACCAGCAGCGCCGCGAAGGTGAGCAGCCAGGCCGACACCGACATCAATGCCACCGAGGCGGCGCTGGCGCAGAAGGCCAGGAACACGGCCAGGGCCAACCACTTGCGAGAGCCAGGGACGGCGTCAAGGAGGCGGCGCAACAGGGGACGATCGTCGACCGGCAGCGCGACGTCGTCCGGATTGGCGACTGCGGGGCTCGGCGCCCCCGTCGATGCGGACGGACGGGCGGACGACTCGCCGGCCGACGTCGGTTCGGCGGCTGGGGCGGCCGCAGCTGCGACCTCCAGCTCGATGACCCGGTCGGCCGAAGCCAGGACAGCCGGCCGGTGACTGACCACCAGCACACCAACCCCCGCCTGACGCAGGCTGGTCAGCAAGACGGCTTCGGCGTCGGCATCCAGACCGGCGGTCGGCTCGTCGAGGACCAACAGTCGGCCACTGGCGGTGCCGGTCGCGTCGATCCGCAGCAGCGCCCGCGCGGTGGCGATCCGACGCCGTTCGCCGGCCGACACTCCCTCGGCACGGTCACCGATCGCCTGGTCCAGCGGCAGGTCTGCGGCCCCAGCCCGGGCCAGGGCGTCCCGCACAGCGTCATCGTCGGCCGACGGGTCGCCGAGCCGGACGTTCTCGGCCACCGAGCCGACAACCAGGCCGGGGAACTGCCCGACATAGGCGACCCGGGATCGCCAGTCGGCGACTTCGGCCAGTGGACGTCCGCCGCTGTAGAGCGCCCCTGCGCTGGGAGTCAGGAAGCCGAGCACCGCGTTCAGCAAGGTCGTCTTGCCGCCGCCGCTGCTGCCGGACAGTGCCACCAACTCGCCGGGCTCGATGTCGAAGCTGGTCGGCAGCAGGGCCCGCGCACTCGCTCCGGGGTAGGTGTGGGTGAGTCCGCGGACGCTCAGCAGCGCGGACGGGCTGGGCTCGAGCTCGGTGTCCGCCGCAGAAATGGGGGCTGTCCCCAGTTCTGCGGGGACGGTGTGGGCGTCGATCAAGCCGAAGGCGGCCTCGGCGGCCGCCACGCCGTCTGCGGAGTCGTGGTAGTGGACGCCGACCTGACGAATCGGCAGGTAGGCCTCCGGTGCCAGGATCAACACGAAGAGCGCGGTGGTCAGGTCGAGATTGCCATAGACCACGCGGAAGCCGATCACCACGGCGATCACGGCCACACTCAGGGTGGCCAGTAGCTCCAGCACCATGGCGGACAGGAACGAGATTCGCAGCGTCCCCATGGTCTCGCGGACGTGCGCAGCCTCGGTCCGCTTCAGGCCCTCGGCCTGGGCCTTGGCCCGGCCGAACACCTGCAGGGTGGGCAGGCCGGTGACCAGGTCGGCGAAGTGGTGCGCCAGCCGGGTCTGGATCGCCCAGCGGCGCTGAGTACGGGCCTCGGTCGTCCAGCCGACCAGGGCCATGAAGATCGGGATCAGCGGCACGGTGACCGCCACGATCACCGCAGAGAGCAGGTCGGAGGTCAGAATCGCGACCCCGATGATCAGCGGCACAGTGACCGCCAGCATCAGCTGCGGCAGGTACTTGCTGAAGTAGCCGTCCAGGGCGTCCAAGCCCTGGGTGACCAGGGTGATCAGCCCACCGGTCGAGGCCGGCGAGTCGATCGGGTGGGCCAGCCGGGCGCCGATGATGTCGCGGCGCAGCTGCGACTTCACGGCCGCGGACGTCCGGTGCGCCAGCCACTGATGCAGCCAGGCCAGGCCGGCCCGTCCGGCGAAGACGGCGGTCAGGCCGAGGGCCGCCAACCACAGTCCGTCATCGTGACCGGTGGCGAAGATCGTCCCGATCGAAGACGACAACAGCCATGCCTGAACCAGGGTCAGGATGGCTGTTACGGAGCCAACTGCGACCCCGGCGACCAGGTATCCCCTGGTCGCCGAGGCTCTGCGCAGTAGGCGCGGGTCGATAGGTCCTGCCATCAGGCAGTGGCCGGAACCTCATCGGGGATGTTCTCGATGCTGAGCCGACGCCGGAACACCCAGTACGTCCAGGTCGTGTAGGCCAGGACGATCGGGACGAAGATCACCGCGGCGACCGTCATCAGGGTGAGGGTGTACGGAGTGGACGATGCCGTCGTCACGTTCAGCGGCGAGAGCGCTGCACCGGCGGCGTCCCGGAAGCCCAGGCCCGGCCACATCGCCGTGAAGATCCCGACTGCGACGAACAGGATGGTCGCCGCGGTGGAGACGAAGGCGATTCCGTCGCGTCCGGCGTTGTTGAACCACCACGCCGAGACCAGGCCCAGCGCAGCCAGCACCAGCAGCCCCCAACCGATCAGGCCGGTCGGGTGGACGAACTGCTGCCAGATCAGGAAGGCCGCGCCACCGACGATGGCCACCAGGCCGACCTTGGCGGCGAAGCCCTTGGCCCGGTCGTGCAGCTCACCCTTGGTCTTCAAGGACAGGTACAGCGATCCGTGGAACAAGAACAGCGCCACCAGCACCACTCCGCCGAGCAGGCCGAACGGGCTGAACAGCTGCCAGAAGTAGGGCCGCGGTTCGAGGACGAACAGGCTGGTCAGCTTGGCGTCCGCGGCAACCGGTAGACCCAGGATGAAGTTGGCGAAGCCGACTCCGAAGACCAGGCTGACGATGAACGAACCGGTGGCTGCCATCCAGTCGAAGGTGTGCCGCCACTTCGAATCGGGGTGCTTGCTGCGGTACTCGAAGGACACGCCCCGAATGATCAGGCCGACCAGCACCAGGAACAGCGGCAGGTAGAGCCCGGAGAACAAGGTGGCGTACCAGGCCGGGAAGGCCGCGAAGGTGGCGCCACCGGCGGTGAGCAGCCATACCTCGTTGCCGTCCCAGACCGGACCCACGGTGTTGACCATGACCCGACGTTCCTTGTCGTTCTTGCCAAGGAACGGAATCAGCATGGCGACTCCGTAGTCGAAGCCTTCCAGGACCAGGTAGCCGATCCACAAGACCGCGATCAGGATGAACCAGAGCGTCTGCAGGACTGTTGCATCAACCATTTCTCAGACCTCTCAGTACGCGAAGGACAGGGGAGCGTCGTCGTCGGTGAGCACCTTGGGCTCCTCGACGTCCGGCAGTCCGAGCTTGATGTAGTGCAGCAGCAGCCCGACTTCGACGACCGCGAGGGCGCCGTAGATCAGGGTGTACAGCACCATGGTGAGCCCGACCTCGAAGGCCGACACCCCGGGAGACCATGCCGCCGATACCGGAAGCACGCCGTAGACGATGAACGGCTGACGCCCCATCTCGGCCATGATCCAGCCGAAGGAGTTGGCGAACAGCGGTGCCAGCGGGGCTGCGATCATGGCCGCGGTCCACAGCTTGCCGCCCTTGGGCAGGCGTCCCTTGCGGGTGGCCAGCAGGGCCCACAGGCCGATCAGGATCCCGATCATGCCCAGCGCGATCATCATCCGGAAGGACCAGAAGGTCACCGGGATGGACGGTGCGAAGTCGGTGACTCCGGCTGCCGTCAGCCGGTCCTTGGCCTGCACCTGAAGATCGTTGGTGGTGAAGCCTTCGGTGGCGTACTTCTTGTTCAGGTCGTTGATGCCCTCCATGGTGGCGTTGACGTCGCCCTTGCCGAGGTAGGAGAACACGCCCGGGACGGTCACTGCGAAGCCCGAATCCGGCTTGCTGCAGTCGACGCCGAAAGCGACGATCGAGAACCCGGCACTCTGAGTGCTGTTGCACAGGCCCTCAGCGGCGGCCATCTTGATCGGCTGCTCGGCCGTCACGACCTTGCCCTGGATGTCGCCGGTGGCGATCGAAAGGACGCCGGCCACGATCATCACCCAGGCACCGAACTTGGTGGCCCAGGTCCAGGCTGCGCGCTGATCGAGCTGCTTACCGGCCAGTTCGCCGGAGCGTCCCAGCTTGGCCAGATGCCAGCCGGAGACGCCGAGGATCAGGCCGCCCGCAGTCAGGTAGGCCGCCACGAGCACGTGGGGCAGGGTGATCAGGTTCACCGGGTTGGTCAGGACGGTCAGCAGGTTCGTCATCTCAGCCCGGTCAGTGGCCGGGTTGAACTTGGCGCCCACCGGGTTCTGCATCCAGGAGTTGGCCGCCAGGATGAAGACGGCCGAGATCATGGTGCCGATCGCCGCCAGCCAGATCATGGCCAGGTGCACCTTCTTGGGCAGGCGGTCCCACCCGAAGATCCAGATGCCCAGGAAGACGGACTCAAGGAAGAAGGCCAGCAGGGCCTCCAGTGCCAACGGGGCTCCGAAGATGTCGCCGACGAACCGTGAGTACTCGCTCCAGTTCATGCCGAACTGGAATTCCTGGACGATTCCGGTGACCACGCCCATGGCGAAGTTGATCAGGAATAGCTTCCCGAAGAACTTGGTCAGTTGAAGCATTTTTTCGGCACCGGTGCGTACCCAGATCGTCTGCATGACCGCCACCAACAGCGACAGTGCAATGGTGATCGGCACAAACAAGAAGTGGTACACGGTGGTGATACCGAATTGCCATCTGGCAAGGGTTTCCGCGCTCATGCGGCGCAATCTACTACCCACTGTCGTAGTCCGCAATGAGGGCTTTAGCATGTGCGTCATGGCCACATCGGGCGAGCTTGAGCAAGCGGTGATGGAGATCTTGTGGTCCCACGCCGCGCCGCTGTCGGTGCGCGATGTGCATGAGTACCTCAGCCTCGACCGGGCGCTGGCCTACACCACCGTCTTGACCGTCCTGGACCGGCTGGCCAAGAAGGGCAATGTGCTGCGCTCGCTGGAGGGCCGGGCCTGGCTCTACCGTCCGGCCCGCAGCCGGGTGGACGAGGTGGCCAGCCGGGTCGCCGCCCTGATCGAGCCGCTGGCCGAGGCTGAACGTCGCACGCTCCTGGCTCAACTTGTCGATCATCCGACCGGGAGCCTCGGCAGCTGACTCAGGGCGAGCCTCAGCCGGGGCTCACCGGTGCTGGCTAGCGTTGAACCATGACTGTTCCGGACTGGTTGTTGCCCTTCCTCAGCATCGATATCTCCTTGTGGGAGAAGGTTCTGCGAACCGTGGTGGTCTACCTTGGGATCGCGGCACTGCTGCGCGTGGCGGGCAAACGGCTCCTCGCGCAGATGAACTCCCTCGACCTTGTTGTCGTGCTGCTGCTGTCCAATGTGGTGCAGAACGCCATCATCGGGCCGGACAACTCGGCCCTTGGTGGGCTGATCGGGGCGGTGGTCCTGGTCGGCTTCAATGCCCTCGCCGACCGGGTGATCGAGGGTTCCGCCTGGGGTCGACGGATGTTCATCGGAGAGCCGACCGAGCTGATTCGCGACGGCAAGGTCGATGATGTCCAGTTGCGTCGGATGGGGGTCTCGCGCAGTGAACTCGCGGTGGCGCTGCGCCGCCAGGGGTCCGCCGACCCTGAGGAGGTGGCACGGGCTACTCTGGAGCCAGAAGGCGAGATTCTGATCGACCTCAATCCGGGTTCGCGAGCCGTGACCAGAGACGACCTAGACGCGGCAGTAGGAGAATTGCGTAGCCTGCTCACCCAGCGTACGTAGCGGCTCATCGCGGAGCGTCGACGGCGCCGGTGCGCCCGCTGTGAATCCGCGGCTGGTGAGGCTATTCACCGACTTCATTCACCTATTCACAATTGCCGTCTTGTGAGCTTTGAGCACGTTGGCGAGCGCCCCCTCGAATTGTGGGCGTGGAGCAGCGGCGCGGTGGCCACAGATCCGATGATTTCCAGACCGTCGCTCATCGGGTCGCCGGCACAACACTGACAAAGGAACTGGGGCGAGCCGGACGCAGCCACGGCGGTGCAGCATCAGGCGGGGCGCAGCAGCCTCTCGATGAGGATCGCCAGCTGGGGGTGGTCCTGGGCGGCGGTCGCTGCTTGGGCCGACAAGGCCGTCCGGCCCAACTCGCCGAACTCGGCGAGCGCCATGGCGGCCGCGACCTGTAGCTCCGGCTCTGAACTGGCCAGCGCCGTGCCCAGCGCGGAGACAGCGGAGGTGGCCTGGGTCGGGTCCACACGTCCGGCCAGCCGAGCCAGGACTTCGGCGGCGGTCGGACGACCCGAGGCCGGGGCCGCCGAGAGTGCGTCGATCACGGCCCCGGCCGCCGGTGCGCCGAGGCCGACCAGAGCGTCCAGCACGGCGTCGTCGGGAATGTGGCCCTGGCCCAGCTGTGCAGCCAGCGGGCCGGCCGCCTCCGGGTCACCGAGCCGGCCCAGCGCGTCCGCTGCGGCGCGGGCAACGCCCGAGTCGGGATCCTCGAGCGCGGCTGTCAGGATGGCGCTCGCGACCGCTGATCCGGTCTTGGCTAGGGCACGGAGCAACAGCCCGCGCTGCGCGGGGGTGGCCGACTCCAGCGCGGACAGGGTCACCGTCGCTGCGTCGGGTCGTTGGGCGACGGCCCAGACCAGGGTCTCTTGCACCGCCGCGTCGGTCTCGGCGAGCAGCGCCTCGACAAGTTCGTCCGCCGAACGCGCCGACGGGGCCAGTGCGGCTCGCAGCCTGACCGTCGGGTCGCCGTGAGACTGCAACCGGCTCAGCGCGATCGCGTCGAGGATGTCGTCCCAACTCGGCTCATCGGCCTCGGCCAAGCGCCGCAGCCGGGCAGCCAGTCGTTGCTCGGCCGCGATGTGAGCCTCCAGATGGGCCAGATGGCCGGCCAGGGCCGAGGCCGCATCCATACTCGGATCGTCCAGCGCAGTGGCGATCTCCTCGAGGCTGAGCCCGAGCGCCTTGAGGTTCTGGATCTGCAGCAGCCGCAGCAGATCGTCGCTGGAGTACAGCCGGTAGTTGCCCCAACTGCGCTCGGACGGAACCAGCAAGCCCAGCTCGTCGTAGTGCCGCAGCGTGCGCCGGGTCAGTCCGGTGCGCTCGGAGACCTCCCCGATCCGCCAGGTGCGCTCCATGGACGAAGCCTAGTCACGAACGACGGCGGCCGGCCGACCCCCCGTCAGCCGACCGCCGAGTCATTGATCAGGCGGCGTCCTCTGCCGCAGCCGCAGCGAACTGCGCCTGGTACAGGCGGTGGTAGGCGCCGCGAGCCGCCAGCAGCTGCTCGTGATTGCCCTGCTCGACGATGGCGCCGTCCTCCATCACCAAGATCACGTCGGCATCGCGGATGGTCGACAACCGGTGAGCGATCACGAAGGACGTCCGGTCACTGCGCAGCTTCGCCATGGCTCGCTGCACCAGCAACTCGGTGCGGGTGTCGACCGAGCTGGTCGCCTCGTCCAGGATCAGGATCGACGGATCGGAGAGGAAGGCCCGGGCGATCGTGATCAGCTGCTTCTCACCGGCCGACAGGTTGGACGCCTCGTCGTTGATCACCGTGTCGTAGCCCAGCGGCAACGAGCGGACGAAGCGGTCCACGTAGGTCGCCTTGGCTGCCGCCATGATCTCCTCTTCGGTGGCGTCCTCGCGCCCGTAGGCGATGTTGTCGCGGATCGTCCCGCCGAACAGCCAGGCGTCCTGCAGCACCATGCCGATCTCCCCGCGAAGGGCCTTGCGCGGCACCGAGCTGATGTCGACCCCGTCCAGGGTGATCCGGCCGGCATCCAGGTCGTAGAAGCGCAGCACCAGGTTCACCAAGGTGGTCTTGCCGGCCCCGGTCGGGCCGACGATCGCCACCGTGGAGCCTGGCTCGGCGACCAGGTTCAGGTCCGAGATCAGCGGACGCTCCGGGTTGTAGCTGAAGGAGACATCCTCGAAGGCGACCTGGCCCTGCACCGGCTCGGGCAGCGAACCGGACGCATCGGCCGGCTCCTCCTCGGCGTCAAGCACCTCGAAGACCCGCTCGGCCGAGGCGACGCCGGACTGCAGCAGGTTGGCCATTGAAGCCAGCGACGTGATCGGCTGAGTGAACATCCGGCTGTACTGGATGAAGGCCTGCACCGAGCCGATACCCAGCCCGCCTCCGGCCACCAACAGCCCGCCGACAACGGCAATCACGACGTAGTTCAGGTTCCCCACGAAGAACATCACCGGCATGATGATGCCCGAGACGAACTGGGCGCCGAAGGCCGCGGTGTACAGCTCCTCGTTCTTCACCCGGAACTGCTCGGCGATCTCGCGGCGGCGTCCGAACACCTTGACCAGGTCGTGACCGGTGTAGGCCTCCTCGATCTGCGAGTTGAGCTCGCCGGTGGACTTCCAGGTCTTGGCGAACAGCTTCTGCGAACGCTTGCCGATCACCATGGTGACCGCCATGGCGATCGGGATCGAGATCAGCGCCACCAGGGCCAGCACCCAGGAGACGTAGAACATCATCACCAGCACCCCGATCAGGGTGAACAGGTTGGTCAGGATCTGCGACAGGGTCTGCTGCATGGTCTGTGAGATGTTGTCGACGTCGTTGGTGACCCGGCTGAGCAACTCACCGCGGGGCTGCCCATCGAAGTACTTCAGCGGGAGCCGGGCCAGCTTGTCGGAGACCAACTGGCGGATCCGGTAGATCGAGCGCTGGACGATGCCGTTGATCATCCAGGCCGCCGACCAGGACAGCAGGAAGTAGACCAGGTACACCGCTGTGGCACCGAGCAACACCCGTCCGACGGCTGCGAAGTCGATCGGCTGGTTGTTGACGACCTTGGCGTTGTAGATCAGGTCGGTGGCATTGCCCAGGATCGCCGGACCCACCGAGTTGGCGATCGTGCCGACCAGGATCATCAGGACAACCAGGGCGATCCAGCGCAGCTCGGGTCCGAGCTGGCCGGCCAGCCGCTTCAGCGACGGGACGAAGTTCACGGCCTTCTCGCCGCTCCCGCCCTGATGCATGGGGCCGCCACCACGGGTGGGCGGACCGTACTTGGGCCGCTCGTTGGCGGACGGCTTGGGGCTGTTCTGCTGGCTCATGCCGCCTCCTCGCTGCGGAACTGGGATTCGACGATCTCGGCGTAGGTCGGACAATCGACCAGCAGCTCGTCATGGGTACCGATGCCGACGATCCGTCCGTCGTCCAGGACGACGATCTGGTCGGCGTTGCGGATCGTCGAGACCCGCTGGGCGACCACCACCACGGCGGCCTGGCCGGTTTCCTCGGCCAGGGCGGCGCGTAGGGCGGCGTCGGTGGCCACGTCCAGAGCGCTGAAGGAGTCGTCGAAGACGTAGACCTCAGGACGCCGGACCAGGGCTCGGGCGATGGCTAGTCGCTGTCGCTGACCGCCGGAGACGTTGGTGCCGCCCTGGGCGATCGGGGCCTCCAGCTGCTCGGGCATGGCCCGGACGAAGTCGGCGGCCTGAGCGATCTCCAGAGCCCGCCACAGTTCGGCGTCATCGGCGTCCGGATTGCCCAACCGCAGGTTGGACGCGACCGTGCCGCTGAACAGGTATGGACGCTGTGGAACCAGGCCGATCCGGCTCCACAGCAGATCCGGTTCGAGGTCGCGAACGTCGACGCCGTCTACGGCCACGCTGCCTTCAGTCGCATCGAACAGTCGCGGAATCAGATTGACCAGGGTGGTCTTTCCCGAGCCGGTCGAGCCGATGACGGCCGTGGTCTGGCCGGGACGGACGATGAAGCTGATGTCGGACAGCACCGGCGACTCCGCGCCGGGATAGCTGAAGCTGACCTTGTCGAAGGTGATTTCGCCGTGACGGCTGAGGGTGGTCACCGGGTTCACCGGCGGCACGACCGACGACTCCGAGGACAGCACCTCGCTGATGCGTCCGGCCGACACCGCCGCGCGGGGAGCGATCATCAGCATCATCGTCGACATCATCACGCTCATCAGGATCTGGGAGAGGTAGGCCAGATAGGCGGTCAGCTGGCCGACCTGCAGGTAGCCGCCCTCGATCCGGGCGCCGGCGAACCAGACGACCGCGATCGAGGAGAAGTTCATCACCGCGAACACGGCCGGGAACAGCGTCATCATTCGGCGGCCGACCGCGGTGGCGGTCTCGGCCAGATCGGCATTGGCGCGGTCGAAGCGGGCCGCCTCGGTGGACTCGCGGACGAACGCGCGCACCACTCGCAGACCGGAGATCTGCTCGCGGAGCACCCGGTTCAGCGTGTCGACGCGGGTCTGCATGACCTTGAACAGCGGCATCACTTGGACCATGATCGCGCCGATGATGGCGGCCAGGACGACCACGGCGACCACGATCAGCCAGCTCAATCCGACATCCTCGCGCAGCGCCATCACGATGCCGCCGATCATCATCAGCGGAGCGCCGATGATCATGGTCGCGGTCATCAGCACCAGCATCTGCACCTGCTGGACGTCGTTGGTGTTGCGGGTGATCAGGGTGGGCGCACCGAAGGTGTTCATCTCCCGGGAGGAGAAGCTGATCGCCTTGTCGAAGATGGCCTGGCGCAGGTCACGTCCGACACTCATCGCCGAGCGGGAGCCGAACCAGGTGGCACCGATCTGGGCGGCGATCTGGACCAGCGAGACGACCAGCATCACCGCACCCAGCTGCCAGATGTAGCCGAGGTCGTTCTTGGCAACGCCGTTGTCGATGATGGACGCGTTGAGGCTGGGCAGGAACAGCGCGGCCAGCGCCTGCACGAGCTGGAGCACCACCACCCCGATCAGGAGCGGGGTGTAGGGACGCAGGTAGCGCCCGAGAAGTCTGATCATTGGTTTCCTTTGGCGATTCCGTGAGCGATGAGCTCGGCCCACTCGATCGGGTCATCGAACTGCTGGTTCGGGCTGAACATACGGCCGGCGACTGACACCGCCGTGATGAGCTGGCCGACCTTCTCGATCGGCACGCTGAGTTGGTCTGAATAGGGATCCAGGGCGGTGGCGATTCCGGTGCGGAACAGCTCGAGTCGCTTGAGGTGCGGCCGATGGTCCGGCGGCTTCGGCGGCTGGCCATGCGGTGGTTTGCCGAACACCGTGACGAACAGCGTGCGGGTTCGGACCATTTCATCGGCGACGATCTGGATGATGGCGGCCAGCCGCTGGATCAGGGTCTGGTCTTCGGGGAGCGCGTTGAGAGCCGCCAGTGCTTCGGTCGGGGTGAGGGCAGCGTCCAGGGTGGCGTGAACGAGGTCGGCCTTGGTCTCGAAGACCCGGAAGATCGTCCCTTCGGCGACCCCTGCGGCCTGGGCGATCTCCTTGGTGCTGAGGTCGGGGCCGTTGGCGATCAGCAACGGCAAGGTTGCCTCGATGATCGCCTGGCGGCGTTCGTCCGGGCTTAGCGGTGTAGCTCTGCTCACCCGATCAGAGTAATGAGTGAGCACTCACTCATGCAAGTGAGGGGGCCATTCTGCTCAGTCTCGTCCGACGCTCGCCTTGAAGAGTAAGCCTCCGCTCAGGCCGGCGTCGCCGGGCTCGCAGGTCTGAGCGGCCTCAGCACCGATCACGGGTTCGTGGGCTCCCGCAAGCACCATTCAGCGGTCGGAGTCAGATTTGGGACACCGTGAACGTGCGGACCTTGTAGGTGGGGGCAATCTCGCGGTTCCACGCCGTGAGGAACTGCTCCTTCGCGACGGCGACGTCGCCGTTCATCGACCGTACCTGCTGGTAGAGCGGATTGTCCTGTCCCAGAGCGCACCCGTTGGCCTGTTCGGACTGGGCCCACTGCAGCCAGATCTGGTCGGAGTCGTGGGATAGGCGCAGCGCATGGCGCAGGCTCGCAGCCAGGCCTTGCCCATCCGGCACAGCGTCAACCGGCGCGGAATCGATGGCATCCAGGAGCTCCTGGCGGTTCGTGAGCACGTCGTTGAACAACGAGACGGCACTATCGAGGTCGGTGCAGGTGCGCACCTGGTCAACCGCCGACTGGAGGTTTGTGCGCCCTGCCATGGACTTCTGGAGGATCTGGGTGAGGTAGCGCACCTGGTCCTTGGCATTGTCATCGGGAGTTTCCACGCCATAGGAGCCGTTGCCCTGCCCGGTGCCGCCGGCACCGTGCCCGTCGAAGTAATTGCTGTCTGCACTGTGCTGGGTCACGGCGCCGTCGGGCGTGGTGACGCTGACCACAGCGGGTGATCGGTAGCCGCAGATCGTGTTGGCTTGAGCAGTACCGCAGTAGCTGCCGTTGCGATAGGTCACCGAGCCCACCTCGGTGACATCCGAACCCGCCTCCAACAGCATCGAGGTGGGAGCATCCGCCGCGGTGCCGCAGACCAGCAGCCAACCACCCTGGTATGTCGACAGGGAGATCGGCCAGGATCCAGCCGGGCAGGTGCGCAGATCTGAAGGGGTGACGACCTTGACCTGGCCAACCGCGTCGTTCCAGGCTGCGGTGACCGGCAAGGCTGTCACCGTTCCGTCCGTCTCAGTGGTGAGGACGCGCCCGCCCAGGCTGACCCGGACCCGAGTGCCGTTCGAGAACACGACCTCATGCCCACCGGGGGAGAAGTTCAGTTCGGCCGCCACCCAGTCGGGATGGCCTGGGAACACCACGGCGTAGGTGTGGTCGAGGCGGCAGAGCAGGATCGCACCGTCGGCGTACTGCGTCCACGAGATCGCCGTCATGCCGGACGGGCAGGCGGGCGCCTCCGCCGGCACGGCAGGCAGCCCAGTCGGACGATCCGCCGGATCGAGCCGGGCGACATAGGGCCCTCCGTTGTGTTGCGGGTTGACCACGAGCAGGCTCTGCCCTCTGTCCGGGTTGGGGACGAGTGCGCCGGTCCCGGCGACGGTCCACAGCACGGCACCGGTGTCGGGGTCGAGTCCGGTCGTGGCCGTGGCAAACTGCTCGCTGCTCGTCGCGTAGCCGTGGGCGATGAGAGTGCCGTCGGATGCGACCTGGAGGCCGTAAATGCCGGTCCCTAGGTTGCGCTTCCAGGCGGCGGCGCCAGTGTCGGCGTCCACGGCGATGACCTGGTCCTGGCTCAAGAACAACAGATGGTGTCCGTCGTAGGTCAGTGGACCGGCGTTCGTCGGCATCGCGCCCACGACCAGGTCGACCGGAGCCTTCCAGACGGCATTGCCGGTGGTCGGGTCAAATGCCACGACCTTCGCAGGCGTGGACCGCTCCGAGCCCTTGCCGAGCGTGATCCGCAGGGGGAGAGGTGGCAAAGCGCCGTCGAGCCTCCAGCCGCCGGGCTCGGAGACCACGGACATGGTCGACCCATCCGGTGCAGTGATGCTCTTCACGGGCGGGGTGCCGCCGGAGAGGCTGAGCACTCCGTCCGCGACGGGGGTTACGTAGGCCGTGCTCGCGAACAGGCTCTTGCCCGTGTCGAAGTCGAAGGCGCCGCCGAAGGTGCTGGTGAGTACGCCGTGCTGGAGGTTGGCGGAGGTGATCGTCGTGGTGCCCTGATCGCAACCGTCACACCCTTTCACGCGGGTATGCCAGAGCAGGGTCTTGCCGTCCGGCGAGACCTTCGCCACCGTGACTCCGGCCAGCGCGCCCAGATAGTCGCCACCAAACTCTGGGTATTCCGGGAGGGTGAGCACGAGCGAACCACCGCGGACGGCGATCTCGGACGCTCCGTTGAGGTCGTCGCTGAGACCCAGGTCGCTCAGCTTTATGGCGGACTTCGACTTGCCGGTCCGCCAGTCCACCAGTGCGAGGACGGGATCCCACGTGTACTCGTCCTTGCCCTGAACCTGGTCCAGGCACGGGACAAGGCCGTCCAGTTGTTCCGCCGCACAGGCACGGAACGCCTTGCCAGTCCACAGTGCCTTGCCGGTCGCCGG
The DNA here is from genome assembly GCA_001603275.1 of Actinomycetales bacterium Actino_02. Classification (GTDB taxonomy): domain Bacteria; phylum Actinomycetota; class Actinomycetes; order Propionibacteriales; family Propionibacteriaceae; genus Propionicimonas. The sequence continues at coordinate 545 of LUYM01000029.1, read as the reverse complement.
GTCGAGCCCGGTGTAAAGCAGGGTCGTGTCGCCGACGAAGTCGGTCGCCGTCCAGGCTGTCGCCGTGGACTCGCCTGGGTCGAGATACGTTCCGGTCGGACCTTCGACCTCCCTGGGGTGCTCCCCATCGATCCGCCATACACTGCGGACCCCGGACGCCCAGCTGCCGGTGGTACTCGGCGGGTCTCCGCTGACCGTGAGCTGGGCGCTGGTGGCACCGGTCCGGGGGGTGGAGTCTGCGGCTCCGGGGGAGAGGACCCCGATCGCGGCGAGGGCGCCGCCGGCGACGATCAGCACCGCTAGGAAGCTGATCCCGGCGATGGCGAGTACCCGTCCGCGGGCGCTCGCGGCGGTGACCGGCCGGGGTTCGTCCCCCGACGCTCCGCCTGACGGCGGAGGAAGCGGCATCGGCGGATCCTGGCGGATTGGCTGTGCGGCCACCGGCAGCCCGCAGCGGGGGCAGGAAGTCCCGCGGTCGAATTCCGCACTGCACGCCGGACAGCGGTGCTCCATGGCGACTCCCTGGGGTCAGTCGGGCGGGTGGG
>LUYM01000028.1 GCA_001603275.1 Actinomycetales bacterium Actino_02 | reverse complement strand
GCCGGGATCGGCTCGGTGATCGGGGCCGGGGCGTTGGCTGCAGCCGGCGGGACGGGCGGCGGCACCGGCGCCGCGATCGGGCCGGCGAACTGCGCGGGGGAGATGCCCGGGGCAGGGAAACTGGTCGGCAACGACTCCGAGACGGGGAACGGGCTGATCGCCGGTGCCGGTGGGTGAACAGCTGGTGGCTGGGTGGCTGCGGACTCGACGAAGTCGGGGCCGGCGGCCGGCGTGCGGGGCTCGGAATCGGACATCGGTGCTCCTCGGGGCGGGTTCGAGATGGATGCTAGCGAGGTCCCGGCGGCTCACCGCGCGATGGACGCTGATCCCCACCCGCGTCCGGCATTTTGGCTGCGATTTGACCGCTGGCGGTCGCGCCCGGTCGGTTTCGGCTGCATCTCTCGGCCGCTCTCGGCGCGGGGGATAGTATCTCGACATCGAGAGATCAGGGGGTGGCATGGACGAGGTGGACCGGATTCTGGCGGCCTGGGCCACGGAGCTGCCCGAGCTCGACGCCAGTCCGTTGGCCAGCCTGTCCCGGCTGAGCCGGCTGGACCGCCACCTGGACCGGGCCCGTCGCCAGGCGTTCGCCGGGCAGCAGCTGGAGCAGTGGGAGTTCGACGTGCTGGCCGCGCTGCGCCGCCAAGGGCCGCCCTACGAGCTGTCCCCGGGGGAACTGATCCATCAGACGTTGTCCACTTCGGGAACGATGACGAACCGGGTGAATCGGCTGGTCGAGCGGGGCCTTGTCGAACGCCGTCCGAATCCCGACGACGGCCGGGGCGTGGTCGTCCGGCTCACCGAAGCCGGCCGGGCCAGCGTCCAGGCCGCACTCAGTGAGCTGCTCGTCTTCGAGCGCAACGTCTTGTCGACGATCTCCGCCGACGAGCGGGCCACGCTGGCCGGGCTGCTGCGCCGACTGCTGGCACCGTTCGAGCAGGGCTGAGCCCGCCCGTGGCCGCCGAGGGTTGAGCGTGGCGACTGGCGGGTCTGCGGGGGTCGGCCCGGTATCGTTGGGCGGGTCCTGCCAGCTCCACCGGAAGCCCGCTCATGGCCCTATCGAATCAGTACCTGACCGAGTTGGCGCGGGCCTATGGCATCGCCACGGAGTTCTGGGACTGGAAGGGTCGCTTGACCGAGGTCTCCGATGAGACCGTGATCGCGATCCTGGCCGCTTTGGACGTGACCGCCTCCGATCCGGAGTCGGCGGCCGCGGCGCTGGAGCAGCTGCGGCTGCGTCCCTGGACCCGGCTGCTGCCGCCCTGCGTGGTCCGTGAGCAGGGCACTTCCGGGACCGTCGCGGTGCATCTGCCCGACGGCGACTCGGTGCGGCTGAGCGTCCGGCTGGAGGACGGCGGGCTGCGCGAACTGCGACAGGTCGACGACTTCGAGCCACCGCGCTGGGTGGACGGAACTCTGATCGGCCAGGCCTCCTTCGAGCTGCCCGGCGACCTCCCGCTCGGCTATCACCGGCTGCAGGCCACCACCGCCGATGGCCGGGTGGAGACCACCTTGATCATCACCCCCGGCTTCCTCGGCTTCCCGGAGGCCCTCGGCGACAAGCGCACCTGGGGATACGCGGTGCAGCTGTACAGCCTGACCTCGACCGACTCCTGGGGGATCGGCGACCTGCTCGACCTGGCCGATCTGGCCACCTGGTCGGCCAGCCAGCAGTTCGCCGGTTTCGTCCTGGTGAACCCGCTGCACGCCGCCGAGCCGACCTCGCCGATCGAGCCGTCGCCGTACCTGCCGACCTCGCGGCGCTATGTGAACCCGCTGTACCTGCGGCCGGAGCTGATCCCGGAGTATGCCGAGCTCGGCGACGCCGAGCGGGCCCAGATCCGGCAGATCAAGGATCAGTTACGGACGGCGCTGGCCGGGGCCGACCTGATCGACCGCGACCTGATCTGGGACGCCAAGGTCAGGGCCCTGCAGATCGTCCACGCCCGCGGGCTGCGTCCGGGGCGCCGGATGGCGCTGAACCACTTCATGCGTCGCGAGGGGCGCGGACTGGTCCAGTTCGCGACCTGGTCGGCGCTGACCACCGTCCATGGCCACGATTGGCGGAGCTGGCCCGCGGAGTACCACCGTCCGTCCGCCCCCGAGGTTGCCGAGTTCGCCGGTGCCCACGGTGAGCTGATCGACTTCTTCACCTGGTTGCAGTGGGTGGCCGACGATCAGCTGCGCGCGGCCCAGTCGGCCGCCCGCGACGCCGGGATGCGGATCGGGATCATGAACGATCTGGCCGTCGGGGTCGGGCCGCAGAGCGCCGAGGCATGGACGTACTCCAACCTCTTCGCCACCGGCATCGAGGTGGGGGCGCCTCCGGACCACTTCAACCAGACCGGTCAGGCCTGGGGGCAGGCGCCCTGGCGTCCGGATCGGCTCGACGAGTTGTCGTACGCCCCGTTCCGGAACATGGTTGCCGGCATCCTGCGGCACTGTGGCGGAATCCGCGTCGACCACATCATGGGGCTGTTCCGGCTGTGGTGGATTCCCGAAGGGATGAGCGCTGCGCAGGGCAGCTACGTCCGCTACCACCACGAGGCCATGGTGGGGATCCTGGCCCTGGAGGCGAAGCGGGCTGGTGCGCTGGTCGTCGGCGAGGACTTGGGGGTTGTTGAGCCGTGGGTGCGGGACTACCTGCGTCGGCGCGGCATCCTGGGCACCTCGGTGGCCTGGTTCGAGCGGGACGACCAGGGGCACCCGCTGCCGCCGCAAGCCTGGCGGGAGTACTGCCTGGCCTCGGTGACCACCCATGACCTGCCACCGACGGCCGGCTATCTGGCCGGCGAGCACGTCCGACTGCAGCACCGGCTGGGTCTGCTCACCGAGTCCTTGGAGGCCGAACTCGGGGTCGCCGCCGCCGAGCGTGAGGCCTACATCACCAGTCTGCGGGCGGGTGGTTTCCTGACCGCCGACCCGGCCTCGACCCAAGAGGTGGTGGAGGCGCTGCATCGGTATCTGGTGGCGACTCCGTCCCGGATTCTGTGCGCGGCGCTCACCGATGCGGTGGGTGACCGGCGCACCCAGAACCAGCCGGGCACCAGCACCGAGTATCCGAACTGGAAGGTGCCGCTGAGCGACCCGGACGGACGTCCACTGGCTCTGGAGGATCTGTATCGCAGCGAGCGCTCGTTCCGGCTGGCCACGATCATGAACGACTTTGCGGCCCCGCTGTACCCGCCCGGCGAAGCCGAACTGGCTCGGTTCAACTGACCAACCGACCCCGCTCGGCTCGCCTCGCTACCGCTAGTGCTGCTTCGCTACCTGTGCACCGGTAGCGAAGCGTGGTGAAGGGTAGCGAAGCGTAATGAAGGGGTAGCGAAGCGGAGGGAGATGAGGCCGACTAGTGCAGGGCGGCGTCGGCCGGGCCGAGCCGGACGGCCAGGAATCGGACGCTGAAGTCGGCCCGGGTGGGTGCACACAGATAGGGGCCAGCCTCGGCGGCACCGTCGACGAAGGGCGCCACCCGGACGAGTCGGAAGGCTCCGCCGTCGACGGCAGCCCGGACGGTGATCGAGTCCGCGGCCCGGCTGGCCCTCACCGTGATCCGGCGGCCATTCCAGTCGTCGGCAGCACCGGTCGACCAGTCGGACTTGCCGAGGGTGACCACCGCGCCCAAGTTCAGGGTGCCGTCGGCGTACTCGCAGCCGGCCTTCAGCCAGTGCTCTGCGTCAGCCCGGATCATCAATCCGGCCTGGTCGAACTGGCCGGTGAAATCGGCGACGAAGTCGACCTCGAGCGCCTGGCCGACCGCCAATGGCGCCAGCAATGCGTGCGCGCTGTCATGGACGAAGCCGTAGCTGGTGTGTCGCCAGGCATCCGAGCCGGCGACGGCCGTCACCACCAGGTCGTCGCCCTCGGCGGCGACCTGCGCCGGCTCATTGAGCCAGCGTCCCGGCCAGGTCATCAGGCCACCCCGGAGCCGGCCAGGGACGCTCCGGCATCCGCCAGTTCGTCCAGCACCTCGCCCAGGCGCTGCGGAGCCACCGCAGCGGTGAGATCGAGCAGCACCCGCACGTCCAGCCCGGCCTTGACCGCGTCCAGTGCGGTCGCCCGGACGCAGTAGTCGGTGGCGATCCCCACGATGTCGACCTGGTCGACACCCCGCTCGGTCAGCCACTGGCCCAGGCCCACGCCCGCGGACGCACCCTCGAAGCCGGAGTAGGCGGCGGCGTATTCGCCTTTATCGAAGATCGCCTCGAAATCAGCCTCCGACAAGGGCTCATGCAGGGCTGCGCCAGGGGTTCCGGCGACGCAGTGCATCGGCCAGGAGTCGACGAAGTCCGGGGAATCGGAGAAGTGCGCGCCGGGGTCGATGTGATGATCGCGGGTGGCCACCACATGCGCGTAGCGATGTGGCACCGCCAGCAGCTGACCGATCCGGGCCGCCACGGCAGCCCCTCCGGCCACGGCCAGCGAGCCGCCCTCGCAGAAGTCGTTCTGGACGTCGACGACGATCAGTGCCTTGGTCATGACGGCTTCCTCACGTACGGGCTCTCCACCGGCTTTCCGGCATCGTCCAGGATGATGGTCGGCAGTGCCGGCTCACCCTTGCTCATCTTCAGTGCCGACAGCGGCAGCTCAGCGCGCACCTGCTGGTGGCGCTCGCGGACGGTCTCGAGCGACTCGCGGTACACCACCTTGCCCTTGCTCATCAGCGGCACCAGGAGCGCCCGGTCATTGCCGTCGTCGACCGGGGGAGTGCCGACGCCGATCACCTCGGCCTGGGCGCGTCCGTCCGGGCCGAGCCGACGCAGCGCATACTTGCGGCCACCGACGGTGGCCTTCTCCGGGCTGCGCTTGGCCACCGGAACCAGCGGGGCGTCCTTGGCGTCGCTCTCGGCCCGGGCAACCAGCTTGTAGATGAAGCCGCAGGTCGGGGCGCCGGAGCCGGTGACCAGCGAGGTGCCCACCCCGTAGCCGTCCACCGGCGCGCTGCGCAGTGCGGCGATCTGGTACTCGTCCAGATCGGAGGTGACGATGATCTTGGTCTTGGTCGCGCCCAGCGAGTCCAGCAGTTCGCGCACCTGGGTGGCCAGCTCGGCCAGGTCGCCGGAGTCCAGCCGAATGGCGCCGAGCTTGCCCTTGCTCAGTCGGACGCCGGTGCGCACCGCCTCTTCGATGTCGTAGGTGTCGACCAGCAGCGTGGTGGATTTGCCGAGGGTCTTCAACTGAGCCTTGAACGCCTCTTCCTCGGTGTCATGCAGCAGCGTGAACGAGTGAGCGGCGGTGCCGGTGGTGGGGATCCCGTAGCTGCGTCCGGCCTCGAGGTTGGACGTGGCCTGGAAGCCGGCCAAGTAGGCGGCCCGGGCGGCCGAGACGGCCGCGTACTCGTTGGTCCGGCGCGAGCCCATCTCGATGCACGGCCGGTCGCCGGCCATGGCCGTCATCCGGGACGCGGCCGAAGCCACGGCGCTGTCGTAGTTGTAGATGCTCAGCAGCAGCGTCTCCAGCAGCACGGCCTCGGCGAAGCTGCCCTCGACCACCAGCAGCGGCGAACCGGGGAAGTAGACCTCGCCCTCGGGGTAGCCCCAAACGTCGCCGCGGAACTTGTAGCGGCTCAGCCAGTCGGCCAGGTCGGTGTCGATCACGTTCTCTTCGAGCAGGAAGTTCAGCGCGGCCTCGTCGAAGCGGAACGCCTGAATGGCCTCCAGTGCCCGGGCCACTCCGGCCACGACGCCGTAGCGCCGACCCTCGGGCAGTCGCCGGGCGAACAGCTCGAAGACGCTGGTGCGTCCCGCGGTCTTCGAACGCATCGCAGCCCGAACCATGGTGAGCTCGTAGTGATCGGTGAGCAGGGCCGTGCTCGGCAGAGCACCTGACGGCGCCGTCAACAGAGTCATGCTTGGCAGCCTAGTGCGGGATCGGTCGGGGGTGTCTGACACAATGGCGGGGTGTCCACACCATCTGCTCCTCAGCAGCCGGGGGGCGCCACTGCGATCGAGGAACGTCCGGCCGACCAGGAGGTCGGCGGCTGGGTGACCATCGTCTGGGACGACCCGGTGAACCTGATGAGCTACGTGACCCACGTCTTCGCCAGCTACTTCGGCTACTCCGAGGAGAAAGCGACCGAGCTGATGCTGCGAGTGCACAATCACGGCAAAGCCGCTGTCTCGCACGGGACCCGAGAGCGGATGGAGACCGATGTCGAGGCCATGCAGGGCTACGGCCTGTGGGCGACCCTTGAGCAGGCCTGATGCGTGATTTCACCCGGTCGGGGCCGCTGATCCAGATGAAGCTGACCGACTACGAAGCCACCTTGCTGGAATCGCTGGTCGACCAGTTCAGCGGGTTGCTCGAGGACGGCGCGGCGCCGCTGGAGTCGTCCGATCCGTTCGAGCGGCTGGCCGCCGAGTCACTGGCCCCGGACCTGGATCGTTCCGATCCGGTGATCGCGCGGCTGTTCCCGGACGCCTATCCCGAAGATCCGGGCGCCTCGGCGGACTTCCGCCGGTTCACTCAGGCTCGGCAGCGGGACACTCGACTGGCCGAGGCGGAGATCGTGCTGACTGCGCTGCGCGACAGCGACGGCGGGCAGCATCCGGTGCAGGTCCGGGTGATCGAACTGGACGCCTGGCTGAAGACGCTGACCGCAGTCCGGCTCAGCCTGGCCGTGCGGCTGGGGATCGAGACTGCCTCCGATGCCGAGGAGTTGGACCAGCTGCCCGAGGACGATCCGCGGCTGTACATCTACCGGGTCTACGACTGGATCGCGTACCTCACCGAGCATCTGATCGGCCTGGCCTAGATTTTCGAAACGCCGGCATCGTGAATATGGGGACGGAATTTGGTGGAGGCGCCAAGTTAGGTTAGCCTTACCAACGTGTCCGATGGTACGAACATTTGCCTACCTGTTGAGCTCTCCCAGGCTCCGCTGAATCGCCAGCTCACCCTGCGTGATTCCCACGTCGATCAGGCAAGTCGAGTTCGCCTCGCGACCCTGGGGCTACGTCCCGGCAGCACCTTCTCGCTGATCGCGCGGACCGCTGGCGGTGGCCGGGTGGCTGTGGTGGCCGGCACCCGGATCGCTTTGGGCAAGAAGTTGCTCGGCCAACTCTCGGCTGAGGTGGCAGCCTGATGACGGTTCGCGAAGCCACGGAGCTCCCGGTCCTGCGGGTTCCCCTGGTCGGCGCCAAGGCGTGCTGCGCCCCCTCCGACAACGGCTCCGCTGGCCCGTCCGCTCCGGTAGTGGCCCTGGCCGGCGTCCCGAACACCGGAAAGTCCACCCTGTTCAACGCGCTCACCGGTGCCCGAGTGACCATGGGCAACTGGCCGGGCACCACGGTTGAGGTGGCTCGCGGCATCTGGAAGACCAACCGGGCCGAAGCCGCCTGCGAGTGTGAGGAATGTGAGTGCGGGCCCGACGACGGCCGCCTCGACCTCACTCTGATCGACCTGCCCGGCGCCTACTCGCTGGACCCGCAGTCCCCGGACGAGGCGCTCACCCGGGATCTGCTGATCTCCGGTCCGGCCGAGGATCGTCCCGATCTCACCGTGGTGGTCTGCGACGCCGCCCGGCTGGCTGCCTGCCTGTACCTGGTCGCTCAGCTGCGTGAACACGGCGTCCCGGTGATCGTGGCGCTGACCATGTTGGACGTCGCCGACAAGCGTGACACCGCCCTGGATCTGCCGGCGCTGGGTGGGCAGCTCGGCTGCCCGGTGGTGGCCATCGATCCGCGTCGCCGCAACGGGCTGGACGCCTTGGCGGCCACCGTCCGGAGCAACCTCGGTGTGTCGGCCGCGCCCGCCCGTCCGGTGCCGGCCGATGCCGACTGGTTGACCCTGGATGATGACCGGTTCACCTGGATCGCGCAGGCCATGGAGGCCGGCGTGTCCGGCTCGGGCGGCAACCTCACCACCACCTCCGACAAGGTGGATCGCTGGGTAACTGCACCGGTGATCGGCCCGCTGATCTTCCTGGCGGTCATGTGGCTGCTGTTCCAGCTGACCACCACCCTGGCCGCTCCTCTGCAGGACTTCCTGGACGGGCTGGTCTCCGGCCCGATCACCGACGCGGCTCGGTGGTTCTTCGAAGCCACGGGGATGTCCGGCACCTGGCTGGAGGGACTGATCGTCGACGGCCTGATTGCCGGCGTCGGGATGCTGCTCACCTTCGTCCCGCTGATGGCGTTGATGTTCGTGGCGCTGGCCGTGCTGGAGGACTCCGGCTACCTGGCCCGTGCCGCCGTGGTCACCGACCGGCTGATGCGCACCATCGGCCTGCCCGGACGGGCCTTCCTGCCCCTGATCGTCGGCTACGGCTGCAATGTGCCGGCAATCAGCGGCACCCGGATCCTGCCCAATGCCAAGCACCGGCTGCTCACCGCGCTGCTGGTTCCGTTCACCTCCTGCACGGCTCGGCTCACCGTTTTCGTGATGATGGGTGCGGTCTTCTTCGGCCCCTACGCCGGCACTGCGGTGTTCGGCATGTATCTGGCTTCGATCCTGATCATCATCGGGGTCGGCCTGGCCCTGCGCGGGACGCTGTGGCGCGGCGAGCCGATCGAGCCGCTGGTGATCGACCTGCCCGCCTATCAGATTCCCACGCTGCGGCTGACCGCCTCGGTGACCTGGGTCCGGCTGAAGGGCTTCCTGAAGACTGCCTCGGGGATCATCGTGGCTACCGTGGCCGCCGTCTGGTTGCTGCAGTCGATCCCGGCGCACCTCGGCGAGAGCTTCGGTGAGGTGCCGGTGCAGGACTCGGTGTACGGGGCGGTCTCGTCCGCGGTGGCTCCGGTGTTCGCCCCGGCCGGCTTCGGCAGCTGGCAGAGCTCGTCCACCCTGATCGTCGGCTTCGTGGCCAAGGAGGCCGTGATCTCGTCCTGGGCGCAGACCTATGCGGTCGCCGAACCGGACGACTCGGCGACCCCGGGTGACCTCGGTTCAGCGGTGCTGGCCACCTTCACCGAGTCCTCAGGCGGCCACCCGATTCCGGCTGCCTTGGCTTTCATGATCTTCCTGATGGCCTACACCCCGTGCGTGGCCACCCTGGCCGCCCAATGGCGCGAGATCGGTCCACGCTGGACTCTGTTCGGGGTGGCCATGCAGCTGGTCGTCGCCTGGACACTGGCGGTCGCGGTATTCCAGATCGGACGGTTGTTCTGGTGAGCGGCCCGCTGAGTGCCGTGATGGCCGAGGTGGCGGCCGGGACCTCCTCGGTCCCGGAGATGGCTCGGCACCAGGGGCTGGACGAGACCGTGGTGCGGGCCGCGCTGGATCACCTGATCCGAGCCGGACGAATCACCCGGGCCGCACTGGGTTCGGAGTGTGCCACCGACGGCTGTGCGGGCTGCCCGGTGGCGGCCGGCTGTGTGGCCGCGGGACCGCGGCTGATTTCGCTCAGCTTGGCGCGCTGACCGGATTGCCCGAAGGTCCGTGGCTGGGCCTGAGCGTCCGGCTCACCACAGGCCAGGCGGGCGGCGCCGATCCAGCGGTGGTTCGCTCGGCTTTGCCGTCCCGGTGAGTCGCTGCCAGCCCTTCTCGATGCCCTTGCGGGTGTCGTCCACGGCCCGTAGGCCGCGCAGCACCAGCTTGGTCACGTCGATCGGCGGCAGACTCATGGTGACCTCGGGGTTCGGAACCGCCGGCGGCGGTGATTGGTCTCCAGTCTGCCCCGGTCCTAGAGTCGGTGCACGTGACCACTACTGAGGCGCCGATCGGCGTCTTCGATTCCGGCTTCGGCGGACTGACCGTGGCCCGGGCACTGCTGGATCAGCTGCCTGGCGAGGACATGGTCTATCTGGGCGATACGGCCCGAGCTCCCTACGGCACCAAGAGCCTGGGTGAGGTCCGCGAGTACGCCCTGGAGTGCCTGGATTACCTGGCCGGCACCGGTGTGAAGGCGCTGGTGATCGCCTGCAACTCGGCATCGTCCGCGGTGCTGCGGGATGCACGTGAGCGCTACGACATTCCGGTGGTGGACGTGATCCTGCCGGCCGCGCGCCGGGCCGTCCGGACGTCGCGGAGCGGTCGGATCGGTCTGATCTGCACCGAAGCCACGGCGAACTCGGGCAGCTATGACGACGCACTGGCCGCGGTGCCCGACCTGGAGCTGGTCACCGCGCCCTGCCCGCTATTCGTGGAGTTCGTGGAGGCCGGGATCACCAGCGGCCCAGAGCTGATGGACGCGGCCCGCGGCTATCTGCTGCCGCTGCGCGAGGCGGGCATCGACACCCTGATTCTGGGCTGCACGCACTATCCGCTGCTGTCCGGTGTCATCTCATATGTGATCGGCGACGAGGTCAGCCTGGTCTCCTCGGCTGAGGAGTGTGCGAAGGAGGTCTACGCCACCTTGCTGGATGCCGGGCTGTTGCGCGGGGGCCCCCGGGAGCCCGACTTGCGGTTCCTCACCACGGGTAGCCCGGAGCTGTTCGCCGGGATCGGCCGCCGACTGATGGGCGGCTTCGTCGATCGGGTGGAGCAGGTCTACACCGTCTGAATCAGCGCTTACCGATGCATACCTGCCCGACCTCTGGGGGGCTCAGTTGGTGACGATCTCGCCGCCGGCGGACTGCCAGGCGCCGATACCGCCGCTGAGGTCATACAGCGAACTGATGCCGAGCTGCTGCAAGGCGGTCATGGCCACCTTGGAGCGATTTCCGCTACGGCAGTAGACCGCGTAGCTCTTCGCCGGATCGAGCGTTCCCGCCTGGGTGGCGAAGTCGGCTGACTCGACGTCGAGGTTCACTGCGCCGGCCAGGTGGCCACTGGCGAACTCCGCGGGGGTGCGGACGTCCAGCAGCACCGTGTTCGCTCGCTTGGCGGCGGCGGCGAACTCGGCAGCGGGCAATGATGAGCCGGCGGCCGGGGCTGAGGCTGCCGTCGGGCCGGCGGTCACGCTCACCGAGCTGGCAGCCGGGGAGCTGCAGCCGGTGGCGAGGGTGGCGACAGCGACCAGCGCTGCGGCCAGGGGGACGAGTTTCATCGCCCGAAGATGCCGAACATGCCCTTGGGCTTCGCTGCAGCCAGCTCGGCGTCCCTGTGCTGGCCGCCACACCACTGGCTGGCCGGGACCATTGCCTTGACCTGGGCTACGTGCTGACCACAACCGGACCAGGTCGTCTTGCCGCAGACCCTGCAGGTGACCGGACTACACATTTGGCACTCACTCCTCGTTTGAATCGGATGAGAGAAGCATACCCCAGGGGGTATGCGATCTGGCAACTCTGACGATGTCGAGAGAATACCTAGAGCCGCTGTCCGGCGGTGTCTGCACCGCTCGCTAGGCTGTCGCCATGCCTGCAACCAGAGCCGATGGACGTTCAGCCGACCAACTTCGAGAGGTCCGGATCACCCGGAACTGGCTCGACCATGCAGAGGGTTCGGTGCTCGTCGAGTTCGGTGCCACCCGGGTGCTGGTGGCCGCCTCGGTGACCGAGGGCGTCCCGCGCTGGCGCAAGGGCAGCGGTCTGGGCTGGGTGACCGCCGAGTACGCCATGCTGCCCAGGGCCACTCACTCCCGCAGCGATCGCGAGTCGGTGAAGGGCCGGATCGGCGGACGCACCCATGAGATCAGCCGCCTGGTCGGACGCAGCCTGCGCGCCGTCATCGACTACAAGGCCCTCGGCGAGAACACCATCGTCTTGGACTGCGACGTGCTGCAGGCCGACGGCGGCACCCGGACCGCCTCCATCACCGGCGCGTACGTGGCGCTGGCCGATGCGGTCGCCTGGCTGCGAGCCCGCGGCTCACTCGCCGGCGAACCGCTGATCGGCTCCGTGGCGGCCATCTCGGTGGGCGTGATCGACGGCGAAGTGCGTCTCGATCTGCCCTATGAAGAGGATTCTCGCGCCGAGGTCGATCTGAACGTGGTGGCCACCGGCACCGGCGAGCTGATCGAGGTCCAGGGGACGGCCGAGGGCAAGCCGTTCAGTCGTGACGTGCTCAACCAGCTGCTCGACCTGGGGCTGGCCGGCTGTGCGCAGCTGACCCGGCTTCAGCAGGAGGCACTGGCTCGATGAGCATCGTCGTCGTCGCCACCCACAACGCCAAGAAGGCCGCCGAGCTGCATCGGGTGCTGGCCGCGGCCGGTATCGATGCCGAGGTGAAGGGGCTGGACGAGCTCCCGTCCTACCCCGAGCCGGCCGAAACCGAGCGCACCTTCGAAGGCAATGCGCTGATCAAGGCCCGGGCTGCCGTCGCCGCGACCGGCCAGATCGCCGTGGCCGACGACTCGGGGATCGCCGTCGACCTGCTCAACGGCATGCCGGGCGTCCGCTCGGCGCGCTGGTCGGGCCCGGAGGCTACCGACAAGCGCAACCTCGATTTGCTGATCGCTCAGCTGGCCGACACCGAAGAGGCTGATCGCACCGCGCAGTTCGTCTGCGCCATGGCGCTGGTCACCCCCGATGGGCAGGAGCATCTGGTCCGCGGCGTGATGCCCGGGCACCTGGTGCTCACCCCGCGGGGCAGCAATGGCTTCGGCTATGACCCGATCTTCATCGCCGACGGCAACACCGTCACCAATGCCGAGCTCACCCCCGAGCAGAAGGACGCGATCAGCCACCGCGGCCAGGCCGTCCGCGCCATCGTCCCGCTGCTGCGTGAGGTATTGGAGGCCGGCGCATGAAGCAGTACCTCGACCTGATGCAGCGCGTCCTCGACGAGGGTGTGACCAAGACCGATCGCACCGGCACCGGCACGATCAGCGTCTTCGGTCACCAGATGCGCTTCAACCTGGCCGAGGGCTTCCCGCTGCTGACCACCAAGAAGCTGCACACGCGCAGCATCTTCGGTGAGCTGCTGTGGTTCCTGCGCGGTTCGACCAATGTGGCCTGGTTGCATGAGAACAACATCTCGATCTGGGACGAGTGGGCCGGCCCCGACGGTGAGCTCGGTCCGATCTACGGTTACCAGTGGCGCTCCTGGCCGACCCCGGACGGCGGCCATGTCGATCAGATCAAGGCCGTCATCGAGTCGATCCGGACGAACCCGGACAGCCGACGGCACATCGTCAGTGCCTGGAACGTGGGCCAGCTGTCCGAGATGGCGCTGCCGCCCTGCCACGCCTTCTTCCAGTTCTACGTGGCCGACGGCAAGCTCTCCTGCCAGCTCTACCAGCGCTCGGCCGACGTCTTCCTGGGGGTGCCGTTCAACATCGCTTCCTATGCGCTGCTGACCCATCTGATCGCCCAGCTCACCGGGCTGGAGGTGGGCGAGTTCGTCCACACTCTCGGCGACACCCACCTGTACCTGAACCACCTGGATCAGGCCCGACTGCAGCTGACCCGCGAGCCGCGTCCACTGCCGAAGCTCGTCCTCAACCCGGCGATTCGCGACATCGACTCGATCGAACTCAGCGACATCGAGGTGGTCGGCTACGACCCGCACCCCGGGATCAAGGCACCGATCTCGGTCTGACGTGACCTACCATCACAGCGTGCAGCTGATCGCCATCGCCATCGTCGGAGCCGACGGTGTGATCGGCGACGGCGCGCACCAGCCCTTCGAGATCCCTGAGGACTGGGCCCGCTTCAAGCGGGTCACCAGCGGCCACCCGCTGATCATGGGGCGGCGCACTCACGACGCCATCGCGCGGTGGCTGCCCAACCGGACCACCATCGTGGTGACCTCCCATCCGGAGTCGGTCGCGCTTCCGGACGGCGTCCGGGCTCGCGGAATGGCGGTGACCGGCGTGGACGAGGCGATCGAGGCCGCGCTCGCCCTGGATGAGATCGTCTACGTGGCCGGCGGCGGGACGGTCTACCACCAGGCCTGGGATCGGCTCACCGACCTGGATCTCACCGAAGTCCACTCCACTGCGCCCGGCACGGTGTTCTTCCCCAAGATCGACCCAGCCGAATGGGTGGAGACGTCCCGGGAGCCGCACGACGGCTTCGACTTCGTCGGCTACCGACGCATCAGCAGCTGATCGGTCGCAGATGCGCGCCACCGCGAGCGTCCTGCATCTGGATCTGGACGCCTTCTTCGCCGCCGTTGAGCAGCGGGACAAGCCGTCCCTGCGCGGAAAGCCGGTGATCGTCGGCGGTCTCGGCCTGCGCGGCGTGGTCTCCACCGCCTCCTATGAGGCGCGGACGTTCGGGGTCGGCTCGGCCATGGCGATGAGCGAGGCCCGGCGCCGCTGCCCGCACGCAGCCTTCCTTTCGGGGCGCTTCGATGCCTACCGCGCGACCTCGGCCATCGTGATGCGGCTGTTGGGGGAGCTGTCGCCCCTTGTCGAGCCACTCAGCCTGGACGAGGCCTTCGTGGATCTGGCCGCGGTCGAGCGTCCGCTGGACGGGCCTGCGCTGCTGGAGCTGGCCGCCGAGTTGCGGGCCCAGGTGACCCAAGAAACCGGCGGTCTGACCGCCTCGGTCGGCTTGGGCAGTTCGAAGTTCATCGCCAAAGTCGCCAGCGAGCTGGCCAAGCCGAACGGCATTCGACTGGTCAGTCCCGGCACCGAGATCGAGACCATCGCCGCACTGCCGGCTCGGGCGATTCCCGGGGTCGGCCCGGCCACCATGGAGCGGTTGTCCCGGCTCGGCGTGGTCACCGTGGCCGACTTGCAGCAGCTCAGCGAAGCGGAGCTGGTGCGCGAACTGGGCAAGTCGTCGGGCGAGCACCTGTTCCGGCTGGCTCGGGCCGACGACGATCGTCCGGTGGAGCCGGAGCGGGAAACCAAGTCGATCTCGGTCGAGGACACCTTCGAACACGACATCGCCGACTCGGCCGTCCTGGCCGGGATCGCCGAGAGGCAGGCGGGCCAGGTGGTGAGGCGCCTGGTCAAGGCCGAGTTGTTCGCGCGGACCGTGACCGTCAAAGTGCGCTGGCCGGACTTCTCCTCGGTCAGCCGCTCGCGCACTCTCAACGGGGCTACCGATCGGGTCGAGGTGGTGGCCCAGATCGCCAAGGAGCTCCTGGACGGTCTCGAGGTCAGCCAGGGCGTCCGGCTGCTCGGGGTGGGGGTGTCCGGCCTGGTCCAGGTGGCTCAGGAGCCGCTGTTCGAGTTGGAGGTCGCTCAGCCCGGCCGCGTGCTGGAGGAGACCGAGCTGCCCCGGCCGCGGCATGGCTCCGGCTGGCCGGCCGGAGCCGACGTCTTCCATGCCGAGTTCGGGCCCGGCTGGGTGTGGGGTTCTGGGCTGGGTCGGGTCACCGTCCGCTTCGAGACCGCCGACACCGGTCCGGGGCCGGTGCGCACCTTCGCGGTTGATGATCCGAACCTGGCTGCCGGTCCGAGGCCGGACGCTGCCGGAGCTGAACTCAACCCGGAATGACCCGCTACCCGGCGAGCACCTCGTACGGGTAGCGCTCGTCTCGTCCCTGGAAGGCGAGGATGTTCGGGTTCTTGACCACTCCCTCACGGATCTCGATGGCGCGGCTGACGGTCGGCTCGGCGTCCCATGCCTTCGGACCGCTCATCACCGTGTCGAGGAAGGGCAGCAGCGCCTCGCTGTTCTCCCAGGTTGCTGACATCCACAGGTGGGACGGGCTGTGGTCGACGGCGTAGTAGTTGATCCCGTCGCCCACCTGAATGATCGGCTCCTCGAAGCTGGTCGGACGCGCCCAGCTGAAGCCCATCCCGGTATCACAGGAGACATCGATGATCAGGTTTCCCGAGGACAACCCGGCCAGGTCGTCCTCGGTGAGGAACACCATCGGTGCGGTCGGATCCTGCAGTGAGCAGTTGACGATGATGTCGTGCGCGGCGAGGAAGCTCACCAGCGACTGCGGAGTGCCGTTCGGGCCGAGATACTCCGGATCGGTCAGGCCGATCCCATTCTCGAAGTGGACCATTCGCGCCGAGTGAATGGGGGCCGCCACCGCCGGGGTGTTGCGGTGGGTCAGGATGTCCACGTCGATCACCCCGAGACCATGCAGGCAGGTGACTGCGCCGCGCGCAGTGGCACCGAAGCCGATCACGGCGGCACTGCGGCGCTGGCCGTAATGCCCGGTGATGCCTCTCAGTTGCAGAGCGTGCAGCACCGAGCAGTATCCGGCGAGCTCATTGTTCTTGTGGAAGACGTGCAGTGAGAACGAGTCGTCGGAGTTCCAGTGGTTCATCGCCTCGAATGCGATCAGCGTCAGGTTGTTGTCGATGGCCACCTGGGTCAGCTCGGCGTCCTGTACGCAATGCGGCCACCCCCAATACACCTGGCCCGGACGCAGTTCGGCGATGTCTTCGAGCACTGGCTTGGGTTGCAGGACCACGTCGCACCCGGCAACGAGTTCGGCGTGAGTGCCGAAGCCGCCGACCCATTCGGCCAGTTCGGCGTCCGCGAAGCCGAAGTCTGCCCCGTAGTCGGCCTCGAGGAAGATCCGTGGCCGCAGCTCCTCGGCGATCCGACTCAGGTGCCGGGGGTCGATCGGCAGCCGACGCTCGTTTTCCTTGCGCGAGCTGCCCATCACCGCCAGAGTCAGCTCCTCTTGGTGGGCTCCTACCGTTGTGTCCAACATCTCGTCAGGCTAGCCGCGATCCGTCGATCCCGCTTGGTTGTCGCGAGATGGGGGTGCCTGGTGCGAGTAGCCCGGCCTCCCGATCAGTAGACTGTCCGGCGTTGTCCGGCCGGAGTGGTGGAATTGGCAGACACGCAGGATTTAGGTTCCTGTGCCTTCGGGCGTGAGGGTTCAAGTCCCTTCTCCGGCACGAGTGCACTGAGCCGAGGAGTGGTCGATGGGGCAGGCGAGCTGGCGAGTTGGTCAGTGGCCGTGGCTGCCCGCCGTCCCGGCTCGGTCACAACGGCGAGTGATCATCGACAACGACTTCGCCGGCGATCCGGACGATCTGTTCCAGCTGGTCCATCATCTGCTGTCGCCCTCGGTCGACGTGCGCGGCATCGTCTGCAGCCACCTTCCGCCCGGGGACGGGCCGAACACGGCCGAAGAGGCGTACGCCGCAGTGCGTGACCTTGCCGAGGTGATGCGACTGGACGTGGACGACTATCTGCACGTGGGTGCCTCCGAAGGGCTCGCCTCGCGCTCGGAGCCACGCGCCAGCGACGCCGCTCGGTTCATCGTCGCTGAGGCGATGCGCGACGAACCGGGGCTCGGCCCGCTGTTCTACGCCGCGGGCGGCGGGCTCACCGATCTCGCCTCGGCGTACCTGATCGAGCCGGCCATCGCCGAGCGGATGACGCTGGTATGGATCGGCGGCCCGGAGCACGACGGGCTGGGCTACCCGCCGCCGCAGGTGAGCGATCCCGAGTACAACCTCGGCATCGACATCACGGCGGCGCAGGTGATCTTCAACGATTCGGCGATGCCACTGTGGTTGGTTCCGCGCAGCACCTATCGGCAATGCCTCGTCTCGGACGCAGAGCTCCGGCGTCGGGTTTCCGGCAAGGGCGAACTCGGAGCCCATCTGTACCGCGCGATCCACGCCGTCGTCGAGTCGCCGCAGCTGAGCGACTTGCCCTCCTGTGAGACCTACGTGCTCGGCGACTCGCCGCTGGTCCTGCTCACCGCCTTGCAGTCCTTCTTCGAGCCAGATCCCTCATCGTCGGAGTACGCCCTTCGGCTGTGTCCGCGGCTGCGTGCGGACGGCCAGTTCTCACGATTCCTGGGCCGGGAGATTCGCGTCTACCACCGCCTGGACCTGCGCCTGATGTTCGAGGACTTCTTCGCCAAGCTGGACGAGTTCACCGACTGGCTGAGCTCTGAGCGTCCGGAGGGTGCCTCCGTCGCGACGTAAGGGAAACGTCAAGATCGGTTAGGAACCCATCAGGTCGTCCCACCGGGCGGTGCCGGCTGGGCAGGCTCGGTCTCGTGATCGAAGATCTTGTCGCTGTGGTCTTGGCGGTGGCGCTGCTCGGCTACCTGGGGTTTGCTCTGGCCCGTCCGGATTGGTTCTAGGTGGACGCCGTGCCGACAACGCTCAGTGCGGTCGCGTCGATCGCGACCATCGTCGCCGTCCTGGCGGCCATCCACGTCCCGCTCGGGAGTTGGATCCATCGGGTGTTCACCTCGCCGACCCACACCAGGGTTGAGCGGGCGGTCTATCGGGTGAGCGGAGTCGATCCGGACTCCGAGCAGAAGTGGTCGGTATACCTGCTGTCGGTGCTGGCCTTCTCCGCGGTCTCCATCGGTGCCCTGTGGCTGCTGATCGGGCTGCAGGGGCTCCTGCCCTTGTCGCTGGGTCGCTCGATGAATCTCGATACCGCCTTCAACACGGCGGTGTCGTTCGTCACCAACACCAACTGGCAGTCCTATGCCGGTGAGGCCGGAACCGGCTACCTGGTCCAGACGGTTGGCCTGACCGTCCAGAACTTCCTGTCGGCGGCAGTGGGCTTGGCCGTGGCCATTGCGGTGATTCGTGGGCTGGCCAGGGAGCACAACGATCGACTCGGCAACTTCTGGGTCGACCTGACCCGCGGCACGCTGCGGATCCTGCTGCCGCTGTCAGTGGTTGCCGCGATCGGGTTGATCGCCACCGGGGTGATCCAGAACCTCACCGAGCCGACCACCATCACCACGATCGCCGGCGGCCAGCAGGTGATCCAGGGTGGCCTGGTCGGTTCGCAGGAGGCGATCAAGGAGCTCGGCACGAATGGTGGAGGCTTCTTCAACGCGAACTCCGCGCACCCCTTCGAGAACCCGAG
The DNA here is from genome assembly GCA_001603275.1 of Actinomycetales bacterium Actino_02. GTDB lineage: Bacteria > Actinomycetota > Actinomycetes > Propionibacteriales > Propionibacteriaceae > Propionicimonas. The sequence goes on along the minus strand of LUYM01000028.1, from coordinate 109,442 downwards.
CCCGGTGAGCAACCTGCTGGAGATCCTGCTGTTGCTGGCAATCCCCACCGCGTTGCCCTACACCTACGGTCTGATGGTCAAGGACCGCCGGCAGGGCCTGGCCATGGTCGGTGCCATGGGCTTCCTCGGGGTGGGCGCAATGGCCTTGATGGCCTGGTCAGAGCTCAGTTCGGTGAGCCTGGAGGGCAAAGAGCAGCGCTTCGGTCCAATCTGGTCGGCCATCTTCGCCTCGGCCACCACCAGTACGTCCACCGGGGCCGTGAACAACCTGCACGAGTCGCTCCAACCTCTGTCCGGTGGGGTGGCCCTGCTGAACATGATGCTCGGCGAACTCTCTCCCGGCGGGGTCGGCACCGGCCTGTACTCGATGCTGGTGATGGTGGTGCTGGCGGTGTTCATCGCCGGGCTGATGGTCGGACGCACTCCCGAACTGCTCGGCAAGCAGATCGGACGCCGTGAGATCACCCTGGCCGCGCTGGCCATGCTGATCACGCCGGCTCTGGTGCTGCTGGGCACCGGCATCGCGCTGATGGTGCCGGCTTCGGCGGGCGCCTTGTCGACGACCGGCTCGCACGGGCTGTCCGAGCTGCTCTACGCGTTTACCTCTGCGGCCAACAACAACGGCTCGGCCTTCGCCGGTCTGGCTGCCGATCAGCCCTTCCTGAACGTGGCATTGGCGGTATGCATGCTGGCCGGACGGTTCGTCCCGATCGCGGCCATGTTGGCCTTGGCCGGAGGGCTGGGGCGCCAGCAGCGGCGTCCGGCAACGGCGGGGACGATGCCGACCCACTCGCTGAGCTTCGTGGTCTTCCTGGTGCTGGTGATCCTGATCATCACCGGGCTGACCTACTTCCCATCCCTTGCCCTTGGTTCGTTCGCGGAGGCATTGCAGTGAGCAAGAGCACATCAACTCAGTCGAAGTCGCTGCTGGCGACGGCCTGGACGGCGCTGCCGGAGGCCGTTCGCAAGCTCGACCCGCGCTATGTAGTGAAGAGCCCGGTGATCTTCGTGGTCTGGGTCGGCTCGGTGCTGACCACCGTCTTGTCCCTGCTGCATCCCAGCCTGTTCTCGATCTCGGTGACCATCTGGCTGTGGCTGACCATCGTGTTCGCCAACCTGGCTGAGGCCATCGCCGAAGGCCGGGGCAAGGCGCAAGCCGACAGCCTGCGCCGGACCCGAACTCAGACCACCGCCCGGAGGCTGGCCGCCGACGGCACCGAGGAGGCCGTCGGTGGCACCGACTTGCGACCCGGTGATCGGGTGGTAGTCGAAGCCGGCCAGCTGATCCCCGGCGATGGGGACGTGGTCGAGGGCATCGCCACCGTCGACGAGTCGGCCATCACCGGCGAATCGGCCCCGGTGATCCGGGAAGCCGGCGGCGATCGAAGCGCGGTGACCGGCGGCACCACGGTGCTGAGCGATCGGATCGTGGTCCAGATCACCACCAAGCCGGGGGAGACCTTCATCGACAAGATGATCGCCCTTGTTGAGGGTGCCTCTCGGCAGAAGACGCCGAACGAGGTCGCACTGGGCATCCTGCTGGTGACCCTGACCATCATCTTCCTGCTCGCTGTCATCGCCTTGCAGCCGCAGGCCATCTACTCCGGTGACCACCTCTCGCTGGTGGTGCTGGTGGCCCTGCTGGTCTGCCTGATCCCGACCACCATCGGTGCCCTGCTCTCGGCGATCGGCATCGCCGGCATGGATCGCCTGGTGCAGCACAACGTGCTGGCCATGTCCGGACGGGCCGTGGAGGCGGCCGGCGACGTGAACACCTTGTTGCTGGACAAGACCGGGACCATCACTTACGGCAATCGCCGCGCCGCCCAGGTGTATCCCGTGGCCGGAGTCGAACGGGCCGAGTTGCTCGCCGCAGCACGCGAATCGTCCTTGGCCGACCTCACTCCCGAAGGCCGCTCGATCATCGACTTCGTGGCCGCCGAGCAAGGCGAGGACCCGGGCGCGCACTCTGCGGCCACCCCGATCGGGGCCAGCATCGTCCCGTTCACGGCGCAGACCCGGATGTCCGGGATCGACCTGGCCGATGGCAGCCAGCTCCGCAAGGGAGCCGGCTCCGCGGTGGCGCAGTGGGTGAGTGCCGGCGGCGGCGCCCCGGCCTCCGATCTGGCCGCCATCGTCGACCAGGTCTCCTCTGCTGGGGCCACCCCGCTGGTGGTGGCCGCCCGCACCACGGACGGCGCCCCGCGGGCCCTGGGTGTGATCGAACTGAAGGACGTGGTCAAGCCCGGAATGGCCGATCGCTTCGCGCAACTGAGGGCGATGGGCATCCGAACCGTGATGGTCACCGGTGACAACCCGCTGACCGCCAAGTCCATCGCCGCCGAAGCCGGCGTCGATGACTTCCTGGCCGAGGCCACCCCGCAGGACAAGATGGCGCTGATCAAGGCCGAGCAGGCCGGCGGACGCCTGGTCGCCATGACCGGCGACGGCACCAACGATGCCCCCGCCTTGGCCCAGGCCGATGTCGGGGTGGCCATGAACAGCGGGACGTCGGCGGCCAAGGAAGCCGGGAACATGGTCGACCTGGACTCCGATCCGACCAAGCTGATCGACATCGTGGCGATCGGCAAGCAGTTGCTGATCACCCGGGGTGCGCTGACCACCTTCTCGATCGCCAACGATGTGGCCAAGTACTTCGCCATCATCCCGGCCATGTTCGTCGGAGTCTTCCCCGGGCTGCAGGCGCTGAACCTGATGGGGCTGCACAGCCCGTCCTCGGCCATCCTGTCGGCGGTGATCTTCAATGCTCTGGTGATTCTGGCGCTGGTGCCGCTGGCACTGCGCGGGGTCCGCTATCGGCCGATGAGTGCCTCGGCCATGCTCAATCGGAATCTGCTCATCTACGGGCTGGGCGGGGTGATCGCGCCGTTCATCGGCATCAAGCTGATCGACCTTGTGGTGGCCCTGATCCCAGGATTGGGGTGAATCATGGCCTTCCTTCGACAAGCGCTGGCTGCGGCCAGGCTCTTGCTGGTGATGACGGTCCTGCTGGGCATCGGCTATCCGCTGGTGGTCACCGCAGCCGCCCAGACGATGCCGAGCCAGGCGAACGGATCGCTGATCGTGGCCGACGGCACGGTGGTCGGCTCGAGCCTGATCGGTCAGTCGTTTACCGGTCCCCAGTGGTTCTGGTCGCGTCCGTCCAGCTCCGATTACGCCGGGACGACCTCTGGCGGCAGCAACCTCTCGCCGGGATCGTCGGCGCAACAGCAGGCCGGGGCAGAGCGGGAGAAGGCGCTGATCGCCGCCAATCCGAACGCGGTCGGTCCGGTTCCCGAAGATGCGCTGACGGCGTCCGCTTCTGGCCTGGATCCGCACATCTCGGTTGCCTATGCGCTCTGGCAGGTGCCTCGAGTGGCTCAGGCTCGGGGTATCGATCCGGCTGTGCTCGACTCGCTGATCGAGGCCAGCACCGACCGTGCGCCGCTGGGCTATCTGGGTCAAGACGGCGTGAACGTGGTTCGGCTCAACCTGGCACTGGAACGGCAATGAGAGAGTAGGCGTCATGGGTCGCGGACGGCTGCGGATCTACCTGGGCGCTGCGCCTGGGGTGGGCAAGACTGTCGCGATGCTCGACGAGGGCCATCGCCGACTCGAGCGGGGCGCCGATGTAGTGGTCGGGCTGTGCGAGACCCACGCCCGGCCGCACACCGCACAGATGCTGGCCGGGCTTGAGCTGGTTCCCCGGCGGCGCGTCGAGTACAACGGTGCCGTCCTGGAAGAGATGGACACCGTTGCGATCCTGGCGCGCCGGCCGCAGATCGCGCTGGTGGACGAACTGGCCCACAGCAACGTTCCGGGTTCGCGCCACGAGAAGCGCTGGCAGGACGTCGACGAGCTTCTCGAGGCGGGCATCGACGTCATCTCCACGGTGAACATCCAGCACCTGGAGTCGCTCAACGATGTGGTGGCTGCGGTCACCGGGGTGGTCCAGCGGGAGACCGTTCCGGACGAGGTGGTCCGCGCCGCCGACCAGATCGAGCTGGTCGACATGGCCCCTGAGGCGCTGCGGCGGCGGATGGCTCACGGCAACATCTATCGCCCGGAGAAGGTGGACGCCGCCCTGGCCAACTACTTCCGGCTGGGCAACCTGTCGGCGCTCCGCGAACTGGCCCTGCTCTGGCTGGCCGACAAGGTGGATGCCGGGCTGGAGAACTATCGCAGTTCGCACGGCATCACCCAGGCCTGGCCGGCCCGGGAGCGGGTGGTGGTCGCGCTGAGCGGCGGGCCCGAAGGGGAAGTGCTGTTGCGGCGCGGGGCGCGTATCACGTCCCGCTTCGCCGGCGGTCAGCTGCTCGCGGTGCTGGTCTCGCGCACCGACGGGCTGGCCGGCGCACCACTGAGTCAGGTGGCCGAACTCCGCACGCTGACCGAGGAACTGGGCGGCGAGTTTCATGCAGTGACCGGGGACGATCCTGCCGCTGCAGTGCTGGAGTTCGCCCGTGGAGTCAATGCCACCCAGATCCTGGTCGGTACCTCCAGCCGGGCGCCCTGGCGGCGGCTGCTCAGCCACAGCCTGGCCGAGCGGATCATCGCCGATGCCGGCGACATCGACGTCCACGTGGTCACTCACCGGTTGGCCGGACCCGGCTTCGCGGCCAAGCGTCGGCGCGGACTGGGACGCTCCCGGATGGTGGCCGGCTTGATCACCGCGGTGCTGCTCCCTCCGGTCCTGACCGCGATTCTGGTCGCCGATCCGTTCACCGCCGACCTGCCGCTGGACATTCCGATCTTTCTGCTTGCCACCGTGGTGGTTGCGGTGATCGGCGGCCTGGTGCCCGCGGTTCTCGCTGCGGTGGTTTCCTCGCTGCTCCTCAACTGGTTCTTCGTCCAGCCGGTCGGCACGCTGACCGTGGCGAATCCGGAGAACACCTTGGCCTTGCTGGTCTTCGTCTTGGTCGGAGTGCTGGTGGCTCTGATCGTCCATCGCAACGCCTGGCGCACCGAGCAGGCCCAGGCGGCGCAGCGGGAGTCGGCCGCCCTGGCCGAGCTGTCGCATACGCTGCTTGGTTCGACCGACCAGCTTCCGCTGCTGCTGCAGCGCACTGTCGACATGTTCGGGGTGCAGGCAGCGGCCATCGTGAGTCGTCCGCCGGTGGGGCGTCCGGAGGTGCTGGCGTCGGTGGGCTCGTTCGATCCGATCGCGGTGTCCGATCATGAGGATGCGGACGCGACCCACGAACTGGTCCTCCAGCCGGCGGGGCTGGCCGCCGATCAGCGGCGCCTGTTCGATGCCTTCGCCGCGCACGCGGGTGCCATCTTGCAGCGGCAGGAACTGACCCGTTCGGCATCGTCGGCCGAGGCGCTGGCCAAGGAGAACCGGGCGCGGACGGCGCTGCTGTCGGCGGTATCGCACGACCTGCGTACCCCGCTGGCCGGGATCAAAGCCGCGATTGGCAGCCTGCGCTCGACGGAGGTGACCTGGTCGGCCGAGGATGAGGCCGAGCTGAAGGACGTGATCGAGCAGTCGGCCGACCGCCTGGAGGCCTTGATCGGGAACCTGCTGGATCTGTCCCGGTTGCAGGCCGGCGCTCTGGCGTCCCACCCGGCGCCGATCGATCTGGGTGAGCTGATCCCGGCCATGGTGGACGGGCTGTCGGCGCCGCAGCGCTTCACCTGGCAGGTGGACGCAGACGCCCGGGTGGCGGTTGCCGACGCCGGTCTGTTGGAGCGGGTGCTGGCCAACATCACCGAGAACGCTTTGCGCTACCAGCCGGCTGGTTCGCCGATCTCGATCCGCGCCAGTCGGGTCGCGGACCGGGTGGAGATCAGGGTCGTCGACCAGGGAGCCGGGGTTCCGGAGGCCGACCAGGAGCGGATCTTCGAGCCCTTCCAACGGCACGGTGATGCGCCTGCCGGGGATGGACTCGGGCTGGGGCTCGCCGTGGCCCGCGGGCTGAGCGAGGCCATGGGCGGCTCGGTGGAGGCCGAGCCGACGCCGGGCGGAGGGCTTACCTTGGTGGTCTCGCTCCCGGCAGAAGATCCGTTGGAGCCGATAGCTGAGGAGGCGGCGCCGTGACGCGAATCTTGGTGGTCGACGACGACTCGGTGCTGCAGCGAACCTTGCGGATCAATCTCCGGGCCCGCGGGCACGAGGTGCTGGTCGCCGGGACCGGCGGCCAGGCGCTGGAGGTGTTCGAGGCCGAGCAGCCCGAACTGATCATCCTCGACCTCGGTTTGCCCGACCTGGACGGCGTCGAAGTCCTCCGTAGGGTCCGCCACCGCTCTGCTGTGCCGGTGATCGTCCTCTCCGCCCGTCAAGAGGCCGACGACAAGGTGGAAGCTCTCGACGAAGGCGCGGACGACTACGTCAGCAAGCCATTCAACATCGACGAGCTGCTGGCCAGAGTGCGGGCTGCCGTCCGTCGCGCCGGTCCCGAGACGGAGGTCCCGGCCACGATCCGAACCGAGGCGCTGACTCTCGACTTCGTCGACCATCGGGCGCTGCGGGACGGCACCGAGGTGCATCTCACGCCCACCGAGTGGCGGCTGCTCGCCGAACTGGCCCGGCACGAGGGCCGGATCGTCCCGCATCAGGATCTGCTGCGGGCGGTCTGGGGGCCCAACTACAAGACGGAGTGGCAGTACCTGCGGGTCTTCGCCAACCAGTTGCGCCGCAAGCTGGAGCCGGATCCGGCGCACCCCCGGCATCTGATCAATGAGCCGGGTCTGGGCTATCGGCTGCTGGTCTCCTGAGCGTCTGCGACCTTTACGCAAGCTTGACGCCGCGGCTCTACCGCGGCCGAATCCGGGCTGGTTGGCTGGAGACATGGAGCACTCCTGGTTCCGCAGGCACCCCGGTTGGGTGCGCATCCTGGCCTCCGTCGTGCCGCTGGCCCTGGCCGCTGGATTGCAGCTGACCCTGGTGGTGGTCACCAATACCTCCGCAGCGTTGATCCTGGTCTTGGCGGTGGTGGCGGCAGCCGCGACCGGGGATCGGCTGGCCGGGATCCTGGCGGCCGCCTCGGCCGCGCTCGGCTTCGACGTCTTCCTCACCCAGCCGTACTTCCAGGTGCGGATCGACGATCCCGGTGACATCGAACTTGCGGTGCTGTTGCTGGCCGTCGGCCTGGCGGTCAGCGAGCTTGCCGGCTGGGGAATCCGGCGCAGCATCGAGGCCAACCAGCAATCCGGCTTCGTCCACGGCGCTCTGGAGGCGTCCGCGCTGGCCGGTGGCAGTGTCTCCACCGAGGACGGGCTGGAGCGCACCTCCGACGAGATCCGCCGGATTCTGGCCGCCGAGTCGGTCAGCTTTGTGGCGGGCGAACACGACGCCAGTGCCATCATCATCGCCGCCGACGGCACGTTCCGACGCCGCGGCGACGTCGTCGATGTGACCCGACGGGGCCTGCCCGGAGGAGGCTTCGGCTACTGTGCGATCCCGATCGCGCAGCAGGGTGCGCAGCTCGGCTTCTTCCGGGTCGTCCTGCCGACGTCGGCTCGACCGACCCGCGACCAGTTGCGGGTGGCGGCTCTGCTGGCTGCGCAGTGGACGCTACGACCACTGCCGCGTTCGGCGATCAGGAACCACCGGTCCGGCGCCGCGTCGTCCTAGCGGTTCAGGTAGGCCAGCACCGCCCGCACCCGGCGATTGTCCTCGTCAGGACCCAATCCCATCTTGGTGAAGATGTTGGCCACATGCTTGGCCACCGCCGCGGTGCTGATCACCAGCTTGTCGGCGATCTGCTGATTGGCTGCCCCGTTGGCCATCAGGGCCAGCACCTCGAGTTCGCGCGGGGTCAGCCTGCCGAGCACCGGATCGCCACGGCGGGAGTTCAGCAGCTGGCTGATCACCTCCGGGTCGACCACCACGCCACCGGACGCGACCAGCTCCACTGAGGCCAGGAAGTCGGCCACCCGGCCGACTCGCTCCTTCAGCAGATAGCCCAGCCCGGACGACGCCCCGCCCTCGAGCAGCGTGGACGCATAGGCGGGCGCCACGTATTGGCTGAGCATCAACACCGGCAGGCTCGGGTACTCGGCGCGCAGTTGGACGGCCGCATGCAGCCCGTCGTCGGTCATGGTCGGTGGCATCCGGACGTCCGCGATCACCAGGTCGGGCAGACCGTCCCCGTTGGCCAGCCGACGACACTGGGCCAGCAGTTCGGGGGCGTCGCCGGCCTCGGCCACCACCTGGTGCCCGGCCCGCTCCAGCAGTCCGACCAGGCCGGCTCGGATCAGTGCGGCATCGTCGGCCACCAACAGTCTCATTGCGTCCTCCCCGCGATCAGCGTAGGTCCGTCGGCAGCTCGGGTGCCGGGTTGGGGAACACGGCGCGCAGATGAGTCGGTCCGCCGATCGGGCTGGTCAGCCAGCACTGCCCGCCGACCGCCTGGGCCCGCTCCATCAGTCCGCTGAGTCCGTGGCCGGGCACGATCCGGGCTCCGCCGATGCCATCGTCGAAGACCTCGAGTTCCAGGGGGTCGTTCAGTCGCAACTCGACCCGGCATCGGGTGGCTCTCGAGTGCTTGGCTGCATTGGTGAAGGCCTCACTGACCAGGTAGTACGCGGCCAGCGATACGGCCTCGCCGGGCTCCTGCTCGCCGCCGACGATGACGTCCACGGCCACCGGCTGCCGGGAGGCCAGTTCGTGGACGGCTGCGACCAGCCCGCGGTCGGACAGGATCTGCGGATGGATGCCGCGGACGGTCTCGCGCAGCGCGGTCATGGCAGCCTCCACCGAGGCTTGGGCGGAGGCCAGGGCTTGCTTGGCTTCGGCGGTGTTGCCCTGGTCGAGGGCGTACTCGGCCTCGCCGAGGTGCAGGCTCAGCAGCACCAGGTGCTGCTGAGCCCCGTCGTGCAGGTCTCGCTCGATCCGACGCCGCTCCTGGGCGAACACGTCCACCAGCTCCCGGCGGGACTCGCGCAGCTCGTCCACCTTGCGGTTGAGTTCGGAGTAGGGACGCAGCTGCTGATCGACCAGGGTTGCCTGGGCGGCGGCCAGCGCCCAGCCGATGTACAGGCCTATGGTCAGCACCACCACGAAGGTGAGGATCGCCCAGACCGTGTCCATGGTCACGCTGAGGGTGCTCACTCGATGCCAGGCCCACTGCCCGGTGCCGAGCACCAGTGCGCTGAGGATCAGTCCGGGCACCAGATCCAGGAGGCCGAACAGGACGGTGAGCCCCCACACGGCGAGGTTGCCCTCGCCGAAGCCCTGGGAATCCCAGGGGTGCCGGACCCCGGACCGAGGCAGCGGGGTGAGCCGGGGGAGCCCGAGCAGCACCACCCGCGCCCGCTCGACGTTCGCGGTCGCCCAGGCCACCAGAGGAAGCATGAAGAAGCCGACGATGGCGGCCAGCAGGGCAGACAACCCGACGGCGATCGCGGTGGCGCAGTACAGCACCGCTCGCCAGCCCAGTGGGCTGATCAGCATCCGCAGCGGGTTGCGGGGCGGCGTCAGAATGACCCGGACGTCCAGCTGGCTCGGATCGGTCACGATGGCCACCCTAGCCGTGCCGGCCCGACCAGACAGCAGCCCGCGCACTACCGCGCGGTAGCGCTGGCACTACCCCCAAGACGCCACTGGGCGCCCGTGCGTCCGCCCTTGTCAGGGACGAGGCTGGAGGCATGACCAACAGCAATGCCACGCTTTCTGCGCGCTCGATCTCGAAGAGCTTCGGCGATGTCCACGCCCTGGTGGACGTCAGCCTCGACATCCCGGCCGGCCAGTCGGTATCGATCATGGGGCCCTCGGGCTCCGGCAAGTCCACCCTGCTGCACTGCCTGGCCGGCATCCTCAAGCTCGACCACGGTGACATCAGCCTGGGCGGCGAGCCGGTCTCGCTGTCCAGTGACGCTGCCCGCAGCCGGCTGCGGCTGGACCGGATGGGCTTCGTCTTCCAGGACGGCCAGCTGCTCCCCGAGCTGCCGGCGATCGAGAACGTCGCCCTCCCGTTGCTGCTGCAGGGACGCTCCCGCACCGAAGCGTTCACTCGTGCCGGCGACTGGCTGGGACGCCTCGGCCTGGCTGGTCTGGAGCGCCGCCGTCCCGGTCAGCTGTCCGGCGGCCAGGCGCATCGGGTGGCCATCGCGCGCGCTCTGGTGGGCGCTCCGGCTGTGGTGCTGGCCGATGAGCCGACCGGAGCCCTCGACCAGGCCACCGGTGCCGAGGTCATGCGGGTGCTGACCGCCGCCGCCAAGGGGGTGGGCGCCAGCCTGGTGGTCGTCACTCACGACGCCAAGGTCGCCTCCTGGTGCGAGCGGCACATCGAGATCGTGGACGGCCAGGTGCTGACCGACTTCGCCAGGATCGAGGCCGCGTGATGACCAGGCTCACCAAGGTCGCCCCGCTGCTGTTGCGCGGACGGGTGTCGGCCGGCCATGGGCTGGTCGATCTGCTGGCCATCGCGGCGTTCACGCTGAGCAGCTGGTTGCTGCTGATCGTGCTGGCCGGGGTGAACACCTTCTATCAGCGGCAGCTGATGCCGCCGGCTCCCTTCGTCCAGGCGCTCGGTGCGGACGCCGCTGCTGGGGTCACCCAGCTGGTGTTCTGGACCTGGCTGGCGGTCTGCGCCGGAGTCCTGCTGATCGTCCCGGTGATGAGCCTGGGGGCGGGGGCGGCGCGGATGGGGGCTCTCGGTCGCGACCAGCGGCTGTCCACCCTGCGCCTGCTGGGGGTCACCGGCGGTCAGGCCGTTGCGCTGAGCACGCTGGAGACCATGCTGTCGGCGCTGCTGGGCGCTGCGGTCGGCACCATCGGCTACCTGCTCACGCTGCCCGGCTGGGCGCTGCTGAGCTTCGAGGCCACCCCGTTGTCGGCGGCCGAGATGCTGCTTCCGCCGGCCGCCATCGCGGGAGTGATCGGCCTACAGGTCGCGCTGGCCGGGTTGAGCTCGGTCAGCGGTCTGCTCCGGCTGCGGATCTCGCCGCTCGGAGTGGCTCGCCGGCAGCCGCGTCCGGGCTTGAAGTTCTGGCGACTCCTGGCCGTCCCGGCTGCCTTGGTGGCCTGGCTGGTGGTGTCCGGCCTGCTGAGCTTCTCCCGTGATCTGACCCTGGCGGCCTCGATCGCGATGATCGCCCTGGCCATCTTCATGGGGGTGATCAACCTGGTCGGACCGTGGTTGCTGCAACTGCTCGGGCTGCTGCTGAGCCGCTTCGGGCAGCCCAGCCTGCTGATCAGCGGACGACGCCTGCTCGCCGACCCGAAGGGGGCCTGGCGGTCGGTCTCCGGGCTGGCCTTCGTCGGTTTCACCGGCGCGGCTCTGATGAGCGTCCCCGGGATGCACGATCCGGATCCGTTGACGGCGATCCTCACCGCCGACATCCAGACCGGCACCTACCTGACCGTAGCGATCGCGTTCCTGGTGGCAGCCGCGTCCACCCTGCTGAACCAGGCTTCGTCGGTGCTCGACCGCAGGCTGGAGGTGCGTCAGCTCGGCAACCTCGGCGTTCCGCTGGTGCTGCACTCCCGGGTTCGGTTGGTCTCGGTGGTGGCTCCGGCGGTGCTGGCCGCTTTCGGGGCCGGTGGAATGGCCGCGTTCTTCTTCGCTCTGATGCCGAAGCTCGGCACAAACGACCTGGGCTACTGGAGCTTCACCGCGGCCATGGCGGTGGGGATTGCCCTGGTCTGGGCGGCGGGGGAGGCCTGTCGTCCGCTGGTGCGCGCAGCAGCGAACTCGGCTCAGGCCGCGGACTGAGCCGGGGTTTGGTCGTGGGCCCGTCCGGGCCTGCGTGGGTGGTGGTCGGCAAGGCACAGCCGGCCACCACCTGTGGTTTGTGTCGAGCTAGATGCCGAGCTCGCGACGCAGCCGGGCCACATGCCCGGTGGCGCGGACGTTGTACTGGGCCAGCTCGATCGTCCCGCTGCCGGCCGCGTTCACGTCGATGACGAAGGTGGAGCGGATCACGCCGGAGACCTGCTTGCCGTAGAGCATTTTGGTGCCATACGCGCCGTAGGCGTCCAGGGTCGTCCGCTCGGGGTCCGACAGCAGCGGGAAGCCAAGGCTTTCCTTGGCCCGGAACTTGTCCAGCTTGGCCGGCTGATCCGGTGAGATGCCGACGACCTGGTAGCCGGCGGCTGCCAGGTCGGCCATTGCTGCGTTGAAGTCGACCGCTTCCAGTGAGCAACCGGGGGTCATGGCGGCGGGGTAGAAGTACAAGATCACTCGACTTCCCGCGAAGTCCGACAGCGACACCGGGTTGAGATCGGCGTCGGTGAGGGTGAAGTCCGGAGCGGGATCTCCCGTGGTCAGTTCAGCCATGACTTCACTGTAGGGGGTGCCGGCGGGCTGTTGCCGCCACCCCAGTGGCTGGTCGGCCCCGAGGCCGTCCAGGAGCGGTGAAAGGGCTTGTCAGAGCCCGGAATTCAGCCCTTGGCAAGGTGGCTTTGACTAGGCATTACTCTCTGCTAAAAGGTTACAGCAAAATAACGATTTGCCCGGTCTCGTCCATGGCGTCAGTTCAGGGGCTACAGTCCGAACATCCCCCAACCGGGGGTCCGATCACAGAGAAGTGAGGACACATGTCACATGCACGCGTGACACGCGCTCTGGTCGCCGCCGCTTCCGCAACCGCCCTGCTGGCACTTGCCGCTTGCAGCACCGCCGCGACTCCGTCCGCGTCGGGGCCGGCATCGGGTGGAACCGACGAGAAGTGCGCGGCCTACAAGGCTTATGGAGACCTGACGGGGAAGACCATCTCGGTCTTCACCTCGATCGCCAGCGACGCGGAGGCCAAGCCGCACACCGACTCCTACAAGCCGTTCGAGGAGTGCACCGGCGCCACCATCAAGTACGAGGGTTCGCGTGACTTCGAGAGCCAGCTGCCCGTTCGGATCAAGGCCGGCAATGCTCCCGACATCGCCTACATCCCGCAGCCGGGCTTGCTCAGCACCTTGGTGAAGGACAACCCGGGCAAGGTATTCCCGGCCGGCGATCTAGCCAGCAAGAACGTCGACACCTACTACGACCCGGCCTGGAAGACCTATGGCTCGGTGGACGGCAAGTTCTACGCGGTGCCGGTGGGTGCCAATGTGAAGTCCTTCGTCTGGTATTCCCCGAAGGCCTTTGCTGACAAGGGCTACAAGGTGCCCACCACCTGGGACGAGATGATCGCCCTGTCCGACAAGATCGTGGCCGACAACCCCAGCGGTGACATCAAGCCGTGGTGTGCGGGCATCGAGTCCGGCACGGCAACCGGCTGGCCGGCCACCGACTGGGTGGAGGACGTCATGCTGCGCGTCAACGGCACCGACGTCTACGACCAGTGGGTCAACCACACCATCCCGTTCAATGACCCGAAGGTCATCGCGGCGCTCGACAAGGTCGGCTCCATCCTGAAGAACCCGAAGTACGTCAACGGCGGACTGGGCGATGTGAAGTCGATCGCCACCACGTCCTTCACCGAAGCCGGCCTCCCGGTTGCCGACGGCAAGTGCTACATGCACCGCCAGGCCTCCTTCTACCAGGCCAACTGGGATGAGGGCACCACTGTTGGTGAGGACGGCGACGTGTGGGCGTTCTACTTCCCGAGCATGACTGCCGACTCCAAGCCGGTTCTGGGTGGCGGCGAGTTCGCGGCTGCGTTCTCGGATCGTCCCGAGGTGCAGGCCTTCCAGGCCTACCTGGCCAGCCCCGAGTGGAGCAACGCCAAGGCCGACGCCACCCCGAACGGTGGCTGGCTGTCCGCTAACAAGAAGCTCGACGCCAACAAGCTGGTCAAGCCGGTGGACAAGCTGTCCTACCAGATCCTGACCGACCCGAAGGCGACCTTCCGCTTCGACGGCTCCGACCTGATGCCGTCCGCGGTGGGTGCGGGCTCCTTCTGGAAGCAGATGACGAACTGGATCGCTCTCGACACGAGCACCAAGGACGTCGCCGACGCCATCGAGAAGTCCTGGCCGGCTAAGTAAGCGGCGCTCGCTTCATCAGCTGGGTCCGGGCTCGCCCTGAGCGGGTCCGGACCCGGCGCGTATCCCTCGAAAGGTAGGCACTATGGAGTGGTTGCTGAAGCCGGAGTCATTGCCCGAGAAGTTCGGCGTGATGATCATGGCGATCCTCCTCTTCGCCCTGGTGATGGGCCTGATTCTGGCGATCGTCGATCGGCCCCGACTGCCCCGCTGGGTGCCGGTTCTCGGCTACCTCGGTCCGGCTCTGGCTCTGATCACCTTCGGTCTGCTCTGGCCGGGCATGCTGACGATCAAGAACTCCTTCTTCGACCGGCTCGGTGAGAACTTCGTCGGCCTGGCCAACTATCAAACGATCTTCACCGACGGTGGGTTCCTGATCGTCCTGCGCAACACGTTGTTGTGGGTCCTGCTCGTCCCCACCGTGGCTACCGCTCTGGGGCTCGTCTACGCGGTCCTGGTCGACCGGACTCGGGTGGAGAAGTTTGCCAAGACGCTGATCTTCTTGCCGATGGCGATCTCCATGGTGGGCGCCTCGATCATCTGGAAGTTCATGTACGACATGAAGCCGGGCAAGGACCAGATCGGTCTGCTCAACCAGGTCGTCGTCTGGTTCGGGGGCCAGCCGCAGCCCTGGCTGCTCAACCCGCCGCTGAACACCTTCATGATGATCGTCGTCATGATCTGGATCCAGGCCGGCTTCGCCATGACGGTGCTGTCAGCGGCGATCAAGGCCATCCCGGACGAGATCATCGAGGCGGCCAAGGTCGATGGTGTCACCGGAACCCGGCTGTTCTTCTGGGTCACCGTGCCCAGCGTTCGTCCGGCTCTCGTGGTCGTTCTCACCACCATCGCCTTGGGGACGCTGAAATCCTTCGACATCGTCTACACGATGACTGGCGGCAACTTCAACTCATCGATCGTGGCCCAGGAGTTCTACACCCAGAGCTTCAACCAAGGCCGTCCTGACATCGGTGCGGCGCTGGCGGTGCTGCTGTTCGTGATGATCATCCCGATCATCGTCTACAACATCCGACAGATGCGGATCTCGGAGGGGGAGCGATGAGTCTCGACACCCGAGTGGACACCCCACGCAAGCTGACCCGCAAGGAGAAGCGTCAGGTCGATGCGAAGACCCGGCTGAGCTCGCCGGGCGCGTCATTGATCGCCATCGTGATCGCGGTCTTCTGGACGGTTCCGACGGCCGGCCTGTTCATCACGTCCTTCCGCACCCAGTCCGACATCCGTCGGTCGGGGTGGTGGACGGCCATCGTGAACCCGGATTTCACGCTGAAGAACTACGTCGACACCCTCGGCACGAACAACCTGGCGAACTCGTTCTTCAACTCGTTCATCATCACCATTCCGGCTGTGATCATTCCGATCCTGCTGGCCCTGCTGGCGGCCTATGCGTTCGCGTGGATCGACTTCAAGGGGCGCAACATCCTGTTCGCATTCGTCTTCGCGTTGCAGGTGGTGCCGTTGCAGGTGACGTTGGTGCCGCTGCTCACCCAGTACGTCCAATGGGGCTTGGCGAACACCTACTGGACGGTGTGGCTGTCCCACACCATCTTCGGACTGCCGTTGGCCATCTTCCTTCTGCATAACTTCATGAAGGAGATCCCACGATCGCTGATCGAGGCGGCCCGGGTGGACGGGGCCGGGCACGTCCGGGTCTTCTTCCAGGTGCTGTTGCCACTGCTGGTGCCGGCGATCGCGTCGTTTGCGATCTTCCAGTTCCTCTGGGTGTGGAACGACCTGCTGGTGGCGCTGACCTTCGCGGCTCCGGAGTACATGCCGATCACCGCGGTGACGGCAGGGCTGTCGGGCAGCTTCGGAAGTAAGTGGCACCTGCTGTCCAGCGCGGCGTTCATCTCGATGATCGTGCCGCTGGTGGTGTTCCTTTCGCTGCAGCGCTACTTCGTCCGTGGTCTGCTGGCCGGCGGCGTGAAGGGCTGAGCTGTTCTGAACGATGGGCCCTGGGCTTCGGCTCGGGGCCCATCGTCGTTGGGCCTGGCATAGGCTGGGGTAACTGGATTCGCAGGGAGGACGAGATGACAGAGATCAGGAGCAAGGAGGCCATCGAGGCCGACATTGCCGCGGCCCGTGACCACCTCGCCGAGACCGTGCAGGATCTGTTCGTCCAGGTGCACCCAAAGGCGATCGTGTCCCACGCCGTGGCCGACGTGAAGGCGCTCGGCGCAGCCCAGGTGTCCGCCGCCAAGCAGGAGCTCACCAATGAGGACGGTTCTCTGCGGGTGGAGCGGGTCGCTCTGATCGGAGCCGCCGTGGCCGGTTCGATCGCCTTCTTCGCGGTCGTCCGCTCGCTGTTGCGCCGCTGATCTCGGGGACGGGTCCATTTCCGTCCACCCCGCGTCTTGGGGACGGTTCCATTACCGTCCAGCACCGTTAGGTGATGGCATCGGCGGAGCCGATCTCCGTCAGCCTCTCCGACCCTCGGTTCGCCGCCGTACGGTGGACAGTTTGGCGGCGTCTGGCCGCAGGGGTGTCCACCTTGCGACGGTTGAGGTGCCCAGAAAAACGAAAATCCCCGGTGGTGGATCACCGGGGACTCTCTGTGCGCCGCCAGGGACTCGAACCCCGAACCCGCTAGTTAAGAGCCAGCTGCTCTGCCAGTTGAGCTAGCGGCGCGCGGAAAGTGACTCTACAACAACCTCGGCCCAGGTGCGAAATCGGACGCCGCTTCGCCGGCTGCGCGTCCAGTTCGGACAGGTAAGGAGTCGGCTTCGCCGAATCGACAAGGCGGTGACCAGCGCAGACGATAGCCTGGCCAGGTGAGCGATCAGGAACCGGCCGGACTTCAACGACGACTCAAGCGGGCCCAGCGGCTCAACATCGCGCTGGTTGCGGCCTCGCTGTTTTTGTTGATGGTGGTGATCGCTCAGCAGAGCAACAGCATGACCCGGCTGGCACCGCAGCCGACCAAGACGGTGACCGCCGTCCAGACTGCTGCACCGGCCGCGACGTCGGCGGCTGCCCAGCCGTCCACGGACAGCACCCCGCTGGCGGTGAAGGTGGCCCGTAATCAGGCCGACGATCCGATGGCCTGGGGTGACCCGAATGCGCCGCTGGTGATTGTCGAGTGGACCGACTTCCGCTGCCCCTTCTGCGCGTCCTTCGCCAATGGCACCCTGCCGGTGCTCTACGAGGACTATGTGAAGTCGGGGAAGGTTCGCTTCGAGCTGCACGACGTCGCCTTCTTCGGCGATCATTCGATCGATGCTGCGGTGGCGGCCCGGGCGGCCGGTGCGCAGGGCAAGTATCGCGAGTACATGACCACGCTCTATGCGGCCGCTCCGGCATCGGGTCACCCGGACATGCCGAAGGACAAGCTGGTCGGCTTCGCGAAAGCGGCCGGGGTGCCCGATATCGCGAAGTTCACTGCGGCGCTGGATGACAAGGCGCTGCGCACTCAGGTGACGGATTCGACGACCCTCGCGCAGACGATGGGCGTCAGCGGCGTCCCCTTCTTCGTGATCGGCAACCAGACCATGGACGGTGCCCAGTCGCTGGCCACCTTCCAGCAGGTGATCGAGAAAGAACTGGCTGCGGCCAAATGACCGATGTCGGGCTGGTCGGCGCCTTCCTGGGCGGGGTGCTGACCCTGCTCAGCCCGTGCTCGGTGCTGCTGTTGCCGGCCTTCTTCAGTTACGCCTTCACCAGCCTGGGCGCGATGGCCTCCCGGACGGCGCTGTTCTACCTGGGGCTGATCACCACCCTGGTGCCGCTGGGCCTGCTGGCCGGTGGGTTCGGCGCGCTGATCGCCGGCCATCGGGACCTGCTGATCCTGGTGGCTTCGTTGCTGGTGATCCTTCTGGGGCTGGTTCAACTCATCGGGCTGCCGGTGCCGGGGCTGGCCAGGTCCGGTCAGTTGGCCGGGACGTCCGGGCTGGCGGTCTACCTGCTCGGCACTGTCTATGGGGTGGCCGGCATCTGTGCCGGACCGATTCTCGGCTCGGTGCTGGCGCTGGCCGCGATCGGCGGCAGCGCGCTGTACGGAGGCCTGGTGCTGCTGATCTTCGCAGCCGGAATGGTGCTGCCACTATTCCTGCTGGCTGTGTTGTGGGAACGAATCCCCGGTCTGCAACGGCTGTTGCGGCCCCGCGAGCTGCAACTCGGACGCTGGCGCAATACCTGGACCGCGGTGATCGGAGGCCTGGTCACCGTCGCGCTCGGCGTGCTGCTGCTGGTCACAGATGGCACTTTGGCCGCTCCCGGCCTGCTGGACGCCAGTAGCCAGGTGAACCTCGAGGCGCAGGTGCTCGCCGGTGCGCAACGGGTGCCCGACCTGGCCGCCGTGGCCGTGGCCGCCGTCGTGCTGATCGGGGTGTGGCTGATCCAGCGGCGCCGGCAGGCACGAGCCACCGGCGAGAGCGGCCAGCGCTGAGTCAGCCGCGTCCGTACTTGCGGACGTGCGCGATCCGCTGGCGGCGCAGTTCGTCGAGCTCGGCGTCGGGCAGTGGCTTGAGCTCCCGGCCCAAAGCCAGCTCCAAGAGATGGTCGGCCAGCTCCGGATTGCGGGCCAGCACCGGCCCGTGCGGGTAGGTGCCGATCACAGTGCCTTGGACGGCGCCGTCGACCCCGTCGTTGGCATTGCCGATCCCGATCTCGACTCTGGCCAGCGGTTTCGCCGCAGGGCCGAGCGTGGTGAAGCCCCCGTGGTTTTCGAAGCCGGTGATCAGCGACTCGGTGCCGTCCGGCTTGGTCCAGTGGGTGAGGATCTCACCGACGGCCCGGACGTCGCCGCGCCGAGTGTCGACGTCCAGCAAGCCGAGGCCCTCGATCACTTCGTCATGGTCGCCGACAGTGAAGGTGTTGCCGACGATCTGCAGCCCGGCACACACCGCGAACAGCACCGCACCCCGCTCGACGGCGCCGAAGATCCTGCCGTCGGCCTTGAGCCCTTTGACCGCGGAAACCTGGGCAGCGTCCTCGCCGCCGCCGAGCAGGTAGACCGCGCCGTCGGAGGGCACCGCGTCACCGGGTTCGATGATCTCCAGGGTTGCGTCGATGCCGCGGCGTAGCAGCCGCTGGCGCAGCACCATGGCATTGCCGCGGTCGCCGTAGATGCCCAGCAACGACTGATAGACCAGAACGATCTTCACCGGCGTCATCGCAACCCCGCCATCTTCAGCAGTGCCTGGAACGGGGTGTAAGTGGCGATCACGTCCACGGCGGCATGGCGCTCGCCGAGTGCAGCCCGCAGGTCTGGTTCGATCTCATGCTCGACCCCGGCGTAGCTGAGTCGGACGGCCAGGTCCTGGGCTCGCGGCCCGGTGCAGACGACGTGCCGCCCGGCCAACTGCTCGTAGTCGACGTCCCACAGCCAAGAGACGTCCTTGCCGTCGGCGGCGACCGCATCGATGGCCAGGATCACCGGGTCGGAGCCGGCCAGCGGCAGTGCCTCGGCCCAGCCGGCCGGGTTCTTGGCCAGCAGCAGCCGGGCCGTCGTGCTGCCGAAGCTGGTGGTGGCGAAGCGTCCGGCCGGCGAAGTGACCGTGTGCATGCCGGCCAGAGCGTCCTCCAGGCCGACGCCGAACTCCAGCGCCGCAGCCAAGGCGCAGGCGGCATTGGAGATGTTGAACGAGCCGGGCACCTGCAGGTCTGGCTGAACCTGCTCGCCACTAGGCAGAATGATGGTCTTGCCGACCACTCGGTAGTCGGCGGACGGCTGAGCCAGCTCACAGCCTGGGCAGTCCCAGCGATCGCGTCCCTCGGCGGGCACCCGGACCAGCAGCGAGCCGCACGCCGGGCAGAGCGCGCCGTCGGCATGCCAGACGGTGTCGGTCTCCACCCAGATCACCTTCGCGGCCGTGCCGGCCGACCAGGTGACCAGCGGGTCACAGGCGTTGGCGACGATCGTCGGACCGTCCGCACCGGCCGCCTCCAGCGCCACTCGCCACGACCTGCCCAACGCCTTGATCTCGTGGTGGCGGTCGAGCTGGTCGCGGCTGAAGTTTAGCAGCACCAGGATTTCCGGACGGGCGTGCTCGATCATGGACGAGACCACCCGCTCGTCGGTTTCCAGGACGGCGATGTCGGCCTTGCGTGCTTGGCTGAGTGCCGAGGCGATGCCGTAGCCGAGGTTGGCTCCGTCGGCATTGGTGACCAGCCGGGCGCGGTCCGCACCCAGGCCGGTGCGGACCGCCGCGGCCAGCAGGTGGGTGGTGGTGGTCTTTCCGTTGGTGCCCGAGACGGCCAGCACTCGACGTCCGCGCAGCAGGTCGGCGAAGGCGGACGGTGCCAGCCGAGTCAGAATCTGACCGCGCACCGAGGCACCCGACCCCTTGCCAGCTAGTCGTGAGCCGAAGGCGGCCAGATTGCCGGCCAGGATCGCTGCGCCCAGCCGGATCCGGTTCGGCAGGCTCGGCGGTACGAGCACGCCACGAGTGCTGAGCGCGCGAGTCATGTCGCCCATTGTGCCCGACGGTTCAGTGAGCGGGCTCAACCGGCGCGACCTGTTCGTAGTCGGGGTGCTTTGCGATGCGTCCGGCACCCGAGCTGGTCCGCTGCAGCCGACGGCCCAGCCATGGGGCCAAGTGGTCTCGTCCCCAGACCAGGTTCCAGTCGACGGACTCGCGGAAGTTGAGCGGTGGCACTGCGGGCAGCGGGGCGTCCCAATCCGGACGGCTGGGCTCCAGCCCGAGACTGACCAGTGCGGCCTGGGCGACCAGCTCGTGGCCGGCCGGGGTCAGGTGCAGCCGGTCCTCGTGCCACATCCTCCAGTCGCGGATGGCCGGCAGATTCCAGCCGTCCACCAGGTAGGCGCCGTGCTTGCGCGCGATGCCGACCAGGTTCAGGTTGTAGACCGCCACTCGCGGACGGGTGAGTTTGATCACCGGCGAATCCCGCGGGTCGGCGCCTAGCCCCAACAGGACGTCGATGCCGGCGTCTCGGAACCGGATCACGGCCTGCTCCACGTCGGCGGCCATCTGATCGGGGTCGGCGCTGGGACGCAGCATGTCGTTGCCGCCGCCCCACAGCGAGACCAGGTCGGGCTTCAGGGCCAGCGCCGGCTCGATCTGCTCAGCCAGGATCTGGTCCAGCAGGCGTCCGCGGATGGCCAGGTTGGCGTAGCGGATCGGCTGGCCGGCCCGGTTGGCCAGGTGCTGGGCCAGCCGATCGGCCCAGCCCAGGGGTGCGCCGCTGGGATCGAGGTCTTGCAGACCTTCGGTCATCGAGTCACCGAGCGCCACGAAGGAGCGCCACCGGGGAGTCGCCGTCACCTGCCACCGTCCTTGTCTGTGAGTCGCTTTCAACCTAGCGCGGTGCTCGGAGACCGCGGTCCGCGGTCGGCATTTCGGTCAGCGAGTCTTTCTAGGATGGCGGCATGGCCACGCACTACTACACCGCCGCCTCACTGGACGGGTTCATCGCCACCGCCGAGCACTCGCTGGAATGGCTGTTCGCGCAGGACTTCGACATGCAAGGGCCGATGGCCTACCCCGAGTTCATCGAGGGCATCGGCGCGCTGGTGATGGGGGCCTCCACCTACGAGTGGCTCAGGCGTCACCAGGAGGACTGGGAGTACGCCCAGACCACCTGGGTGTTCAGCCATCGGTCGTTGTCCGCTCCCGATGGCGCCGATGTGCGCTTCGTGGCAGGGCACCCCACCGGGGCCATCGACCAGATCCTCGCTTCGGCGGGAGGCAAGGACGTGTGGGTGGTCGGCGGGGGAGACCTGGCCGGCCAGTTCGCCGAGGCCGGCCTGCTGGACGAGCTCTGGGTGCAATTCGCGCCGGTCACCCTCGGCGCGGGCAGGCCGCTGTTCACCCGCGCTCTCCAGCTCGATCTGCTCGAGGTGGCCCGTAACCGCGACTTCGTCTGCACCCGCTACCGAGTGCGTCGCGCCGACTGACCCGCGGCCGAGACGGTTCCTGAGACACAACGGGGACGGTTCCTGTTACGTCCCAAGCAGTCTCTCGGCGTCATCCACAGTTCTGCTCCAGCCCCTTCCCGCGGCTCAGCGCCGATGTCAGAGTGTGGCGATGGGCATACCTGTTGATGCGGTGGACTTCTTCGCCGAACTGGAGCTGAACAATGACCGCGCCTGGTGGACGGCCAACCAGGATCGCTGGCGCCGGACGATCCGTGACCCCATGCAGAAGCTGTGCGACGAGCTGGCCGACGAGTTCGGTGAGGCGAAGATCTTCCGACCGCACCGGGACGTCCGGTTCTCGGCGGATAAGTCGCCGTACAAGACCCACCAGGGTGCGGTGGTGCTCATCTCGCCCGGGGTTGGTTACTACGTCCAGATCAGTTCGCAGGGGCTGCTCACCGGCGGTGGTTGGTATCAGCCCACCCCCGAGCAGATCGCGGCGTACCGCGAGGCCGTCCTCGATGACGACACGGGAGCAGCGTTGGCAGGCATCGCCGCACAGCTCGAGGACGCCGACGTGGAGCTCGTCGGCGAGCAACTCAAGACCGCGCCGCGTGGCATTGACCCTGGTCATCCGCGAATTGGGCTGCTCCGGCACAAGACCTTGCTGGCCAGCGTCGAGCACGCCATTCCGGAATGGCTGGATACCGACGAGCTGGCCGAGAACGTCGCCCAGGAGTGGCGGACGTATCGTCCGCTGCTGGAGTGGCTCGCCAGGCATGTGAGCCCGTGACGGGTGGGACGTAACAGGAACCGTCCCCGTTTTGTCTCGGAGGGCAGAGATGGCAGCGGCCCCTCTTCCGCGGGGGAAGAAGGGCCTGTTTGGGGTGAGTAACGGGACTCGAACCCGCGACCACCTGGACCACAACCAGGTGCTCTACCAACTGAGCTATACCCACCATGCACTGCGTGCCCGTCAGGGCTGGATTAGCTTAGCGGTTTGGCCTGGCAGAGCAGAAATCAGCCGTCCCACAGATCGCGCGGCGCGCGGATGCGCCGCCAGCGCTCAGTTCGCGGTCGGAGCCGGACGCTCGCCGGCCAGCGAACCCTGGTGGCGGGCCGAGATCTCGCGCAACACGTCGGTGGCATAGCCCGGGCTCGGCACGAACAGCGCCTCGCGGTAGTAGCGCAGCTCTTCGATCGACTCGGTGATGTCGGCCAGCGCCCGGTGGTTGCCGTTCTTGGCCGGCGCGTTGTGATACGTCCGCGGGTACCATCGCCGGGCCAACTCCTTCAGGCTGGAGACGTCCACATTGCGGTAGTGGACGTGTGCCTCCAGGGTCGGCATGTCCCGGGCGAGGAACGCGCGATCGGTGCCGATGGTGTTGCCAGCCAACGGGGCCCGGCGCACCTCGGGGACGTGCTCGCGAATGTAGTCGAGCACCTTCTGCTCGGCCTCGGCCATCTCCAGGCCATCGGCCAACAGCGGCAGCAGCCCAGAGTTGGCATGCATCCCACGGACGAAGTCGGACATCTGTGCCAGCGCCTCTGCCGGCGGTTTGATGACTACCTGGATGCCGTCGCCCAGCACGTTGAGCTCGGCGTCGGTGACCAGCGCGGCCACTTCGATCAATGCGTCGCTGTGTAGGTCGAGACCGGTCATCTCGCAGTCGATCCAGACCAGTTTGTCGTTCACCCGTCCACCTTATTGCCATCTGCGTGGCCATCGTGGCCACGACCGCTCAGAATAGAACCCCTCGCCGCTAGGCTGAGAACCGACGAACTGAGAGGACGCGAGCCGTAATGGCCAAGAAGCCGCAACTGGATGCGACGCCGCTCGACCTCGAGGTAAACCTACGCGAGTTCATCGACGAGCTCGTTGCCAAGGGCTATTCGGTGACCGGAGGCGAGGGGGCCGATCCACAGCTGATCGACCCGGGCGGCCGGGCCGTGCTCACCTGGCAGGAGGATTACCCCTACGAAGAGCTGATGGATCGGGAGACCTACGAGCAGGAGAAGTACCTGCTCCAGATCGAGCTGCTGAAGCTGCAGTACTGGGGCCAGGACACCGGGCTGCGCAACATCATCATCTTCGAAGGGCGCGATGCCGCCGGCAAGGGTGGCACCATCAAGCGCTTCACCGAGCATCTGAATCCGCGGGCGGCTCGGGTGGTGGCGCTGGCCGCCCCGAACGACCGTGAGCGTGGTCAGTGGTACTTCCAGCGCTACATCCAGCACTTCCCGACCGAGGGCGAGATCGTCTTGTTCGACCGCTCCTGGTACAACCGGGCCGGTGTCGAGCGGGTGATGGGCTTCTGCTCGGACGCGGAGTACGACGTGTTCATGCGGCAGGCCCCTGAGTTCGAGCGAATGATCGTGGACGCGGGCATCCACCTCACCAAGTTCTGGTTCTCGGTGACCCAGCGGGAGCAACGAACCCGGTTTGCGATCCGTCAGATCGACCCGGTGCGCCGCTGGAAGCTGTCTCCGATGGATCTGGAGTCGCTGGGGCGCTGGGACGCCTACACCGCAGCCAAGGATGCGATGATCGCGGCCACCGACACCGATCATGCGCCGTGGATGTCGGTGCGCAGCAACGACAAGAAGCGGGCTCGGCTGAACGCCATGAAGTTCTTCCTCAGCCAGTTCGACTACGAGGACAAGAACCACGAAGTGGTCGGCACGCCCGACCCTCGGATCGTCCATCGGGCTCGGGAGATCAAGGCCGACTGAGTCGGTGGTCCGGCTGCGCTGCGGTCGCCGGGTGGGTAGCGTCGGTGCCATGAAGTGGCTGCGACGAATCCTCGGTCTGCTCACAGTGGCGGCGCTGTTCCGCAGCTGGCACACCGGCTGGGGCGCCACCCCGGACGAGCGGACGGAGACTCTGCCCGGCGACGAGTTGCCCGTCTCGACCTTCGGCATGCACGCCACCAGGGCCATCGACATCGACGCGCCACCGGAGGACGTGTGGGGCTGGATCGTTCAGATCGGCACCGGCAAGGCCGGCTGGTACTCCTATGACCTCCTGGACAACCTGGGACGTCCCAGCGCCACCGAGCTCCTGGACGAGTGGCAGCAGGTCGAGGTCGGCGATCCGGCCGCACCGATGAACCCGTTCGGGCCGATCGAGGATTCGCCGTGGAAGGTGGCCCTGGTCGAACCGAACCGGACGCTGCTGTGGCGCAACTCCGTGGCCGGCACCTGGGTCTGGGTGCTGCGTCCCCTCGCCGGAGGCGGGACGCGGCTGATCAGCCGAATCCGAATCGCCTACGACTCACCTAGCGGGCTGGCCTTCGCCCCGATCCTCGAGCTGGGCGACTTCCCGATGTTCCGCAAGATGCTGTTGGGCATCAAGGCTCGCGCCGAGGGCAACCTGACCCGAAGCCACCGCTCCTAGGCGAGGTCTTCGAGTCGGTCGGCCTGTTCCGCCGCTACGGTCAAGCTGTGCGCTCCCAGGTCTTGCCCGAGGTCCAGCTCCGAAGTCTGGCGGCTGGAGACGCCGTTGTGTTCGCCGAGTGGGGCACCGATCCCGTCTTCTGTGAGCACGCCGGTTGGTCGCCAGGCACGGCCCTTGCCGATCGCCGCGAGTGGTGGGCCGCCATGATTGCGCAGCCACCGCCAGGCTTGATCCGGCTTGCGGCGAGTGTGTCCGGCGAGATCGTCGGCTATGTCGATCTGAACGGCTCAGAATCGGATCGCCGCGAGCTGGGCTACCTGATTGGCGGGCGAGATCGCTGGAACCGGGGTCTGGGAACTCTGGTGGCGCGGGCCGGTCTCGCCTATGGGTTCGACGTCCTGAGGCTGCGGACGATCTGGGCCGAGACCATCGATGCGAACGTCGCATCCGTGGCGATCCTGCGTCGAATCGGCATGCGGGAGATCGGCTTCGGCGGTGAGGCCGAGTTCCTGGGGGTCGGCAGTCGCTATCGCCAGTTCGAACTCAGCGACGTCGAGTTCGCTGCACTATCGGCGTGACTCGGCCGACCTGACCGCTTCGGTAGCCCCGTCAGACGAGCGGTATGGCAGCTTCGACGTTGGCGATCACCTGCTCGCCCAAGCGTTGGCGCGACTCGTCGCTCAGGCCGGAGATGGCGCGGGGGAACACCACGCGGGGGAGCTGGGTGTAGTCGGCGTAGACGTCCTCGCCGGCGGCCAGATCGAAGATGGCGGCGTTGTCGCCGCGGGTGATCCACTTGCGGAAGGCCGCATCGTCGATGACTCGCCCGCCCGATGCCTGCAGCAGGATCGCGTCGTGCAACTGGGCCAGGTCGTCGGCCGTGACCAATCCAGCGCCGGTCGGTCCGGTGACCACGACGACGTCGGCCTCGGCGAAGGCGTCCGGACGTGCGGCCCGGCGCACCCCTTTGGCCTCCCATTGGGGCTTGGCCGAGCGGGACAGATGGGAGACCTGCATCCCGTAGGCCAGCCCGAGATGGGCCACCGCCGAGCCCAGGGCGCCCAGGCCGACGATCAGCAGCCGCTTGCCGAACAGCTCGTGCGACTCGGCTCGCCACTGGACGGTGCCATACCCGCGGGCGACGGCCACCAACTGCATGAAGATCACCTCGGCGGTGGTCTCGTCGCTGTAGTCGGCCACGTTGGAGGTGGTGATCCCACGACGCTGGAGCGCGTCCAGATCGATGCGGCCATACGACGTCCCGCACAGGGCGACATGCCGCAGGGCGGGCAGTGCGGTGAGGGCGTCCTCGGTGAGCGGAGTGGCTGTTGAGATCAGAGCGACCTCGGTGTCTGGCCCGGCCTCGGCCAGGGTGCCGCCGGCCATGGCGGCAAGCCGCGCCTGCTCGGCCGGGCGCAGCGGGAGCTCACCGATTCGAGCAAGACGGGTCCGTGTGGTCATGCGCCGAACCCTACTCATCACCTCTGACGCACCGAATCACCGAGATCTGCGGCGAAAACCGCGCAATGGAGCCCTCGCAGGGCCGGATGGGGCCGACCTGCGGCGATACCCGCGTTATGAGGCCGTCTGGGGAGCCGTATCCGCGGGTTTCTCCGCGAGACGTGGGGTTGCGCCCGACGCAGGTTCCCATTTCGCGGGTTTCGCCGCGACACCCCGTCTCTGACCCGAGCGTGGGGCCAGATGGGCGTCGGTCCGCCCTTCTCAGTCGCGAAACTGCTCGGTAACCCGTCCATAACACGGTCGCGGTACTCCTTGATGGGGTCGGGCCAGGCTCGACCGGAAGGAGAGTGATGTTCGCTCAGCAGAGCGTGAACGGGCACAGCTACCAGTTCGACTCGCTCGTGGAGCTGATGGCCAAGGCCACTCCGAAGCGATCCGGGGACGAGTTGGCCGGCGCTGCGGCCTCGTCCGAGGCGGAACGGGCGGCGGCTCAGCGGGCGTTGGCCGAGGTCGAACTGTGCACCTTCCTCAACGAAGCGGTAGTGCCGTACGAGAGCGACGAGATCACCCGGCTGATCATCGACTCGCACTCTGCGGACGCCTTCGCGCCGGTGTCGCACCTGACCGTGGGCGGATTCCGAGATTGGCTGCTGGAAGTGATCAGCCGACCCGATCCGTCCGCCACGCTGACGGCCCTGGCTCCGGGGCTGACCCCGGAGATGGTGGCCGCGGTCAGCAAGATCATGCGCAACTCCGACCTGATCGCCGTGGCGCGGGCCTGCCGGGTCACCTCAGCCTTCCGCACCACCCTCGGCTTGCCCGGACGGCTGGCCACCCGGCTGCAGCCGAACCACCCCACCGACGATCTGCGTGGTGTGGCCGCGTCCATCCTGGACGGGCTGCTGCTCGGCCAAGGAGACGCGGTCGTGGGGATCAACCCGGCCGGCGACTCTCCTCAGGTGGCCGCCGACCTGCTCGGCATGCTGGACGAGATCCGCACCGGCTACCAGATCCCGATGCAGTCCTGCGTCTTGGCTCACATCACCACCACCATCGGCCTGATCGAGGCCGGCGCCCCGGTCGATCTGGTCTTCCAGTCGATCGGCGGCACCGAGGGCACCAACACCTCATTCGGGGTGAACATCGACCTGCTCCGCGAAGGAATGGCGGCCGGGCAGTCGCTGGGCCGGGGGACGGTCGGCAACAACCTGATGTACTTCGAAACCGGTCAGGGATCCTCGCTGAGCGCCGGCGCCCACCTGGGCACCGGCGGGCATCCGGTCGACCAGCAGACCCTCGAGGCTCGCGCCTACGGCCTGGCCAGGGAGTTCTCGCCACTCTTGCTGAACACCGTGGTCGGCTTCATTGGGCCGGAGTACCTCTACGACGGCAAGCAGATCATCCGGGCCGGGCTGGAGGACCACTTCTGCGGCAAGCTGCTCGGCGTCCCGATGGGGGTGGACGTCTGCTACACCAACCACGCCGAGGCCGACTTCGACGACATGGACACCCTGCTCACCCTGCTGGCGGCGGCTGGGGTGAACTTCGTGATCACCGTCCCGGGCGCCGACGATGTGATGCTCGGCTATCAGTCGCTGGCCTACCACGATGCGCTGGTGATCCGGCATGCGCTGGGCCTGCGGCCGGCGCCGGAGTTCGAGAAGTGGCTGACCAGCCAGGGCATCGCCGACCCGGACGGCACCGTCCGCGGTCTGGAACTGGCCGGCTCGCCGCTCCTGTCCCTGACCGGAGTCGCCCGATGAGCGCCGATGAACTGACCACCGATCTGTGGGCGCCACTGCGGGCCAGCACCCAGGCCCGGATCGGCCTGGGACGCGCCGGAATGAGTCTGCCGACCTCGGCCGTGCTGGAGCTGCAGGAAGCCTTGGCCGCCGCCCGCGACGCCGTCCACGTGCCGCTGGACGTCCCGGCGCTGCTGCCCGGCTTGGCTGACCTCGGCCTGGGTGAGCCGATCGTTCTCGCCTCTCAGGCCCCGGATCGGAGCGTCTATCTGCGGCGTCCCGACCTGGGACGGGCTCCGGCCGGCCTGGACGGGCTCCCGGCCGGCGATTGGGATCTTGCCCTGGTAATCGCCGATGGCCTGTCATCCAAGGCGGTCAGCGAGCACGCCATCCCAACCCTGGCCGCGCTGCTCGCCGGCTTCGACCCGTCCTGGACGGTGGCGCCGCCGGTGCTGGTCACCCAGGCCCGGGTGGCGATCGGCGACTGGATCGGCCAGGCGCTGGGCGCCAAGACCGTGCTCGTCCTGGTGGGGGAGCGCCCTGGCCTGTCGGTGGCCGACAGTCTGGGCATCTACCTCACCCACGCCCCGAAACCCGGACGAACCGACGCCGAGCGCAACTGCATCTCCAACATCCATCCGCCCGAAGGCCTCAGCTACGCCGCTGCCGCAGCGACGGCGATCCATCTGATCCGCGGCGCCCGGGCCCTGGGTGTCTCGGGCGTCGCCTTGAAGGACACGGGTTCGATCACCGAGATCGCTCCCTAGACGCAGGCGGATCTAGCTGGTCGGGCTCTTCGCAAAGAGCCCCAGCAATCCGCCCAAAGCCGCGGTCGCGATCGGCCAGGCGGCAGCGGCATTGTCGGCCCGGCCGAGAACGGTCAGGATCACTGCCGCCGCCATTGCCAGCACGGCCACCGCCAGGACTCCGATGATCAAGGTCAGCCACAACCGGGCGCGATCACGGCTGCTTTGAGGAATGAAGTCAGGATTGACCGCGAGAACAGAATCCACGATCTGCTTCTGGTCTTCGTCGGACGTGGCCAAGATGCTGGCCTTGATAGTGCGCAAGTCATCGCTCATCGATTCACCTGCTTCTGATGTGGGGTGGACCAGCTTCACCCGGTGAGGGTGAAAGCTATGCCACAGATTCTCCACCCGGTGAGGTGCGTGCGGCCGCCCGATCGCGAGGTGGTGTTGCGCTTACGTAGCGCACTGCAGTGCGCGTTCACTGCATGAAAAGGGGCCGGCCGAGTGTCCGGCCGGCCCCCTCGATCAGCTCTCAGTCGTCGGTGTTCAGGCCGCCGTTGAGGGCGTACTCCTCCTCCGGCGACAGCACCAGGACGTGCCGTCCGTGGATGGCGAAGTAGGCCAACGCCAACACATAGAGCACCACCACCGTGTAGATGGCGATGGTGTAGGCCGGGTTGGCCAGCACTCCGACAAAGATGGCCAGGGCCAGCACCCCGGCAATCGCTGCTCCGGGAACGCCGAACGGGCTCAGGTGCGGACGACTGGCATTGGGCGCCTTGAATCGCAGGATCACGAAGGACGCCATCTGCAGCAGGTAGGACAGCACTGCACCCCACACGGCGATGTTGAGCACGACCGAGCCGGCTTCGGTGCTTCCGTACTGGACGACGAAGAGCGAGAAGAAGCCGATGATGGCTCCCACGATGAGGGCGAGGTAGGGCGTCTGCCGTTCCCCGGTCAGCGAGAGCACCTTGGGGTAGTAGCCGGCCCGAGACAGCGAGTACATGTTGCGGCCGTAGGCGTACATGATGCCCTGGACGCTGGCCAGTAGACCGATCAGGGCGAAGGCCGACAGTACAGCGGCAGCCTGCTCGCCGACCATGGCGCGGAAGCCGTCCAGCAGCGGTTCACCGGAGCCGCCGATTGCGCTGGCGCCGAGGACGCCCGGGTTGAGCACGACCACGACGGCGCCGGTCAGTACCAGGGTCAGCATGCCGCCCCGTCCGGCCCGAGGGATGTCCCGCTCCGGGTTGTGGGCCTCTTCTGCGGCCAGCGGAAGCTCCTCAATGCCCAGGAACAGCCACATGGCGAACGGCATCGCGAACAGGACCGGGGTCCAGCCGAACGGGAGGAAGGCGGAGTTGCCGGCGGTGGGGGCGATATCGAAGAGCGAGCCGAGGTTCAGCTGACCGGAGAACGCGGCCATCACGCCGAAAAGCGCCAGGATGGCGATGGAGATGAACGAGACGACGACGGCGAACTTGAACGAGATCTGGGCGCCTGCCGCGTTGAGGGCCACGAAGATCGCGTAGAGCACTGCCCACCAGATCCACACCAGGCCCGCGTCGGCCAAGCTGAAGCCGGTCAGCGTCTTCATGATCGAGTCGGCATAGCCGGCGGAGAAGTAGATGACGACCGCAGCGGTCATCACGTACTCGATGGTCTCGGCTAGTCCGGTGATGAAGCCGCCCCAGGGGCCCATAGCGGCCCGGGCGAAGGAGTAGGCGCCACCGGTGTGCGGCATGGCCGAGGCCATCTCGGAGATTGACTCGATCATCAGAACGTACATGGCCACCACGATCAGTCCGGCCAGGACGAAGCCGCCCCATCCGGCGCTGGCAATGCCGGCGTTCCAGCCGGAGAAGTCGCCGGAGATGACCGCGGCCACTCCCATGCCCCACAGTCCCCAGAAGCCCGCCGTGCGCTTGAGCTTGCGCTTCTCGAAGTAGTCGGCCTCCGCCCGCTGGTAGGTGACCCCGGATACTGCGACTGTGTCGGAGTCGGTGTCGGTGACCGTACTCATCTGTGTTCCTCTCCTGAAGTGGCCCGAAAAAGCAGAATCGGCGCCGATGTATCGACGCCGATTCTTGGACGCTAGACCCGTCTGGCCAGGAGAGATGCCTTGTCCGAGGCCGTTAACGACCTCGTTACCGCAGGTGCGTACTTCGTAACATCTGCGGCTCACCGCAGATGGCTCGCCCGCAGCTGGGGCAGCACCATGGCTCGCTGGTACTCGGCCTCGGCCAGCTCCCGACGCAGCTCATGGGCCCGGACGGCCCGCTCCCGCTCGACGGTGCGTCGGAACTCGTGATCGGCCGCGGTGCGCTGCGCCCAGGCGAACAGGGACGCGCCAAACTGTCCGATCACGTAGACCACGCTGCGGCGGGCCGCGATAGTGGGCGGATGGGTGGAATCGCTGACAATTGACATAGTTGTGCCTTTGAGGTTGTTTTTGGGCATGGCAAAGCGCATTGAAGAATGCGCATGGAAACGTCGACTTATTGCGACGGCGTCATCAAGCCGAAGTAACGTGGATTGGCTGCACAGGAACCAGCGAGTGGCCTGGCAAAGTGGGTATCGTCCCTAGCAGGGACCGTTTTCAGCGCTGCTGAGCGCTGCCAGCGGTCACGCCGATGAGGTCGGCGACTGCGGTTGTGGGGTAGCCCGTCCAACCTCTGTTGATCATCAACACCATCTAGCCGACCTCCTTTCATCACTGTGGCGTGCGTCGGCAACGTTAGCCCAAATGCAATCCAGAATGCAAACTCGGCGCACCGAAATCCTCGGCGCGTCCAGAAGTTGTCCGGGTGAGGTCCGGCCACGGACCGCCCGGCTGCGATAGCGTCGCGGTGAATCCGCAGGATAGGCAGCGATATGGACGTATTTGAGCTGGCCGGTTGCGAACTGGGCGTGGCCACGGCGGCCACCCAGATCGAGGGTGGCGACGTCGACACCAACTGGCACCGTTGGGCCGCGGCCGGGCGCATCAGTGACGGTTCGACGCCGTCTCGGGCGTCCGGGCACTGGGAGCGAGTCGCTGAGGACACCGCTCTGCTGGCCGAACTCGGCATCCGGCATTACCGGATGGGTATCGAGTGGGCCCGGGTGGAGCAGTCCCCTGGCGTGTGGGACGAGAACGCCATCGCGCACTACCGCGACGAAGTGGCCGGCCTGGTCGCCGCGGGGGTGCGTCCCCTGGTCACGCTGCACCACTTCAACCTCCCGGGCTGGCTGGCCGAGGACGGCGGGTGGCTGAACCCGGCGACTTTGGACCGCTTCGATCGGCTGGTTGCCAAGCTGGTCACCGAGTTGGGTCCGTGGGTGACTGAGTGGATTCCCATCAACGAGCCCAATGTGTATGCCACCAATAGCTACCTGTTCGGCGACTGGCCGCCCGGCGAGCACTCGCTGCGCCGGACATTGTCGGTGATGTCGGCGCTGGCTCACGCCCACATTCGGGCCTACCTGCTGATTCACCGGCTGCAGCCCGAAGCCAAGGTCGGCTCGGCCTCCCACCTGCGGGTATTCGCCCCGGCCAACCCAGGCAATCCATGGCATCGGTTCTCGGCCCGGCTCACCGACTACCTGTTCCAGCGAGCCCAGCTGCACGCGATGAACACCGGCCAGTTCCGGCTGCCGTTCCGGCGGCCGCGGGGTGTGCGTCCGGGCCGCTACTACGACTTCCAGGGAGTGAACTACTACACCCGCAGCACCGTGCGCTCGGTCGGGGACGGCGTGGCCGCCGATGTCGACCTGAACGACCTGGGTTGGGAGATCTATCCGGCCGGGCTGATCGAGGTGTGCCGCTGGGTGCATGCGGCCTACCCGTCGCCGCTCTACATCACCGAGAACGGCACCTGCGACAACTCCGACTCCTTCCGGTCCCGCTATCTGTACGAGCACCTGGCTCAGATCGCGGCCAGCGATCTGCCGATCCAGCGCTACTACCACTGGTGTTTCACCGACAACTGGGAGTGGGTCGAAGGCGAATCGGCCCGGTTCGGGATCGTCCACACCGACTACCCGACCCAGAAGCGCACGGTGAAGGAGTCCGGGCGCTTCTTCGCCGACATCATCGCCCATCACGGGGTCACCGCAGCCGCCTATGGGCGCTGGGTGGCCGGCCAGACCTACCCGACCAACAAGGGAGCCTGATGAGTGAGCCGCTCAGTGTCGTCGATCGGCGCAACAAGTGGACCTTCGGTGTCGGCACTGTCGGTCGGGACATGGTCTACACCCTGGTCAGCATGTATTTGGTCTTCTTCCTCAGCGACGTGCTCCGGCCGTCGAAGGAGGAGTTCCTGTGGGCCAGCTCGCTGATCCTGATCGCCCGGCTCTTCGACGCGGTCGCCGACATCGTGATGGGTGCGATCGTCGACAACACCCGCACTCGCTGGGGCCAGTACAAGCCCTGGATCGCAATCGGGGTGGTGGCCTCGGCCATCTTCACCGTGCTGATGTTCACCGACTTCGGTGCGCGGGGCGTGGGCTTCGTAGTCGGGTTCGCGCTGATCTATCTGGCCTGGAGCCTGTCCTGGACGGCCAACGACATCCCCTATTGGGCGCTGCTGCCGGCACTCACCGTCGACCAGAAGAAGCGGGAGAGCTTCGGGGCCATCGCCAAGATCTTTGCAACCGTTGGCCTGTTTGTGGTCGTGGTCGCCGTCATCCCGGTGACCAAGGCGCTGGAGCCGATCGCCGGTGCGGTGCCTGCCTGGACGATCTTCGCCGTAGCGATCGTGGTGATCATGCTGATCGGACAGCTGGTCACCCTGATCGGGGTGAAGGAGCCGCAGTTGGCCGTTGCGCAGGAGCGGACCACGGTGCGCGACTTGGTCCGGGCCGTATTCGGCAACGACCAGCTGCTGTGGACGGCCATCGCCATGGTGCTGTTCATGACCGGTTACCTGACCACCACCACCTTCGGCACCTACTACTTCAAGTACGTCTACGGCGACGAGGGCATGTACTCACCGTTTGGAGCGGTGCTGGTGGCCAGCCAGCTGCTCGGCTACGCGATCTTCCCGATGCTGAGTCGCCGGTTTTCCCGGGCCCGGTTGTACAGCCTCTCGATCGGCCTGATCCTGATCGGCTATGTGGTCTTCTTCTTCAGCCCGACCAGCATCGCCTTCATCGCGGTAGCCGGGCTGTTGATCTTCGTGGGTGACGCTTTCATCACCTTGCTGATGCTGGTGTTCCTCACCGACACCATCGAATACGGACATTGGAAGCTTGGACGGCGCAACACCGCGGTCACCTTCGCCCTGCAACCGTTCATCAACAAGGTCGGGGCTGCACTGTCCACCCAGATCGTCGCCGTGGGGATCGTGTTCGCCGGCGTGAACCCGGATCTCCCGGCGGCCACGTCACCGGCCGGGCTATTCACCATCAAAGCCGGAATGCTGATCCTGCCGGCCGTGCTGATTCTGATCAGCTATCTGATCTACCGCCGCAAGTACCGGATTGACGAGGCCTTCTACTCCCAGATCGTGGCTGACCTGAGAGAGCGAGGGCAGCTTCTTTAGCGGGCTCGGCTGCCCGCAGAAAAAGGGGACTGTCCCCATTTTCTGCGGCGTCCTGCTACAGGGAGCCGGGCTGGCCGCGGAGGGCCGGCCGCGGCGGCGATGGGGGAGCGGGGACCTCGGCGAGATAGCATCTAGCTCGCACGAGTTCGGCCCCCGTAGCTCAGCGGATAGAGCAGCAGCCTTCTAATCTGTCGGTCCCAGGTTCGAGTCCTGGCGGGGGCGCGGTTGGGACTACTCGCCGCTCGAGGCCCGAATCCGCTCGTAGATGCCGTCAACTGCGACGGCAAGCGCGTTCGGGTAGTCCACGCGCTCGGGGAGTTGCAGCCACAGCTCCCGCAGCCCGCTATTCATCGCCAGAACTTCGAGGACGACCTGGGTGGCGTTCAGATCCGCACGCAGCTCACCGCGGTCCCGGCAGCCTTCGAGGAACGGCACGAGGCCGGCCAGGGCTTGGTCGAGTTGGCCGGCCAGGTGACCTTCGGCGGGGTGGCCTTCCAGCTGCGCAGCGGCGGACAACGAGCCTCGGAAGCGGGCGAGATCCCGATCCTCCGCGGCGGCACGGACCGAGGCAATGTAGGCATCGAACATCTGCCGGGCGGTAACGATCGCGGGGTTCCACATGGCTGCGTACGTGTGTGAGCGACGCGCAACAACCGCGTCGAACAGCCCTCGCTTGGTCGGGAAGTGGTGCAGCAGTCCGGCATCAGTGACCCCGGCCTCGGCCGCGATATCGACCAAGCGGGCGCCCTCATAGCCGCGCCGCCCGAAATGCACTGTGGCGACCGCCAGGATCCGATCGCGGCGTGCTTCGCCGCGGACCTTTCGCTGGTCTGGGGTTGCCGGGGGTCTCACCGGACGGACCGGGTTGGCGAACCTGAAGCCTCGGTCACGTCGATGGACGGACCGGCAGCCGGTCTTGGTTCGCCGTAGTGGAGCACGCAGACGATCCTAAGCAATTCATCACCTGCTGCGGGTCGCCCGACTCACCTGACGCCACCACGATTCGGTTACGGTTCCAGCACTTGGCGAGCCGTCCACGCGCCGAGATCAGCACCGATCCGGTTCGCTGCCACACTCAGGCCGGGCTCGGCCCACAGCCGGAACTTCGGCCCGCGATAGGGGCCCTCGGGATCGGTGGCTGGATCGATCGACCACCAGGCCGCGTCCAGGTCATGGGTTTGCTCGGGGCCGATCACGGCGGCCAGGGAGGCCGCCGCACTCACGCCGAGCTCGGACTCCATCATGGAACCAACCATCACTCCTAGCCCGGCGGATTTCGCAAGTTCGGCCATGGCCAGGCCGGGCCGCAGGCCGCCGCACTTTGCGAGCTTGATGTTGACGATGTCGGCCGCTGCGGCGTCGATCGTCCGGCGCAGGTCGTGGATCGAGAAGACGGATTCGTCCACCACGATCGGGGTCGGGATCCGGCGACGGAGCTCCGCCAACCCGGCCAGGTCCCAGGCCGGCAGTGGCTGCTCCAGGAAGCCGAGGTCGACCCCGGCCGCCAGCCAGGCAGTCACCGCGGTGGTGGCGGTGGAGACATCCCAGGCCTGATTGGCGTCGACCCGGATCGACAGCGGCACGGCCGAGTTCTGATGAATCCGGATCACCCGATCGATGTCGTCGGGATCCAGACCGACCTTCACCTTGACCTCGGTGAAGCCGGCGGGAGCCACATCGACCGCACCCGGAGCGGTGGCGGCGGCCATGGTCACATCGGTGGTGACCTCGGTGACGGTCGCCCCCAGGCTCTGGGCCAGTGACTGCGCGTTGCGACGGGCCACCAGGTCGTGGGCTGCGATCTCGCAGGCCGCCCGGGCCCCTGTGTTTCCGGCCACGGCACCGTCCAGGATGGCGGCAATTCCGGCGGCATCGTCCAGCTCGAGCCCGAGCAGGGCGTCGGCCAGCGGGCCCAGCACGCAGGCCTCGATGCTGGCCAGTGACTCTCCGGTGACCCGCCAGATCTGCGGTGCTTCGCCCCAGCCGACGACCCCGTCCGAATCGGTCAGCCGGACCGCGATGCTGTACACGAAGCCGGTCCGGCGCAGCGCGGTGACGAACTCGGTGTGCAGGGGACGGGTGAGCGGGGCGATCGCGATCTCGACTAGCTGTGCCATTGAATCCAGTGCTCCCAGGTGATGCGGCTCAGTTCGGCGACCAGAGCGCAGCCCGCATCGTGGCTGAGTCCGGTGCTGGTGCAGATGGCCAGGATGTAGTCGGGGGCCGATTCTGGACGAATGAGGGCGACGTCGTGATTGACCCCGTCGACCCAGCCGCCCTTGCTGGCGCTCCAGGTCCCGGCCGGCAGCCCGGCCGGGATCATGCTCAGATGGGTTTGTCCGGCCAGGATGCGGGTGGCAATCGCCGCGCAGGCCTCGCCGAGAAGCGAGCCGTCGGTGAGTGCCTCGAACAGGCGGGCCAGCCCCGCGGCCGTGACCGTGTTGGTGATCCCGCGGTCCTCGGCCCGGGAATCACCGATCAGTCGCTGCACCACCACCTGGTCGGTCAGTCCGGCTCTGTCCAGCAGCCGGTCGACGGCCGGCAGGCCGAGCTGCTCGAGCAGCAGGTCGGTGGCCAGGTTGGACGACAGGACGATCATCCGCTCAGCCAGCTGATCGACGTCCACTGGTCGGCCCAGGCACGACCAGGTGAGGTCGTCCTGGTCATCGCTCTGGGCGATCTGGAACCGTCCGCCTGCGGCCGAGGTGAAGTCATTGGTGACCACCAGCCGATGGGGGAGGCTGCCCGCTGACTCGGCGCGCAGCAGGGCGCCGAGCACGGCCAGCTTCATGGTGCTCGCGGCGTAGTGAGGCTGACTCGGCTGCCGCTGAGCGATCACAGCTCCGGACGCTCTCAGCTGTAGTCCGACCGGCCCATTCACCCCTGACAAGGCGTCTTCCCAGGCCCTGCTGAGCTGGTCGCGGGACTCGGATCGCACCGGCTCACGTTACCGCGGACGGGGAGGGCCTGGCCTTCGCCGACCAGATTGCTGTCCTCAGCGAGACCCGGCGTCGCGCAGCGCGGTGGCCTGGGCGCGGGCCAGGTCGTCGACCAGTTCGTTGAGGGGGTGCCCGGAATGGCCTTTGACGTGTTCCCACACGACATCGCGTCCGGCCAGCCGATCAGCGATCATCTCGATCGCCTCCCGGTTCGCGACGGGCTTGCGATCGGCGGTCAGCCAGCCGCGGGCCACCCAGCCACGAATCCAGCGGGTGAAGATGTTGATCACGTACTGGCTGTCGGCCTGAATCAGTAGCGGAGTGCTGGCTGGGTGGGCGCCGAGCACTTCGTAGACGGCGCGCAGCTCCATCAGATTGTTGGTGGTGACGGCATGGCCGCCGGAGTCCTGACGTCCGTCCGGGCAGGCCCAAGCCCAGCCGCCGGGGCCGGGGTTGCCGAGGCAGGAGCCGTCGGTGGCCACTATCACTCGTTGCACGGACACGATTCCCGATCGTAGCCAGCTGCGGCGCACCGGACGAGCGCGCCGAACCGGCTACCGTGTGGTTGTGCGAAGAAGGCGGCCATGCTGAGCCAGTTCGGGCCAAGTACGGTCGTCGCGATTCTGGTGGGCTTCGGGCTGGCCTTCCTCGCCTTCCTTCCGGTCGCCATCTACCGCTACCGCCGCTACGGACGGCTCCGCTTCCTCGACCTCGTCACGCTGGTTCTTGTTGCCTGCTACGGGGCCGCCTTGTGGAGCTACACCCTGATCCCACTCCCGGAGACGCGTCACTTCCACTGCGTCGGTGCCCAGCTGCATCCCTTCCAGTTCGTCGCCGATATCGCCCAGGACGGCCGGACGCCGTTGCACAACCGCGCACTGCTCCAGGTGCTGTTCAACATCGTCCTGTTCGCTCCGCTGGGCTACTTCCTGCGAGTGCTGGTCAAGCGTGGCTGGATTGTGGCCACCGGCTGCGGTGCGGTCATCTCGTTGCTGATCGAGCTCACCCAGAAGACCGGAGTCTGGGGCTTCTACCCCTGCGCCTATCGGGTCTTCGACGTGGACGACCTGATGATGAACACCCTGGGTGCGCTGCTCGGTTCGCTGGTGGCGATCCCGGTGGTGCTGATTCTGCAGCGGCGTCGTCCGCCGGCCAGGGTGACCAGGGTCACCTTCGGCCGCCGCGTGATCGGCATCGTGGTCGACCTCGCGGCCATCGTCTTCATCGGGACCAGTCTGGCGGTCGCCTGGCGAGTGTTCAGTTCGATGTTGCTGGGCTGGTCGCTGGATGATCTGCCCCGGTGGGCCGACCTTCTACTCGGCGCAGGGATCCCGGCACTGGTCGAGGGCTACTGGGTGCTCGCCCGCGGACGGACGCTGGGGGAGGCGGCGGTCCAGCTCCAGCCGGTACCGGTCCGGCTCGCGCCGGGGTGGGCCCGGCTTCTCAAGTTCTGCTTCGGCATCGGTGGCTATCTGGCTGTGGCCAATGTCTCGATTCCGGTTCCGCTGCTGGGCTTCGGCTTCGTCCTGGCCAGCGTGGTGCTCTTGGCGCCGACCCGCAACCATCGCGGGCTCAGCCACCTTGTCGCCGGCATGGAGCTTCAGGTCGAGGGCTCCTCAGGGGAAGGGGCGGTCACGTCGGACGATCCGCAGCTCGGCCCGCCGCAGGGCTGACCTGGCCGGCTTGGGCGCGTCATTCGGCGTTCCTCTTGTTCGAGGCAGCACCATTGACCTTGTGAACAGCTCATTCTCGAACCGTCCTGATCGTGGCCTGCGCAGATTCGCGCTGGTCGGTGCCGGTGCGCTCGCGCTGACGTTGGGTGGGTGTTCCTTCTTCGGCGTGCAGACTGTCGCTCCGCGCCCCACGACTCCGGTGCCTACGGTGGCCGAGACCAGCGCCACACCGACGCCGACGCCCACCCAGACGCCCACGCCCACGCCGACCACGGCTTCGCCGACGGCGGCCGCGGTGAAGGCCACCGGCAATCTGAACTTCTACTCCGAGGTCAGCTCGGCGATGGCAGGCACCTGCACCGTCCAGGACGGGCTGCCCACCCTCACGGTGACCGACGAAGCCAATGACTTCTTCGAGCGGGTCACCGTGACCGTGGTGCTGAATCCGGCGAAGAGCCGACTGCTCACCTTCGGCGTCGAGACGGGGGAGGACTCCGAGGGAACCACCTGGAAACTCGGCTACGACTCGTCCGCGCCGGCGAAGGGGACCTCGGCCAAGCTGGTCGTCAACGGATCAACCTACCGAGTGTCCGGCAACGCGACCGCTGTCGAGGTCGACTCCGATGGTGGCAAGCGGACCGAGGTCATCCCGTTCGGTGCCACCGTCAAATGCGCCAACCTGGACTGGTGATCGCTACTTGATCTTCGCGGTGACCGTGACACTCACGCTCTTGTAGCCGGCCTTCGACCCGGTGACCTTGAAGGTGAGGGTCTTGCCACGGTCGGCGCTCGAGGTCACATAGCTGGTCTTGGTAGCCCCGGAGATCGCCTTGCCATTGCGGTACCAGCGGTACTTCAGGGTGACTCCGCCGGGCTTCCAGCTGCCGACCGTCGCCTTCAGCAGGTGGTTGACCCCGCGGATTCCGCTGAGCTTCGGCTTGGGGGTGGCGCTCAGGCTCTGCAGCGCAACCGTGGTGGCAGCGGAGCGGACGGTGGCGCTGGCGAAGCCGGACTTCGTGCCGGTGACCGCCACCGTGATGGCCTTGCCGCCGTCGTCGGTGACCAGCTTGTAGCTGCTCTTGGTGGCACCCTTGATCGCCTTGCCGCTGCGGTACCACTGGTAGCTCAGCGCGACGCCGTCCGGCTTCCATTCACCGGCCGTGGCCGTGAGGGTCGAGCCGATCTTGCTGGTGCCCTTGATCGTTGGCACCGGCGCTGTCTCCAGGGAGGCCTTCACCACCGAGGCGAGCGGATCGGAGACCACCCGGACCTCGGTGTAGCCGGTCTTCGTGCCGGTGACCGCCACCGTGATGGCCTTGCCGCTGTCGTCGGTGACCAGCTTGTAGGTGTTCTTGGTGGCGCCCTTGATGGCGGTGCCGCTGCGGTACCACTGGTAGCTCAGCGTGACCGGAGCCGGAGACCAGGTGCCCGCATTGGCGGTCAGCGTGCTGCCGACTGTGGCCGTCCCACTGATCGTCGGCTTGGTGGTCTTGGTGAGATCGGCAGCGGCGACCTTCGCCGTACTGGCGGAGGTCCGGCTGACCGAGTTGTAGCCGGCCTTGGTGCCGGTCACCTTCACCGAGATCGCCGTGCCGATGTCGGCACTCTGCAGCAGGTAGGTTGCCGCCGTTGCGCCGCTGATCGGCTTTCCGTCACGCAGCCACTGGTAGCCGAAGCTCACCGGAGCGGGAGCCCAGCTGCCCGGGACTGCGGTCAGAGTGGCCCCGGCCTTGGCGGTACCGCTGATCGTGGGAGTCGGGGTAGCCGTGAGGTCGGCCTTGGCCACGGCCGCGGTCGCTGCCCGGCGGGTGACCGAGGTCATCGCCGGCTTGGAGCCGGTGGCGGCGAAGCTGACCACCGCGCCGGCATCCTCAGGCTGCAGCGTGTAGCTGGTCGTGGTGGCACCGCTGATGGCGCTGCCGTTGCGGTACCACTGGTAGCTCACCGAAGCGCCCGACAGCCAGGTGCCAGGCGTAGCCTTCAGCGTCTGCGCCACCTGGGCCGTGCCGGTCAACGACGGCGTGGGGGCCGGCGTGATCGACATGAACAGCTTCTTCCAGGTGTTTGAATCGACATTGGCGCTCGCGCTGAGCCCCTGGTCGGAGCGGAAGGCCTTCACCGAGTCGGCGGTGGTGCCGGACAGCTTGGTGTCGCTGGACACCGGGTATCCGACCAGGCCGAGCAAGGTCTTGGCCGCGTTGACGCCGTCACCGGAGGCCCCGGACGAGATAGTGCCGAACAGTGCGTCGAAGGTCTTCGGGCCGGCCTCGCCGTCAGAGGTCAGCTTCTTGTTGGACTGGAACTTCTTCACAGCCGAGACCGTGGCCGAGTCGTACTTTCCGGTGGCCGAGACGGAGACGCCGGCCTTCTTCAGCAGGTACTGCAGGGCGGTGACCTTCTCCCCGGAGTTGCCCGAGACGAGCACCAGGTTGAAGGGCACCACGTCGTAATCGCTGAGGTTGTAGTCGGCGATCACCGCACGAAGCTTCTTCGCATAATCGGCGGCGGTTTTCGCCTGTTCGATCTTGGCGATGGCATCGATGTAGGCGCTCTGGTCCGACATCACCGCGCGGGCCGCAGCGTAGTCGCTGGAGTTGGCCACCTGGTCGGCGTGCTCGGCGAAGGAGTAGCTGGGTGAGGAGTACTTGCTGTAGCGCACCGACGTGCCATTGGTGGTGATCGAGATGCAGCTGGACTGCTGGCTGTAGGTGTTAGCCGCCAACACCACGCCCTCGGTGCCGGCCAGGATGAAGCTGGACTGTCGGCGCAGGCCCGCGTAGTACTTCCGCGTCTTCCAGTACGACAACGTGGTCCGCACCACGCCATAGGCGTGCCCACGTGCCTCGATGATCCGCCAGTCGCCGTTGGAGAGCTTCTCGGTCAGGATCGCCACATGGCCGATCCCGTTGGACCGGGCCGGGTTGTTGCGCAGGAAGACCAGGTCGCCCACCTTGGGGCTGCCGCTGACCGCCTTGGTCGCGTTGTACTGCGCGGCGGCCAAGTCGGTGATCTTGTTGCCCGAGCGGGAGTACAGCCACTCGACCAGCTCTGAGCAGTCGAACTTGGTCGGGTTCGGATTACTGGCCTGCGCCTCTGCACCCAGCACGTAGGCCTTGCCGACCTGAGCATCGGCGAGGGCGGCGAACTGTGTCGGGGTGAGCGAGCGGGTGCACCGCGTCCCCCAGAAGTTGTTCGCGGACTTGGCGAGAGCGGAGGTGCCCCAGTCGGTGTTCACGATGGCCTGGGCGATTGACACCGAGGCGGGCACCCCATACGTGCGCTGGCTCGACTGAGCGGCGCTGACCAAGCTTGAGATGAAGGACTTCTTGGCGGAGTCCGAAACAGAGGCAGCATTGGCGGGGGTGCTGTTCGTGAGCACGACGAGGGCAGCCAGGGTCCAACTCATGGCGATGGCAAGGACTCGTGACGGCTTCACAAGGGATTTCGTACCTACCGTCGGAGCGGACGGCAACCCCTACCCTGCGGTGTTACTTGAGGGTTTGAATTCTTCACTGCGGGCTGACTAGGGCTTTTGCTTGTCCGGCCGGAGTGGCTCGGCTCAGGTCATCGTTGAGGGTTGAGAGCTTCCTGTGACCAAAGGGGCAGGGTGGTTTCCGCTTGTCATCACGTGATCAATCGCCACAGTCGGTGTACCGAAATGGCTCTCGTGGCCTGGCGTAACCTTGGCATGACCCACAATGGGTGGAACTGCAGCCGGTGACTCAGAACCGGTGTGGGAAGGAGCAGCCTGATGCCGTCGATCGGTACCCCAGAGTTGATTGTGCTCGCCGTCGTTGTGCTGGTGCTCTTCGGTGGTGCCAAGCTGGCCGGCTTCGGCCGCAATGCCGGCAAGGCGCTGCGCGAGTTCAAGGAAGAGTCGGGCATCGGCGAGAAGAAGCTCCCGCCCGCAGCCGACAAGCCGTCCGAGCCGGACGACTCCACGCCGGCCTGAGTGCCGCCGTCGCCGCACCGGTCAGCTCCGCTGGCCGGTGTCTGCATGCCCAACCAGTGAGGATCGACGATGACCATCCAGTTCCCTGACGACTTCTTCTTCGGGACCGCCACTGCGGCGTACCAGATCGAAGGTGCCTTCGACGCCGACGGTCGCAAGGATTCGATCTGGGACGTGTTCAGTCGGGTGCCGGGGGCCGTGGCCAATGGTGACAACGGCGATGTGGCCTGTGACCACTACCACCGCTACCGCGACGACGTGGCGCTGATGGCGGAGTTGGGGATGTCGACCTATCGGTTCTCGGTCTCCTGGCCGCGAGTGATGGACGGGGATCGGATCAACCCGGCCGGCATGGACTTCTACTCCCGGCTGGTCGACGAGCTGCTGGAGAAGGGCGTCGATCCGTGGCTCACCCTCTATCACTGGGACTTGCCGGCCAGCCTTCCCGGCGGCTGGACCAACCGGGACACGGCCAAGAGGTTCGTCGACTACAGCCTGGCCGTCCATGAGCGGCTCGGTGATCGGGTGCGCACCTGGACGACCTTGAATGAGCCGTGGTGCTCGGCTTTCCTCGGCTACGGCAATGGTGAACACGCCCCCGGCCACAAGAACCCCACCGAAGCATTCCAGGCTGCGCACCACCTGCTGCTGGCCCACGGCCTGACGGTCCAGGCCCTGCGCGAGGTCGACCCCAGCGCCAGCCTCGGGATCACGCTCAACTTCTCTCCGGCGATCCCGGCCAGCGACGACCCGGCCGACGTGGACGTGGCTGCCCGCATCGATCAGACCTTCTATCGGATCTTCACCGAGCCGATCTTTCACGGCGCCTACCCGGCCGAACTGCTCGCCAACGCCAAGGATCTCTGGCCCGCGGATCTCGTCCGCGACGGTGACCTGGCCGCGATCAGCGCACCGATCGACGTCTTGGGAGTGAACTACTACTCCACCAGCATGTTCCGGGCTGGGGAGCCGTCCTGGGGCGGACCGCACCTGCTGGCCCCCGACGCCAGCTTCGTCTCGCGTGGCCTTCCGGTGACCGACATGGGT
Organism: Actinomycetales bacterium Actino_02; assembly: GCA_001603275.1. GTDB lineage: Bacteria > Actinomycetota > Actinomycetes > Propionibacteriales > Propionibacteriaceae > Propionicimonas. The sequence continues at coordinate 65,247 of LUYM01000028.1, read as the reverse complement.
TGGGAGATCGACCCCGGCGGTCTGCGGGATCTGCTGATTCAGCTGCAGACCGAGTACACCGGTCCGGCCGACGCCGCCCTGGTGATCACCGAGAACGGCAGCGCGTGGGCCGAGGAGCCCGACGCCGACGGCTTCGTCGACGATACGGCGACCCGGCTGGCCTACCTGCGTGATCATCTGATCGCCTGCCGAGAGGCGATCGATGCAGGGGTGGACCTTCGCGGATACCTGACCTGGTCGCTGATCGACAACTTCGAGTGGGCCTTCGGCTATGGCAAGAGGTTCGGCATCGTGGCGATGGACGCCGACCTGAATCGAGTGCCCAAGGCGAGCGCGCACTGGTACGCGCAGGTGGCCAGGACGCATCAGTTCGCAGCGAGCTGAGCGCGCAGTCTCCACCACTGGTTGAGAAAATCGTTGAGCCCGGTTCAGGCCGGAATTCGGGGGTGAAACTGCCATTTTGTCCCCCCTGCGGGTGACGCCCGTGGTGGCTACTTGGACCAATTTCGGCCTTTCGCATCCCCCCAACCGGGTGCCACAAGGTGTTACCCGCTTGGGGACTCCAGACAATCAGCGCGCCCAGGAGTAGGTTTTGCGCCAAGAGAGTTCATAGCTGGCCGCGCTCAGCGATGACCCTCGGCCCCCCCGGCCACACCGATTCCCGCCCCCCGGGATCAGGAGGAGATTGACATGACAGTAGTTTCGCGTCGGGTCATCGCCCGACGGCACCCCATCGGATGGACTGTCGTAGCAGGACTCGCCCTGCTCGCCACGGCGGCTGCTCTGGTCGCCATCAACTGGCCGACCGCCGTCCACGAAGTATCGTTCGCCTTCTCGTTCGCGATCGGCGGCTAGTCCTGTAGCGACCTGGCTGGCCATGCGATCAGCCTGAGGTTTCGGAATCCCCTATCCCGGCGCCCCCCACGGCGTTCGAGACCTCAGTCGATCGGGTTGGCCTCCAGGTCGAGCGCAGGCAATCCGTGCACCGGGTAGCTGACCGGACGTGCCGGCACCCCGGCCACGGTCGTGAAGGGTTCGACGTCCTCCAGGACCACCGAACCGGCACCGATCTTGGCGCCTTCGCCTACCCGGATGTTGCCGAGCACTTTTGCGCCGGCCCCGATCATCACACCCTTGCCGATCTTGGGGTGGCGGTCGCCACCCACCTTTCCGGTGCCGCCGAGGGTCACCTCATGCAGCATCGAGAAATCGTCCTCCACGACCGCGGTCTCGCCGATCACGATCGAGGTGGCGTGATCGAACATGATTCCCTTGCCGATCCGAGCGCCCGGGTGGATGTCGACGGCGAAGACCTCGGAGATCCGGCTCTGCAGGTAGCGGGCCAGCGTCGGGTGCTGGTTGGTCCAGTAGTAATGCGCGACTCGGTAGGCCTGCAACGCGTGGAAGCCCTTGAAGTAGAGCAGCGGGGCTGAGTAGCCGCGGGAGGCCGGATCGCGGCTCAGCACCGCGCGGAGGTCCTCACGGAAGGCCACCCCGATCGACGGGTCGGAGTCGAAGGCTTCCCGGATGAACTCGCGCAGGCTCAAGGCCGTGATGTTCTGGCTGCCCAGCTTCTCGGCCAGGATGAAGCTCAGAGCGTCCTCGAGGCGCTGGTGGGACAGCACAGTGGTGTGCAGGAAGCTGGCCAGTGCGGGTTCCTCGGCGGCATCGGCCTCGACTTCGGCGCGGATCCGTCCCCAGATCTCGTCGCGACTAGTGGTCATCGGTAATTCCTCTGCGGTGGATCGGCGGGTGTCCGTGATCGCCGAGTTGCGATCTGTGGCGTTTGCCGGAATTCAGCTCCGGGTACTGCATGGTCAACCGCAACAACAACACCGCAGCGCGCGCGCCGATTCCACGAGGACCGGGATTCGGGGGCTGATCTGCATGCGGCCAGGCTACCAGCCGGGTCTCACCGCTAGCGCAGCTCACGGCCGATCTCCACCAGCAGGTCCAGAGTCAGCCGTACCGCCGCCCGCTCGACGCGGTCGGGACGGGCGATGGCGACGATCTGCCGCGTGGAGCGAACCTCGGCCAATGGGATGGTGACCACGCCGTGTCGGGGTCGGGTGGTGAATCGCGGGAGCAGCCCGCAGCCGATGCCCTTGGCGACCAGAGCCTCGACCAGCCGGTTGTCCCGGACTCGCTGAACGACGTTGAGGCTGCGGCCGCAGCGGTTCTCGATGGCAATCCGGACGGTGTCGAACGGGAACCCGGCCGGCACTCCGATCCAGTCCTCTTCGGCCAGGTCGGACGGGCTGAGCTGGTGGCGTCCGGCCAATCGATGGCCGACCGGCACCGCGACATCCAGTGGCTCGGTGGCCAGGCTCACCACCAGTCGGTCCGCCGACCCGGACGGTACCGCGGCCAGGCTGTGCGCGATCACCAGATCATGGTCGGCGGTGAGCCCGGCGAAGTCGGCTTCGGCGATGTCCTCATCGGTCAGCTCGATCCGCACCTGGGTGCCGGCCAGGCGGGTGATCACCTCCGGCATCAGGAACTCGGTGGCGCTGGGCAGTCCGCAGACCCTGACGGTGCCCTGCGGCTGTCCGCGCAGGTCGTCCAGCTGTGCCTGCAGCCCGGCCAGGGTGACCGCGACCTGCTGAGCGCCGTCAGCGAGCAGTCGGCCGGCCTCGGTGAGCCGCAGGCGGCGTCCGTCCGGTTCCACCAGCCGCATCCCGAAGGCTCGCTCGGCGGTGCGCAGTTGCTGGCTGACGGCCGAAGGTGAGCGGAAGCCGGCAGCGGCCACCGCGGTGATGGTGCCGCGGTCTCTGAGTTCGCGGAGCAACTCCAGGTGCTGCAGGTCCATGAAGGAAGCCTAAAGCCTTAGCGTGAGATTCCGCGATGGACCTTCATGGTGTGTGCAGGGGAGGATGAAGCCATGCCTGTTTGCCACCGTCTGATTGCGATTGCCGTGGCCGTGATCTGGGGAGTGAACTTCCTGGCCATCCACGCATCGCTGGGCAGCTTCCCACCATTCCTCCTGGTGGCTGTGCGGTTCACCCTGCTGGCTATCCCCACTTTGCTGCTGGTGCCTCGTCCGCAGGTGCCGCTGCGGTGGCTGATCGGCTACGGACTGGGCTTCGGGGTGGCCCAGTTCACCTTCCTCTACACGGGCATGGCGGCCGGGCTGCCGACCGGACTCGCATCGCTGGTGTTGCAGGCCTCCGGGCCGTTCACGTTGGTGCTGGGAGCTGTGCTGCTGTCGGAGAAGGTGCGCGGTGTGCAGTGGCTGGGCATCGCGGTCGCGGTGCTCGGAATGGCCCTGGTTGGATGGTCGCGCGCTCAGGCGTCGAGCTTGATCCCGTTCCTCTTGGTGCTGCTCGGTGCGGTCGGCTGGGCCTTCGGCAATCTGTCGTCGCGACTGGCCAAGCCGCCGAACCCACTGCACCTGACCATGTGGATGTCGGTGGTGGTTCCGCTGCCGATGCTGGCTCTGTCCTTGATCTTCGAGGGGCCGGCGCAGATCGGGGCCGCGCTCGCCGGTTCGCTCACTGCGTCCGCCGTGCCGGCCTGGCTCGGCCTGCTCTACACCTGTGTGATCGGGACGGTGGTCGGCTCAGGATTGTGGACGTGGCTGCTGGCCCGGCATCCGGCCGGGGTGGTCGCTCCGTTCTCCATGCTGGTTCCCGTGGTCGGCATCCTCACCGCCGCCGTGGTGCTCGGCGAACGGCCCAGCTGGCTGGAGCTCCTCGGCGGCGCCATCGTGGTCAGCGGGGTGCTGATCGGTGCAGCCCGTCGTCCGGCTGCTGTGGTCACCCCGCAACCGGCGGAGGTTCAGCCCTCGGGAGTCTGATCGGGCCCTTCGCCCTCGGTCTCGCGCAGCTCTGCCTCGCGCCGGCGCAAGTCGTCCTCCCACTGGCGCAGTCGCCGCTCCCGATCGGCCTGTGGCTTCAGCTTGGCCAGGAAGTCCGGATCGTCATCCGGGGCGCGCGGTGCACGCGGTGCCGGTCGGGTCGGTGTGGCTGGGGACGCAATGACAGGGCGGCCGCCGAACAGCCAGGCGATCGGTCCGGCCACTGGCACCAGCAGAATCAGCAGGATCCAGACCCACTTGGGCAGATTGCGCACCCGGTCATCCGGAGATTGCCACCAGTCCACCAGGCTGAACACCAGCAGCAGTAGCGCGGCGACAACCGGCAGCACCCGAAGCATGGAACCTCCTTGACCTCTGCCTTCAAAGATAGGCCATGCCCGGCAGTCTGAGTTCAGGCGGCGAGTGCGCGGGCCCGCAGTTGGCCGGCGAAGCCCTGAGCCAGGAGGCGCCCGTTCCGGGAGAGGTCGGTGTCCAGCCGGTGCAGCGAGCGCCGCATGTCGCGTCCGTCGCCGCCGTCGAGGTCGGTCCAGCGGCCCATCAGCTCCGGGGATGCCTCCGGATGGAACTGGACGCCCAGTGCCGAGCCGACCCGGAAGGCCTGATTCGGGTACAGCTCGCTGCTGGCCAGCGAGCGAGTGCCGGGCGGAAGCACGGTGACCGCGTCGCTGTGCGACTCCAGGAGCAGCGAGCTGCCGTGAGCGGCCAGACGGCCGAGGATCGGGTCTTCGGTGGCACCTTCATGCCAGGAGATCTCGTAGGCGCCGTGCTCACCACCGGCCGGATCGGCCACAGTGACCTGGCCGCCGAACGCCTCGGCCAGGAGCTGATGGCCCAGGCAGATGCCCAACACCGGAACGTCGGCCTCGACCAGCTCGACCAGCAGCTTCTTCAGCGGGTCGATCCAGGAGTGGGTGGCACTGTCGTGGGCGCTCATGATTCCGCCGAGCAGCAGCACGCCGTCGCCGATCTCGGACAAGGTGGGGACGTCCACCTTCCACAGCGGGACGCCGCGCACCATGATCCGGTTGATGCCCAGCCAGTGACCGAAGCGATCGACCGGAACCTGAGGGTCGGGCTGGATGATCGTGGCGCGGATCGGAGTTGCCATGGCGGCAGGCTAGCCCGATGTTCTAACAGCCGTGTTACGGATGCGACATTTCCTGCGGCAGCGGCACGCAGGCCCGCGGCGGGTCGACCGTACGGCTCACCATCAGCGACAACAGCAGCCCGATCAGCACCACCAACATCGCGTGTTGGGCGCCGAGAGCGGCTGCCAGGAAGCCCACCATCGGGGCGGCCACCAGGGCGGCGATCGAGCCCATCGACGCGACCACGGAGACTCGTCCGGCGGCCAGACTCGGCTCGTCCGAGGCTGCTGCTACCGCGATCGGGAAGCAGAGCGCGGCGCCCAGCCCCCACAAGGCAGTGCCGACCACTGCCCAGCCCGCTGAGCCGGCCAGGCCGAAGATGGCCAGCCCCACCAGTGAACTGGCAAGGGACAGCTGCAAGCTGCGACTGCGTCCGATCCAGTCGATCAGCCGCGAGCCGGCAATCCGGAGCACTGTCATGGCGGCGATGAACACTCCCAGAGCCAGGCCGGCCACGGCCTCCGGCTCAGCGAAGTCCTGGACGAAGGAGACCGTCAGCCAGTTGTTCGCCACACCCTCGCTGAAGGCTGCCACGAAGGCGACCAGGGCGATCTGGATGGTGCGCGGCTCGGTCCAGGCGGTCAGTTCGCCGCGCAGTTTGGTCAGCCAGTTGCCAGCGCTGCGTTCGGTCAGAAGGCGTCCGGGCAGCACCAGGCCGGCCCACAGGGCGGCCAGTCGGATGCCGCCGGACGCGGCTGCCACCGCGACCAACTGCACACCGACCGGAATGCCCAGCGATGACGAGCCGGCACCGATCAGCGAACCGATCACGGCCCCGATCGAGAAGCCTGCATGGAAGTGCGGGATCACGGTGCGTCCCATTGCCTGCTCGATCCGGGTCGACTCGAGGTTCACCGAGACGTTCAGCAGGGCGCCGCCGATGCCGCTGATGATGATGCCTGCCGTAAACAGCCACACCGAGGCCAGCGCCGGGCCGATGCCCATCAGCGCGATCCCCGCGGCGTTGATCAGCGTGCCGAAGCTGAAGAGCCGCACGGTGCCGAACCGGTTCAGCAATCCACCGGAGGCGACCACGGTGACCACTGAGCCAATTGAGCCGACCAGCAGCACGGCGCCGAACTCCGGCGTGCTGAGGTGCAGCGCGCTCATCACCGACGGGATCCGCGCCATCCAGGAGAAGCTGACGATCCCGGTGACGGCGAAGGCCACGATCAGGAGCAGCCGGGCCCGCTCAGGGCTGGTCTTGGCGGGCGACACGGCGAAACTCCGTCCTCGGATCGGGACCCGGCGGCGCCGGATCGGCGAGGTGTCGGCCACCGCAGAGCGGACGCGGCTTCGCCAATCCACAATTCCAGCCCGCAGTCCAGGGCGTTGTCAAACGGTCAGGGTCGACCGGGAGAAGGGATATACTTGAGACATCAACTAAATCCATGGAGCATCATGACTGACAGCCAGCCCACCGCCGAGGGCATCTTCACCGAGCACCACACCGCCTACCGCTTCACCCCGGAGCCGGTCAGCGACAGCGAACTCGCCCACCTGTACGAGCTCGCCAAGTTCGCTCCCACCGCCATGAACAGCCAACCGCTTCGGATCACCTTCGTCCGCACCGAGGAGGGCAAGCAGCGACTGCTGCCACTATTGGCTGAGGGCAACCGGGCCAAGGCCGAGTCCGCTCCGGTCGTCGCGATCCTGGCCGCCGACACCGACTTCCACGAGAACCTGCCGCAGCTGCTTCCGCAGAGCCCGAGCGCCAAGGACGGCCTGGCCGCCGATGCCGAAAGGCGCGCGCAGATGGCGCGGAACAACGCCTGGCTGCAGTCGGGCGCGTTCATCCTGGCGGTTCGGGCCATTGGCCTGGATGCCGGACCGATGGGCGGCATCAACGCCCCGGCGATCGACGCCGAGTTCTTCGCCGGCACGGCCCTGAAGGCGATTCTGGTGGTGAACATCGGACACGTCGCCGAAGATGGCAGCTTCCCGCGCAACCCGCGACTGAGCTTCAGCGAGGCCGTCTCGCTGGCCTGAGCCGCACGCCCGGCGCGGCCGGACGACCAGGCACACTGGGACGGTGGACGTCCTGACCCAGTTCTGGCAGCGGCTCATCCAGGCCGGGCCACGGCTGCCGGAGCCGCTGGTGATCGGTGCGGCGCTGTTGGCGTTGGCCTTGGTGCTGGTGGTGTGGCCGGCCGTCCGGCTGCTCACAACGATCAGCCATGAAGCAGGCCACGCTCTGGTGGCCCGGCTGTCCGGGCGTCGGTTGGCCGGGATTCGGGTGCATTCCGATACCTCAGGACTGACCGTCACACGTGGCCGACCGCGCGGCCCGGGGATGGTCCTCACCCTGCTGGCCGGCTACCCGTCGCCGGCCGTGGCCGGTCTCGGGCTGGCCTGGCTGGTCAGCGTCGGGCACGCGGCGGCCGCGCTGTGGCTGACCGTGTTCGGGCTGGCGGCTGTGCTGATCTGGACCCGCAACCTCTACGGCCTGTTCGTGGTGGGACTGCTCGCCATCGGGCTGGCCATGGCCTCCTGGTATGCCCAACCGCTGCCGGTCAGCCTGCTGGCGCACCTGCTGGCCTGGCTGCTGCTGCTCGCTGCGCCCCGACCGGTGCTCGAGCTGACCGGCCAGCGTCGACCCGGCTCGGACGCGGCCCAGCTGGCTGCGATCACCCGGGTGCCGGGCCTGGTCTGGTGCCTGCTCTGGCTGGCGGTGACGGTGGCGGCTGCGCTGGCCGGTGCGATCCTGCTGCTGCCCGGCCTGGTCGTGCACTGAGTTTCAGCGCTGCTGAGCGACCAGGCTCAAGAAGACATCCTCGATGCTCGGTTCGGTGGCGCTGACCGTGGCGGGGACGCCGGCCGCCGCCAGTGCGGCGGCCAACTGCTCGGGCTGCAGGGCGGACGATGCCGGCATGACCGCTCGCAGCGACGCCCCGGACAAGTAGGCTTCACTGATGCCGTCCGCATGCTCCAGCCAGGACAGGGCCGCCTCGTTGTCGGCGGACGAGATCGCGAAGATCCTCCGCTCGAAGTGCTCGTCACGAATCTCGCTGGGGCTGCCGGAGGCGATGATCCGGCCGCGGTAGATGAAGGCCAGCCGATTGCAGTGCGCGGCCTCGTCCATGTAGTGCGTGGTCACGAACAGGGTGACGCCACGTCCGGCCAACTCGTAGAGCAGGTCCCAGAACTGCCGCCTGGCCACCGGGTCCACCCCGGAGGTGGGCTCGTCGAGGAAGAGCAACTCGGGCTCGTGGATGGTCGCCGCGCCCAGAGCCAACCGCTGCCGCCAACCGACCGAAAGGTTGCGAGTGAGTTCGTCCTCGCGCCCGGTCAGATCGGCCATCGCCAAGATGTACTCCCGCTGCCGGGCGAACTGCTCTGCGCTCAGGTCGTAGACCCCGGCGTAGAACTTCAGATTCTCATCGACGGTCATGTCCTCGAAGAGCGAGAACTTCTGGCTCATGTAGCCGATCCGGCGTTGCACCCGATCCGGGTGCCGGATCACGTCCTCGCCCAGTACCCGGGCGCGTCCGCCCTGGGGTCGAAGGTTGCCGGTGAGCATCCGGATCGTGGTGGTCTTGCCCGAGCCGTTCGGGCCGAGGAAGCCGAACACCTGGCCGCGTGGGACGTCCAGATCGATGCCGTCCACCGCGGTGAAGTCGCCGAAGGTCTTGGTCAGGCCATGGATCGAGATCGCCAGCTCGCTCTCGGCCTGCGTGGTCGGCGCCTCCCGACGAAAGCGTGCGGCCAGTCCGCCGCGTTCGGTGTGCTGCTGAGTCATCAGGGTCTCCTCAGTCCGAGATTCGGCGACGAGTGGCGATCACGGCCGCGGTGAAGATCACCAGAGCGAAGCCGGCCAGCACCACGAGCGGTACCACCAGTGCCCCGAAGTCGCTGCCTTTGACGAAGGAGTTGCGCAGGACGATCAGAGCCCAGGTCATCGGAAGCAGCTTGGTGATCGGCTGGATCAGGGCCGGCATCGACTCGATCGGGAAGATGAAGCCGGACAGGATCATCGTCGGGATCATCAGGAAGGCCATGGCTTGTTGGGCCTGCTGGCGGGTGCGCGAGACCAGCGAGACGAACAGGCCCAACCCGATATTGGTCAGCATGAACAGGGCCAAGCCGGTGAGCACGGCCCAGATGTTGCCGTTGAACGGGACCCGGAACCACAGCATGCCGACCACGGCGACCACCAGCATCTGGGCGGTTGCCAGCACGGCATAGGGGGTCACCTTCCCGATCAGATACTCCTCGGCCTTGATCGGGGTGACGAACATCTGCTCCAGGGTGCCCGACTCGCGCTCCTTGACCACCGCCTGGGACAGGATCGCCATTAGCGAGATCATCATGATCACCGCGATCAGGCCGGGGATCATCGTGTTCACCGGGTCCATGGTGGGGTTGAACATGACCCGGATCCGAGCGTCCACTGCCGGGGGGCTGAGGTTCACCCCTGCCGCGTCGCGCAGGTCACTGTTGAAGCCCGCGATGATCTGCGACGCATAGCCGGAGCCGATCGCCGAGATCTGCGAGTCCGAGCCGTCCACCACGACGCCGATCGACGCCGTCTGACCGGTGATCAGCCGGTCCTGGGTGCCCTCGGGGATCACCACGGCCACCGTCACCACGCCTCGGTCCAGCAGTGGGCGAAGCTCACTCTCGCTCGCCGGATGGGCGACGATGTTGAAGTACTTCGACCCGGCGAAGGTCGCCTCGAGCTTGGCCGAGGTGGCGCTGTGATCGAGGTCGACCACCGCGGTGGTCAGGTTGCCGACGTCGGCGGCCACCACATAGCCGAACATCACCAGCTGCAGCACCGGCATCAGCATCAGCAGCCGGATCAGCATCGGGTCGCGGCGCAGCTGGGTGAACTCCTTCCAGATCAGCAGGCGAATCCGCTTCAGGCTCATCGTCCGGCCCTCCGTCCGTGCAGAACGCTGGAGATGGTGATCATGGCCACGGCGTAGCCGGCGAGAGCGGTCAGCTCCGGCCAGACCTGGGTGAAGCCGCCACCTTTGAGGAAGACGACCCGGGAGATGGTCACCATGAACCGGGCCGGGAAGGCGTAGCTCAGCCATTGCAGCACGGTGGGGATCTGATCCAGCGGGAAGGCCAGCCCGGACAGCAGGAAGGACGGCAGGAAAGCGATCAGTAAGGCCAGGATGTTCGCGGTGTCTGTGGTCGGGGCGATCGCCGAGACCAGCAGCCCCAGGCCGAGAGCGGCGAACACGAACAGCGCCGAGCCCAGAGCCAACGTGCCGAGGTCCCCGCGCAATGGGACGCCGAACAGCCAGCGGCCCAAGCCGATGATCACGGCCACGTCGACGAAGGCGATGGCCGTCCACGGCAGCAGCTTGGCCACCATCAACTCGCCCTTGCGCAATGGGCTCACCTCGAGGTGCTCCTCAGTGCCCAGATCGCGCTCACGGACCAGGGTGACCGCGGTCTGCTGGACGGTGACGATCGCAATGATCACCACCATCAGGCCGGGGATCAGGAAGTCCGAGGACCGGCGCTCCGGGTTGTACCAGGTGCGCACCCGTGGCTCCAGCATCCCCAGGCTCGACAGGTCCAAGCCCTGCGCATCAGCCCACTGCCGGGTCAGCTGCTGGTTGTACAGCTGATTCGCGGCCACGGTGTAGGCCTGCGAGATCCGGGCCGAGGTCGGTTCGGCGCCATCGATGAGCACCGCGACTTCGCCGGTGCCACCGCCGGCCAGCTGCCGCCCGAAACCGGCCTCGATCACGATGGCCAGATGGGCCTGGTTCAGATCGAAGGCCTGGTCGATGGCGGCCAGATCGTCGGCCTCGGCCACCACAGTGAAGAAGGTCGAACCCTGATACTGGCGCAGGTAGTCCTGGGACTGGGTGGTGTGGTCCAGATCGACGACGATCGTGGGGACGTGGTCGACGTCGAAGCTGACCGCGTAGGCGAACAGCAGCAGCTGGAGCACCGGGGTGATCACCACGGCCAGTAGGGCGCGGGGATCACGGCCCAGGTGCCGGAACTCCTTGACCACGATGGCCGCGATCCGATCCAGGGTTGCTCTCATGCGGCACCCGCCTGGGTCGCGGACTCGGCCAGGAAGGCGAACGCGCTCTCCATATCCATCTCGGCGGGACGGACCTGAACATCGCCGACTCCGGCCAGAGCCGGGACGATCGTGCTCGCCGGGTCGTCCGGGCGTTGCCACAACACCCGGACCACATCGCCGAACAGATGCGGGGACGCCGCCTCGGGCAATCCCCGCAGCGCGGCCAGGGCGGCCCTGGGGTCGGCGGCCAGGATCTCGAACAGCCGCCCGGGCACCCATGCCTTGATCTGGGCTGGCGTGCCCTGGTTCTGGACTCGTCCCCGATCGATGAAGGCGATCTGGGTGCAGCGCTCGGCCTCGTCCATGTAGGGCGTCGCCACGATCACTGTGGTGCCGTCCTGGTGAAGCCCGGCCAGGATCCGCCAGAACTCCCGCCGGGAGACCGGGTCGACGCCGGTGGTCGGCTCGTCCAGGAGCAGCAGCTGCGGGGCGTGCATCAGGGTGGCGGCCAGCATCAGCTTCTGCTTCATTCCGCCGGACAGGTGTTGGGCCTGCCGGGCGGAGAACTCGGCCAACCCCATGCTCTCCAGCAGCGTCGCGGCCCGCCGGTTCCGTTCACTGCGGCTGACGCCGCGCACCCGGGCGAAGAACTCCAGGTTCTCGGCGACCGTGAGATCGGGGTACATCGAGAACCGCTGCGACATGTAGCCGATCAACGGTTTGACCGCGGCCCGGTCGCCGGTGACCGAATGCCCGAACACGGCTGCACTGCCGGTGTTCGGAGTCAGCACGGTGGCCAGCATTCGGATCAGGGTGGACTTGCCGGCACCGTCAGGCCCGAGCAGGCCGAACACGGCACCGGTCGGGACGGCCAGGTCGAGTTCGGCGACGGCGACGGTGTCACCGAAGCTCCGGCCCAGGCCGGTGGCCTGGACTGCGAGTGGGGGATTGGGCGGAGTCATGCTCAGCCGAGGGTGATGTCCACCGGCATGCCCGACTTCAGGGCGCCGGAGGTGTCGGTGATCTTCACTCGCACCTCATAGACGAGCTTCACCCGCTGCTCGGCGGTCTGGACGGTGTTGGGGGTGAACTCGGCCTCACTGGCCACGTAGCTGACCGTCCCGGAGAATCCGGACGCGACCGAGTCGGTGGTCACTGTGGCCGCCTGGCCGATCTTCACCTGTCCGATCCGGGTCTCCGGCACGTACACCCGGACGAACAGATCGCCGGGGTCGGCGATGGTCAGCAGGGTCTTGCCGGGGGCGGCGTTCTGGCCGGTGTTGGCCGTCACTGAGACCACCAGGCCGCTGCGCGGCGCGGTGATCGTCGCGTAGCCGAGCTGGACCTGGACCAGCTTCACGGCTGCCTCGGCCTGCCGCAGCCGGGCCTGGGCTGCGGTGATGTCGGCCTTGGTCGAGTCGTCGTCGTCCTTGGCATTGGTCAGCGCGGCCTTCGCCGCCACGACTCCCTGCTCGGCCTGCTGCTTCTGCAGGGTGAGTGCGGCGGCGTCGAGCGTGACTACCGGCTGGTCCTTGGCCACCTGGTCACCCTCGGCCACCTTGACTGCGGTGATCCGTCCGGCCAGGGCCGAACCGACCTGGTACTGGTTGCTCTCCACGGCGCCGGTGAACGTCAAGCCGGCGTCGGTCGGAGACTGCTGGGTGGAGCTCCACCACCACCAGCCGCCGCCACCGGCCAGCAGGGCGACCACCAGGATGATCACCGGGATCGGGGGATGCTTCTTTGCCATCGTGGTCACCTGTCTGTCGGAGAGTTCGCTGCCTGGTGGCAGCCGTGGATGCTGAGTTCGACCGGGCTGCCGGCCGGCAGCTGGTCGGTGGCGGTGAACTCCACCAGGACCGCACGGGTCAGGTGGACTTCGTCGGTCGTCGTCGAAGACGGGGGATAGTCGGCTCTGGTGGCGATCCGGGTGAGGGTGGCCGGCAGGGTGCTGCCGTCGGCCAACCAGTCGGCCTGGACGTCCGCGGCATCGCCGAGGCAGACCCCGGCCAGCTGGTCCGGGGAGAGCCAGACGCTGAGCCGGCTCGGCCGGTCGGGACGGATGGTCACCGCGGCCGCCCCGGCGGCGAGCTGCTCGCCAGGCTGCGCGAGGGCCACTACCACTCCGGCGGTCGGTGCGACCAGGCCGGCTAGCTCGATCTGCACCGAGGCTAGGGTGATCGGCACCTGCATGGTGTCGGCGCTGATTCCGGCCAGCTCATGCAGGTCGGTCAGAGTGGCCCGGCCATCCAGCAGTCTGGCCTTCGCGTCGTCGAGGCTGGCCAGTCCGCTGCGCGCCTTCTTCAGGCCGCTGGCCAGCTTCGGCAGCGCGGTGTCGATCTTCTTCAGCCCTGCCTTCAGCTGGCTGCGGGCGGCGCTGAGCTGCTGCTGCTTCGCGGCCAGTTCCGGCGGGACCGGCGCACCGGGGGGCAGCGACGCGATCGCCTGTTCGACCGCGCTCAGCCCGTCCTCGACCTGGCTCAGCTTGTCGCGCAGCTGGGGACGGGTCTTGCGCAAGGTGCTCTGGGTGGAACTGAGCTGGTGAATCGCGTCGGTGACCTTGCGGCGGGCGTCGGCCAGATCGTGCTCCTTGTCGTAGGTGTCCTCGATCGCTGCCTGAAGGACCCCGACCTGTGATGCGGCGACCGCGGCGTCCGCCGTGGCCGCGTCGCGTTGCGCATCGAGGCTGGTCGCATCCACCCAAGCCAGCGGCTGTCCGACGCTGACATGATCGCCCAGAGCCACCGCGACCCGGCTCAGCGTGGCCGTGCTGCCCAGGCCGTAGCTGGCTGCCACCGTTCCGGTGGCCTGGGTCTGCCGCCCGGTCACCGGGTCGACGGAGGTGGTGGCGAACCCTGCGTCCAGGTTCACTGTCGGCACGGCCAGGGCCGGCATTGCCACGATGTCGACGTCGGTGTCCACGTTGCCGGTCACCCGGAGGGTGCTGTCGCTGCCGCAGCCGGTCAGGCCCAGCACGGTGGCGGCCATGGCGACCACCGCGACCGCACGGTTCATCACGCCTCCACCAGGGTCATGAACGCGTCGACCATCTTCTCCAGCTGGCGCACGCTCGGTGGGGTGGCCGGCTCGGCGCTGAGGAAGCCGTCCAGGGCCACATAGGTCATCAGCGGGCCGACGAACATTCGTGCAGCCAGGTCGGGATCGGAGAGCCTGATCAGGCCCTGCCCGGCGGCCCGGATCAGAATCGCTTGAACTTGAGCCAGCAACTGTCCCGGCAGGGCGTCGCGGAAGACCTTGCGCAACTCGAGTACGCGGAACACCTCGCCCAGCACCAGCCGGACCAGGGCGATCGCCTCGGGATCGAGCAGGTTGCGGGTGATCTGCACCGAGAAGCCGAGCAGTGCGCGGCGCAGGTCGTCCCGGCTGTTCAGGACGACGGGATCGCCGCTGGGCAGGCTGAGTTCGCTGATCCCGCCGTACAGCACTGCGGCCAGCAGCTCGATCTTGGTGGGGAAGTAGGTGTAGAGGGTCTGCTTGCTGACTCCGGCCTCGGCCACGATGGCGTCGATCGACGTCCCGGCGAAGCCGTTGGCCAGGAACATCCGATGCGCTGCCTCGGTGATTTGCGCCCGCTTGGCCCGCTGCCGTTCGCTGAGTCCCTCCGTCATGAATCAAACTGTACCGTACAGTTTGATTACTGTAAGAGGCGCGTCCGCTGAGCCTTCGTCGAGCCCCAGTAGGCTGTTCGACATGACTCCGGTGGCAGAACTGGCGCGGCGCCGCAATGGCCTACCGCAGCAGCGAGCCGCCTCGCCGCGTCCGTGGTGGCAGCGCCTGCTTCGATCCGGCTGGACCTGGCTGTTGATCGGGGCCACCGTGGTGTTCGTGGCCGCGCTGGCCGTGCAGTGGCAGCTCATCACCGCCGACATCCCGGTGAACGGCGGCGTCGTCGAGGGCGTCAACCCGTCAGCGATCCGGACCTCGGCCTGGCTGGCTCTGCCCACCCTTGCGGTGTGGACGGTGCTCTTTCTGCTGGCCGATCGCTACCGGCCGCAGCGACTGGCCATCTGGTACCTGACCCTGGGCTGGGGTGCCGCGATCGCCACCTTCCTGGCGATCTTCGCCAACTCCTGGGCCAGCCAGCATCTGTCCATCGCCGGGGACGGCGATCCGGCAAGCTCGGCGCGGTCGGCCATCTTCGTGGCGCCATTCGTCGAGGAGGCCGCCAAGGCCACGGTCTTGTTCGTGATCGCGATCGTGGCCCGCTACCGGCTCACCTCGAAGGTCTCCACGATCGTCCTGGCCGGGTTGTCGGCGGCCGGCTTCGCCTTCACCGAGAACATCATTTACTACTCGCGCGTCATCGTGTACTCCTCGCAGAACATCGGAGTCGGCAACGCGGACGCGGCCCTGGCTCAGGTGGTGCTGCTCCGCGGCGTACTCACCGCCTTCGCCCACCCGCTGTTCACGATGATGACCGGGATCGGCTTGGCGGTGGCGCTGCGCACACGCAGCAAGGTGGTCCGGGTGCTGGCCCCGCTGGCCGGCTACCTGGCCGCGGCCGGCCTGCACATGCTGTTCAACTCCCAAGCCACCCTTGCCGACGGGCAAGCCCAGACCGTGCTCTACTTCGTGATCGCCCTGCCGCTGGTGCTGGCGGCGCTCGTCTACGTGATCCGGCAGGTCCTGGCCGAGGGCCGACGGATTCGCAGCCGGCTCGGCGACTACGTCCAGCTCGGCTGGCTGCCGGCCGCTGACCAGCTCGTCAACGCGAAACTGCGGACGCGGCTGTGGGCGCTGCTGGTCGGGATCACCCACGGGCCTCGAGTCTGGTGGGCGACCCTGCGCCTACAGCGCACCCTGACCGAACTGGCCTACCTGCGCGACGGCCAGGTTCGCGGTCTCTACGACCAGGCCGCCAACCTGCGGGCCCGGGAACTGATCCAGACCGCGCACCAACTGCGTCCGTTGGCGATCGCCGACCCGCGCGGCCGGCGGCTCAACCTGCCCCGGCTGCGCCGACCCAAGCCGAGCCCATACCAGCCACCCAGCTATCCGGGTCCGGCCGGCCTTGGCGGCAACTGGCCAGCGCCGGGCCAGCCCGCGCAGCTAGGATCACCTGGGTATTCGGCCGTGGATCCCACCTGGGGACCGCCGAAGGGCTAGGAGGAACCGATGAGCGTGGAGAGCCTCTCGGCTGCGCTCGTCAGGTTGCGGGAGGCCTTGGGCGCGGTCCGGCTGCCGCTGGAACTGCCAGATGCGCAGGCCGCGCTGGCCCGCGCTCGCGAGCAGGCAGCGCAGCTCGATGACTATGTGCTTCCTCGCCTGGGCCGCCTCGATGCGCCGCTGCTGGCTGTGGTCGGCGGCTCGACCGGTGCCGGCAAGTCCACCCTGATCAACTCGCTGATCGGACGCCCGGTCAGTGCCAGCGGCGTGATCCGCCCGACCACCCGGGCGGCCGTGCTGGTCCATCATCCCGATGACGCCGCCTGGTTCGGCTCGGCGCAGGTGCTGCCCGGGCTGGCCCGCAGCGATGGGCCGACTCAGGACGTCCGATCGCTGCAACTGGTCGCAGAACCGAGCCTGCCCCGTGGCCTGGCCATCCTGGATGCCCCGGACCTGGATTCGGTGGTCGCCGAGAACCGCGCGCTGGCAGGACAGCTGCTCGCCGCGGCAGACCTGTGGCTGTTCGTGACCTCGGCAGCCCGCTATGCCGATGCCGTGCCGTGGGAATACCTGCGCTCGGCAGCCGACCGTAAGGCTGTGGTGGCTGTGGTTCTGGACCGGCTGCCACCGGCCGCCATGGACGACATCCCGGCGCACCTCGGCCAGATGATGAGCCAACGCGGGCTGGCCGACTCGCCGTTGTTCGCCGTGCCGGAGACCGAAGTGGACGCCGACGGGCTGCTGCCCGCGGCGGCAGTGGCCCCGATTCGGGCCTGGCTGGGCGATGTGGCCGAGAATGCGGCCCGCCGAAACGAGATCGTGGCGCAAACCCTGGACGGGGCGATCGCCGCTCTGGCCACGGCCGCGCCACAGGTGGCCGAGGCCATCTCGGCGCAGCAGGAGGCCCTGGATACTCTGCGCGGCGACGTCGAGACGGTCTTCGCGGTGGCGGCCGAAACCATCTCCGCCCAGACTGCCGACGGCACCCTGCTGCGTGGCGAGGTGCTGGCTCGCTGGCAGGACTTCATCGGCACCGGGGAGTTCTTCCGGTCGGTGGAGCAGAAGATCGGCCGGCTGCGGGATCGGCTCAGCGCCGCCGTCCGCGGTGAACCGCGCCAGGTCGAGCAGATGAAGGTCGCCGTCGAGTCCGGCCTGGAGATCCTGGTCCGCGAGGAGGGTGAGGCCGCCGTGCGGCGAGCCGCCGCCGGGTGGCAGGCACACCCGGCCGGGCGTCGGCTGCTGGCCGAGCATGACGATCTGGGCCGCACCCGTCCCGACTTCGGCCCGTCGGCCGCGCAGGCCGTCCGAGACTGGCAAGGGGACGTGCTCGCCCTGGTGGCCGACGAAGGCCAGCAGAAGAAGGCCAAGGCCCGCTACCTGGCGCTCGGCGTGAACGGGGTCGGCGTGGCCCTGATGATTCTGGTCTTCTCCCAGACCGGAGGCTTGCTCGGGGCGGAAGTGGGCATCGCCGGCGGCACCGCGGTCCTGGCTCAGCGGTTGCTGGAGGCGGTGTTCGGCGAGGACGCCGTCCGGCGGTTGGCCAAGCAGGCCAAGCGGCGGCTGGACGAACGGACCGGGCAGGTGCTGGCCGCCGAGTCGGCCCGTTTCCTGGCCGTTCTTGATCAGGTGGAGATCCGTCCCGCGCAGGCTGAGGAGTTGCTGGCCGCCGTGGCCGAGCTGGATCGGGCCCGGGTTGAGGCTGACAGGTTCACCAGTCGTCCCGCGCCGGCGCTGCCCAAGATTCCGGTGCCGGCCGAGTTGGCTGCGCTGGCCGCCGAGGTGACCCGGCGCCCGCAGTCCGGGCCGGAGCGAAGCGAGGATGTGGAGCACGCGTGAGTGAGGATCGACTGGAGCGTCGGCTGGCGGCGCTGCGGTCAGCCGGTGAGCTGGCTGAGGGACGCAGCGATCAGCAGGTGCTGGCCGCGGCGCAGGCGGTGATCGCGCGGGCCGGCACCCGAGTAGCGCTGAGCGGATCGCACACCGTGATCGCGATCGCCGGCTCGACCGGCTCCGGGAAGTCGAGCCTGTTCAATGCGATCAGCGGGACCGAGCTGGCCGAGGTGGCCGTGCGGCGTCCGACGACCTCGAAGGCGATGGCGGCCAGCTGGGGCACCAAACTGCCCCACGAACTGCTGGACTGGCTGGACATCACCAAGCGTCATCTGATCGCCTCCGAACCCGGCGAGCTCTCGGATCTGGTGCTGCTGGACCTGCCCGATCATGACTCCGCCGAGTTGGGCCACCGGCTCAATGTCGACCGGCTGGTCGAACTGGTGGATGCGCTGATCTGGGTGGTCGATCCACAGAAGTATGCCGATGCGGCCCTGCACGACGGCTACCTGCGTCCGCTGGCCAGCCACGCCGACGTGATGCTCGTCGTGCTCAATCAGGTGGATCTGCTGCCGCCCGACCAGTTGGACAGCTGCGTGGCGGATCTACGCCGGCTGCTGGACGAGGAGGGCCTGCGGGCCACCCCGCTGATCGCAGTCTCTGCGGCGACCGGACGCGGCGTCAAGCAGCTGCGCGAGTCGCTGGCTCAGACCGTCGCCAACAAGCAGGCCATGACCCGGCGGCTGGCTGCCGATGTTGGTGTGGCCGCGGAGGCGCTGAGCCGCGACCTCGGCCCGGAGGCGCCGGCCCGGGTGAACCCGAGCCTGGTCAACCAGGTGACCGAGGCGCTCGCCGCTGCCAGTGGAGTGCCGCTGGTCGTCGAAGCCACCCGGACGTCCTGGCGGCGCCGCGGTGCGATCGCCACCGGCTGGCCGCTGGTCAGCTGGATCGGACGGATCAAGCCCGATCCGCTCAAGCGGTTCCGGCTGGAATTGGCTCCGGCCGAGCCGCAGCTCACCGAGGTGAATCGGACGTCGCTGCCGCCGGCCAGTGCCGTCCAGAAGGCCCTGGTGGACAAGGGGATGCGGGTGCTGGTCGACCACGCCCGTACCGGGCTGCCGCTGGGCTGGGCGCGCGCCGTCGAAGCGGCCGCGCACAGTAACGATGCGATCTTGGCCGACCGGTTGGACAAGGCGGTGGCCGAGGTGAGTGTGGACCGGCGCCGCTGGGCCTGGTGGTGGCCGCTGATCGGCCTGCTGCAGTGGGTGCTGATCATCGCTGCCGTGGCCGGCGCGGCATTCCTGTTCGCGGGATCGACGCTGGCCGCCTGGGGTGTGCCCCCGCTGCCGTTCACCTGGTACGGCTATCCGTTCGGCTTCTGGCTGCTCGTCGGCGGAATCGGCGGAGGGTTGGTGTTGGCCGGGGTGTCCCGGCTGCTGGTCTGGGCCGGTGCGGCCCGCCGAGCCCGGAAGGCGCGGCGGGAGTTGTCGGCCGCTGTGTCGACCGTGGTCGCCGAGCTGGTGATCGCCCCTCTGCAAGCCGAACTGGACCGGTACCACGAACTGCGCCGGCAGCTCCGAGTGGCTGCCTCCGCCTGACTCGGGTTCGCCGCAGGTTCTCCGCTCATCCACAGCAGGATTCCTCGTCCACAGCCGCTCCGCGCTGCTGAACGGTTCGGCCTGTTCGACCCCACTGTGAAGGGCATCCGAGGAAGGAATCGAAATGGATGCCATGGTCTGGATGACCGGTTACGTCGGCGGTGACGTCGAGTTCCGCACGGTGAAGGATGAGTACACCTTCGCGAGCTTCCGGCTCGCCTGCACCCCACGGCAGTGGCGCGGTGGCGAGTGGGTGGACGGCGAGACCACCTGGATCGTGGTCAGCTGTAGCAGGGGACTGGCCGAGAATGTGCGATCGAGCGTCGGCAAGGGTGATCCGGTGGTGGTTGCGGGCAAGCTGCGCACCGATCGCTGGACCGACGGACAGGGCGGGTCTCACGAGCGGCTGGTGATCGAGGCGCTCAGCGTCGGCCATGACTTGAGCCGGGGAACGTCGGTCTTCCGACGGGCCAGCCGAAGCGCCGCGGCGGCGGACGGCCCGGCTGAGGTCACCGAAGTCACCGAATCGGCCGCCTGAGGGAAAAACAACGCCAGAGGAATTCAGCGCGTTGCCGCGTTCTGCGGTGAGGAGTGTGCTTCCATCGTGGTGGATCGTCTCGGGAAGCCGACGTTCCGACTCCAGGAAGTCGTACCGCCATCACATCCTGAGAGCGCAACCGAGGTTGCCATCCGGGCTGGGCGCCTGACCGACTGAAGCCGCCACTGCTCCTCACGCCCAGGAGTTGTCAGATGTCCGTATCGCTGGATGAGCCGATCCCGTCCCGCTGGCGTCCGCTTCGCGGGCCTGTCCCGCGCCGAGTATTGATCGACGCGGCCGTCGCCGGGGCGCCGGTGGCCACTCCGGTCCTGCCGAAGTCCGCGCACCGCGGGGCAGCGGAAGCGACGCGGTCGTTGCGGCGCTGGCTGCCACCCGCTCTGGTTCTGGGCTGCGTGATCTTCGCCGGGGCGGAGAATGCTGGGGTGATCAGCACCGGGCAGCGTCCCGGTGAGCTCGGGGTGGTCGCTTCGCTGCTGTTCCTGGCGTCCTGGGTGGGCTACCTGGCGGCCAGCCCGGACCCACACCGGCACGCCGCATTGCGTCGCTTGAACGCCTGCTGGGCGGCAATCATCGCCGGCAGTGCGCTGACGGCGTCCGTGGTCGGCGCCCAGCTCTCGCTCACCGGCGGCCAGTTCACAGAGGCGGCTCTGGCCATGATCTCGTTCCTGCTGGCTGCGCCGCTGTACGGCCTGACCGGTCTGGTCGGCGGTGCGAAGTTCCCACTCGGCATGGCCGGACTCGCCCTGGCCTGCTACCTGGCGTTGCTGGCCTTCGAGGTGGCCCGACTGCATGCCGGGGCACCCCGAGTCCGCGGCTAGCCGCGGGTGAGCTTGCGGTGCGCGGTGCGGTGCGGACGGGCTGCGTCCACTCCGAGCCGGGCGACCTTGTTCTCCTCGTAGTCGGCGTAGTTGCCCTCGAACCAGAACCACACGGCGTCGTCGGAGTCGTTGCCCTCCCAGGCCAGGATGTGGGTGGCCACCCGATCCAGGAACCAGCGGTCGTGGGAGATCACCACGGCACAACCCGGGAACTCCAGCAGAGCGTCCTCCAGTGACTGCAGCGTTTCCACGTCCAGGTCGTTGGTCGGCTCGTCCAGCAGCAGCACGTTGCCGCCCTGCTTCAGGGTGAGGGCCAGGTTCAGCCGGTTCCGCTCACCGCCGGACAGCACGCCGGCCAGCTTCTGCTGATCGGGCCCCTTGAAGCCGAAGGAGGCCACATAGGCGCGGGACGGCATCTCGAAGCTGGCCACCTTGATGTGGTCCAGGCCGTCGGAGACGACCTCCCAGACGTTCTTGTTCGGGTCGATGCCCGAGCGGCCCTGGTCGACATAGGAGAACTTGACGGTGCCGCCGACCTTCAGGCTGCCCGAGTCTGGCTGCTCTTCGCCGACGATCATCTTGAACAAGGTGGTCTTGCCGACGCCGTTGGGGCCAATGATGCCGACGATGCCGGCCCGCGGCAGGGTGAAGCTCAAATCCTCGATCAGCACCCGCTCGCCGAAGCCCTTGGTCAGCTTCTTGGCCTCCATGACGTCCGAACCCAGGCGCGGGCCCGGCGGAATGTTGATCTCGGCCAGGTCGACTGCGCGGTTCCGCTCGGCTTCGGCTGCCAACTCCTCGTAGCGGGCCAGTCGCGCCTTGTTCTTGGCTTGGCGGGCCTTCGGGTTGGCCCGCACCCACTCCAGCTCCTTCTCCAGGATCTTGGCGCGCTTGGCGTCCTTCTTGCCCTCGATCTGCAG
Source organism: Actinomycetales bacterium Actino_02 (assembly GCA_001603275.1). Lineage (GTDB taxonomy): Bacteria > Actinomycetota > Actinomycetes > Propionibacteriales > Propionibacteriaceae > Propionicimonas. Next base: position 43,435 of record LUYM01000028.1, on the reverse strand, counting down.
CCGGGAACGCTTGGTCTCCAGGTAGGTGGAGTAGTTGCCCTCGTAGGGGTGCAGCTGGCCGCGGTCGATCTCGCAGATCCACTCCGCGACGTTGTCCAGGAAGTAGCGGTCGTGGGTGACGGCCAGCACGGCGCCCGGGTAGCTCTTCAGGTGACCTTCCAGCCAGTTCACGCTCTCGGCGTCGAGGTGGTTGGTCGGCTCGTCGAGCAGCAGCAGATCAGGCTGGGCCAAGAGCAGCTTGCACAGCGCCACCCGGCGTCGCTCGCCACCGGACAGCACGTCGACGATCGCGTCCGAGGGCGGGCACTGCAGGGCGTCCATGGCCTGCTCGAGCTGGGAGTCCAGATCCCAGGCGTTGCGGTGGTCGATCTCGGTCTGCAGGGTGTCCATCTCGGCGAGCAGTGCGTCGAAGTCGGCGTCCGGCTCACCCATGGCCACCGAGACCTCGTTGTACCGGTCCAGCAGCGCCTTGGTGTCGGCCACGCCCTCGTAGATGTTCTCCAGGACGGTCTTGCCCTCGGTCAGCGGCGGCTCCTGGAGCAGGATCCCCACCGTCTTGTCCTTGGCCAGCATGGCGTCGCCGTTGTCGGCTTTGATCAGGCCGGCCATCAGCTTCAACATCGTCGACTTGCCAGCGCCGTTCGGGCCGACCACGCCGATCTTGGCGCCCTCGAAGAAGGAGAGGGTGACGTTGTCCAGCACCAGCTTCTCGCCCAGCTTCTTGCGGACGTTGTGCATGGTGAACACGAATTCGGGCATGTTGGTCGTTCCTCGCTAGTCGGGCGGCGTCCAGTATGCCAGCGTCCCGCTCGGCTTCCTGACGCGCGACCGGCGGCAAGCAGCGTAAGCGGGGACGCATGTCCGCCGGCGAGTGGATCGGGGCGCCGGCTTCGCGCCGAGTCGGCCCGGCGACTCGGCTCAGCCGCGGTGGGAGAGCTACTCGGTCGCGCTGAGCACGGCCTGCATGGCGCGGCCGAGCGCGGTGAAATCGGCTTTCGACACTGGGTCCACGAGCACCCGGCGTACCGACTCGACGTGATAGGGCGCAGTCTTGACCAGCAGGTCGTAGCCGGCGTCGGTCAGGTTCGCGATCACTCCGCGGCGGTCCGAGGGGCAGGACAGCCGACTGATCAGCCCCTTGGCCTCCATCCGGGCCACGGTGTGGGTCAGTCGCGACCGGGACTGCCGCACCCGCGATGCCAGGTCCGACATCCGCAGCTGATGGTCTTCCGACTCCGACAGGTTGACCAAGATCTCGTACTCGCCCAAGTCCAGGCCGAACTTGCGCAGCTCAGCGTCGAGCTCTTCGGTGATTCTGGCCACACCGTTGAGGTAGAGGCGCCAGATTCGCTGCTGGTCGTCGCTGAGCCAGCGCGGCACGATCTCCGTCGTCATAAGTACATTCTCTCAAGTTGGTGCCGTATTCAACAAACCTATCGCGAATCTGGACCGTGTCCCGGACGCACGCGAGATGATTCGCCTTCAATCCGTCGACCCTGCCGACCGATTTCCTCGACGTGAGCGCTGACGGCTCTAGACTGCGAGAGCGAGTCCAAGGGCGGATGAGGGGATTTTTGGATGATCGACGTCGCTGCAACCTTGCGGGAGGCGCCGCAATCAGTAGGGGCGATGCTTCGGTGGCGGGCCGCCAAGACGCCAGCCAAGGAAGCGTTCCGCTACCCGAGTCCGAACGGGGACTGGCTCTCCATCGACTGGGCGGAGACGAGCAAGCGGGTCGATGAGTATGCGGCCGGTCTGCTGGCGTTGGGGCTGCGCCCGGAGGAGCGGGTCTCGATCGTGGCGAACACCCGGATCGAGTGGATCCTGATCGATTACGCGATCAACACGGCTGCCGGCGCCACCACCACGATCTACCCGAACACCCAAGGTGAGGACTTCACCTACATCGTCACCCACTCCGGCTCGGTGATCCTGGTGGCCGAGAATGCCGAGCAGATGGCCAAGCTTGAGGCTTCGCCGGACGCCGCCGCAGGCGTCCGCAATGTGATCCTGATTGATGGCGAAGGCGACGGCGAGCGGGTGCTCGACCTCGGCCAGCTCGCCGAACGTGGCCGGACGGCGCTGCTCGCCGACCCTGAACTGGTGAACCGCTCGATCGGCGGCGTCGGCTTGGACAGCCTGGCCACCTTGATCTACACCTCGGGAACCACCGGACGTCCCAAGGGCGTCGAGCTGACCAACCGGTGCTGGGTCTATCAGGCTTTCGTGCTGGATCAGATGGAGATCATCTCCGACTCCGACCTGCAGTACCTGTGGCTGCCGCTGTCCCATGTGTTCGGCAAGGATCTGCTCACCATCCAGCTGGCGATCGGCTTCAGCACCGCGGTCGACGGCCGGATCGACCAGATCGTCCCCGGACTGGGGGCGGTGCATCCCACCTTCATGTGCGGGGCTCCGCGGATCTTCGAGAAGGTCCGTGCGGCGGTCATGCTGTCCTCGCCGCGCAGCGGGATCAAGGGCCGGATCGCCCGCTGGGCGTTCTCGGTGGGCCGGGACTCACGTGAGGCCCGCCTGGCTGGACGTGAGCTGCCGCCCGTCCAGCGTTTCTCCTACTCCGTGGCCGATCGCCTGGTGTTCAGCAAGTTGAAGGAGCGAATGGGCGGCAACATCAGCTTCTTCATCTCCGGCTCCGCGAAGCTGAACTCCCAAGTCCAGGCCTGGTTCTACTCGGCTGGTCTGGTGGTGGCCGAGGGCTACGGCCTCACCGAGACCGGCGCGGTCAGCTGCGTGAACCTGCCGCTGCCGCCGCGCTTTGGCACCGTCGGTCCGGCGCTGCCCGGCACCGAGGTGAAGATCGCCGACGACGGCGAGATCCTGATCAAGGGGCCGGCCGTCATGCGTGGCTACCACAACGACCCCGAGCGCACCGCGGAGGTGCTGGTGGACGGATGGTTCCACACCGGCGACATCGGCGAGTTCGACGCTGACGGCTTCTTGAAGATCACCGACCGCAAGAAGGATCTGATGAAGACCTCCGGCGGCAAATACGTGGCGCCGGCCAAGGTCGAAGGTGTGATCGCGGCCACCATTCCGTATGTGTCCCAGGTGGTTGCGGTCGGCGATGGCCGCAAGTACATCTCGGCGCTGCTCACCATGGACCGGGACAACCTCACCAAGTGGGCTGCCCGCAAGGGCCTGTCCGAGATCTCCTACGAGACGCTCACCCAGCATCCCGAACTGCGCCGGACTCTGGATCGGTTCATGGCTTCGGCGAACGCCAAGCTGGAGCGCTGGGAGACAGTGAAGCGGTTCGCGGTGCTGCCCTCGGAGTTCAGCATGGACGACGGTGGCATGACACCGAACATGAAGCTGCGGCGGAAGGTGATCACCGAGCGCTATGCCGACGTGGTGGACTCGCTCTACGACTCCGACGAGCCTGAGTACATCGATCCCAACGCCAAGTGAGTTTCGTCAGTTCCGTCCCGCTGCGCTGGGTGGACGTTGACGCCCAAGGTCACGTCAACAACGCCCTGATTGCCGACTATCTCCAGGAGGCGCGGGTCGACTGGCTGCAGTCGGGGGCCAATGCGCACCTGCTGGGCGACTCGACCATGGTGGTCTCCCATCAGGTGGAGTACCTCGGCCCGGTCTTCTTCGCGACCACGCCGGTGCAGGTGTTGGTCGATGTGGGCGTGGTCGGCGCGGCCCGATTCGTGCTGGGCTACCGGGTACTCCAGGACGACCGGCTGGTGGCCAAGGCCCGCAGCACGCTGTGCCTGTACGACTACCGGGCCGCTCGGATTCGGCGGATGACCGGGGCCGAGCGGGAGTGGTTCGCGGCCCAGTCGGTCGAGCTTGAGCCGCTGCGCTCGCTGGGTCAGTGGCGGGTCGGGGCGGACGCCTCCGAACACCGCTTCACCGTGCGCTGGTCGGATCAGGATGCCTACCGCCACGTGAACAACGTCCGGGTTTTCGACTACTTCGCCGAGGCTCGGGTGCGGCTGACTCCCGAGCCGGGACCGGATCGGATGACGCAGGCCGCTGCCGACCAGCTGACCTGGATGGTGGCACGTCAGGATGTCGACTACCTGGGTCAGATCGTCCAGCGCCGCGAGGAGTACCTGGTTCGCACTGCGGTGGCCGGCCTGGGACGCACCTCAGCCACCCTGGTGGCCGAAGTGCAGGATCCAACCGAAGGACGGGTTCTGGCCCGGGCGCACACCGTTCTGGTGAGCGGGGATCTCCAGGGACGCCCGGTGCCGTTGCCGCAGGTGATGCACGACTCGGCTGCAGCCTGGCCGGCCGTCAAGGCCTAGCGCGAGTAGGTGAGGCGCCCCCGCCAGTAGGTGGCCACCACCGGATCGGGCAGGTCCCGCCCGTGATACGGGTTGTTCCGCGAGCGCGACTTGGACGCGGCCGCGTCCACACTGGCTCGTGCGGTCGGGTCGACCAGCACCAGGTTCGCCGGCTCGCCGATCGCCAAGGGACGGCCTTGCCCGGGCACCTGGCCGAGGCGGGCCGGGGTGGACGACATCCGCTGCACCAAGGTGGGCCAATCCATCCGGCCGGTGTTGATCATGACCTCGATCACCACGGCCAGCGCCTGCTCCAGGCCGAGCATTCCGGGCAGTGCGATGTCGAAGGGATGGTCCTTGTCCTGCCGGGCATGTGGCGCGTGATCGGTGCCGACGATGTCGATGGTGCCGTCAGCCAGCGCCTCCCGGACGGCCTCCAGATGCTCGGAGGTGCGCAGCGGAGGGTTCACCTTGAAAGTGGTGTCGTAGGACGCGACCAGGGGAGTGTCCAGCAGCAGGTGGTGCGGGGTGGCCTCGGCGGTCACCTTCACGCCGCGCTTCTTGGCCCAGCGAATGATCTCCACGCTCTCGGCCGTGGAGACGTGGCAGACGTGCACCCGGGAGTCGGTGAGCGCGGCCAGCTCGACGTCGCGGGCCACGATCACGCTCTCGGCCTGGGACGGCCAACCCGGCAGGCCGAGCCGTCCGGACCATTCGGACTCGTGGCAGCAGGCGGTGGGTCCGGCCAGCCGCGGATCCTGGGAGTGCTGGGCGACCATGCCGTCGAACGCCTTCACGTAGGTCAGCGCCCGGCGCATCAGCAGCGAGTCGGAGACGCACTTGCCGTCGTCGGAGAAGACCCGCACCTTGGCTTTGGAGTCGGCCATCATGCCGAGCTCGGCCAGTTCCTCGCCGGCCAGCCCCTTGGTGACCGCTCCGACCACCTGCACCTGGCAGTGGCCTTCGCGCTCGCCGAGGGCGTGGACGTATTCAGCCGCCTCGGCGGTGTCGGTGACCGGGCTGGTGTTGGCCATGGCATGCACGCAGGTGAAGCCGCCGCGGGCCGCGGCGTCCGTGCCGGAGTCGACGGTCTCGGCGTCCTCGCGTCCGGGCTGGCGCAGGTGGGTGTGCAGGTCGACCAGGCCGGGGATGGCCAGCAGGCCGTCCGCGTCGAACCGCTCGACGCCGACCGGCGCGCTGGCCGGATCGGCCAACACGCCATCGTTCAGGTAGAGGTCGGTGACCGTCCCGTCGGCCAGTCGGGCGCCGGTAATCAGCAGGCTCACCGCATTGCTCCTTCGTCAGAACCCAGTAGGTGGTACAGCACGCTCATCCGGATGGCGACGCCGGAGGCGACCTGCTCCAGGACAAGGGAGTTCGCCGCATCGGCGGCCGCGCTGGAGATCTCGACGCCGCGGTTCATCGGGCCGGGGTGACAGATTCCGGCGCCGGGCTTCAGCGCGCGCAGTCGTTCCTCAGTGAGGCCGTAGCCGGCGGTGTACTCGCGCTCGGTGGGGAAGTAGCCACCAGCCATCCGTTCGCGTTGGACCCGCAGCATCATCACGATGTCGGCCTCCGGCAGCACGGAGTCGAAGTCGCTGGTCACCTGGCAGCCCCAGTTCTCGACGCCGGTGGGCAGCAGGGTGGGCGGTGCGACCAGCACCACCTCGCCGCCGAGCAGGTTCTGCAGCAGGACGTTGCTGCGCACCACCCGGGAGTGCAGCAGGTCGCCGACGATGGCGATCTTCTTGCCTGCGAAGCCGTCGTTACCGAGGCTGCGGAAGTGTTTGCGCATCGTGTAGGCGTCGAGCAGGGCCTGGGTGGGGTGTTCGTGCTGGCCATCACCGGCGTTCACCACCTGTGCGCGCACCCAGCTGGCCACCTGAGCGGCTGCACCCGAGGACGGGTGCCGGATCACGAAGCAGTCGACGCCCATGGCGTCCAGGGTCAGCATGGTGTCGCGCAGAGACTCGCCCTTGCTGACGCTGGAGCCCTTGGCCGAGACGTTGATGGTGTCGGCGGACAGCCATTTGCCGGCGATCTCAAAGCTCGTCCGGGTTCGGGTGGAGTCCTCGAAGAAGATGTTGACGATGGTGCGGCCGCGCAGAGCCGGCAGCTTCTTCACCGGCCGCGACTGAACCTGCTGCATCTCCTCTGCCAAGTCGAGAATGGCGATCGCGTCGGTGGCCGATAGATCTGCGCAGCCGAGCAGATGACGCATCAGGACTCCTTCCCGGTTCGGGTGATGGTGATGGCGTCGGTGCCGTCAAGTTCGGCCAGCTGGACGGCGACCCGCTCGTCGTCCGCGGCCTGAATGGTGCGTCCGACAGTGTCGGCGGCGATGGGGAGCTCGCGGTGTCCGCGGTCGACCAGGACGGCTAGGCGGACGGCTCGAGGTCGGCCCAGGTCGCGCAGTGCATCGAAAGCGGCGCCGATGGTGCGGCCGGAGTAGAGGACGTCATCGACCAGGACGACGACCGAGTCGTCGATCGAGCCGGGGATCGCCGTCCGTCCGGGATTGCGGGTCGGGTTGGCCCGCAGATCGTCGCGGTACATGGTGATATCGAGTTCTCCCTGCCGGACCGGGCGTCCCTCGACCTTCTCGATCAGCGCGGCCAACCGCCGGGCTAGTGGGACGCCTCTGGTCGGGATTCCGAGCAGCACCAGGTTTTCCGCACCGTGGTTGGCCTCAAGAAGCTCATGAGCCATTCGGGTCAACGCCCGAGCGACTTCAGACTCGTCGGCCACCACTCGGGAAAACTGGGGACTCGGGGTGTCGGTTGCTGGATCAGCCACGCAGCGCTCCTCGGTCGTGAGCCGGGCGCCATCTCGAGGCCACCAGGCTTCGAGCGGCCAATCTATCCGACCCGGCGACCTTCGGGCTGCCGTGCCCGTTCCGTGTCCCTCGGGGTATGCCCGGCGTCTTCGGACCCTGCGCCGTGTCCTTCGGCCCCGGGCTCCGATGGAACCTGACTCAAGGCTGCCGGGCCCTGTGCGACGTGCCGATGAGCTGATGGGCCGTTATGGAGTGTGCCGATGGGCGGTCGGCGTCCGCGAGGCGTGCTATGCCGCCGACCGTGATCGAGCGCGCCGCCGGGCTGTCCGGCCTCTGTGGGGCGTGCCGCTGGCCGCCGATCCCCGGACGCGGCGCTCGGCCTGACGATCCTTCGGCCCAAGTCGCGAGGTCGATCAGCCCGCCATCGCTGGTACGGACAGCCGTTGACCACCGCACCCTTGTGCGGCCCGCTCACCCGGTGGTGAGTCGGTGGCCAATCGTCCAGTTCCGCCGAGCCGTCGATGTCGCACCGGCCTTCGCAGCCGATCGAGTCGGACCGGTGGCAGGAACTCCGGCAGACCGTCGGCTGCGATTCGGAGCTCCCATTGATCTCTGGTGCCGAGCTTGGCCGGTTCGATCAAGGCGTGGTGGTGATGGCAGAGCAACGAGAGGTTCGCGAGTGAGGTACTCCCGCCCGCCCACCAGGGAACCAGGTGATGCGCCTCGCACGACGTCTCCGGCACATCGCAGCCCGGGAAGCTGCAGCCGCCGTCGCGTTGGCCCAGGGCGATCCGCAGCCCCGGTGTCACCAGCGGGCTGGCCCGGCCGACATCCAGCACCTCGGACGCTCCGCCGAGCACGACCGGCAGCAGGTCGGCGTCACAGCAGATTCGGCGCAGCTCGCCAGAGCTGAGCTGCTCATCGTCGCGGATCAGGCCAGCCCCGGCCGCAGCAGCATGCAGCGTGTCGTAGTTGAGGCGGACGACAACTCGCGCCTGGCCCACGCCTGGCTCCGGCTTGGTCTGCCGGGCTGCCTTGAGCAGCGAGATCAACGCGTCGGCTCGCCTTTGCTCCGGGCTGAGCTGGCTGAATGGGTCCCGTGCTTCGATCGCCGTTCGACGCAGCGCCTCTCCATGGGCCCCGATCAGGGCCACGAAGGCCTCGCCTTCGAGTTGCGGAAGCACTCCCTCGAACCTGATCGCACCCGGCTCTCGGATGAACCGCAGGCTGCGCCGCCGGTACGCGGACTCGGCCAGCCGCTGCAACCGCTGCTCGCGGGTGTCTTCCGCGGGCGGCGCGAGTTCGGCGAGGACCCGTCCGGCACAGCGGCTCAGTTCGGCGGAATCCAGTTGGTCGGCCAGCCCGACCAGCAGTTCCTCGGCCTGTGCGCGGCCCTCGGGCGCCAGCTGTGGCGCTACCTCGTCCAGCACTCGCCCGATCGCTTGCGCCTGCCCGGGGCTGACCTGCCCATCGGCCGCGGCCTGACCCAGTCGTGGGTGCTCGGCGATGGTTCGTGCCTGCATGACGGCGGCCGCGGCTTCGCGCCGAGAGAGGTTCTCCTCGAACCCGAGCCAGGAAGCCAGGGGAGTGCCGGTGGTACGCATCGATGCCTGGTTCTGCTCGGCCTCCGCAGCCAGTTGGACGGCCAGAGCCTCCACTCGTCCACGGACCCGCCGGGCCTGCCGCAGCCAGGCCAGCCGGATCTCGGGCGGGACGTCCGAGCCGCGCGGCTCGATCAGGTCGAGCGATCGCTCGATCTGAGTCAGCGCGTCACCGGCAGTGACCGGATTGCTGCGTTCATCCATGGCTCCATTCTCGCGCAACCAGGCGATGAAATCGAACAGGTGTGCGAAATCTGTGGACAACGAACTTGTTATCCACAGATTCGGCAAAGGCTGAACGCAAAGGCCGAGTACAGGCTAAGCGCGCACGCCGAACTCAGCGGCGCCGCCCCTCCTGCGAGAGCTGCAGGAGGGGGCTGAGGGGTGGCTCCGAGTTAGCGGAACGCCTCCTGGCAGCGGAGCGCACGCTCTGCGTCATCGCGGCGCTCGAGGACCTGCCGACTCACCGCATCGGTCAGCGCGACCGACTCCAGCCAGGCGTCGAGCTCGGCCAGCGCCGCACGATCCATCAGCGTCCGCGGGAAGAGCAGGCCCAGCACATGCTGGCGCAGCGCCGAACTGCGATCGGCCCAGCCGTCCCGCCCGGCCGAGATGGCCTCGGCCACCCCGCGGTAGGCATCCCGGTACGGACGCAGGACGCTGCCCTGTCCGTGCTGCCAGAAGTTGGACGTGATCTGGAAATGAGTCTCGTTGGCCACCTCGTCGTCGGCTGTGGCCAGCCGCCAGGCCTCGGCCTTGGCCGCACTGCTCGGCAGCGCAGCCCGCGCGCCGGCAGCCCGCTCGGCACCCTGTGCGGTGGGGTCGAGAGCCAGTTCGGCCTCAATCTCGTCGGTGCCGATCGCGCCCAGTCGGGCCAGGTTGGTGACCAGATGCCAGCGCAGGTCGGTGTCCACGGCCAGTCCGGACGGCACCGCGGTCCCGTCCAGCCAGGACTGCAAGGCCCTGGCCGTGGCCGACGTCTCAGCGGAGGTGGCCAGGGCGCGCGCCAGCGCGAGCTGGTGATCCGAGCCGGGCTCGGCTTCGGCGAGCAGCTCGCTCAGCCCGTCCACGAAGAACTGGTTGAGCGTCGCGCGGGTGGCGTCCGGCGTGTAGTAGTCGATGGCGGTCCGGGCCTGGGCTAGCACCGAGCCGACCGCGGTGAGGTCGGTCTCGACGCCGACTCCGGCCAGCACCAGCGCCACGAACTCGGGGGCGGGCAGCTCGGCGTCCCGGCACATGTCCCAGGCGGCTGCCCAGCACAAAGCCCTGGTCAGCGCCGATTCGATGGTGCCCATCGATGAGACCAAGGCCGACAGCGATTCGGGATCCAGGCGCAGCTTGGCGTAGGTCAGGTCGTCGTCGTTGGGCAGAACCAGGGCGCCGCGCGCACGTCCGACCAGCTCGGGCAGTTCGGTCAGCTCGCCGGCGATGTCCACCTCGATCCGGTCACGCCGGAGGAGCCGTCCGCCGTCCAGGTCGTACAGGCCGATGGCCAACCGGTGATGACGCAGGGTCGGCCACTGCTCGGGGGCGGTCTGCCGCAGCGCGAAGCGGGTGAACCGGCCCTCGGCATCCACCTCGAACTCGGCGCGCAGGGTGTTCACCCCGGCCACCTGCAGCCATTCGGCGGCGAAGAAGGACAGGTCGCGCCCGGACGCCTCGGTGAGGGCGGTCAGCAGATCACAAAGCTGAGTGTTGCCCCAGGCGTGCTGGGCGAAGTAGGCCCGCACTCCGGCCAGGAACGCGTCCTGTCCGACGAAGGCCACCAGCTGGCGCAGCACGGAGGCGCCCTTGGCGTAGGTGATGCCGTCGAAGTTCAGCTCGACGGCCTCCAGGTCGACCATGTCGGCGGCCACCGGGTGAGTGGACGGCAGCTGGTCCTGCCGGTAGGCCCAGTTCTTGCGGGCATTGGTGAAGGTCGACCAGGGGTCGTCGCCAACGCCGGTCTTCTCCCGAATCTCGGCCTGGCAGAAGTGCGAGGCGAACTCGGCGAACGACTCGTTGAGCCACAGGTCGTCCCACCAGGTCATGGTGACCAGGTCGCCGAACCACATGTGGGCCAGCTCGTGCAGGATCGTGTTGTCCCGGGTCTCGTAGGACGCCTGGGTGACCCGCGAGCGGTACAGGTACTCGTCGCGGATGGTCACGCAGCCGGCGTTCTCCATGGCCCCGGCGTTGAATTCGGGGACGAACACCTGCGCGTAGTCGGCGAACGGGTACGGCATCCCGAAGTGGTGCTCGAAGACCTCGAAGCCGGCCTTGGTGGTGGCCAGAAGCCGCTCAGTGTCCAGGTAGGGGATCAGCGACTGGCGGCAGGCCAGCGATAGCGGGATCTCGGCGGCCGTGCCCTGGTGGGAGTCGCGGACGACGTGGAAGTGGCCGGCGATCAGCGCGGTGATGTAGGTCGAGATCGGCGGGGTCGGCGCGAACGTCCAGTGCGCGGTGCCGTCGCCCAGGTCGACCGGGGTCACCTCGGGGGAGTTCGACAGCACCGTCCATGCCGATTCGGCGCGGACGTCCAGGGCGAAGGTGGCCTTCAGGTCGGGCTGCTCGAAACAGGCGAACAGCCGCCGGGCATCGGCGGTCTCGAGCTGGGTGTAGCAGTAGACAAGGCCGTCCACCGGGTCGACGAAGCGGTGCAGGCCTTCGCCGGTGCGGCTGTAGCGGCACAGGGCCGTGACGATCAGTTCGTGCTCTCCTGCGGCGGCGTCGAAGGCAACGCGGTGGTCGCTGAAGGCGTCGGACGGCAGTGCAACCCCGTCCAGGGTGGCCGAAAGGACGCGGTCGGCGATCAGGTCGAGGTGGCTGGAGCCGCCGGTGCTGCTGAATCGAACCGCAGAGCGCGACCAGAAGCTGGCCGTCGAGTCGTAGCCGCCGGGGACGTCTGCCAGCCCGCTCAGATCGACGCTCACCTGATAGCTGTGGGAGCGGATCTGCTGGGCCCGACGGGCGGCCTCGTCACGGGTGATGTTCGCTGGGTACATGGAGCCTCGCTGAGATACTTCGGTGAACTGGCGGGTCCGCAGAATTTGGGTGGTGCTGCGGGCCGGAGGTTACTAGCAGTCTTGCAACCTCCCCAAACCCGAAGCTGTGACAAGGGTGGACGCCAACAGCCGGGACGGGCCGCGACAGCAGCTCGTTGGGCGTGGCGGCGGCGCGGAGTGGGCTTGGTGCCGCAAGCTTGAGGGGTGCAACCCACCGTCAGTCCTGCTGTGCTGCTGTTCGGCAGCGCCGAAGTGCAGGTTGCGGCCGATGGGCTGGCGACGCGGCTGATCCGCGGCAACCAGTTGGTTGCCGAACTCGGCTGGGTCGGGGCGGCTCCGGCGTCGGTGGAGTTGATCGCCGATGACGAGGTGGAACACGTCCTGGCTTCGGGCGGTGCGCGGCTGTTGCAGCGGGTGACGGTTGCCGAAACGTGGCGGACGCGCTGGGTGCTCGTCCGCGATCACGGCGGCGACCAGGCGGTGGACGAGCGGCTGCGCGTCCAGCCTGGCCCGGAGTACACACTGTGGAGCTGGGCCAGCGGGGTGACCGCGGTGATCGCCATCGCTCCGGCGCATGCGGCCGGACCGGTGCTGTGCCTGCGCCTGGAGCAGGGCCATCTTGAACTCGTCGATCCGGAGCCGGGGCGGGTCGCCGCTGAGTTCCAGATCGCGCCGCCGGGGACGCTGCTGGGTACTGGCGAGCGGCTGGTGACGGTGATCGAAGGCAGCTGGCAGCCGAATCTGGCCGCGCTGGAGAGCCGGCTGCCGTCCTGGCTGGGCGATACCCAGCTTGATCATGGCTGCCCGTGGCGGGCCGACATCGCCGATTTCGGTATCACCGCTCCCGACGACGTGGACCTGTCCTTCGGTGGGGACGGCGCCGTCCTGTTGGATGGTCCGGCGGGGCGTCGGCTGATTGAGGTGCACACTCCACGCGGACTGAGCCGGGTGCCGGTGGAGTGGGTGCCGCCTGCCGAGCAGGTGCTGCATCAGGTCGCGGTCGCAGCCTTGAGTTCGTCGGCTCCGCTGGGTGCGGCCGCTGCCCTGTGCGTCCAGCGGGCGGCGGAGCGGCACGCGGTCTGGCTCGAACCCAGCGCCCACGACCGGCTGGATCGCTTCGATTGGGCCAGCGATGCCACCATCTTCGCTCCGGCGTTCGCCCTGGCCAGAGGCCGCAACGAGGGTGAGGCCGCGGTGGTCTCGGACGGGCTGAGGTTGCTCGGCTCGCGACCGGCCGGGGTCGGTTTCGGACGGCTGGCCATGGCCGGCTGGCTGGCCTCGCTGAGCGTCGGCTTGGACGCCCGCGAACGCTGTCTGGAGCTGCTCGGCCGTCCCGCCGTGGGCCGGACGGCCGCCCTGGAGAGCTCGCTGCTGCACTACCGCAGCGTCGACTTCGGACAGGCCGAGTTGGCCGGGGTGTTCCACCGCCTCGGCGGCAATCTGCCCGGACGGGCCCCGCTGTTGTCCTGGGCTGAACAGGCATCGCTGGTCGGCCTGCTGGAGCTGTGCCCGCCGGAGTGGCCGGGTGCCGCCGACTACGCCCAGGCCGCCGAGAAGGCCCGTGGCCAGATCCTGTGCGCCTATCTGGACGGCGAGATCACCGACCCTGAGCCGTTGGCTTGGCTGCTGCTGACTCCCGAGTTGGTCGCCTCGGGTTAGCTGCGACCGGCTGACCACAGTTGGTGGGCCGGGCCGGGGCACCGTAGAGTGGCCGCGATCCGGGGCGTAGCGTAGTGGCTAGCGCGCCTGCTTTGGGAGCAGGAGATCGCAGGTTCGAGTCCTGTCGCCCCGACCAGCTGCCGGGGGAGTCCGACGCCTCACTAGCTCACGGGTCGCAGGGTGGACATGCTTGCGCCCAGACGCCGACGAAATGTCCATCTTGCGACTGTGGTGGCGTGGCGGGTTGTTCGGCGCGGAGGCTAGCCGCCGCAGACGGTACCGATGGCGTTGAACTCGGTGTCCACTCGGGCCAGCGGCTCCTGGAGCTTCTTCAGGCCGTCCGCGGTGGGGTTCTTGATCAGCTTCTCTAGGGCGGCGGTGGTCTCGTCGACGGCAGCCACGGCCTTCTCGCTCTGCGCCTTCACGGCGGGGTCTTCGAGCTTGGCGATGGACGCCTTCAGCGTCTTGCTGAACTCCTGCAGCGCGGTGAGCGACTTCTTCGGGTCGGTGCCGATGTCGGCCAGCGCCGCATTCAGGGTGGTCGCGGCGTCATTGGCGGTCTTGCCGATCTCGAGGCAGGAGGCCGCTTTGGTCAGGTCATCGGAGTCGGCAGACGCGGACGCGGTGGGCGCGGCCGACGTGGCGCTGGCCGTCGGTGCAGCCGAGGTTGCCACCGGAGACGGCGTGCTGGACGGCGCGGCCGCTGAGGTGCAGCCGGTGAGCAGAACGAGTGCGGCGGCGATGCCGCCGATGATGGGGGTGCGCATGTCAGGCCTTTGGCTAGTCGGTGTCTCCGCGAACGCTACCGCCTTGCCGCCGGCACAGCGGACGTTCCGTCACCCCGGTCTCGGTCTTGTCGTCCGCGACGCGCCCGGTGCGGTCGTCAGAGCGTCCGCGCCGGAGGGGCCGCGAGGTGTCCTACGCTCGGCTCAGGGAGTCGGACGGACGGCTCGGCGCAATCCGCGGGAGGTGATCGATGGCCAAGAAGGGCTCTCCTGTCGCCGCGGACGAACCGCAGTCCGTCAACCAGCATTTCGCCTACTCAGAGTTGTCACGGCGGGATCGGCACGCCCTGCGTGATGTGCTCAAGCTGGCCTTCCCCATCGGCGGATCGTCGCATGAGTTGTGGAGCACTTTCGGCGAGACCACGGCCTTCGTCCGTCGGGCGGTGGGGGACGGCGAATCCGAGCTGCCCGAGGGCATCATCGGCGGGGCCATCGTGATGAGTTACCCCGAGGATCAGTACGACTACCTGGCCTACATCGCCATCCACCCGGATTACCGGCACCGCCCCCGGCTGTTCAGCTGGGGTCCGGAGCCGCACCATGGCACCGAGTTGCTGCGCTATGTCTACGACGTGATGCGCTCCAGGGTCGGCCCGACGCGGATGCAGCGCTGGCTGATGATCGAGCCGGCCGGACGGGACGCCGCCCACTTCTATCTGCGCGCTCTGCCCTCGAACGAGTACCCGCTGACCTTCAATGAGGAGGCGTGGACGATGTCGGTCGCCTACGACGGGCTCAGCCTCTGAGTCAGGCCGAAGTGCTCGGCGCCGGCCAGGGCGGCAGTGGTGCGAAGGCGAGTTCTCGCGCCAGTGTCGGCGGCTGTCCGGCCGGCAGCAGCACCAGCTCCATCATCTGATCGACGTCCTCGGGTCCCAGCTCAGGGTGGTCCAGATGCTGGGCGATCAGGTGCCGGCTAGCCGATCAACAGTGGTGCGTGGTCACCGTCTGGTCTTCTTGGACGGTGCCACGTACACGGTCTTGGTGAGGACGACGCCGGCCTCGCTCAGTGAGAACCGAAGAGTCAGCTGCTCGCGCGGTTCTTTGCGGCCGTCCTTGCTGATCGGCACCGAGAGCACCAGTCGGGTCGAGCCGGCCGCAAGGTCCCCGGAGATCCAGGGATCCTGGGCATAGATCGACTTGCGAGTGCTGGAGACTCCGTGCTCTTGCCGCCACCGCTTCGAGACGTCGGCGCCCGTGAGCGACGGCACCCGCTTCGGTCCGCGGACGGCCGTGACGTCGAAGGAGATGTCCCGGGCCAACGGCTCGCTCATGGTGAGCACCCAGGTGGCGTTCTGTCCCTCCTTCACCGTGCCATGGGCGGCCTTGAGGCTGAACGTCGGAAGTGGATCGTCGTCTTGCAGATCCAGCTGACCCAGATAAGCGTCGGTCATCACCCCGCGGACGGCCCAGCCGGTCAGGGTGAAGCCGGCCAGCTCGCCGAGGCTCGGTGTCGAGTTGCCGGCCACGTCGATCGGGATGCTTCCCTTCGTCTGGCCGGGTGCCAGGTTGACGGTGATCAGATCTGAACGCTGCGTCTCGTCGTACGAGGCGACCCGCACCACAAACGAGCTGCGTGCCTGGGTCTTCGCATTGAGGGTGAACGGCACCCGCACGGTCCGACTGTCGGGATCATTGCCCTCCACCTCGGTTGCCGTTCCCAACGAGACCAGCGGAATGCGCTTGTCGGGGACGGCCGGCAACTCGCTGGGAACGGACGCGACGTCCAGGATCCACACCCGCCCCTTCGCCGAGCTCGACACCAGCTCCACCGAGACCACCTTCGACAGATCGATGCTGGCCGCGGACGGGTCCACGCTCACCGTCTGCGCCCACAGTCGGGCGATCGTCTCCGGTGGGTCGAAGGCCATCTGGGTGGTGCCACCGACCGGGTCCAGGTCGGCACTGGCGCCATCGGAGTCGGTCAGTCGCACCGAGAATCCGACGGACTGCTGTGCGGGATCGATGATCGTACGCAGCTGGAGCGTCCTGCCGGTCAGGTCGAGCGGCTTGTCGAACAGCATTCCGCCGGTCTGGCCGACCTTGTCCCAGGCCAGTTCGAGGGCGTCGCGTTCGGGTAAGGCCTCGCCGAAACCGGGCCAGTGCGGGGATGCCCCGGCCAGCCGGGTTCCGCGACCGCAGACGGAATGGCCGCCTTGATCATCGCTGGTGCCGCGGCAGAAGCCGGCGTCCATGGTGGCGTCCGTGGTGCCGGTGTCCACGCTGGGGACGCGCAGCTCCCGGCCGCCGCCGATGCTCTGGCTGAGCGCAACGGCACTACCGGTGGACTCGACCCGGACTCGCTCGCCATCGAGCATGGCCAGCGGACGGGAGTCCTTCCCGGTGAACACCTGGACGGCCGCGGCCACGTAGGCCGTGCCGACGGAGCGCTGGCTCGACGCGGAAAGCCGCTGCGGATCCTTTGTCCCGCAGACGGCGTTCTCGTCGCCCGACCAGTCGTCCCACGACGGTGCCGTGCTGCCCGGCGTCCACTCCGAATTGAAGTAGTTGTGATTGGCGCCCATCACCATCACCGACGAATGCAGAGCGGTGTCATCGGAGACCACGTCCCGGGCCTCATCGGTGAACCGCTGCCCCTGGAGGTCGTAGACATCACCGTCGCAGTAGGGGAGCACGGTCACGGTTGGCACGTACGGCACTGCCTGTCCGGCGAAGTCGGTCGGGGCCAGCAGGACGGCACCCACAATCCGGTACGGCGCCGAGAGCGGAATTTGCAGAGCGGCACGGGCCACACCCTCGCCGCCACGGCTGTGCCCGACGAGGACAACCTTGCCCAGGTCGAGCTGGTGTGCGCTGGCGCGCTCGGCCCAGTAGTCCAGATGAGCACGGATGAGCCGGGCTCGGGCGTCCGCCCCACCATCGGTGAGGACGTCGTCTTGAGCGTTGATCCCGTTCACTCGGATCGAGACCGTGAAGTAGCCCTGGGATGCCAGTCGCTGCTGCAGGTATTCGTAGCCCAGGTGACTCGGAATCTCCTTGGCCGGAGCCTGGCACGGCCAGGTCGAATCGGAATCCTCCGAGCCGCTGACATAGCAAACACTGTGCCGACCGTGGAGGAACAAGACGATGCCACGGGGGCCCGTGTCGGCCGACGGCTCCGGCTCGACGACATGACCCACGAACTCCACGGGGTTCTCGAAGCCGGGGATGGGGACGGCGCCGCCGCTGTAGTCGCTGCTGACCGTCTGATAGGGCCCCGCCTCGGCTGGGTCGAAGGGCAGCAGCCGCCCCGGTGTGAAGCTGACCGTGCTGGCGCGG
Organism: Actinomycetales bacterium Actino_02; assembly: GCA_001603275.1. Taxonomy (GTDB): domain Bacteria; phylum Actinomycetota; class Actinomycetes; order Propionibacteriales; family Propionibacteriaceae; genus Propionicimonas. Next base: position 26,098 of record LUYM01000028.1, on the reverse strand, counting down.
ACGGTTGCCGTGTCCTGCCCCTGGCGCGAGATCCGGTCGCCGGACAGCACCACGTCCAGGGCGGACGGATTGGGGGCCTTCGCTGATCGCACGACAGTGCTGACCACCTGGCCGTCGGCGACGACGGACGTTCCGATCGGAGTGGCGTCGCGGACGATCACTGGCCGGTCGGACGAGGTGGGCAGCTTCTTCGGTGAGCGCCAGGTCACCTTCCACAGGTCGCCGGAGAGGTTCTGCACCTTCCAGGAGCCGACGCGCTTGTCCCCGGTCTGTCCCGGTGACATCGGGAGCGGACTCGCCGCGGCCGGCAGCGTCCCCCCGAGCCAGAAGAGACTGACTGCGACGATCCCGGCGAGCACGCCGACGACGCCCGACTTGTTGGCCCCAACCATTACCGCTCCGCCCTCGCTGGTCTGCGCCCCGCTGCGCTCGTGCCGAGGATAGTCGGCGGGTGAGAGTCGGTTGGGGGCCTTCAGCCCCTGGTCACATCGCGATTGCCGGGCGGTGGCTTGGGACGTCCCGTCAGCTCGTCCAGGCCGCCCCGGAAGCCGGGGCCGAGGACGGTTCGCAGCTGCGCGATCGCGCGATGCTGGATCACTCGGACCGCGCCGGGGGACTTGCCGAGGATTGTCGCGGTCTGCTCGACGCTGAACTCATCGAGCACTCGCAGGGTGATCACGGCGCGCTGGTCGGGCTTCAGTGCGGCCAGGATCTGCTCCACCGACTCCTTCTGTCCTACGCCGTCGTCGGCCGCGGAGGCGTGGTGGCGCGCGTCGTGGAGGAGAACCACGTCCTCGCTGGGGGAGCTCGGTCGGCGCTTCGCCGCTCGCCATTCGTCCACGACGCGATTGCGGGCCAGCAGGAACAGCCAAGCCCGGAACGCGGCCTCGTCACCCTTGAAGCCCGGCAGGTTGCGGACCACCTGGACGAAGCACTCACCCAGGCAGTCCGACGGCTCGGCGGCGCCCTGCCGGGTGATGAACCGGAGCAGTCCGGGAGCGAAGGTGTCGTAGAGGGTGGCCCAGGCCCAGTCGGCCCCCTGTTTGGCCGCCGCGAGAACCTCATCGAAGTCGTCGATGCTGGTCACGTCCGGCTCCAGGAATCGGCGGATGGGCAGCGAGAACCGTCCGCGGCCGATGCCATCAGGTCGAGCGGTGTCGATGAGCGCCTCATCCGGTGAAGCGGGCGGTTCACGGAACCCAGACTGCACCCTCCGGGGTCAGCGACGGCGGTACTGCGCCGCGGAGCGATTCAGCGATGTTCAGCTGCCGGACTTGACCTTGCCCGGAGGGTCGGTCCGGGGGGCGGCGCTCGGGGTTGCCTTGGGTGGGGTGGGCTTGGTGGTCGGCTGGTGGTCGGACTTGGCCTCGTCGGACTTGCCGTTGTTCGTGTGGGACGGCTTGGCGGTCGGCTTGTGTTCGGACTTGGCCTCGTCGGACTTGCCGTTGTTCGACTTCTCGGTGCTCTGCGGGGCGGGGGTCCCCGGGTGGCTGGTCGGGGCAGCGGTCTCCGGGCGGCTGGTGGGAGGCGGCGGCACCGGAGTACCGGTCGGGCCGACAGAAGCCGGAGTGTCGACGCGAGCCGAGATGGCCGACTCGGGGAGCAGATTCGGAAGGAAGCCCAGCGGGTTGGCGCCGACCGCGGCGGCCACGCTGACCCCCATGGTGAGCACGCCCAGGCTGGCGGCCATCGCGGTGATCAGTACTCGGCGGGTGCTTCGCCGGGGCCGGGGGGCAGGAGCGGCGGCCACGATTCGCGCTTCGCGAGTGATGGCGTAAAGGTGCGCGTCGCGAATGGAGCCCACCTCGGCGGGCGGACAAGCGGTCGGCAACTCAGCCAGGAAGGTGGCCACCTGTTCCAGGTCGGCCCGATCGTCGGGCACCTGGCCGGCCAACACCCGGTCTGCGTCGGAATCGCTGAGTCTCACGTCCACCTCCACTCCGGATACCGTCGGACTTCCTCGCGACGTTACACCGGGGCGTGAGCCGTCTTGTGGCTCACGCGGGGACGATCACGAACATTCTCGAGACTCGCTGTAACAACCCGCGACTCAGCGACGGTTTACCGGGTGAGAAGGCCGTCCCCCCGGCGGCCTTCACAAGACTCACAGGAGGTAACGATGAGCAAGGCCCGTTGGACCCGAACCCTCCTCGGGGCAGGTCTCACCCTGATCCTGAGCAGTGTCGGGCTGGTCCCGGCGAACGCGGCATCGGCGCCGGTGATCACCTGGGATCCGCAGATCGTTGACGGTGCCAGCTACGTGTACGGCGAGGTGCCCCCCGCGCCCGGCTGCACGGCCACTGAGGACGCCGTCCCGGTCGTCTGCACTGTCGCCGGCTACTCCACTGCCGTCGGCGTTCAGGTGTTGACTGCGACGGGCTTTGGCTCGGATGGGTTCACCAACACCGTCGAGACCCGCACCTACACCGTCACCGCGTGGACGCTGAAGGGCTTCGACAAGCCGGTCAAGGCGAACGTCGTGAACAAGGTGAAGGCCGGTTCGACCGTGCCGCTGAAGTTCCGGGTCTACCAGGGAACTGCCAAGGCCAAGTCGGTGAGCGTGGTGTCGAGCATCACTGCTCAGCAGTACGAGTGCTCGACGATGGCTCTGATCGGCTCGCCGGTCTCGGTCACGCAAGATCACAAGGGTCTGCGGCTGCGCTACTACGACGGGCGCTTCCACCAGAACTGGAAGACCCCGAAGCTGCCCAAGCCGGTCTCGACGGTGAAGGTCAAGGGCAAGAAGCCTGTTGCTGTGGCCACCTGCTACCAGGTCGTCCTCACCACTGCGGACGCCTCCACCCTCACCGCCAAGTTCCAGCTCAAGTGAGCTGACGATCACCCCGCCCATGGCCCCGCAGCGCTTCGGCGCTGCGGGGCCTCAGCGTGGGTGAGGAGACATCTGTCTCACGGCTGGCCGCGGGCGTTGCCCGAGTCACTCGTTGCGGCTATCCTGAGAGCGCTTCCGGTCGGGGGGACCGGAGCGAGCTTGTCGCATCGGGGGGTAGCGCAAGTGAAGTATGTGTTCAAAATTCTGTTGGTCCTTGGCGTGGTCGTTGTCGGCAGCGCCCTGGTTGCCAATCTCGCCTTCGACTGGTCCATCGTGCAGACGACGCTTGCCGCCGTCGGCTCGGAGGGCCTTTTCGTCGGTCTACTCACCAGTGGCCTGGTCGGAGCTCTGCTCACCCAGGAGTACTGGCTGACTGCCTGAGCCACGGCCGGCGAGGGCTCACGTCCTCGCCGGCTGGGTCTCGGCACCTCTTCTCGTCCACCAGTTGCTGTGAGCGCTGGTGAAATCTGGTGTGCCCGGGGGCGAGTCTCGGGTTGATGCCCAAGGATCAGCGCGGAGGCCCTTGTCGGTCCTGCTATCCGACGCCAGTGTCCTGACGATACGAAGATGGGGCGGGTTCCCGGCCGGATCGGGCTTCTCATTGCGCCGGAGTTGTTCGCGCCGAATTGTTGCGCGGCAGCGGGCAATGTCCCCCAAAAGAGGGTGTCCACAGTACGCATTCGCGCAATTCGCGCCGAATCTCGCGGACTGATAGCGTGAACATTGCACGCGGCGGGGGGCCGCATGCATGGAGCACTGGGGGGCGCTCACACATGAAGTATCTGTTCAAAACCGCCGTGGTTGTCGGTGTCGTTATTGCCGGCAGCGTGGTTCTTGCCAATCTGGCCTTCGATCTCTCCGGGGTGCGGACGGTCCTTGCCGGGGTTGGCGTTCAGGGTCTCTGCGTCGGACTGATTACCAGTGGTCTGGTGGGCGCACTGCTCACCAACGAGTACTGGCTCACCGCCTGACTCCTGACTTCACACAAATGGTCCTGGCCGCGACGCGGTCAGGACCATTTGCTGTTGGAGCGGATGACGGGAATCGAACCCGCGTAGCCAGTTTGGAAGACTGGGGCTCTACCATTGAGCTACATCCGCGCGGGGTTACCTTAGCCCAGAGCGACCCGAGAACGCTCATCGGCACCGCCCATGGTGCCTCTGACTGCGGCGAGTGTGACCACGTCGAGTGGGCTGGCTAGGATTAGCAGGTCTGTCTACCTTCCGATCCAGGAGCCCGCATTGCCCAGCACCGTCGAGCAGCTCAATCCGTCCCGGGTGAAGCTCACCGTTGAGATCCCCTTCGCCGATTTGAAGCCCCATCTGGACAAGGCCTACCGCGAGATCGCGTCGCAGGTGTCCATCCCGGGCTTCCGCAAGGGTAAGGTGCCGAACCTGGTGATCGACCAGCGCTTCGGTCGGGCCGCCGTTCTGCAGGAGGCCATCAACGCCGCCCTGCCGGCCGCCTATGAGGCCGCCATCATCGAGTCCGAGATCGTCCCGCTGGGCGAGCCGGCCATCGAGGTCACCAAGCTCGAGGACGGCGACGTCATCGAGTTCACAGCCGAGACCGATGTGCGTCCCGAGATCACCGTCCCCGACTTCGCGAAGCTGAAGGCCACCGTGGAGTCGCTGCGTGAGGTCGACGCCGAGGTCGAGGAGCGGATCGATCTGCTCCGTCGCCGGTTCGCGACGTCCCACGAGGTAGACCGGGCCGCTGCCGAGGGCGACCAGGTGGTCATCGACCTGGTCGGCACCCGCGACGGCGAGCCGCTGGAGGACGCCACCGCCGAGGGCGTCAGCTATGTGCTCGGCTCCGGCGGCATGATCGACGGCCTTGAGGAGGCCGTGATCGGGCTGAAGGCCGGCGACACTGCGAAGTTCTCCTCCACTCTGGTCGGCGGCGCCTTCGAGGGTGAGCCGGCCGACATCACGGTCACCGTCAAGAAGGTCAACGAGCAGAAGCTGCCCGAGCTGGACGACGAGTTCGCCTCGATGATCTCCGAGTTCGACACCGTCGAGGAGATGAAGGCCGACCTGGCCACCGCCGTTGAGCAGATGCTGGCCAGCGAGCAGCAGGCCGAGGGACGCAACAAGATCCTCGAGGCGCTGGTGGCCGCGGCCAAGCTGGAGCTGCCGGAGACCTTCCTGAGCAGCCAGCTGGCCGCTCAGCGCTCCCAGATCGAGGCGCAGCTGGCGCAGGCCGGCCTGACGCTGGAGCGGTACCTGTCCCAGTCGCAAGACGAGGCCGGCACGCCGGAGGAGTTCTGGAAGCGTCAGGACGAGGGTCTGGAGCGGGCGCTGAAGGCGCAGCTCATCCTCGACAAGATCGCTGAGGACAACGAGGTGACCACCGAGCAGAGCGACCTCACCCAGCTGATCGTCTCCAAGGCTGCCGCCAACGGCACCAGCCCGGAGCAGGAGCTGCAGCACATGATGGAGCACGGTCACGCCAACGAGTGGCTGGGCGAGATCCGGCGCAACAAGGCGCTGGCCCTGGTCTTGGAGAAGGCCAAGGTCGTGGACGCCGCCGGCAAGGCCGTCACCCTGGCCGCGCCGACTGCTGCCGAGACCCTCGCCGAGGAGTGAGCTGATCTGATCAGGAGCGGCATCGTCCATTCGGGCGGTGCCGCTTCTCATGTCCGCAGAAAAAGGGGACTGTCCCCTTTTCCTGCGAGACGAGCGCTGGGTGGTGTTTTCGGACCGTCCGGCGCGGCTGCGCCCACAGCGAACAGGGCCCGGAACCATGCCGATTTCGCGCTGTCAGCGGGTAGGTTCGCCTCCGTGAACGAATACCGAGCCAATCAGCACGGCCCGTCCATGGCGGGCGGTCCCGGTGGAGTCGGCATGTCCGACTCGGTCTATCAGTCCCTCCTGGCGAACCGGATCATCTTCCTGGGTTCGGAGGTCAAGGACGACAATGCGAACGCCATCTGCGCGCAGATGCTGCTGTTGAATGCCGAAGACCCGGTCAAGGACATCTACCTCTACATCAACTCGCCCGGCGGCTCGGTCGACTCCGGCATGGCGATCTACGACACCATGCAGTGGATTTCCAATGACGTCGCCACCGTGGCCATGGGCCTGGCTGCATCGATGGGTCAGTTCCTGCTCTCGGCCGGCGCCAAGGGCAAGCGGTTCGCTCTCCCGCACAGCCGGATCATGATGCACCAGCCGTCCGGCGGTCTGGGCGGCACCGCCTCCGACATTCGGATCCAGGCGGAGCAGTCGCTGCACATCAAGAAGACCATGTCCTCGCTGATCGCTGAGCACACCGGCCAGACCGTGGAGCAGATCGAGAAGGACTCCGACCGTGACCGCTGGTTCACCGCGGAGGAGGCCCTCGCCTACGGCTTCATCGACCACGTCTATGAGCGGGCCGCGCAGATCAAAATCGCCGACGCCCCGAACCAGTGAGGAATCTGATGAGCACCCTGCCTTTCGGGACGGCACCTGCCGGACCCCGCATGGATTACTACATCCCGCAGTGGGAGGAGCGCACCTCCTACGGCATGCGTCGGGTCGATCCCTACACCAAGCTCTTCGAGGATCGGATCATCTTCCTGGGCACTCCGATCACCGATGACATCGCCAACGCGGTGATGGCGCAGCTGCTCTGCCTGCAGTCGATGGATCCGGAACGTCCGATCAGCATCTACCTGAACTCGCCGGGTGGCTCCTTCACGGCGCTCACCGCGATTTACGACACGATGCGCTACATCAAGCCGGACGTCCAGACGGTCTGCCTCGGCCAGGCCGCCTCCGCAGCCGCTGTGCTGCTCGCGGCCGGCACCAAGGGCAAGCGGCTGGCGCTGCCGAACAGTCGGATCCTGATCCACCAGCCGGCCACCGAGGGCGGCTACGGACAGTCCTCGGACCTGGAGATCCAGGCCAAGGAGATCCTGCGGATTCGCTCGCTGATGGAGGGCATGCTGGCTGAGAGCACCGGCCAGACTGTGGAGAAGATCAGCCAGGACATCGAGCGCGACAAGTACCTGACTGCGGAAGAGGCCGTCGAGTACGGCATCGTCGACGACATCCTGACCTCTTTGAAGGACGTTCAGCACTAGACCCACCGCCGGTCGTTCCTGGTGAGCCCAGGCGGCCGGCGTTATGGTGAGTCACCGACACGGAGGGAAAGGCAACGTGGCACGAATCGGAGAGACCTCGGATCTGCTGAAGTGCTCTTTCTGCGGGAAGAGCCAAAAGCAGGTCAAGAAGCTCATCGCCGGCCCCGGCGTCTACATCTGCGACGAGTGCATCGACTTGTGCAACGAGATCATCGAGGAGGAGTTCGCCGAGACCCCGGACACCGGGCTGCTCGATGAACTGCCCAAGCCCAAGGAGATCTGCGCCTTCCTCGACACCTACGTGATCGGCCAGGAGAAGGCCAAGAAGGCCCTGTCGGTGGCTGTCTACAACCACTACAAGCGCGTCCAGGCGCAGGCGGCGGCTCCCGGCCGGCGGATCGCCGATGACGAGCTGGTCGAGCTGGGCAAGTCGAACATCCTGCTGATCGGTCCGACCGGCTGTGGCAAGACCTACCTGGCCCAGACTCTGGCCCGGATGCTGAACGTCCCCTTCGCCATGGCGGACGCCACCGCGCTGACCGAGGCCGGCTACGTCGGTGAGGACGTCGAGAACATCCTGCTGAAGCTGATCCAGGCCGCCGACTACGACGTGAAGAAGGCCGAGACCGGGATCATCTACATCGACGAGATCGACAAGGTGGCCCGCAAGAGCGAGAACCCGTCGATCACCCGCGACGTGTCGGGCGAGGGCGTCCAGCAGGCGCTGCTGAAGATCCTGGAAGGCACCACGGCCTCGGTCCCGCCGCAGGGCGGACGCAAGCACCCGCATCAGGAGTTCATCCAGATCGACACCACCAACATCTTGTTCGTGGTGGGCGGGGCTTTCGCGGGCCTGGAGGAGATCATCAACGCCCGGGTCGGCAAGCGTCCGCTGGGCTTCAACAATGATGCGGCCATTCGTCGCCCGGCTTCGCTGAACCCGTTCGAAGAGGTGCGTCCCGAGGACCTGCACAAGTTCGGGCTGATCCCCGAGTTCATCGGCCGACTGCCGATGATCTCCACCGTCGAACAGCTCGACCAAGAGGCGCTGGTCCGGATCCTGGTCGAACCGAAGAACGCGCTGATCAAGCAGTTCCGCAAGCTCTTCGAGCTGGACGGGGTCGATCTGGAGTTCACCGAGGACGCCATCAAGGCCATCTCCGAGGTGGCGCTGAAGCGCGGAATCGGTGCCCGCGGGCTGCGCTCGATCCTGGAAGAGATCCTGCTCAACGTGATGTACCACGTGCCCAGCGACGAGCAGGTCGCCCAGGTGGTTGTCAACGCTGCCGTGGTCAACGAGGGCGCCTCGCCACAGATGCTGACCCGGGCCCAGCTGGTCCGTAATGATCGGCGTGAGCGATCGGCATAGCCTCACGCAGCGATGAGCTGTGAGCTTGGTCTCAGGTTGGTGTAGATCGTCGCCGCGATTGCCAACGCGGGTCGCGGGTATGCCATTGTTGAACCTCGGAGTTGGTCGTTCGTACAAGGAGTTCCCCTATGCCCACTCGTCAGGTCGCTGTCGCCTCCTCGGTCGGTCTGCATGCCCGGCCCGCGTCGCTGTTCGTCCAGGCCGCCACAGCCGCCGGTCTGCCGATCACGATCGCCAAGGAAGGCGGCAAGCCGGTGGACGCCCGCAGCATCTTGATGGTGATGGCGCTGGGTGCCAAGCATGGCGAGACTGTGACGCTGTCCGCCGAGGGTGAGGGTGCTGACGCAGCGCTCGACTCGCTCGTCGACCTGCTGTCGCGCGACCTCGACGCCGAGTAGTCCGATGGGCACCGACCTGGCGCATACCTTCCACGGGATCGGCGTCAGCGCCGGTACCGCTGTCGGGCCGCTGGTGCTGGTACGGCCGGCCCCGCAGCCGCCGGCCGACGAGCCGGCCACCACGGATGCCGCCGCCGCCTGGGCCCAGGTGCAGGCCGTCCTGGAAGAGGTGGCCTCCGGTCTGGAGGCCCGTGCTGCCGGGGCGGACGCGCATGCCAAGCCGATCCTGGAGGCCGGCGCCATGATGGCCCGCGATCCGGGGCTGGCCGCCGGAATCGAAACGCAGCTGGGTGCCGGTCTCGGCATCACCCATGCGGTGGCCGCGGCGGTGGCCGAGTACTGCGCCATGTTCGAGTCGCTGGGCGGCTACATGGCCGAGCGGGTCACCGACCTGCAGGACGTCCGGGATCGGGCCGTGGCTCGGCTGCTCGGCGAGCCTGAGCCGGGAGTGCCGACGCTGAGCGTGCCGTCGGTCTTGGCTGCACATGACCTCGCCCCGGCCGAGACCGCCACCCTCACCGCTGACACCTGCCTGGGCATCATCACCGAGGCCGGTGGTCCGACCAGCCACACCGCGATCCTGGCCGCGCAGCTGGGCATCCCTGCCGTGGTCCAGGCGGTCGGCATCCTGGCGGTTCCGGTCGGAACCACGATCGCCCTGGACGGTGGAGTCGGTGAGATCACCGTCGACCCGAGCACTGAGGAGGTCGCGCTGCTCGCCGAGCGCAAGCGGCGCCGCGAGGCGGCTCTGGCCGGGGGCACCGGCAAGGGCTGCACCAAGGACGGCTACCCGGTGGCCCTGCTGGCCAACATCGGCACGGTGGACGACGCGCGGCGCGCCGCGGCCCAGCCGGTCGAAGGAGTCGGGCTGTTCCGTACCGAGTTCCTGTTCCTCGATCGCGACACCATGCCGACCCTGGAGGAGCAGACTGCGACCTACACCGAGGTCTTCACCGCCTTCGGCGACCGCCGCGTTGTGGTCCGCACCCTCGATGCGGGTGCTGACAAGCCGCTGAAGTTCGCCGACTTGGGGCCGGAGGAGAACCCGGCACTGGGACGCCGCGGGCTGCGGCTGGGCCAGATCCGCACGGACGTTCTCGACACCCAGCTGCAGGCGCTGGCGGCTGCCTACCACGCCACCGGCGCGGACGTCCGGGTGATGGCTCCGATGGTGGCCACCCAGGCCGAGGCTGTCTGGTTCGCCGAGCGGGTTCGCGCCCTGGGCCTACCGAAGGTGGGCGTGATGATCGAGGTTCCGGCCGCGGCGATTCGCAGTCGCGGGATCCTCTACCACGTGGACTTCGCCTCGCTGGGCACCAACGACCTGCAGCAGTACACGATGGCTGCCGACCGGATGCAGGGCGAGCTGGCGACGCTGCTCGACCCCTGGGAGCCAGCGCTGCTGGACGTGATCGCCATGGCCTGCGATGGCGGCCATGCCATGGGCAAGCCGATCGGTGTCTGTGGTGAGGCCGGTGGCAATCCCGGTCTGGCCCTGGTGTTGGTCGGCCTGGGAGTGAGCAGCCTGTCGATGGCACCCAGCAAGGTGGCAGCGGTGCGGACGGTGCTGGCCGCACACACCCTGGAGCAGTGTCAGCAGTTCGCGGCTGCGGCCCGGGCGGCTACCAGTGCAGCCGAAGCCAAGGCAGCTGTGCTCGCTATCGCCGACCCGATCCTGGCCGACCTGATCTGAGCTATTTGCCGATCCCGCGCAAGCTGCCGGTGACCCCGCCGTTGGGCAAGCCGACCAGGCAGACCAGCTCGCGATCCTTCGCGCCGTTCCAGGTCTGCTCGGTCGGGCTCAGGTAGGTGAAGCTGTACTTCGACTTCTTCAGCTCTACTCCGACGAAGTCGGCGAAGGCCTGCGTGCAGCGCTCCTCGGACTGTTTGGCCAGGGCCACGTCTCCTGGGTAGTCGGTGCCGTCCAGCGCGGCCTGCAGGAACGCCTCCCAGTAGTGCTTCTGATCGCAGGGCATCAGCTCGATCTTGGTCACTGCGCCGGAGCCGAGTTCGCCTACACAGTCGCCGACCTGGATTGCGTAGGCGTCGGCCGTGGTGGCCGCGGTCAGGCGGCCGGACGGGTCGCGGACCGGCTCGGCGGCACAGCCGGCCAGCAGCACCGCGGCCGCAGCCACGGCCACCCAGGCCCGCATGGCTCAGGCCTCCTCGGCCGGCTTCAGGTCCACGGTGACACTCAGCGGGGCATCCGTCTCGACCCACTCGATAGCCGGGATGATCCGGCCCACCGCGCGCAGATCGGCCTCGGCCCGCTGCAGCCGGGCCAGGACGCCCGCGGGACCGCTGAAGGTGGCCGCGGTGGCTTCGGTCTTCATCGAGACCTTGGCCTGGGACTTGGCGCCCCGAATGCCGATCAGCGCAGCCGCGATGTCCTCCACCAAGGCGGCGTCGCCGGTGTTCGGCAGCTCGGACTCGGTCGGCCAGGACGACAGGTGGATCGAGCCGTCCTGCCACCAGGACCACACCTCTTCGGTGACGAACGGCAGGAACGGAGCGAACAGCCGCAGCTGGACGCCCAGCGCCAGCCGGAGCGCGGCGCGGGCCGAATCGGCGCCGGCGCCCTCGGCGTAGGCGCGCTCCTTGACCAGCTCCAGGTAGTCGTCGCAGAACTGCCAGAAGAACTTCTCGGTGCTCTCCAGGGCAGTGGAGTAGTCGAACGCCTCAAAGGCCGTCGACGCGGCCCTGACGACCTCAACCAGCTGAGCCAGCATGGCCAGATCGACAGCCTCGGTGACGGCGGCGTCCGCGGCCTCGCCGAAGCCCAGGATGAACTTCGACGCGTTCAGGATCTTCATGGCCAGCCGACGGCCGACCTTCATCTGGGTCTCGTCGAAGGGCGAGTCCATCCCCGGACGGGCCATCGCCGCGCGCCAGCGCACCGCGTCGGAGCCGAACCGATCCAGGATGTCGGTCGGCACCACCACGTTGCCCTTGGACTTGCTCATCTTCTTGCGGTCGGGGTCGACCACGAAGCCGGAGATCGCGGCCCGACGCCACGGCAGCTCGCCGTGCTCGAAGTGGGCCCGGACCACCCGGGAGAACAGCCAGGTGCGAATGATGTCGTGGGCCTGCGGAGCCAGATCCATCGGGAAGGTGAGCCGCCACAGCTCTTCATCGCGCTCCCAGCCGCAGGCGATCTGCGGGGTGAGCGAGGAGGTGGCCCAGGTGTCCATCACGTCCGGGTCGCCGATGAAGCCGCCGGGGACGCCCCGCTGCTCGGGGGTGTAGCCGGGCGGGCAGTCGCTGGACGGGTCGATCGGCAGCGTCTCGGGAGCTGCGGTGATCGGGTGCTCGTAGTCGGGCTCACCCTCGGCGTCCAGGGCGTACCAGATCGGGAACGGCACCCCGAAAAAGCGCTGTCGGCTGATCAGCCAGTCGCCGTTCAGGCCGTTGACCCAGTTGGAGTAGCGGTGCCGCATGTGGTCGGGCACCCAGGCCAGTTGCTCGCCACGGGCCAGCAGCTGCTCCTTCAGCTCATCGTCGCGGCCGCCGTTGCGGATGTACCACTGCCGGGTGGAGACGATCTCCAGCGGCTTGTCGCCCTTCTCGTAGAAGTTCGCCATCCGCTGGGTCGGCTTCGGCTCGCCGTCCAGGTCACCGGAGGCGCGCAGCATGGCCACCATGGCCTCGCGGGCGCTGAAGGTGGTCTTGCCGGCCAGCTCGGCATAGGCCGAGGGGTCGGGCAGCCAGTCCGGGGTGTCGGCCAGCAGCCGTCCGTCCCGGCCGATCACGGTGCGGGTGGGCAGCCGCAGCTCACGCCACCACTGGACGTCGGTCAGGTCGCCGAAGGTGCAGCACATCGCGATGCCGGCGCCCTTGTCCGGCTCGGCGGCGCTGTGGGCCAGCACCGGGATCTCCACGCCGAAGATCGGCGAGGTGACCGTGGTGCCGAACAGGTGCTGGTAGCGCTCGTCGGTGGGGTGCGCGATCAGGGCGCAGACCGCGGGAATCAGCTCCGGACGGGTGGTCTCGATGTAGATCGGGGCGCCGTCGGCGGCGTGGAAGGCCACCCGGTGGTAGGCGCCGGGGTAGTCCCGGGCCTCCAGCTCGGCCTGGGCCACCGCGGTCTGGAAGGTGATGTCCCACAGGGTCGGCGCCTCGGACAGGTAGGCCTCGCCGCGGGCGTAGTTGTGCAGGAAGCCGAGCTGGCCGATCCGCTGCGACTCGGTGGAGATGGTGGCATACAGCTGACTCCAGTCCACACTCAGCCCGAGCGTCCGCCACAGGTTCTCAAAGGCGATCTCGTCGACCGCGGTCAGCTCATGGCACAGCTCGACGAAGTTGCGTCGGCTGATCGGCACCTGCCGCTTCGGGTCCGGCTTGGCCGGCGGGGTGAAGTCCGGGTCGTAAGGCAGCGAGGTGTCGCAGCGCACCCCATAGAAGTTCTGCACTCGGCGTTCGGTGGGCAGGCCGTTGTCGTCCCAGCCCATCGGGTAGAACACCTGCTTGCCCTGCATCCGCTGGTAGCGGGCGATCACGTCGGTGTGGGTGTAGCTGAACACGTGGCCCACGTGCAGCGAGCCGGACACGGTGGGCGGTGGGGTGTCGATGCTGAACACCTGCTCGCGCGACTCCGGCCGGTGGAAGGTGTAGGTGCCCTGGTCGCGCCAGCGCTCCACCCACTTGGCCTCCAGCCCCTCAAGCACCGGACGCTCCGGTACGCCGCCGCTGGCCGAAGCGGGAGCGGTCTGGGCGGTGTTGCGGGCGTCTGCAGTCATAGGCCGAATCATATTGAGCGCGCCGAAGGCCCGTCACATCGGCCCGCGGCGCCTGGATGGGTCAGCTGAACTTCTTGATCAGCTCGCCGAGCTGATCCGCGCTCACATTGCTGAACTCCTTCAGCGCAACGTCCTTGCCGTTCACCTTGAAGGTGGGGGTGCCGGTCACCCCGGCCTTCTCCCCGGCGTCCTCCTGGGCCTGCACCCAGGTCTGGGTCAGCTTGCCGTCGTAGCACTTTTGGAAACTGGTCAGCGCGTCGCCGCTCAGACCGGCCTTGGTCGACAGGGTGTCCCGCAGAAGCGAGTCGGCGTAGCCGGCGCCTTCCTGCTCGGGCTGGTTGGCGAAGATCTGATCGTGGTACTCGCGGTACTTGCCGGCAGTGTCGGCACACGCGGCCGCGACTCCGGCGCGCAGCGAGGCGTCGTTCTGCAGGTTCACGTCCAGGAAGATCATCGGACGGTAGCGCAGGTCGATCTGACCGGACGAGGCCAGCTTCTCCAGCGAGGCGCCGTAGATCGTCTCGAACTGCTTGCAGATCGGGCACTGGTAGTCGAAGAACAGTTCCACCACCGGGGCACCGGCCTGCGGGGTCGCATTGGGGTAGGGGCGGATGCCGAGGTTGTCGGCGAGTGCGTGTGGCGGAGTGGCCTGGCCGGCGGTCGGCGCCGCGGTCGCCGCCTTGTTGGCCTGGGAGATCAGCACCACAGCGAACACCGCGACGATCACCACCACCAGCAGCCCGGCACCCACCCCGATGATCCTGGTCAGCCGCTGCTGGCGGGCCGCGGCCTGTTCTGCCTTGCGCAACTGCTCGCGCCGGTTCTGGCTCATCGAGGATTCTCCTGGTCTGCGTCGGTGGTGATGGGCTCGGCGTCGGCGAACAGCCAGGCGTCGAGAGCGAAGGGAGCGGTGGGACGCCAGATCGTCCAGGCGCCCAGGATGAGCAGCCCGAGATCTCGGGCCACCTCCAGCGGGTACTGGGTCTGGCTGGCGTCGATGGCCCCGCCGGGGGCGAAGCAGCCGCAGTCGATCGAGATGCCGCGCACCCACACCGAGATGATCCCGATGATGAAGGCCAGCATCAGGCCGGAGCCGAGCACGGCGGCGACCCGGGTGAAGGTGCCGGTGACCAGCATCAGGCCGATCACGATCTCGATGATGGGCAGCGCCGTCCCGACGAGAGCGGTGACCTCGAAGGGCAGCAGCTTGTAGGCGCGCACTGAGTTGATTGCGGCGTCGATGGCGGTGACCTTCAGTGCGCCGGCCACGATCAGCGTGACCCCGAGGATCAGCCGGGCGACCAGGGTCACCCAGCGCTGCCAGCTGCCGGCTGCGGCCCGTTCACGCACCCGGTCAGTATAGGGGTCAGCCCTTGCGCCAAGCCGGGTCCGGGTACGCTTGGCTGGCTATGAGTCGAACCCACGCTGAGATCGTCACCGCCCTCCAGTCGCGCTGGCCGGAGCATCAGGTCGGACGGGGCCAGGAGCGCGTCCGGGCGCTGTGCGACCTGCTGGGCTCGCCGCAGGATGCCTGCCCGGTGATCCTGATCACCGGGACCAACGGGAAGGGCAGCACGGCGATCATGATCGACACGCTGCTGCGCTCCCTCGGCCTGCGGGTCGGGCGCTACTCCAGCCCGCACCTGGTCAGCCTCACCGAGCGGATCTGCATCGACGGCGAGCCGATTGCCGACGAGATCTTCGATGAACTCGTCGAGCAGGTTCAGCCGATGATCGACATCGTCGACGCCCAGCAGATCGACGGCATCTCACTGACCTTCTTCGAAGTGATGACCGCCCTTGCCTACGCGGCCTTCGCGGACGCTCCGGTGGATGTCGCCGTGGTCGAGGTCGGGATGGGCGGCACCTGGGACGCCACCAACATCACCGACGCCGAGGTCGCCGTGGTGACCCCGATCGACTTCGACCACACCGCCATCCTGGGCAACACCCTCGCCGAGATCGCCACCGAGAAGTCCGGCATCATCAAGGCCGGCGCCAAAGCGGTTCTGGCCGCGCAGGCACCCGAAGCCGGTGCCGTGTTGCTGGCCCGCGCCGCCGAGGTCGGCGCCGAGGTGCGGCGCGAGGGAATCGAGTTCGGCCTGCTCGAGCGGGCGGCGGCCGTCGGTGGTCAGGTGATCCGGCTCGAGACCGCGGACGGCCCTCTCGGTGACCTGCTGCTGCCGCTGTTCGGCGCGCACATGGCCCACAATGCAGCACTGGCCGTGGCGGCCGCCGAGGCATTCCTTGGCGGACGTTCGCTGCCGGCCGAGGTGATCGAGGAGGGCCTGGCCGCGGTCCGGGCTCCGGCCCGGCTCGAGATCGTTCGCCGCTCACCGACGGTGCTGCTGGACACCTGCCACAACCCGCACGGCGCCAAGGCCACTCTCGCCGCGCTGACTGAGTCGTTCGCCTTCTCGCCACTGATCGTGGTGCTGGCCATGATGGCCGACAAGGATGTCGCCGGAGTCCTCCAGGTGCTTTCCGAGGAGGCAACGGTGGTCGTCTGCACGACCATTCCCGGTTCGGCCCGGGCGCTGGGCGCGGCCGAGCTGGGGGAGTTGGCGATCGGCGTGCTGGGTGATGATCGGGTCCGGGTTGCTGAGGACCTTCCCGATGCCATCGAGGAGGCTGTCCAGCTGGCCGACGAGGCCGGACCCGGTGCCGGCATCCTGATCGCCGGCTCGGTATACCTGGCCGGGGCGGCGCGGACGCTGTTGGCCAACTCGTCCACAGCTTCGGGAACCGACGACTGATCGGCTGGTTGCTCCCGGTAGGGTTTCGGCATGACTGATCTTCAACGGACCCTGGTGCTGCTCAAGCCGGACGCGGTGCGTCGCGGGCTGGCCGGCACCATCCTGGCCCGCTACGAGGCGAAGGGCCTGTCATTGGTGGCTGCAGAGTTGCGCCACGTGGACGCCGCCCAGGCCGATGCGCACTACGCCGATCACGTGAACCAGCCCTGGTACCCGCCGCTGCGCACCTACATCACCTCCGGCCCGCTGATGGCTGTGGTGCTGGAGGGGCCGTCGGTGATCGAGGTGGTCCGTGGCCTCAACGGTGCCACCAACGGCATTGCCGCTACTCCGGGCACCATCCGTGGCGACTTCGCCCTCTCTAATCGGGAGAACCTGGTGCACGCCTCCGATTCGCCCGAATCCGCAGCAAAGGAGATCGCGCTGTGGTTCCCGAACCTGGTCTGACCCCGGACGCTTCGGACGAGCAGTCGCCGGCGCAGCCGTCGGCTCCTGACTGGTCCGCACCGGCGCAGCCGCCCATCGAGGGATGGCCGGCCGGGCAGCCCGCCTCCGCCGGCTACCCGCCGTCCGGATATCCGATGCAACCGGGGTACTCCACGCCTGGGTACTACCCGACGGCTCCGGTTGCTCCGAACGGTTACTACCCACCGCCCTTCCCGGCAGCTGGCTTGCGCAAGCCCCCGGCCCTGCCCGTGGAGCCGAAGGCATTCCACGAGTTCTATCGAGCTCCGCGCTTTCGTTGGTGGAAGCCGCTGGCGGCGGTGGGGCTTCTCGGTGTGGCGTGGATTGTGGTCTCACTTGCACTGGTCGCCGGCGCGATGGTTTTCGACGTCAGTACCGGACGGCTGTCGTCGGTATTCGAGGCGGGGACGAAGCTGACGCCGTGGGTGTTCACCGCCAACAATGTCAGCCTCGCCCTGTTCATCCCCATGGCCGTCCTCACCAGCTGGCTGGTCTACGGGCAACGTCCGCGATGGCTCTCCTCGATCACCGGCGGCTTCCGGTGGGGGTTGTTCGGCCAGTTCGCGCTGATCGCCGTGGTCCCGCTGCTGATCTCACTGTTCGTCGATGGTGTTGGTGAGCTGGCCTGGAACGCGGACTCGCTGTTCTTGATCGTGGCGATCGTGTTGACGACTCCGTTCCAGGCTGCGGGTGAGGAGTACATGGCGCGCGGCCTGTTGGCTCGATCGGTCGGTTCCTGGTTCACCTCCCGTTGGCTGGGATTCGTGGTGGCCACCGTGGTGTCGTCGCTGGTCTTCATGGGCTTGCACGTGGCCGGTGACCCGTGGCTCAACCTGTTCTACTTCACCTTTGGTGTGATCGCCTGTGTGGTCACGTGGCGTACCGGTGGGCTGGAAGCCGCGATCGCTCTGCATGTGGTGAACAACCTGATCGGTGAGATCACCCTGCCGTTCGGGGGGTTGGAGCACATGATGGATCGCCAGGCCGGCGTCGCCGGACCGGGGATTCTGATCCAGGTCGGCATGATCGCCCTAGTGGGCGCGCTGATGTGCTGGTGGGCCCGCCGTCGCAAGCTCAGCACGACTGCGACCGGTTTGGTTGAAGGAGCATCTTCCGAGTTATCCTGAAAACCTGCGGCAATTTCGCTGACGAAGGTACGAGATGACAAACGAAGTGCTGAGTGCGGTCGACGCTGCAACCGGACTGAAGTGGCTGCGGGCCCGGATCCGCGCCAGAACCGGCCGGACCCTGGTCGGGATCGACGGCGTCGACGGTGCCGGAAAGACGACATTCGCCGATGATCTGGCGACGATGCTGCGCGAGTCGGGCCTCGAGGTGATTCGGATCTCCATGGACGACTACCTGAACCCGCAGTCGCGGCGGTACGCCCAGGGCCGCTCGTCCGCGCAGGGTTTCTTTGAGGACAGCTACGACTACGAGCGGTTCACCGAGGACGTCTTGGAGCCGCTGGCTCAGGACGGCTGCGGGCGCTATCGCACGGCCTCCTACGACTTGAACTCGGAGACCGAGGTCAAGTCGCCCTGGCAGATCGCTCCCGATGACGCCGTGGTGGTGATCGACGGCATGTTCATTCATCGCAATGAGCTGTGTCGTCAGTCCGGACGCAAGGTCTGGGACATCTCGGTGTGGCTGGAAGTGCCGTTCGAGACCTCCTTCGAGCGGGCCTCGGAGCGGGACGCCAAGCTGGGCGCCGATCCGGAGGATCCGCGCAACGCCCGGTACTACCAGGGCCAGCTGCTCTACCTGCGCTCCTGCGACCCGGCCAAGCGGGCCGACCTGGTGGTCGACTACGCCGCGCCGCATCAGCCGCTGGACGACTGAGCGTCCACCGACGCCCGGATTGTGCTTAGCCGGGCCCGGCTACGCCCTGACCCGACGATTGCATAGGCTGAGCGAACTATGAGCGCCCACGTGACGTCCCTGTATCCGCGGCTGGAGCCGCTGTTGGCTCAGGTCAGCAAGCCGGTCCAGTACATCGGCGGCGAGGTGAACTCGGTCACTCGTGACTTCGAGACCGCCGAGGTGCGCTGGGTGCTGATGTACCCCGACGCCTACGAGGTCGGCCAGCCGAACCAGGGGATGGCGATCCTCTACGAGCTGCTGAACGAGCCCGATTGGATGCTGGCCGAGCGCAGCTTCTCGATCTGGCCGGATCTGGCCGCGCTGATGCGCCGGGACGGTCTGCCGCAGTTCACCCTGGAGAATCACCTGCCGATCAAGGCCTTCGACCTGGTCGGGGTCAGCTTCTCCACCGAGCTCGGCTACACCAATCTGCTCGAGGCGTTGGATTTGGCAGGCATCCCGCTGCACAGCGTCGACCGTGGCGAGGACGATCCGCTGGTGATCGCCGGCGGGCACGCCGCCTTCAACCCCGAGCCGATCGCCGACTTCATCGACGCCGCCGTGCTGGGCGACGGCGAAGAGGCATCGATGCGGATCTCCGAGCTGGTCCGAGCATGGAAGCTCTCCGGACGTCCGGGCGGGCGCGACGGACTGCTCGACCAGCTGGCCCAGCGTGGCCTGGCGTACGTG
Source organism: Actinomycetales bacterium Actino_02 (assembly GCA_001603275.1). Classification (GTDB taxonomy): domain Bacteria; phylum Actinomycetota; class Actinomycetes; order Propionibacteriales; family Propionibacteriaceae; genus Propionicimonas. Next base: position 6,922 of record LUYM01000028.1, on the reverse strand, counting down.
CCGTCCCGCTACGAGGTCAGCTACGGCGACGACCATGCGATCGCCGCGGTGCAGGCCCGTCCGGGGATCCCGGCGCGGGTGCGCAAGCACACCCTCATGGAGCTGGACGAGTGGCCCTACCCGGCCAAGCCGATCGTGCCGCTGGCCGAGACCGTCCACGAGCGCTATTCGGTGGAGATCTTCCGCGGCTGCACCCGTGGCTGCCGGTTCTGCCAGGCCGGGATGATCACCCGTCCGGTGCGGGAACGGAACATCCAGACCGTCGGCAAGATGGTTGAGGCCGGGCTGGCCGCCACCGGGCTGGAAGAGGTCGGCCTGCTCAGCCTGTCGAGTGCCGACCACTCCGAGATCGGCCCGATCACCAAGCAGCTGGCCGAGCGCTACTCCGACAGCTTCGTCTCGCTGTCGCTGCCCAGCACCCGGGTGGACGCCTTCAACATCGATCTGGCTGCCGAGCTGAGCCGCAATGGCCGCCGCTCCGGCCTCACCTTCGCTCCCGAGGGTGGCACCGAGCGGCTGCGCAAGGTGATCAACAAGATGGTCACCGAGGACGACCTGATCCACACCGTGGCCGCGGCTTTCGGCGCCGGCTGGCGGCAGGTGAAGCTGTACTTCATGTGCGGCCTGCCTACCGAGACCGACGAGGACGTGGTGGCGATCGCAGGCATGGCGGCCCGGGTCATCGAGGAGGGCCGCCGAGCGGCCGGCACCCGGGACGTCCGCTGCACGATCAGCATCGGCGGCTTCGTTCCTAAGTCGCACACGCCGTTCCAGTGGGCCGCCCAGGCCGATCCGGAGACCATCGACCGGCGGCTACGGCTGCTGCGCGAGAAGGTGCGCGAGGACCGCCGCTTCGGCCGGGCGATCTCGGTCCGCTATCACGACGGCAAGCCGGGCATGATCGAGGGCCTGCTCAGCCGTGGCGACCGTCGGGTCGGTGCGGTCATCGAGCGGGTCTGGCGCTCCGGAGGCGTGATGGACGGATGGAGCGAGCACTTCTCCTTCGACCGCTGGGTGGCCGCGGCCGAGGCTGAGCTGACTCCGCAGGGCGTCGACCTGGAGTGGTACACCACCCGGGAACGTCCGGTCACCGAGGTGCTCCCGTGGGATCACCTGGACGCCGGGCTGGACCGCGACTGGCTGTGGCAGGACTACAGCGATGCCATCGCCGGGGCCGGCGTGGACGACTGCCGCTGGTCGGGCTGCTACGACTGTGGCGTCTGCCCCGAGCTCGGCACCGAGATTCAGATCGGCCCCACCGGACGTTCGTTGTTGCCGCTGAAGGTCGTCCAGCACTCCGCCTGAGCGTTCCCAGAAGCAGGACTGCAGAAAATGGGGACAGTCCCCTTTGTCTGCGGAGTTCAGATCAGCTGATCGCGCCCAGTGGTCGCTCGTGCGTGGCATGGTGGTGGGGTGCGTCCCTCTTCTCCGGTTCGGTTGCTGCTCGCCCTGATCTGCGCGTTTGCCCTGGTCGGTCCACTCACGGCAGCGACCGCCGCCCCGGCATCCGCAGCCACCGGCTACCAGCTCACCGCCGGTGGGACTCGGGTGACCACCTCGGACAAGTCCGCGAAGCTCACCGTGAAGCTGACCAAGAACGGCAAGGCGGTCAGCAAGGCCACGGTGCTGCTGGAGTACCTCAAGGGCACCTCGTGGGTCACCGAGAAGAAGGTCACCGTCAAGCGGGGCAAGGGCTCGGTGTCGGTGAAGCACGCCGTCGGCGATCGCCAGTACCGGTTCCGCATCTCCAGTACGTCCAGCGCCGAGTTCGTGGTGCACGTCGTCCCTGCCAAGTTCACGATCAGTGGATCCGGGGCTGGGCACGGCGTGGGCCTGTCCCAGTACGGCGCCTACCAGCTGGCCCGCACCGGCTCGTCCACCGAGCAGATCCTCGATCACTACTACACCGGGGCCACGCTCAGTACCGCCAACAACAACCCGCGCACGATCAAAGTGCAGGTGCTCGGTCCGCCGTCGGACTCCCGCAAGTCCACCACGCTCAGGATCACGTCCGGCGGGTTCAGCGTGGCCGGCGACGGGAAGCTGCTGAAGATCTACTCGACCCCGGGCAAGGTGGCCATCGGGGTCAGCGGCACCAAGGTCACCGCGAAGGTGACGCTGGCCAATGGCAAGGTGAAGAACCAAACCTTGACGGCGAGCACCCGGCTGACCCTCACCTGGACCGGTGGCCCGGTCACCGTCGACGGTGCACAGGGCTCCTACAAGGCCGGCAACCTGCAGGTGACCGTCCGCTCCGGGCGTCCCAACGTCATCAACGAGTTGGCCATGAACACCGACTACCTCTACGGCATCGACGAGATGCCGGCCTCGTGGGGGTCGACCGCCGGCGGGGGAGCGGCGGCGCTGCGGGCCCAGGCGATCGTGGCTCGCACCTACCTGTTGACCGAGCTGTTCCGACTGCCGGAGGCGCAACGGGCCGAGGGGGCGGGAGTGCCGGATTGTGACTGCCACGTCTTCGACGACCAGCGCAGCCAGAACTTCACCGGCTGGAAGAAGGCCGGCCCGTCGGCGAACAAGCCGTGGGTGGACGCGGTGAATGCCACCATCTCCGGCTCGAACGTCCAGGTGCTGCGCGACTCGCTGGCCGGCTTCGCCGAGACCCCGTTCTTCGCCTCGTCCGGCAAGGGCGGCGGGACCGCCAACAACGCCGACGCGTTCGGGACGTCCCCGCTGCCGTATCTGGTCTCGATCAGCGATCCCGAGTCGGCCACCGCGCCCGGCAATCCGTACACGTCCTGGACGCGGCAGCTCAGCCAAGCACAGCTCACCTCGGCGCTGGGTGCCAGTGAGCCGGTCCGGTCGGCGACGGTGGCCGAGACCTATGACGGTGGTCTGGTCAAGACGATCAGCTACACCACGGCGTCCGGCGGATCGGGCTCGGTGACGAGAACCTCCGAAGCGTGGCGCACCCGGATGGGGCTGTCCGGAGCCTGGATCACCACGATCAGCGGCAAATAGCGGCTCAGGAGAACCGCCGCGCACTAGCGTGGACGCATGCGCAGCGCGGACGCTCCCGGCTGGCGGCGATGGCTGCCCGGCCTGGCCGTCCTGACCCGCTACGACCGAACCTGGCTGCGCGGTGATCTGCTGGCCGGCATCACGGTGGCCGCCTATCTGATCCCGCAGGTCATGGCCTACGCCGAGATCATCGGCCTGCCGCCGGTGGTCGGGCTGTGGGCCGTGGTGGCGCCGGTGTTGCTGTACGCGCTGTTGGGCAGCTCTCGCCAGCTGTCGGTCGGGCCCGAATCCACCGCGGCGCTGCTGACCGCGGCGGCCATTCTCGCCCTGGGCGGCCCCGATCCGAGTAACCGGGCCGGCCTGGCCGCTGTGGTCGCAGTAGCGGTGGGGATCGTCTGCCTGATCGGTGCGGTCGCCCGACTCGGTTTCCTGGCCAGTCTGCTGTCCAAGCCGGTGCTGGTCGGCTATCTGGCCGGCATCGGCCTGCTGATGGTGATCAGCCAGTACGGCAACCTGACCGGACTGCGGATCAGCGGCGCGAACCTGTGGACCCAGACCGGCTCGCTGCTCAGCCAGCTCTCTGCGGTGCACCTGCCGACCCTGGTACTCGGCCTGAGCGTTGCCGGGGTGCTGTTCTCGCTGCACCGGTGGGCGCCGACCTGGCCCGGGCCGCTGCTGGTGATGCTGATCTCGGCGGCGCTAGTCGCGTTCACACCGATCGGCTCGCTCGGCCTGGCTGTGGTCGGGGCGGTTCCGCAGACCCCGCCCGGCTGGGCGCTGCCAGACTTCAGTTCGGTGGGCATCCTGCCGCTGTTCCAGGCCGCCGTCGGAGTGGCCGTGGTCGCCTACAGCGACGTGATCCTGACCGGACGAGCCTTCGCGGCCCGGCGCGAGGAGCGAATCGACGCCAACGCCGAACTGCTGGCGCTGGGCGCGGCGAACCTGGCCAACGGGTTCCTCGGCGGCATCCCGGTCTCATCCTCGGCGTCCCGGACGGTGATCGGAGACTCCGCAGGCAGCCGCACCCAGCTGCACTCGCTGGTGGCTGCGGCCACGGTGGTGCTGGCCATCTTCTTCCTGTCCCCGGTGTTGGCCGCGTTCCCGCAAGCGGCCCTCGCCGGCCTGGTGGTCTACGCCGGCTTGCGGCTGGTCGATCTGGCCGGGCTGCGTCGGATCGCCGCCTTCCGACTCAGTGAGCTCGTGCTGGCCCTGGTCACCATGGCGGCCGTGTTGGTCACCGGTCTGCTGAACGGCATTGGTATCGCGGTGGCGCTCTCGCTGCTGGATCTGATCCGACGGATCGTCCATCCGCACGACGGTGTGCTGGGCTACGTCCCCGGACTGGCCGGCATGCACGACGTGGACGACTACCCGGACGCCACCCAGGTGCCGGGCCTGGTGGTCTACCGCTATGACTCGCCGCTGTTCTTCGCCAATGCCGACGACTTCCTGACCCGTGCGCTAGCCTGCGTGGACGCGGCGCCGGCCCCACCGCAGTGGTTCCTGCTGAATGCCGAAGCCAACGTGGAGATCGACCTGACCGCCCTGGACGCTCTGGAGCAACTGCGGGCCACCCTGACCGAGCGGGGGATCGTGTTCGCCATGGCTCGGGTGAAGATGGAGATCCGCGACCGGCTCAACGTCGGCGGCTTCATCGACCGGGTGGGGCCGGACCGGATCTTCCCGACCTTGCCGACAGCCGTTGCCGCCTTCACAGCCTGGTGTCAGGCTGGTCTGAGCGCCTCAGGGGCGGACGGTTCCGCGTCGCCCGATGAAACCGGTGAGAGGAAACCCGATGCCGCAACCGATTGAGTTCCAGGTCACCGTCGACTGTGCCGACCCGCACGAACTGGCCGCCTGGTGGGCCGAGACTCTCCAGTGGGAGCTGGAGCCCACCAACGAAGAGTTCATCCGCCAGATGGTGGCCCAAGGACATGCCACCGAGGCCGAGACCCGGCAGTGGCGAGGCCAACTCTGGTGGGCGGCCGGTGCGGCGATCGGGCTGCCCGGCGCCGCCGAGGCGGTCGGCTGCCGTCGAGTGCTGTTCCAGGTGGTTCCCGAGGGCAAGAGCGTCAAGAACCGGGTGCATCTCGACCTGCGCTTCGATGCCGCCGGCGGCGATCTGGACGCGACCAGGGACGCCCTTCTCGCTCGCGGTGCGGGCTTCCTGCATGAGGCCAGTCAGGGCCCGTACCGCTGGTACACGATGACCGACCCCGAAGGTAACGAGTTCTGCGTGAGCTGATCCCGTCCGGAGCGGCGCGCTCGGGCTGGTTCGCCTAAGCTGTCGCCCCGTGAGCCCACGCCGACAGCCCGAGCAGCAAGCGCCGCCCGTCCAGAAGCTGGCCCTGCGCTATGCCAAGAGGGGCCGGGCGCGGTTCGCCTCGCACCGGGATTTCGGACGCGCCTTCGAGCGGGCGCTACGTCGCGCCGAGGTGCCGATGGCGTTCTCGTCGGGGTTCCATCCGCACCCGAGGATCAGCTACCTGAATGCCTCCCCGACCGGTGCTGCCACCGAAGCCGAATACATGGTGGTCGGCTTGGCCACCGAGGTCGATCCCGCCTGGCTTCGCGACACGCTGAACTCGGCACTGCCGGACGGCCTGGAGATCATGGCCGTGGTGGACGCACCCAGCGGCCTGGCTGAGCGGCTGAAGGCTGCGCATTGGCAGGTCAGCCTGGCCGGTGCCGACCCGTCCGAGGTGGCCGCAGCGGTGCAAGAACTGCTGGCCCAATCCACGCACTTGGTCTCGCGGCAGACCAAGGCCGGGATGCGCGAGTTCGATGTGCGGCCGGCCATCCACTCTCTGGTCGCCGTGGCGGACGGCTTCGAGGTGATGTCGGCGATCGGCGAGCCCCTGGTCAGGCCCGAAGACGTCGTCGTTGCCCTGCAGGACGTGCGCCCCGGACTGGCCGGGAACGGCCCTGGGTTGGCCAATCGCCTGGCGCAGGGCACCTGGGACGGCGAACGCGTCCAGCCGCCATTTTGAGACCATTTCGTGACAATTGCGGCCGGTCGGGCCATATCGACCGACTTCGTGTGGGATACTTGCCCTAGTTGAGGTCATCCAGACTCCCAACTAACCGGTGCCACAGGGCGAGGTGACAGCTCAGCCCCGACGTCCCACTTCACCGCGACGCCCAGCGACCGCGGGAGTGAAAACGCCGGCACCGCTCAACTACAGGCTTTGCTGCCCCGCGCAGCTGGATGCGGTCCACCCCGACCGCTGAAGGAGAGCTCCATGCTCGATTCAGAAACCCCAGATCAGGTTTCGGCCACACCCGAAACCCCCAAGCGTCGTCGCTCGGCCAGCCGTCCGGCTGGACCGCCTGCGGCGGCCGTCGCGCCGGAAACGGCGCAACCGAGTGAGCCGGCATCGGCTGCCACCCCTGTGGTGGCGGACGAGACGGTGAAGCCGGCCGTGAAGCGGACCCGGCGGACCACTCGCAAGACTGCGGCGGCAGCCGTCCCCGAACCGGAGGAGCCCACTACTGACGTGGCGCCGGTCGTGACGGAAGCCGCTGCGGTGGAGCCGGTTGCTGCCGAAGAAGCCCCGGCAGCCCCGACCCGCAAGCGCAGCCGGGCTCGCAAGCCGGCGGCCGCACAAGAAGCCCTTGTCGAGGCCGACTCGGTGAGCGACGACCTGGCTGCGTCCCTGGCCGAGCTGGCCAGCCATGCGCCGGAGCGGGCACCGCGTGCGGTTCGCGCAGAGACTTTCGGGCTCAGCGACGAGGCCAGCCCCGATGAGGTGCTCGACTCGCTGGCCGCCGCCATCGGCGGGCTGACCGACGACGAAGAAGAAGACGACGAGGTGGCCATCGACGGTGACGTCGAGGCTGCTGAGTTCGAGCCCATCGAGGGCGAGGAGGGCGAGGGTGCACCGCGCCGCCGCCGCCGTCGCCGTGGCGGACGTCGCCGCCGCCGGGGTGGCAGCGCCGAGGC
>LUYM01000027.1 GCA_001603275.1 Actinomycetales bacterium Actino_02 | reverse complement strand
GGCTTGCTGGCGGCGACCGCGGCCGGAGCAACCGTGGTGGACGCCACCAGGGCGGCCTCGCGGGCCTCACGGCGGGCGGCCCGCTCGGCGGCGAGCTTCAGCTCCTCCTCCGACGGCTCCTGGGCGGCGGCCAGACTCTCCTCGGTGCGGAAGATCTCGTCGTCGGCAGCCGGGGCGGCCACCGGGGACGGCGCGGTCACCGGAGCAGGCGACGTTTCCCTCGTCGCCCCGAGGTTCGGGGTGGCCACCGAGACCGGGCCGGGCTCGGCAGCGACCTGAGCAAACGGGACCGGGCCGGGGGCGGCTGCGGACGCCGGGGTCCAGGTCGACGGTGCTTCAACCGGCTCCGCAGTGGACGGTTCGGCGATGGCGTCGACCGGCTCGGCGGCCGGGGTCGGCTGCGCGGACGGGGTCCACGGAGATGCTTCGACAGGAGCAGCGACCGGCTCAGCAGCCGCTTCGACAGGCTCAGCGACGGGTGCGGACTCGGCGACCGGTGCGGGCTCGAATACCGGAGCCGGCTCGGAGACCGGGGACGGCTCTTCGGCCGGCGTCGGCGCAGATCCCCACTGAGCAACCGGCTCCGGGTCAGCGGAGAAGGGCTGCGGTGCCGGCACCGGAACCGGAACCACCGTCTCGGTAACCGGAGCGGGCGGCGTCCATACCGGCGCTTCGACCGGCTCGGCAACCGGAGCAGCAACCGGAGCAGGCTGGGTCCACACGGGTGCCTCGACCGGCTCGGCAACCGCTTCGACAGGCTCAACGGCAGCGGCGGGCTCGGCCGCCGGAGCCGGCTGAGTAAAGGACGGAGCCGCCCAAGCAGGTGCAGCCGGCTCAGCAATCGGAGCGGGTTCGGCCATCGGAGCCGGCGTGATCGGCTCCGGAGCCGGATCCTCGGCCGGCGGAGCGACCCAGCCACTGGTGGCCGATTCCAGCGGCGGTGCCCCCCAGGCCGGAGCCGGCGGCAGCACCGGGGCCGGCGGCGCGGCAGGCGCAGTCCAGGCAGGAGCGGCCGGCAAAGTCGGAGCCGGCGGTGCCGGCGGTGCAGCCCAGGTCGACAAGTCGGCAGTCGGCTCCGGGCCCGTGGCCGGAGCGGCCAATCGCGGCAGGTCCGTCCACGACTCCACCGGGCTCGGTCCCTCCGCCGCAAAGCGGGCGGGGGTCGGTTCAGCGGCCGGTGTCGGCTGGGCCGGCGCCCCTTCATTGGTTGCCGGGTAATTCTCCGGCTCGCGCGGCTCGGTCACGGGAAGTCCTTCCTGCGGGCTTAATCTCTCCCATGCTGTCACCCGCGTGCGGGATCGCGGCACAGCGACACGGTACCCCGAGCCGTCGGTCCTGACGCTCAGGACGGACGAGCCACGCTCAACAGCAATGCTTCGAAGGCCAACAGCGGCGCCACATTGGTCTCCAGCGCCGTCCGACAAGCCAGGATGGCATCCAGTCTGCGGATCGTGGCAGTGGCGTCCCCCGCTGCTGCCAGCCGGTTCACCTCGGCGGTCAGATCGGCGTTCACCAGCGCGGCTCCCGAGCCGGTCTGGACGGCCAGCACGTCGCGGTACAGCGAGGTGAACTCGGTCAGCACCCGATCCAGCGAGTCACGCTGCAACCGCTTGGCCCGTGCCTTCTGCTGATCCTCCAGCTCACGGATCGCGGCCTGCGCATTGCGCGGGCGGGCACCCTTCGTGCCGAAACCGAGCGCCTCGTTCAGCTTGGCCCGCTCCTGCTCGTCCAGCCCCGACGTGATCGCGGACGCCTCGGCTGCGGCGGAATCCACCAGCTCGGCGGCTGCCCGCAGGCAGGCCCCCAGTGAGGTCAGCGCGGACGGGATGGCCAGCACCTGCCGGCGCCGCTCGCGGGCCGCCTCATTGCGAGCCAGTGCGCGGGCCCGTCCGATATGACCCTGAGCGATCCGCGCCACCTCCGCGGCCAGCGCCGGTTCGACGCCGTCGCGGCGCGCCAACAGTTCGGCGATGGCCGCCTCGCTGGGCGTGCTCAGTTCGACCCGTCGGCAGCGGGAGCGGATCGTGACCACCACGTCATCGGCGGTCGGGGCGCACAGCAGCCAGACCGTCCGGGGCGCCGGCTCCTCGATGCTCTTCAGCAGTGCGTCCGCGCCGCGCTCGGTGACCCGGTCGGCGTCCTCGACCACCAGCACCTGCAGCGGCCCCAGCGTCGGCGCCATCGCCGCCCGGCGGACGAGATCGCGCACCTCGTCCACCCCGATCGACAACTGCTCGGTGCGGATCAGGGTCACGTCGGGATGGGCGCCGGAGAGCACCGTGGTGCAGGTATTGCAGTCGCCACAGCCACCCCGCGGGCACTGCAGTGCGGCCGCGAAAGCTCGGGCTGCATTGGAACGCCCCGAGCCGGGCGGCCCGGTGAACAGCCAGGCGTGAGTCATGGCATGCCGGTTGCCGTCAGCCTCCGAAGCGCCGACAGCGCGCTGCAGCACCTCGACCACCCGTTCCTGGCCGATCAGGTCGGCCCAGACCCCGGTGCTGGTGGCTGCGTTCACGGCTCCACTGTGCCAGCCGGGCCGGACAGAAGCGAGGCCAGCCGAGCCCGGATCCGATCAGCCAACTCGGCGATCGGCAGCCGGGCGGCGAGCACCAGGTAATGCTCCGGATCGCGATCGGCCAGCGCCAGGAAAGCCTGCCGGGCGCGCAGATGGACGTCGTGGCCGGCATCCTCGAGCCGGTCCTTCTCCTCGATGGTGGCCAGCCCCTGGGCAGGGTCCAGATCGAGCACCACGGTCAGGTCGGGCAGCAGATCACCGGTCGCCCAACGCGCGATCTGCTCGACCCGGTCGGCGTCCAGATCACGGCCGGCACCCTGATAGGCCAGCAGCGAGTCGACGTAGCGGTCCGAGATCACCAGCGCACCGCGGTCCAGTGCGGGACGGATCACCTCGTAGACGTGTTGCGCCTTGTCAGCGGCGTACATCAGGGCTTCGGCGCGAGGTGAGACATCACCCCAGGCCGGGTTCAGCACCAGATCGCGCAGCACCTCGCCGATCGGCGAACCGCCCGGCTCCAAGGTGACCAGTACCTCGCGTCCCTGCTGACGAGCCCAGTCGGCCAGCAGCGCGGTCTGGGTGGACTTGCCGACCCCGTCGCCGCCCTCGAATACGACGAAGACCCCGTCCATGGCTACTTTCCGCTCGCCTTGCGGGTGGTGGTCTTGCGAGTGGTGGTCTTGGCGGCCGGCTTGCGGGTGGCCTTCTTCGGGGCCGGACCCTTGGCCCGCTTCTCGGCCAGCAGCTCGGCAGCCCGCTCCAGCGTCATGGTCTCGACGGAATCTGTGCGGCGCAGGGTGGCATTGGTCTCACCGTCGGTGACGTAGGGGCCGAAGCGGCCATCCTTCACCACCACCGGCTTGCCGGAGACCGGGTCAGCCCCCAGTTCGGCCAGCGGTCCGACCGCAGCCCGGGCGGCACCTCGTCCGCGGGTCTTCGGCTCGGCGTAGATCGCCTCGGCCTGCTCCAGAGTGATCTCGAAGATCTGCTCCTCGCTGGTCAGCGAGCGCGAATCCGTCCCCTTCTTCAGGTAGGGGCCGTAGCGTCCGTTCTGCGCGGTGATCTGCTCCCCGTCGGCGGCCGTACCGACCACCCGGGGCAGGCTGATCAACTTCAGCGCCTCCTCCAGGCTGACCGTGTCTAGGCTCATCGACGCGAACAGCGAGCCGGTCTTGGCCTTGGCCGACTTCGGCGCATCCTCGGGCAGCACCTCGGTGACATAGGGGCCGTAGCGGCCATCCTTGGCCACGATCGGGTAGCCGGTCTCGGGGTTGACGCCGATCTCACGCTCGGTGGCGGCCGGCTTGTCGAGCAGCTCGCGGGCCACCTCCAGGGTCAGCCCGTCGGGCGGCAGCTCCGGATCGACATTGGCGCGGCGTCCGTCGGCATCCTCCAGGTAGGTGCCGTAGCGGCCCACCCGGACGTCGATGCCCTCACCGAGGCTGAACGTGGACAGCTTCTTGGCGTCGATCTCGCCCAGCTCACTGACCAGCTTCTCCAGCCCGGCGCCACCGTCGTCGCCGTAGTAGAAGTCCTTCAGCACCCGGATCCGGGCGGCCTTGCCACTGGCCACCTCGTCGAGGATCTCCTCCATGCCGGCGGTGAAGGTGTAGTCGACCAGCTTGCTGAAGTGCTCCTCCAGCAGCCGGGTCACCGCGAACGCCAGCCAGGTCGGCACCAGCGCCGAGCCCTTCTTGAACACGTAGTCGCGGCTGGTGATCGTCCGGATGATCGCGGCGTAGGTGGACGGACGGCCGATCTCCAGCTCTTCGAGCTTGGCCACCAGGCTGGGCTCGGTGTAGCGGGCCGGCGGCTTGGTCTCGTGGGCGCTGGCGGTCAGGTTCTCCGGCTCCAACTGCTGGCCGTTGGCCAGTAGCGGCAGCCGGGCCTGGGCGTCGTCGGAGCTGGCCTCGTCGTCATCGTGGGATTCGACGTAGGCCTTCAGGAAGCCGAGGAAGGTCACCGTCCGGCCGGACGCGGTGAAGCCGGCCCGTCCGGATTCGACGACCTCGCCGGTGGCGGTGTTGGTCACCGCGACCCGCTCGGGCAGGGTGGCACCGATCCGCACCGAGACCGTCTCGCCGACGGCGTCGGTCATCTGAGAGGCGATGGTCCGCTTCCAAATCAGCTCGTACAAGCGGCGATGATCGCCGGACAGCCCGCTGTGCTCCGGGGTCCGGAAGCTCTCACCGGCCGGACGGATCGCCTCGTGCGCCTCCTGGGCGTTCTTCACCTTCGAGGTGTAGGTCCGCGGACGATCGGGCAGGTAGGCCCCGCCGAACAGCTCCTTCACCTGGGCCCGAGCCGCGGCGATGGCCGTGGTCGACAAGGTGACCGAGTCGGTACGCATATAGGTGATGAAGCCGCGCTCGTACAGCTCCTGGGCCACGCTCATCGTCCGCTGCGCGGTGAAGCCGAGCTTGCGGCCGGCCTCCTGCTGCAGGGTGGTGGTCCGGAACGGCGGGTACGGCTTGCGGGTGTAGCCCTTAGCCTCGACCGAGGCCACCGCGAAGCTGGCCTTCTCCAGCTGGCCGGCCAGCTTCTCCGCCCCGGACAGCGACAGCTGCAGGACGTCCTCACCGACCAGGCGTCCGACCGAGTCGAAATCGCGGCCCTGGGCGATCCGGCGTCCGTCGAACGTGGCCAGCCGGGCGGTGAAGGTCCGCGGCTCGGCCTCGGCCCCGGCGTCCAGGACGGCCTCGATGCCGGCGAAGTCAGCGGCCCGGAAGGCGATCCGCTCCCGCTCCCGATCGACGACCAGCCGGGTGGCCACCGACTGGACGCGTCCGGCCGACAGCTTCGGCATGACCTTCTTCCACAGCACCGGGGAGACCTCGTAGCCGTAGAGCCGATCCAGGATCCGGCGGGTCTCCTGGGCATCGACCAGGTCGGTGTCCAGCTCGCGGGTGTTGTCCACCGCAGCCTGGATCGCCTCGGGAGTGATCTCGTGGAAGACCATCCGCTTCACCGGGATCTTCGGCTTCAGCTCGTCCAGCAGATGCCAGGCGATGGCCTCGCCTTCACGGTCCTCATCAGTGGCCAGCAGGAGTTCGTCCGCTTCCTTGAGCTTGGCCTTCAGATCGCGGATGGTGCCCTTCTTGTCGGCGGCGACCACGTACAGCGGCTCGAAGTCGGCCTCGACGTTCACGCCCGTCCGAGCCCACTTTTCGCCCTTGTACTTGGCCGGAACCTCGGCGGCACCGGTCGGCAGATCGCGGACGTGGCCGCGGCTGGACTCGACGATGTAGCCGCTCCCGAGGAACTTGGCCAGACTGACCGCCTTGGTCGGGGACTCGACGATCACCAACCTGCGCTTGGCATCTGTGGGCACTAAGGAACTCCCTGACGGTCGGGTGGATCGAGTCATCACTCTAGTTCCGGCATGGTAGTGCCCCCGGACCAACAAAGGGTCCGAGGGCACATCCGGGTTGATCGAGCGGCTCAGTTCACCGAGCTGCTACCCAGCGTGACCGTCGCCGTCTTGGCCTTGCCACTGCTGGTCACCCAGCTGATGGAGACCTGCTGCCCCGGCTCGAGGCTGCGGATCACGCTGGCCAGGTTCATTCCGGCCTTCACCGTGGTGTCGCCGACCTTGGTGAGCTTGCTGCCAGCGGTCATGCCGGCCTTGGCGGCGGGGCTGCCCGAGACGACCTTGACCACGGTGACACCGTTACCGGTGGCCTCCTGAGTGGCCGGCTGGACGCCCAGGAAGCCGGCTGGGCCAACCCGGACGGTGCCGGCATCGGCACCGGTCTCGATCTGCGAGACCACGCTCAGCGCGGTGGCGATCGGGACGGCGTAGCTGGTGCCCGCCTTGGTCGAGCCGGCCGTAGTGATGCCGACCACCTCGGCCTGAGAGTCGAACATCGGCCCACCGGAGTGGCCGGGGACGGCACCGGCATTGGTCTGGATCAGGCCGGACAGGTCTTCGAAGTTGCCCCACGGCGAGTCGGACGACACCCGCAGGCTGCGGTCGGTGCCGGTGACCTTGCCCGGAGCCGCGACCAGTACGCCGCCGCCCTCGGCATTACCGACTGCGGTGACCTGCTCGCCACTGGTGACCGGGGTGTTGTCGACGGTCACGGTGTCCAGGCCGCTGGCGTCCTTCAACTGCAGCAGCGCCACATCCTTAGTCTGATCAAAGCCAAGAACCGTCGCAACGTAGGTGTTTCCCGTTGTCGGGACCTTGACCGCGATCTTGTCGGTGCCGGCCACCACGTGGTAGTTGGTGAGCACCTTGCCGTCGGAGCTGAGGATCATTCCGGTGCCGGCCGCGGTCCCGTTCGAGGTCTCGCCCTCGATCAGCACCACACCCTTGGCCTGGGCTGCGGTCACCGTGGACGAAGCTGTGGTGTCCTTCTCGCCCTGGCGCCCGGACTGGCCCGAATCGCCAGGGTCTTGACCCTGCTGGCCGCTACCGGACTGGCCTGACTGGCCCGACTGACCGGAGGGAGTCTGCACCTGCGGGTTGTCGATCGCGCCTTGGAGGGCACCGTTGGCCCAGAATGCGCCGGTGCCGATCAGCACGAAGGCGGCGATCGCCGCGATCAGGGCCGTCCAGCGGCGTCCGTTCGTCCGGGCCGGCTGGGTCGGCGGGTAGTACGGCTGCTGCGGGTAGTAGCCGCCCGAATAGGGGCCATAGGGATAGCCGCCACCAGGCGGGTTGGCGCCGCCGAAACCCGGGTAGCTTGCGCCCTGCTGCGGATAACCCGCGGCCTGCTGCGCTGCGTCCTGCTCGGACGGCGCACCGACCTGGATGTAGCCGGTCGCTCCCTGTGGGTAACCCGGCTGCGGGAAGCCACTCAGGTAGCCCGGCGGGTAGGCCTGGGTCTGCGAAGGGTACGGGTAGCCGGCCGGCGGATAACCCTGCGGGTAGCCCTGCGTCGGGTAGCCGTAGCCCGCCGTTGCTGCCGGGCCGGACGACGCTGCCGGGCCGGACGACCCTGCCGGCGGTACGTGAGCCGCCGGGTCCGGCGCCGACCAGGCGGCGGTGCCGGAACCCTGACGGGCCCACGGTGAGGGCGGAGGCGACGCATCCCAGCCGGAACCCTGGGCGGTGGACTGAGGAATCTGAGCAGTCTGCTCTGCGTGCGTCTCAGCATCGACTCGCGGAACGGCGGACCAAGAACCGCCCTCCCCGAGCCCGCCGGACGCAGCCGGAGCGGCCCCTTGCTCAGCTACCGACTGCGAACCCTCGGCGACCCCCCGGTGCACCTGGTCCTGCGTCGGAGCGTCCTCATTCACTGGCGCGTCGTCCCAAGACCGATTGGTCTGATCGTCAACCATCTTCGACCTCCGTTCTCAACGAGCCCCAGTTTTGGCGGCCTATCCATGCCTGGCCTGTCCGATTCCTGTGAGAACCTGTGAGTCCTCACCGGACCAGATAGCCCAGCGCGACCAGTTCCCGCAGCCGCGGCAGCAGGTCATCGGCCAATTCCTGGCTACCCACCTCGAGCAGCCCGGAAACCGCTGCGACCAGGGCAGCAAGCGGGAGCTCGCCGTCGCAGGCACCGACCACAGCCGCCAAAGCCGTGCCCGGTTCCATGGCCCGTCCAAAGCCGTAACCCTGCCGGAGCACCAGATGTTCCGGATCGGCGGCGCCCGGCTCGCCGAAGGTCTCCTGAGTCAGCTCCGGATGCTGGCGCCAGCACCGAGCCCAGAACTCGGCTTCGGGGGCGCGGGCATCGTCCACGGCCGCGAAGAAGTCAGCGAAGGCCGTCCCCACCGGCTGGTGGACGGCGTGCGGCCAGTCCTCGAAACGCACCTCCGGGTGCGCCCGCTCAGCCCGGCGCAGCACCAGCCAGCCCAGGCCGACCGACGTGATCCCGGAGTCGGCGAAGTAGTCCAGCCACTGCCGGTAGCGGGGCAGGTACTCCGCGCGTCCGGCCAGGCCGGCGTCGGCCAGCCACAGCTCGATGTACTCATACGGATCGAGCACCTCGCGCTGCAGCACCAGCGCATCGCAGCCGGTCGGGGTGATCCACTCGGCCAGCCGCTCGTCCCAGGGCCGATCGGTGATCGCCCAGTTGCCCAGCACCACCAGGACGCCGCCCGGATTCAGGTGTGCGGCCGCGCCGGTGACCACTTCGCGCATCAGGTCGTCCCCGGCGAAGCCGCCGTCGCGGTAGATCAGCCGACCCGGACGCGGCGGGCTGATCACGTACGGCGGATTGGTCACGATCAGGTCGAAGCGCTCGCCGGCGACCGGCTCGTAGAGCGAGCCGAGGCGCAGGTCGGCAGTGACTTCGGACAGGCCAAGACTGATTCGGGCCAGGTCGAGGGCCCGCTGGTTGAGGTCGGTGGCGACCAAGTTTTCGGCGTTCAGATGCAGGCCCTGGATACCGCAGCCGGTGCCGAGATCCAGGACTGTGCCGTAGTGGCCGGGCGGAACCAGCTGGGCGAGGGTGGTCGATGCCGGGCTGGCGCCGAGTACGAAATCCTCACTCGGCGGGACGATCCGGCCGTCCAGTGGGGTCTGATCCGAGCAGATCCAGCCGGACCGGGCCTGAGAGCCGTGCGGCTTCAGTTCGACCGCAGCCTGCCACTGGTCGCCGTTGGCGTGGATCAGGCCGGCCTGGACCAGGGCGTCCGGGCAGCCGAGGAGTGGACGGATCGTCGCCGCGGCCACCGGACGTCCGAGCAGCCAGAAGCGGATCAGCTCGGCCTGGGCGTCGGTGGCGCCGGCGAGGGTCCGCAGGGTAGGGACGCTGGAGTTGCGGGCCAGACCGGACAGCCCGGTTTCACCGAGCCGCTCACTGACGGCGTCCAGGGTGTAGTCGGCGTCCTGCAGAGCGCGGCGAAGGGCGGAGATGGCGGTGTCGTCCAGCATGCGTCCAGCCTGGCACGGATTGACTGGTTCCTCCGACCAGACGCCCGGCCCGGCCAACCCCCAACCTCCACCCACGCCCCCGAACCTCCGCCGCGCCCCCGAACCTCCGCCAACGCCCCCGAACCTCACACCTGCCCTCGAATAATCGCGGGCGAACGTGGGTTTCGGGGGCGGGAACCTCAGGATCGGACGCCTCGAGGTGCCACCCAGTGCCAAGCTGGGAGATGTCTGAAGGAGGCGTAGATGCGCATCGTTGCGCTGGGGGCCACCGGGCAGGCCGGACGCGAGATCGTGCGGCTGCTGGCACCGCGGCTGGCCGTCACCGATGAGCTGGTTCTGGCCGGGCGGAGTCCGGCGAAGCTGGCCGAGCTCGCCGCCACCGTGAGCGGACCCGTCCGTCTGTCCACCGCGGTGGTGGACGTCAGCGACTCCGCCGCTGTGCGGGAGGTCCTGGCCGAGACTCAGTTGGTGATCGTCACGGTCAGCCGTCCCGATCTGGTCGGGCGGCTCGCCGAGCTGGCCATCGAAGCCGGTACCGACTGGGTCGACACCATGCTCTCCACGCCGGTGAAGCTGGCTGCGCTCACGGCCTTGTCAGACCGGATTCGGGCGACGGGGCTGTGCTTCGTCACCGATGCGGGGTTCCACCCCGGGCTGCCGGCCGCCATGGTCCGCTGGGCCGCAGAACGAGTGGACGAGCTCATCGAAGCCGACGTCCACGCCGGGCTGCGAGTGGACTGGAAGGCCGGCGAGATCGCCGACTCGACGATCGAGGAGATGCTCAACGAGTTCTCCGATTTCACCATGGAAACCTGGATCGAGGGACGACGCCGTCCGCTGCGCTGGTCGGAATGCCCCAAGGTCGACTTCGGCGCCCCGATCGGCGTGCAGCAGGTGATCCCGATGCCCCTGGCCGAGATGGACGACCTGCCCCAGCGCTACCCCAGCCTGCAACGGTGCGGCTTCTACATCAGCGGCTTCGGCCCAGCCATGGACTACGTGGCGCTGCCGGTGATCATGCTGATGGCGAAGTCGGCCCGGCTGCGGCCGGCCACGGTCCGGTTCGTCCGCTGGTCGATGGATCGGCTGGCCACCGTGCGTCCGCCCTATCGGTTGGTGATTCGGCTGGACGCTCAGGGACGTCGCAACGGGCTGCCCGCCTCTGCGTCGGTCCAGGTGGCCGGCGGCGACTCCTACCTGGTCACCGCGGCGCCGGTGATCGCCTGCATCGAACAACTCCTGGACGGGTCGGCCCGGCACCCGGGCCTGCACTACCAAGCCCAGCTCGTCGAGCCGAACCGCTTCCTCGACGAGTTGGCCAGGCTCGGGCTCGAGGTGACTCGGATCAGCTGAGCCCGTCCCCGCCCGCGCTGGGATGACCGGCCGTCACAGGAAAGGGGACTGTCCCCGCGTGTGACAACTCGTCACAGAAAAGGGGACTGTCCCCGGGTGTGAGTCCCCGGGTGTGAGCGACCCGCAAACGAAGGCCCAGCCCAGAGCCGCCGAGGCACACCATCGCGAGCTGCGCGTGGCAGGCTGTGCGCATGGCGCTACCGGACTGGCTCGAAGCCGACCCGCGGATCCGCCATCACTTCCATCGCCCGGCCACCGCCGGCGTCACCGCCGACTTCCCGGAGTGGGTCGACCCGGCCATTCGGGACGCTCTGGCCGGCCTCGGGGTGAATCGGCTGTGGCGGCACCAGGCGCTGGCCGCCGACGCCGCCTTCCACGGACACCATGTGGCCCTGGCCACCGGCACCGCCTCGGGCAAGACCCTGGCCTACCTGCTGCCGGTGCTGGCCGCGACCGCGTCCGGACGCACCGGCTTCGCCACCTCGTCCGGGCCGCTGGGCATCGAGCGCAGCCACACGGCGCTCTACCTCGCCCCCACCAAGGCGCTAGCCCACGACCAGCTGCGGGTCTGCCGGACGCTGGGCGTGCCGAACTGGCAGCCGGTCGCCCTCGACGGCGACTCCGAGGCCGGCGAGCGCCGATTCGCCCGCGACTTCGGTGGGCTGATTCTGAGCAACCCCGACATGCTGCATCGGGCCGTACTGCCCAACCATCAGCAGTGGGTGCGACTGCTGGCCGGCCTTCGCTATGTGGTGGTTGACGAGGCCCATCGCTATCGCGGCGTGTTCGGCGCTCAGGTCTCGGCGGTGCTGCGCCGGCTCCGCCGACTGGCCAACCACTACGGCGCCGACCCGGTATTCGTCTCGGCCTCGGCGACCGTGTCCGGGGCGGGCGAACTGCTCACCCGGCTGGCCGGCGTGGAGCCCGTCGTCGAGATCACCACCGACGACTCGTCGCGGGCCAGCCTGGACTACCTGCTGTGGCAACCCGAGGAAGACCCGCACCACGAGACCGCTGACCTGCTGGCCCGGCTGGTCCGAGAAGGCAAGCAGACACTGGCTTTCACCTCGTCGAGGGTTCAGGCGGAGCTGGTGGCCATGCGCGCTCAGCGTGCGGTGGGTGACATCTCACCTATCGAGTCCTACCGCGGCGGCTACTTGGCAGCTGATCGGCGTGAACTCGAGGCCGGTCTGCAGTCCGGCGCGCTGCGTGGAGTCGCCTGCACCAACGCCCTCGAGCTCGGCGTCGATATCTCCGGGGTGGACGCTGTGCTGACCTGCGGCTTTCCCGGGACCCGCTCGGCACTGTGGCAGCAAGCCGGCCGCGCTGGGCGTGCCGGGCGGGACGCGCTGGGCATCCTGATCGCTCGACCCGACCCACTGGACGCCTACCTGTGTGAGCACCCCGAGCTGATCTTCGCCGAGCCGGTGGAGCGGACGATCCTGCACCCGGACAATCCGCATGTGCTGGGTTTGCATGTCGCTGCCGCGGCGGCGGAACTTCCGGTCAGCCTGGCCGATGCCCGCTACTTCGGTGACACCCTGAGCCCCCTGCTGGACGCCCTGACCCGCGCCGGCCACCTGCGCCGTCGCGGCGACCGCTGGTTCTGGACCCGTGCGGACCGGCCAGTGGATGCGATCGACTTGCGGTCGATGGCGGGCACCTCACTGGCTGTCGTCGAAGAAGCCACCGGACGGGTGATCGGCCAAGTCGATCCGTCCGCCGGAGACCGCACGGTGCACGTCGGGGCGATCTACCTGCATCAAGGCGAACAGTGGCTGGTCACCGACTATCAGCCGACCGATGGGGTGGCCTTGGTCTCGAGGACCACGGACAGCTACTTCACCCAGCCGCAGGGCGAGAGCACGATGACCATTCTCAACGTGGCGCACAGCCGCAGCCTGGGCGCCGGCCAGGTGAGCTTCGGGGCCGTCGAGATGTCCAGCCGGGTCACCGGCTACCTGCGTCGCGATGAGGGCACCGGGAAGGTGTGGGACTCGCTGCCGCTGGACCTGCCTGAACGCGTGCTGCGCACGCAGGCCGTGTGGTACACCCTGCCCAACGCGGCGCTGACCGGGATCGCCGCTGCCGATCTGCCCGGAGCAGCGCACGGCGCCGAGCACACCGCGATCGGCCTGCTGCCGGCATTCGCTCCGTGTGATCGCTGGGACATCGGCGGCCTGTCCACCACCTGGCATCCCGACACCGATGAGCTCACCGTTTTCGTCCACGACGGCCACCCCGGCGGCGCCGGTTTCGCCGAGCGGGGCTACCAGGTGATCGAGGAGTGGCTGGCCGCGACCCTGGACCGACTGCGCAGCTGCACCTGTACCGATGGCTGCCCGGCCTGTGTGGTCTCACCCAAGTGCGGCAACGGCAACAACCCGCTGAACAAGGCGGCCGCAGCGCAGCTCCTGGCCCTGCTGGTCGGCTGAGCCCGGCCTCGAGGTCATTCACGGGTCGGCGAGTCCGCAGCTGCGCGGCCTGCGGAGGCACTGGCCCGTAGCTGGTTCGGCAGCCCGGGCAACGCCTGCGGGATGGGTAACGTCACTTCAACCGTCACCACAAACGCCAGGATGTCGCCACTGGCGCGACATCCGGTGAGCCGCACACCGTTGGCGGCAGCCGCCCGGCCCGCCCCGCGGCAGGCTCCCTCTCCCGAGACGTAGGCCGCTGCCCCGGAGAGTGCGACCAGGTCCGCGGCCGCGTTGGCCTTCTCGGCGCTGGCCGCGTAGCTGATCAACAGGGCCAGCGCTGCCGCCATCAGCAGGCTCAGCCCGACAACAGTGGCCACCAGTACCGTCCCGTTCCCCGCCGACGCCGATCGGGCGGGCCTCCTCGGCCTGGTCACTTCGGCTCCTGCAGCACCGAGGCTTCCGCATGCAGCGGGACGGCCGGCAGCCAGGACGCCCACGGCCGGGCATCGAGGACGACCTCCACGCGGACCAGACCACGCGCGACCCCAACCCGCACCGTCGCCCCGGGCGGACGATCGGCCTGCGCCTGCAATGCCGCCCGATGGTCGCCGCGCGCCTCCTGGCGAGCCACCTCGGCGGCCACCGACTGGCACTGCGCCAACAGCATCAGCAGGGTGAGGAACCAGGCGATCAACACCACGGCACCGGCCATGGCCAAGCTCGCAAAGGCGAACTCTGCGGTGACCATCCCCCGTTCTCGAGCCGAGGAGCCACGGACCGGGGAATGGGCGGGCCGGCCGGGCTGCAGCCGGCCGGCCGACCCACTGGGCACTAGATGCTGATCCCGACCGAGGCGAGGATCCAGCGGATCAGCGCCTTGATGATCTCGCCGATGAAGTGCCGGAAGTCCTCGTTCTGGAAGAACCCGACCATCGCCCCGACTCCGGTGACGGCCGCCACCGTCCCGACCGCGTACTCCGCCGTGGTCATACCGCGCTGGCCCAATCCGCGCAGCTTCGCTCGCGCCTTGCTCATCTTGCCTCCCTGTGTGTGCGACATCCATCCGGATGCACCCGTCACTGTGGGTCGTTGACCGCAGCGAGGTTCGTCCGGCCCGGACGGCTGTGGACAGCCGGGCCGACCAGCCGGTCGCTGTGGATGACTGGCTCATCCGAGGAACCTCTGGACGACTCCGCCGATGATCGGCACTACTCCGATCAGCAGGAACGACGGCAACAGGCACAGCACCAGCGGCAGCACACTGCGGACGCCGACCTGTCGGGCTCGTTGCTGAACTCCGGAGTGCGCCGCGCGTCGGGCGCGCTCGCCGATGACTCGCACGGTGGCCGTGGAGGCCAGCCCGAAATCGAGGCTGCGCGCCAGTTCCTGGCCCAGTTCGGCGAAGCTCGGCTCGGCCGCGGCCAGCTCGCGCCAGGCCGCCGCCTCGTCGGTGCCGAGGGCGACCGAAGCCGCCAGCCGGCCGAGCAC
>LUYM01000026.1 GCA_001603275.1 Actinomycetales bacterium Actino_02 | reverse complement strand
CGACTGGCCGCGGCCGCGGCCAGGGCCGCCGCCGATGAGACCGCGGCAGCCCGGCTGGCCGGCCAGGAGCCGGACTATGCGGCCGCGATCGCGAGCGCGCAGCGAGTCGTGGCCAAGCAACCGGACGTGACTGCCGAGATCACCTTCGTGGCCGGACGAGTGCGTGTGGTCACCAGCACCGGGGCCGACACGGTGATTCTCAGCGTGATCGGGATCACCCGGCTGCCGGCGCACGGGTCCGCCGAAGCGGAACTGGTCGCCGACCGTTAGGCCAGCGTCGCCACCATCCGGTCGACTGCCTCGCTGATCACCGCAGGCGCGCAGGCCAGGTTGATCCGGACCCACTGCGAATGCTCGGCTCCGAAGCCCACGCCGGGGGAGAAAGCGACCCGGCCGGTCTCCAGGAAGCGGGCGGCCGGGTCGTCGAGCCCGAGATCGGTGCAGTCCACCCAGGCCAGATAGGTGCCGGGCTGCGGTTGGTAGTGGGCGGCGGGAAGCTTGGCGGCCAGTTCTGCTGCCAACAGCTCACGGTTCGCCCCGATCTCCACCATCAACTCATCCACCCACGACTGGGCCTGGACCAGGGCGGCGGTATGGGCCAGGTTGGCCAGGTGACCGGCCGAGTGCAGGGCGAAGGGCGGCAGGTTGGCGAAGAGCTTCGAAACCTGGGTGCCGGCGATGATCAGGCCGGCCTTGAATCCGGCCAGATTCCAGGCCTTGCCGGCCGAGGTCACCGTGATGGCTCGCTCGCCGCCGAGAACGCTCTGCACCGGCACGAAGCGGGTGCCGGCGTCGACCAGCGCCGCATGGATCTCGTCAGCGACGACCTGGACGTTGTGCTCGGCGGCCAAGGTCATCAGGTCGGTCAGCTCGGCTGCGGAGTGCACCACGCCGGTCGGGTTGTGCGGCGAACACAGCAGGAATGCCGTGGGTCGCTGTGCACCGCTGAACGCGGCCTCAATGGCCGCCAGATCGAGCCTGCCGTCGGTGCCGAGTGGTGCCTCGACGACCCGGCGTCCGTAGCCAGAGACGACCTGACGAAACGGCGGGTACACCGGGGGAGTGATCACCACGGCATCGCCGGGAGCGGTCACGGCCGCCAGCACCGCCTGAATCGAGTTCATCACGTCGCCGGCCCGGCGCACCTTGCCGGCGTTCAGCGACCAGCCCCAGCGCTGCTCGGCCATCGCCACGAAGGCGTCGGCGTAGCCGTTGCCGTGCGGGTACCCGGTGTCGCCTCCGGCCAGGGCCTCGGTGACCGTCGCCAGCACCTGTGGATGCATCTGAACGTCCATCTCGGCCACCCAGAGCGGCAGCACATCGGCCGGATAGGTGCGCCACTTCAGGCTTTGGCGGGCACGGAGATCGGTCAGCGACACGGACAACAACGACATGCTGGCACCTTATCCGCCGCCGACTAGGGTGAGATCCATGGCTCGCTACTTCGACGTGCACCCGGACAATCCGCAGCCACGCTCACTCGGCCAAGTCGCGGAGCTGATCCGCGGTGGGGCGTTGGTGGCCTATCCCACCGACTCCGGCTACGCGCTGGGCTGCCAGCTGGGCAATCGGGATGGCCTGGACCGGATTCGCGCTCTGCGCGGGCTGGACGAGCGCCACCACTTCACGCTGGTCTGCAGTGAGTTCAGCCAGCTCGGCCAGTACGTTCAGATGGACAACTACGTGTTCCGTGCGGTGAAGGCGGCCACCCCGGGTCCGTTCACCTTCATCCTGAAGGCCACTCGGGAAGCCCCGAAGGTGATGCTGCACCCCAAGAAGAAGACGGTGGGGGTGCGCATCCCTCAGCACACCACGGCCCTGTCCTTGCTGCGGACGCTGGGGGAGCCGCTGATGTCGTCCACCCTGATGCTGCCGGAACAGGCCGACCCGATGACGCAGGGCTGGGAGGTCGACCAGGAGCTCGGCAATCAGTTGGACGCGATCCTCGACTCCGGGGATTGCGGCCTGGAGCCCACCACCATCATCGATCTGTCCGAGGATGAGCCGGTGCTGTTGCGTCAGGGCGCCGGTGACGCGACGTCGTTCCTGTCCTGAGCGGGCTGCGGGCTTCCCACCCGGCCGCCGGGGTGATGTCCCTTATGGGCACCGGCGACCACCAGCTTGATCCGGTTCAACTGGTTCACTTCGCTGGCGCCTGGGTCGTAGTCGATGCTGGTGATGTTCGCCTGCGGGTAGAGCCGGCGCAGTTCCCGGAACATGCCCTTGCCCACGACGTGGTTGGGCAGGCAGGCGAATGGCTGGGCACAGATGATGTTCGGCGTGCCGGTCTCGATGAGCTCCATCATCTCGGCGGTGAGCAGCCAGCCCTCGCCGGCGGTGGTGCCGAGGGCGATGACGTTCTGGGCCCGGTTCGCCATCGTGGCCAGGTCGGACTGCAGACCGAACTTGCCGTTGCAGCCCGCGAGGGCACGCTGGGCGGGGGCTTGGTACTGCTCCATCAGCCACAACCCGATCCTCTTGGCATGGCGGCTGTGCTCGCCGATGCCGAGGTGGCGCCACTTCCAATCGCCGGTGAACAGCGACTGGCCGAAAAACTCCAGTAGCCCGGGCAGGACGGCCTCGCACCCCTCGTCCTCGATGACGGCGACGGCGTGGTTGTTGGCGTCGGGGTGGAACTTCACGAGTATCTCGCCGACCAGACCGATCCGAGGCTTGCGCGGGATGTCCCGCAGCGGCAGCTCGTTGAATTCTGCGACGAGTCGTCCGATGAGCTGGGAGTAGCCGATGCGTCGACCCAGGGTCGCCGAGAAGCCGTCGTGGGTGAAAAACTCCTGGCAGATCCGATCCCAGCGCTGGTAGAGCTCGGTGGCGCTTCCCGGGACTGATTCATAGGGTCGTACCCGCAGCAGCACGGTTTGCAGGAGGTCTCCGAGAACCAGCGCCTGCAAGCCGCGATGCACCATGGCGGGAGTGACCCGAAAGCCGGGGTTCTCCTCGAAGCCTTGCGCGCTGACGGCAATCACCGGTACCTGTCCGAAGCCCGCTTCGGCGAGTCCCTTTCGCAGCATGCCGGCGTAGTTCGTCGCTCGACACATGCCGCCGGTCTGAGTGATGGCCACGCTGGAGTTGTTCGGATCGGCCGCACCCGTGATGAATTGATTGACCAGCTGGCCGATCACCATGATTGCGGGGTAGCAGGCGTCATTGTTCACGTACTTCAGCCCGGTCTCCACATCGGCGGGGGAGACCCGTTCCAGAAGCTCGGTGCGGTAGCCGAGGCGGTTGAGCACGGCCGTCACCAGACGGAAGTGGACGGGTGCCATCTGCGGGGCGTAAATGGTGTGCTCACGCCGATCCTGTGCGCTGAAAACGGGTCGGGTGAAGTGCCGCGGGTCGTGGCGGTAGGTGACCACCTCGGCGTCGCCCAGGCGGGCCGTGCTGGCGGCGAGCAGCGAGCGGAGGCGGATCCGGGCCGCACCGAGGTTGGAGACCTCATCGATCTTGAGCACTGTG
Organism: Actinomycetales bacterium Actino_02; assembly: GCA_001603275.1. GTDB lineage: Bacteria > Actinomycetota > Actinomycetes > Propionibacteriales > Propionibacteriaceae > Propionicimonas. The sequence continues at coordinate 22,788 of LUYM01000026.1, read as the reverse complement.
TAGACGTTGTCGGCCGCTTCGAGAATCTCCTGCACCTGGTCGGTGGTGATGGCGTCCACCCCGCAGCCGAAGGAGTTGAGCTGGACCAGTTCCAGGCGCGGCTCGGCGGAGCTGAGCGCCGCGGCCTCGTACAGCCGGGTGTGGTAGGCCCACTGATCCCGAACGCGGAGCGGGCGCTCCAGCTTCGATGTGCTGAGGATGGAGTCCTCGCTGAGTACGGCCAGACCCAACCCGGTGATCAGTTCGGGCAGGCCATGATTCACCTCCGGGTCGAGGTGGTACGGGCGCCCGGCAAGAACGATGGCCTTTCGGCCGCGTTCGGCCAGCCAGTTCAGGGCCCGGCGGCCCTCGTTGAGAATGTCGGCGCGGTAGTGCTCGTCCTCGGCATAGCCTGCGGCGACAGCGGCTTTCGCCTCAGCCAGGCTGACCTCGAAGTCCTCGAAGATCTCCACCAGCCGACCGGCCAGATGCTCGGGTTGGTCCAGGTTGAGGAAGGGGTCGAGGTAACGAACGCCGGCTTCGCGCAGCCCAGGGACGTTCTTCTCCAGCACTTGGGGGTAGAAGGCCACCACCGGGCAGTTGAAGTTGTTGTCGGCCTCGTCGAAGCGCCGTTGCTCGAAGGGGACGCACGGGAAGAAGATCGTCCGCACGCCCCGGGCCAGCAGGTCTTCGATGTGGCCATGGGTCAGTTTCGCCGGATAGCAGATGTTCTCCGACGGGATCGATTCGGCACCCTCGGCCAGAGTGTCACGATCGGTGCGCTTGGACAGGATCACCCGGAAGCCCAGCGTGCTGAGCACCGTGAACCAGAACGGATAGTTCTCGTACATGTTCAACGCGCGCGGAATGCCGATGTCGCCTCGGAAGGCCTCAGCCTCGCGCAGCCGGCGGTAGCCGAAGGTGCGCTTGTACTTGAAGTCATAGAGGTTGGGCAACTCGTCGGCTCCACTCGGACGGGCCAGACCCGCGCCGCGCTCGCAGCGGTTCCCGGAGACGTGCCGGGTGCCGTCGCGGAAGGTGGAAACTGTCAGCTGGCACTGGTTCTGACACAGGCGACAGTGCTCCAGGGTGCTCTGGACGCCGAACGCGTCCAGTTCGTCGATGCTGAGCACCTGGCTGACCGTCCCAGGCTGGTGCCTCAGGCGTGCGGTGAGAGCGGCCCCGAAGGCGCCCATGAGGCCGGCGATGTTCGCTCGGACCACCTCGAGCCCGGTGAGGAGCTCGAAGGCACGCAGGACGGCGTCGTTGAGGAAGGTGCCGCCCTGGACCACGACCTTGTCGCCGAGCTGCTCGGCATGCCGCAGCTTGATCACCTTGTACAGAGCGTTGCGCACCACCGAGTAGGACAAGCCCGCCGAGATGTCGCCGACGTCGGCACCCTCCTTCTGGGCCTGCTTGACCGAGGAGTTCATGAAGACCGTGCAGCGGCTGCCGAGATCGACCGGATGCTGCGCTTGGATGGCGGCCTGAGCGAAGCTGGCCACGTCCGTGCCCATCGTCTCGGCGAAGGTCTGCAGGAACGATCCACAGCCAGAGGAGCACGCCTCGTTGACCGCGATGGAGTCGACCGCACCATTGCGGATCCGCAGGTACTTCATGTCCTGGCCACCGATATCGATCACCGAGGTCACGCCCGGGCACACTCGTTCGGCAGCTCGGAAGTGGGCCATGGTCTCCACTTCGCCCTCGTCCACCCGCAATGCCGCCCGGATCAGGTCCTCGCCGTAGCCGGTGACGCAGCACCGGGCCAGGAACGCACGGACCGGCAGCTCCTGCTGGAGCCGACGCAGAATAGCGACCGCTGCGCTCACCGGATCGCCCTCATTGGAGGCGTAATGACTGAATCGCAGCCGGTCGTCCGCGTCGATCAGGACGGCCTTGATCGTCGTTGAGCCCGCGTCGATGCCCAGGAAGCAGGGTCCCTCCGCCTCGCTGAGCGGAGCCTGCGGAACCGTCGCAGCTGCGTGCCGGCCGATGAACTCGGCGCGGTCTTCTGGGCCGTCGAACAGGGGAGCCAGCAGGCCGCGGGCCAGACTCAGCTCCTGGCGGCGACCCAGCCCGGCGACGAGTTCGGCCGCGGTGAGCGGGGCCCCGGAGGCGAGTAATGCAGCGCCGATGGCGACGAACAGTTGTGCATTATCCGGTGTGGTGAAGCGATCCACCTTGCCGGCCAAGGCACGCTGGTAGGCGGCCCGCAGCTGTGGCAAGTAGTGCAGCGGCCCGCCCAGGAAGACCAGGTTCCCGCGGATCGGGTTGCCCGCAGCCAAGCCGGCGATCGTCTGCAGCGCCACTGCCTGAAAGACCGACGCTGCGAGATCGGACGGGGCTGCCCCCTGATTGATCAACGGCTGCAGGTCGGACTTGGCGAACACACCGCAGCGCGAGGCGATCGGGTAGAGGTGGCGGTGCGCTGCGGCCAGCCGGTCCAGGCCGACAGCGTCGGTCTGGAGAAGCACGGCCATCTGATCGATGAACGATCCGGTGCCGCCGGCACAGGTGCCATTCATCCGCTGCTCGGGCACCGGGTGGAAGTAGGTGATCTTGGCGTCCTCGCCGCCGAGCTCGATCACCACATCGGTATCGGGCAGCAGCTGCTGGACGGCTTCGGTGCTGGCGATGACTTCCTGGACGAATCGGGCACCCATCAGCTCGGCGACCTGCAGACCGCCCGAGCCGGTGACGGCAACGGGCATCGACTCGGCGAAGCGGTCGGCGAGTTGTCGAAGCAAGGTGGCGAGTTCGCCGCGGACGTCAGCATTGTGCCGGCGGTAGTCGCTAAACAGGATGCGTCCGTCGTCCCACACGACGGCCTTCACCGTCGTCGAGCCGATGTCCAGGCCGAGGGATGGGCTCACCTTCGGGCCTCAGCTGGGATGGCGGCGGCTGCGTCATCAGGCAGTCGATGATGGGCGCCGCGCATGTCCTCATCCTGCCGCATTTTGCGGCGGTGGGCGCAGGTCGCGCTGTCTTCGCGGCGGGGTCAGACGAAGGCGGGAGGCCGCAGCAAAGCGGTCAGGTTCTCCCGGGCCGGTTGCTCCCAGTTCTCGGCACCGTAGCCTGTGTGGAAGATCCGCTCCCGCTCGAGCATGCCCTCGATCCAGTCCCGCAGCCGCGCGTCCCGTTCGGCATCGGTGAGCTCGGTCATCTCTGCGGAGCGCTGAGCGAACGCCTCCTCGACGATGGGGAAGGGCAGGGCAAGACCGGAAAGGTCGGCATCGCAGATCCGGTCGGAACCGGGGACCTCCGGTCGAGGATGATGATCCGCTGTGACGAGCACCAGCCGGGCCACCAGGCCCACCTCGATCCACGGGAATCCAGCCCCGAGCAACTCGGTGGCGGCAACGGCCGCCGAGGCCTGCTCATGGTGTCCACGCGTCCCTGTGGTCACCACATTGTGGTACCACAAGGCCAGATACTCGGCGCGATCGGTCCCGCCCAGTTCTTCCAGGGCATGGAGACACTGCCGCAGATGGTGTGCGTCATGGAAGGCCCGGCGGGAATCGCTCAGTCGGGTGAGGATGCTCTCACCGAGCATCGGGTGCAACGGAAGCATGCGGCTCCAACTGAGCCGCAGTTCATCGATCAGCTCAGTGTTAGCGGCCACCCGAACTCATCCTCCCTGCCTCCCAGCCTTCGACAGTAGGTCATTGGGCTGACGCTGCCTCGGGCGGCGAGAGGATTTCCACCCGGCTACTCGGTGAGGTCGGCCACCAACAGGTCCGGTCGCAGCTCCTGCAAGACGGCAGGGGACACCTCGATCGATGCGTCCGGAACGCCGCTGCCGCAGTAGACCACTTCCAGTGAGAGCACCGGCCGATCAACCACGAGGCGCACCGCCGAGTCGCCGCAGATGGGGGTGACTCCGCCGGCGGCCATCTGCAATGCCTCCAGTGCGAGCTGAGGGGCGGGACGCAGGGCTGACCGGGGGACCGACAGTGCCCTGGCCAGGTTTGCGTACTTGAGTCGCGCGCGTCCGGGGATGGCGGCGAGGACGACAGTGTCGTCGGGAAGGCTGAACGCCAGCGTCTTGGCTGACGAGTTCACGTCCAATCCGGTCAGGTGGAGCTCGTCCTGATTGTGGGCGGCGGGATGACGGTGCAGCCGGAAGGGCAGGCCGGCCGCGGTTAGCGTCCTGGACGCGACGGGCTCAATCTCTGCACTCACCACACCACCTCTTCTGTTGGTGGTGATCAGGCTAGACCGCGAGCCGTTGAGCCGAAGGCTGCAGTATCACCAGGGGATACCCGCCGACGGGCTGGAGGTGGCGTGGCTCAGCGGGTGCGGAACGCGTAGCCGGGCAGTGCCGGGGCGGCGTAGGTCGGCGACGTCTGCCAACCCAGCGGCGCATAGAGGGGGTGCGCCACACAGACGTGCCTCTTGCCGTGTTCGAAGTTGGCGAAGCGCTCATCGCAGATGGCACACACGACTCGCTCGTCGGCGTCGACCACGCGGTCGAGCCAGCCGATGAGCCGCGAGGCTAAGGATGTGAGCATCTCGGTTTGGCCATCTCGCTGAGCTACTGGTGTGCACCTTCAGTGATACCCATGCTCCGCCCGAGCAACAAGTCCCCGGGTGAGGACACTCCGTCCGGGACGGAATCGTGTGCGGGGACGGTCTGGCGGCTGGCTCACCTGCCCAGGGGAGCCGCCTGAACGAGACGTAATGACATAATGTACCTTATCGGACAACGCGGCGAAGGAGAGGCAGCCGAGACGCCGACAGCCTGGCCAGGAAGGAACAATGCCCCTCCGGCCAGGCCGTGTGAGCTGCGGTGACCGCGAGATCCCTACAGGTTGATCATGTGGCCGGCGATGCCTTCGACAGCTTCCTTCAGTGCCTCGGACAGGCTCGGGTGCGCGTGAATGTTGCGGGCAACCTCGTCGGCGGTGAGATCCCACTGCTGAGCCAAGGTGAGTTCCGGAAGCAACTCGGAGACGTCCGGGCCGACCATGTGGGCGCCCAGGATCTCGTTGTAACGCGCGTCGGCAACGACCTTGACGAAGCCAACGGCGTCGCCGAGGCCGTGTGCCTTGCCATTGGCGCTGAACGGGAACTTGGCGACCTTCACCTGATAGCCGCGCTCTTTGGCCTGCGCTTCGGTGTAGCCGAAGGAACCCACCTGCGGCTGGCTGTAGGTGGCCCGCGGGATCATGTCATAATTGATCGGCATGGTCTCTGCCCCGGCGATGGTCTCGGCGGCCACCACACCCTGAGCTTCCGCGGTGTGCGCCAGCATCAGCTTCATGGTGACGTCGCCGATCGCGTAGATACCCTCGACATTGGTCCGCATGTAGTCGTCGATGGCGATGGCGCCGCGATCAGTGAGCGCCACTCCGGTGTTCTCCAGGCCGTAGCCCTGCGTCCGCGGGGCGAAACCGAGCGACTGCAGCACCTGGGCCGCCTCGAGCACGCGGGGCTCTCCCCCGGCTGCCGGGCTGATCGTCACCCGGACGCCGTCCGCGTGCTCCTCGATCTTGTCGACCTTGGTCTTGGTGAGCACCTCGACGCCCATCTTCTTGTACGCCTTGGCTAGTTCGGCCGACACTTCCGGATCCTCGTTGGGAACCATCCGGTCCAGGTACTCCACGATGGTGACCTTGGTGCCGTAGTTCGCCAGGACGTATCCGAACTCGGTGCCGATGGCCCCTGCGCCACAGATCACGATCGACTCCGGCACCTTGTCAGCGAGGATTTGCTCCTCATAGGTGAACACTCGCGCACTGCGCTGGGTGCCCGGGAGCATCTTGGTGGTCGCGCCGACGGCGATGATGGCGCTGTCGAAGGTCAGCACCCCATCTCCCCCGTCGCCGAGGTCGACCTTGATCGACTTGGCGTCGAGGAAGGTTCCCCAACCGTTGAATTCGGTGATCTTGTTCTTGCGCATGAGGTAATGCACGCCGTTGACCATCCGGTCGGAGACGGCGCGGCTGCGCGAGAAGGCTGCTCCGTAGTCGAAGCTCACCTCGCCGCTGATTCCGAAGGTCTTGGCTTCGGCATGGAAGATGTGGGCCAACTCGGCATTACGCAGCAACGACTTGGTCGGGATGCAGCCGACGTTGAGGCAGACGCCGCCCCACCACTGCTTCTCGACAATGGCTACCTTCTTGCCCAGCTGGGACGCACGGATCGCCGCGACATAGCCACCCGGGCCCGCACCGAGAACAACGACATCGAAGTGTTGGGTCATGGCTTTTACTCTAGACCGGGCAATGCCAGCCCTGGCCTCATATCCCATGTGAGATAAGCTCTTCTTGTGACGGAACTCCTCCCCAGCAGCATCGGCACCCTGATTCGGGACGCGCGTAAGCAGCGCGGCTTGACCCAACAGGAACTTGCCGCGGTGCTCGGCACCTCGCAAAGTGCGGTCCACCGGATCGAGTCCGGAGGCCAGAACCTCAGCCTGGAGATGATCAACCGCATCGCCGGCGCCTTGGAGAGCCCGCTGATCTCGGCCGGACCCGGCGGGCCGACTCATCTGCGGGTGCACGGCCCGGTCACCTTGTCCGGCTCGATTGAGGTTCGCTCGTCCAAGAACGCCGCCGTGGCGCTGCTGTGTGCGTCCCTGCTGAACGAAGGACGAACCGTCCTGCGCGGGATCGCCCAGATCGAGGAAGTGAACCGGATCTTGGAGGTGCTGACCAGCATCGGGGTGCGCGCCACCTGGTCCGAAGACAAGTCCGAGCTGGAACTGCGCCGCCCGGCCAAGCTCAGCCTGATCCATATGGACGAAGCCGCAGCACGACGTACTCGCTCGATCATCATGTTCCTGGGCCCGCTGCTGCACCTGGAGGAGAGCTTCGACCTGCCGTATGCCGGAGGCTGCAACCTCGGCGCCCGGACGGTCACCCCGCATCTGCAGGCACTGCGCAACTTCGGGCTGACCGTGCGCACTTCGCAGGGGCTGTACCACGCTCAGGTCCAGCCCAGTGCGGTGCAGGCTCGGCGAATCACCCTCACCGAGCGTGGCGACACGGTCACCGAGAACGCGCTGATGGCCGCCGCCTTGTTCGCCGGGCGCACCGAGATTCGCAATGCGTCCAGCAACTACATGGTGCAGGACCTGTGCTTCTTCCTGCAGGAGCTCGGAGTCCAGGTGGACGGGATCGGCACCACCACCTTGGTGGTGCACGGTCTGGAACGGATCAACGCCGACGTGGTCTACACCCCCTCCGAGGATCCGATCGAGGCGATGAGCCTGCTGACGGCGGCCATCGTCACGGGTTCGGAACTCACCATCACCCGTAGCCCCATTGAGTTTTTGGACGTCGAGTTGGCGATCCTGGCCGAGATGGGCCTGGACTACTCGCTGAGTGAGGAGTATCGCTCCCACAACGGGCGCACGGTGCTGGTCGACATCACCGTGCGGCCCTCGCACCTGCACGCGTCGTCGGACAAGATCCATCCGATGCCGTTCCCGGGCCTGAACATCGACAACCTGCCGTTCTTCGCGGTGATCGCCGCGGTGGCCGAGGGGCGGACGATGATCCACGACTGGGTCTATGAGAACCGGGCGATTCATCTGGTCGAGCTGAACAAGCTCGGCGCGGACGTCCAACTGCTCGATCCGCACCGCATCGTGGTGAACGGCCCCACCCGGTGGCGGGGCCAGGAGTTGATCTGCCCTCAGGCACTGCGTCCTGCGGTATGCCTGCTGCTGGCAGCGCTGGCCGCGCGAGGCACCAGCGTGCTGCGCGACGTCTACGTGATCAATCGGGGTTACGAGGACCTGCCGAATCGGCTCAACGCGCTCGGCGCACAGATCGAGGTCTTCCGGGACTGATCAGTCCGGGGGCGCCGGAATTGAGGCGAGATCCGGCGCTGTGCCTGGCCAGACCAGGACGACGCGGCACGGCGCATGGTCGACGACGAAGCGGGTGTGCTTGTCCAGGCTGTGCGGACCGAGTCGACTGAGGTCGCCGTCACGGGCCAGCACCAGGACGTCCGCATCGGCGGCGGCCGCGGTGACTTCGCGCTCGGGACGTCCGGTGCGCAGCTGCGTCTCGGCCGCCCGGCCCAGACGAGCGGCCGCAGCGGACAGCCGATCCTGGGCGGCGCTCTGAGCCAGTTCGGCCATCGGGTTGCTGTCGGCTCCCCTGCCCCAGAGCCCGATCCGGGCGCCGGCCGCCTGCGCGACCAGCTCGGTGGACACTGTCGCCAGCAGCCGGACCTCGGCATCGGCGAAGATCTCGGTCACCGTATCGATGCAGGCCGGCCAGGTGGCCTCGGCAATCCACACCAGCACCTTCACAACACACCTCCGAACAGTTGAAGCGAGCCCCATAGGGCCACCACGGCGCCGACGATGGCTAGTGGTGTGGTCAGCAGCCCGAGCCAGGTGAACTCCGCGAGCGGTGCCTCATGATCATGATCATGGACGATGCGGCGCCACAACAGCGTCGCCAGTGAGCCGACGTAGGTCAGGTTGGGTCCCACGTTCACCCCGATCAGGACGGCCAGCGCCGGCCCCACTCCGGACGTCGCGGCCAGCGGCAGCAGGATCAGTACCGCCGGCAGATTGTTCACCAGGTTCGCCAGCAGAGCGGCGATCCCAGCCCAGGCCAGCAGGGCCCATAGAGAAGTGCCGGTGGGAACGACATGCCCCATCAGCTCGGCCAGCCCATTGTCGACGACCGCCTTCACCACCACGCCGAGCGCAATCACGAAGGCGAGGAACGGCAGGTTGAGGGCATGCACCAGCTCCCCGGGACGAATCTGCCGCCTCCTGATGGCCCGGACGGCCAGCACCGCCGCACCGATCGCCGCGACCCAGGCCACCTCAAGGTGCCAGAAGGATGCCGCGACGAAGCCGACCAGGGTGGCTGCCACGACACTGGCGCTGAAAACCGGCAGCGGCACCCGCTGGGCGGCAGCGGAGGGGGTGCCCGCGGCGAGCCGCAGGTCGGTGGCGAAGTACCAGCGGAAGGCGAAGTACTCCACGGCGATCACCACCAGCCAAGGCAGGCTCATCAGGAGCCCGAACTGGGCGAAGCCGAGCCCCAAGGCCGTCATGGCCAGCAGATTGGTCAGGTTCGACACCGGTAACAGCAGCGAGCCGGCATTGGCCAGATGGGTGGTGGCGTAGACGTGTGGTCGCGGGCGAACCCCGACCCGAGCGGCGGTCGCGAACACCACCGGAGTGAGCAGCACAACGGTCGCGTCCAGGCTCAGCACGGCGGTGGTGATGGCCGCCACCGCGAAGACCAGCAATAGCAGTCGCTGTGGTCGGCCGGCGCTCCGCCGGGCCATCAGCTGGCCGGCCCACTCGAACAGGCCGTCGCGGGCGCAGAGCTCGCTGAGCACAAGGACCGCAGCCAGGAAGCCGACCACCGGCAGCAGGGTCAGCGACTCGTCGAGCGCGCGCTGCGGGGTGATTCCCCCAGTGACCAGGACGACCAGCGCAGCCGGCACGGCCACCGCAGCCTCGGGCAGCCGACCCGGGCGAATCACCGCGAAGGCGAGGACGGTCAGCAGCAGGACTGCTGCGACGACCTCCGCCCCGATCATGGCGCTAGCCCACCTGCTCCACGGTGAAGTGGTAGTCGGGATCCACCAGCTGGCTCTGGGCCGGGGCGAGCAGAAGCTCCGAGGAGCCGGCTTCGGTCGTCGCCCGGAGCAGGGAGTAGACCGCGTCGGCAGTGGCACCAAGCGCGGTGCCAGGATTTCGGTCGGCCAGGTAGTGAGCCAGGAACAGAGCGGCGGTCAGATCACCCGATCCGGTGAAGTTGCGTTCCAGGAGCGGAGTGCGGACCAACCAGGCACCATCATCCGTGGCGGCGATCATGGCCACCGAGTCCGCGCCGGCCCCGGCCAGGACGGCCGAGGTCACCAGGACCAGCTTCGGGCCGTGGCTGCGCAGTTCGGCAGCAGCGTCCAAGACCTCGGCGAGCGTGGTGGTGCTGCGTCCGGTGAGGTAGTCGAGTTCGAAATGGTTCGGGGTGACCACGTCCGCCTTCGGCACCACCTCGTCGCGCATGAACTCCGGGATCCCCGGACGCACATAGATGCCGCGGCCGACGTCGCCGATCACCGGGTCACAGCAGTAGATGGCCTCAGGGTTGCGCTCCTTGACCAGTTCCACGGCGGCCAGCACCTGTGCCCCCATTTCGGCTGCGCCTTGGTAGCCGGACAGCACCGCGTCGGCACGGCCGAGAACGCCCCGTTCGTCGATCCCGGTGATCACCTCGGCCACATCGGCCGGGCTGAGCATCGGGCCTCGCCATGCGCCGTAGCCGGTGTGGTTGGAGAAGTGCACGGTGATCACCGGCCAGACCTCGACCCCGAGGCGCATCAACGGGAACGTCGCGGCGCTGTTGCCGACGTGGCCATAGGCCACCGAGGACTGGATCGACAGAATCGTTGTCAAGGCTTCAACTCCCGTTCATTTCACTGCGGACAAATGCCCTCTGAGCACCCTAGAGTTCAGCCGTGCCCTTGCGCGACCATCCCTATCTCAGCGGACGCTTCATCGCCACGGCACATCGCGGCGGCTGGGTAGATCCGGCCGACAAGGATCGGGAGAACACCATCTACGCCTTCACCAAGGCGTGGGAGCTGGGCTATCGAGTCTTCGAGACCGACGTGCACGCGACCGCCGATGGGCAATTGGTCGCCTTCCACGACAGCGAACTGGGCCGGATCACTGGCATGGCCGGGCAGATCGGCGATCACAGCTGGGACGAGCTCAGCTCGGTCTCCGTGGCCGGCCAGGACCGGATTCCGCTGATGAGCGAGCTGCTCGCCGCTTTTCCCGAGGCGGTGTTCAACATCGATATCAAGGCCGATCCGGCCACCGAGCCACTGGCCGCAATGCTGGCCGGCAGCGGTGATGCGCCTCGGGTCTGTGTGGGATCGTTCTCCTCAGCCCGGCTGGCCCGGTTCCGCGCACTCGCTCCCGACGTGCTCACCTCCACCTCGAAGCTCGAGGTGGCCCGCTATGTCTTCGGCTTCGGCCTGCGCCGTGACCGGTTCGGTGCGGGAGAGGTGCTGCAAGTTCCCACCCGAGCCTTCGGTGGGTTGGTGGGGGTGGTCCGTCCGGACGTCGTGGCTGCGGCGCACGCGCACCACCGCGCGGTGCAGGTGTGGACGATCGACGACCCGACCGAGATGGCCCGGCTGATCGATCTGGGTGTGGACGGCCTGATCACCAATGATCTGGTCGCACTGAAGCAGGTCCTGCGAAACCGCGGACTCTGGCAGGAGGAATTGTGAAGAGCACCCGGGAACAGCGGTCCTGGTACTGGTACGACTGGGCGAACTCGGCCTACATCACCACCACGGCAACGGTGCTGATCGGCCCGTACCTGACGCATCTGGCCAACAACGCCGCTGGCTGCACCGATCTCGCCGATGGCCAGGTGTGCACCACCCCGGTTCAATTGCTCGGCTTCATCCCGGTACTCCCCGGCGCCCTGCCGTCCTTCGTCTCGACCATCAGCACCGTGCTGTCGGCGGTTCTGCTGCTGTTCGTCGGGGCTGCGGCCGACCGCTCGGCGCATCCGCACCGGTGGCTGGGAGTCTCGGCGTGGATCGGTGCGCTGGCCGGCAGCCTGATGTTCTTCCTGACCGGTTCCAACTGGGAGCTCGGCGTCTGGTTGATGATCATCGGAGCCTTCAGCTTCGGTGCCTCCACCATCGTCTACGACTCGATCCTGGTCCGGATCGCCGGCCCGGACGAACGGGACCGGGTCTCCAGCAAGGGCTGGGCCTTCGGCTACGCCGGCGGCGGACTGCTGCTGCTGATCAACTTCGCTGTAATCACCTTCAACGACCAGATCGGCCTGGACTCGGAGATGGCCGTCCGGATCTGTCTGCTCTCGGCGGGCGTGTGGTGGGCGGCCTTCACCCTGATTCCGTTCCTTGGACTGCGCCGGCTTCCCCGCGAGGTGCCCAAGGAGGCCGCCGAACGTAACCCGTTCACCCAGCTGGCCAGCACCTTCGGAGTCCTGCGCAAGTACCCGCAGACGATGCTGTTCCTGCTCGCCTTCCTGTTCTACAACGACGGCATTCAGACGGTGATCTTCGCCTCCAGTCAGTATGCGTCCGGTGAGCTGGGCATGACCCAGAGCCAGGTGCTGACCACCTTCCTGCTCACCCAGATCGTGGCGCTGTTCGGTGCACTGATCTTCGGCAGGTTCGCCGGTCGCTACGGAGCCAAGCGAACAGTGCTGGGCGGGATTCTGATCTGGCTGGGGGTGGTTGTGGTCGGCTTCCTGCTACCCGCTCACAACTTCGTGGCCTTGCTCGGGCTCGGCGCAGCGATCGGCCTGGTGATGGGCGGCACCCAGGCACTGTCCCGCTCGATGTACAGCCAGTTGGTGCCGATCGGCAGAGAGGCCGAGTTCTTCAGCTTCTACCAGGCCATGGAGCGTGGCACGAGCTGGCTGGGAACCCTGGCCTTCGGCTTGGTCTTCCAGTTCGCGCAGTCCTACCGGCTCGCGTTGATCGCACTGGCCATCTTCTTCGTGGTCGGAGGCTACTTGCTGACCAGAGTGAACATGCGGAAGGGAATCACCGACGCCGGCAACGCGTTACCAGCAGTGTTCTGATTTGTCGGTCCCGCTAACGTGGGCACGGAGGTGGAGATGGCTGATCGTTCGCTACGGGGCTCTGGACTGGGCGCCAAGAGCAATGCCGATCCCAATGGGATCGAACTGGCACCGCGTCAGGAGATCGGATTCGACTGCCCGCGTGAGCATCACTTCACCGTGGTCTTCGCCGAAGAGGCAGACCTGCCGGCTGAGTGGGAATGCCCGCGCTGCGGGGAGATCGCTCGACGCTCGGACGGCGTGGTGGCAGAGGCCAAGGAGGTCAAGCCGCCGCGCACCCATTGGGACATGCTCCGCGAGCGTCGCTCCCTGAAGGAGCTCGAGGAGTTGCTCGCCGAACGCTTGGGCGAGATCCGGGGCGATCGCTAGCCCGGAAGTTCGCCCTGCGGATTGGTCGCTGTCGGCGGCTTGGTTGCGGGTGCACCTGGGTCGTCGACGGTCTCGCCGTCGATCACCGTGCCGGTGTGGAAGGCTGAGGTTGATCCATTCCTCGAACCCGATGACATGGCCGACTGGCGTGCCAGGAACACCCCCAGCACTCGTCGGGCGTACGGACGCGTGGCCGGGACCAGGAAGATCAGACCGAACACGTCGGTGAGGAAGCCGGGCAGGATCAGCAGGATGCCGCCGACCAGCACCAGAGCGGCGTCGGCGAGCTGGCCGCTGGGCATCCGGCCCAGGCTGAGGGCATCCCACAGCGCAGCCCACGCCTTGCGGCCCTCTCGCTGCAGCAGCCACGCTCCGAGCACCGCTTCGGCGATCAGGATGGCGATGGTCCACGGGATGCCGATTCGGGTGCCCACCCAGGTGAGCAGCCAGACCTCGATTACCGAGACCACGATGAAGCAGGCCACCAGCACGGGGAGCGCCCAGCGCTTTATGCCGATCACGAGGCAGCCCCCTGACCGCCTCCGCGCCGGCGCCCGGTCAGGGCCGAGAATGCGGCGGCCACCTGACCGGTGCGGTACTTCCAGCCCCAGCGAGTGGTCAGCCCCATCGCCTCCATGACGATGGCTCCGCTCATCTTGGAGTCGCCGTACTCGCGTTCGACGAACTCGATCGGCACCTCGGCGACGGTGAACCCGGCCCGAATCGCGCGGCGCACCATCTCTACCTGGAATCCGTAGCCGGCTGCTTCCATGCCGTCCAAGCCCATCCCTTGCAGCGTGCTGGCGCGCCAGGCCACAAAGCCGCCGGTGGCGTCCTTCACCGGGAGTCCGAGCATCAGCTGAGTCCACAGATTGCCGCCCCGCGAGAGCAGTTCGCGATGCATCGGCCAGCCCTTCGTGGAGCCGCCCCTGACGTAGCGGGATCCCTTCACGGCATCAGCGGTCTGCAGTCGCTCCAGGATCGAGGGCAGATATTCCGGCTGATGGGAGCCGTCGGCGTCGTGCTCAACCAGTACCTGGTAGCCGTGCTCCATTCCCCAGGCGAAGCCGGCCAGGTAGGCGGCTCCGAGGCCCTCCTTGCCGGTGCGGTGCAGCACATGCAGATGGTCGTCGGCCTCCGCTAGGTCATCGGCGAGCTTGCCGGTGCCGTCGGGTGAGTTGTCGTCGGCGACGAGGATGTGCGCACTGGGCACCGCGGCGCGAATGCGCGCAGTGATCGGACGGAGGTTCTCCAACTCGTTGTAGGTGGGGATGACCACCAGCACGGGTTCAAGAGGGGTTGCCGGGTGTGGCATCTTCAGCTCCACTTCGAGTGTGTCGTGATTTCATTCTGCCCGAGATCACCAGGTAGCCAAGTCCGAGCAGCAACCCGGCTATCGTCCCGCCTTCCACCCAGCCGGCCAACCAGGTCGCCGGCGTGACACCATCACGCTCGGCCAGGCTGACCACGCCGGAGGCCGACGAATGGTCACGAACGGAGAAGGCCACCGTCCCGTCCGGCTCGATCAGGCCGGAGACGCCGCTGGTGGTGACCACCAGGATCTCGCGGCGAAGTTCCATGGCGCGGACGCGGGTCATGGCGAACTGCTGGTCGATCTGGCCGGTGCCCTGATACATCGCGTTCGAGGACTGCACCACCACGACCTGGGCCCCGTGAGTGGGCAGATCGTAGGCGTAGTTGTCGAAGGCCAGGTCGTAACAGACCAGGATGCCCAGCTTCAGCGGACGACCGTCAGCCAGCTGTACGTCCAGCACCCCGGGTCGATCCCCGGGCACCGACTGGTCACCCACGTACGCCAGTTCGGGGATCAGCGGCAGCAGCACGTCGCGCATCGGGACCCACTCGCCGAACGGGACGATCCCGCGCTTGATGTAGGTGGCGCTCACCTGTCTGGTGGGGTCCCACCACAGCGAAGCGGTCTGCCGCTCGCCGGCTCCGGGCCCGGACAGGATGGCCCCGACCAGTAGCGGGGTGTTCAGCCGCGTCACCGCGCTGCGGACGAGCTGTCCGGTCTCGGCATCGGCGAACGGGTCCGCGTCAGTGGAGTTCTCCGGCCACACCACGAAATCGGGGCGCGGCAGCGTCCCGGCGTCCACCTGGTCGGCGAGCCGGATCGTCTGGGCCAACTGGTTCTTGGTGATCGTCCGGGCGGGGCCGAGGCCATACACACCGCCTCCGGGGGCGCCGCCTTGCACCCAGCCGACTTGGACGCTGCCGGTCTGGGCGCCAGGTCCGACCAGAGTCCCCGCCGAGCCGGCCAGCACTACGAGTGCCGTGCAGGCGAACAACGCCGTGCCGCGGCGCCAACTCAGCCGCTGCAGCCACCAGGCCAGCCCTTGGCCGATCAGGGCCACGGCCAGGCTGACTCCGGGCACTCCGACCAGCGGATAGGCCCCGGCCAGTGGCGAGTCGGCCATCGTGTAGCCCAGCCGCAGCCAGCCGAAGCCGTTGAACGGAAAGTGGGAGAAGCTGAACTCGATGGCCACCCAGGACGCGGCAGCCAGCAGTGGCCACCAACGGCTCCGACCACTGAGCCGGATCAGCAGGCCGAGGACAAGGAAGAACACCGACTCGACGGCGACCAGGCCGAGAAGCGCCTCGAGGAAGATGATCTGCATCCAATTCAGGCCGAGCCCCAGGAAGCTGAGGCCGAAGACCAGGCCGAGTCCGGCCGCGCCGCGGTAGCCCTTGGCCGCCAGCACACTCACGCTGAGTCCGGCCACCCCCAGAAAGGCCAGCGGCCACAGGTTGAACGGCTGGAAGGCCAGCGCCGTGGCGAGTCCGCTGAGAATGGCCAGCACCACCCGCAGCGCTCCAGGGCGGCGGGAGAGTGCGTCGATCACGCCCAGAGCCTAGTCGCACCCCGGCTGGCCGCGCTCATGGCACCATGGGGCGATGCAGAGGACTGGGTTGTTGCTGCTGGACACGGCCTCGTTGTACTTCCGGGCCTTCTTCGGACTGCCGTCGAGCCTGCGCGCCGTCGACGGGACGCCGGTCAACGCCGTCCGCGGGCTGCTGGACTTCGCGGCGCGATTCATCACCGAGTACTCCCCTCAGCAGCTCGCCTGCTGCTGGGACGACGCCTGGCGCCCGGCTTGGCGGGTGGCGCTGATCCCGTCCTACAAGGCGCATCGAGTTGCGTACGGCGAGGTGGAAATCGTCCCCGAAGAGCTCCAGGTGCAGGTGCCGCTGATCAGGGCCGTCCTGGCGGCGGCCGGGCTGCCGGTGATCGGTGCCCCCGACGCCGAGGCGGACGATGTGATCGGCACCCTGGCCAACGCGGGTCGCGGGGTGCGGATCGTCACCGGTGATCGGGACCTGTTCCAGCTGGTGGACGACGACCGGGACTGCCGGGTGCTCTACGTCGGACGCGGCGTCGCGCAGCATGACGTGGTCGACGATGCCTGGCTGCAGGCCAAGTACGGGGTGTCGGCCCGCGGCTACGTCGATTTCGCGGTCCTCCGCGGCGATCCGTCCGATGGTCTTCCCGGCGTCGCCGGCATCGGCGAGAAGACCGCGGCGAAGCTGGTGGCCGAGTACGGATCGATCGAACAGATCGTGGCGGCCGCCCAGAATGGGCTACTCTCCCCCACTCTGACTCGGCGCCTGGCTGAGGCCATCGACTACCTCGGTCCAGCCGGCGAAGTGGTCGCTGTTCGGCGCGACCTGCCGCTGGCCGTGCCCGATCTCAGGCTGCCCTCCGCGCCGGCGGACCCGGACGAGTTCGCCCGGCTCAGCGCTGAACTGAACCTCGGTTCCAGCGCCGAGCGCCTCGTGAAGGCGCTTGCCGCAGCAGGTTCGCCGGGCTAGCCCTTCAACACATACACGGCCGCGCCGGCGGCGAGATTCGCCATGGCCCCGGTCACCCGCAAGGGTTCGCCGGTCGGGCTCAGCGGGATCCGCTGCTCGATGGTCAGCCCGAGTCGTCCGAAGAGCTCCTCGAGTTCGAGCAGCGTGGTGAACCGCAGGTTGGGTGTGTCGTACCAGGCGTGCGGTAGGTCCTTGGAGATCGGCATCCGGCCGCGCAGCAGGCGCAGCCGGTGTCGCCACCAGCCGAAGTTCGGGGCTGACACGATCAGCCGTGATCCGATTCGGGCCATCTGGGTGAGCACGTCCACCTGGCGATGGACGGTCTGAATCGTCCGGGACAGCACCACGACGTCATAGGACGCGTCGGCGAACTCGTCGAGCTGGGTGTCGATGTCCAGCTCGATCACCGGAACGCCCAGGCCGATCGCCTCCACCACCGACTCTGGATCGATCTCAACCCCGGTTCCCCGGCAGTTGCGGTGCTCGATCAGGTCGGCCAGGAGCGCTCCGGAGCCACAGCCCAGGTCGAGTACTCGGCTGCCGGACGGGACCAGGTCGGCCACTAGGGCCAAATCGGGACGAAGACTCATGCCTGCACCTCCTGCTGCGCCCGCTGCAGATAGCTGCGCAGAGTGGCGTGGTAGTCGTCGATCTCCAGCAGGAACGAGTCGTGCCCCCACGGTGAGGTGATCTCCCGGAAGCTGACCGGCTGACCGGCATGTTCGAGGCGACGGACGATCCGCCGGGAGTGCTCGGTGCCGAAGCGCCAGTCGGTGTCGAAGGAGATCACCAGCCAGCGAACCGGACGGGCACCGATCCGGGACAGGGCGTCCGGGTCGGCGAAGGGATCGAAGTAGTCCATCACTCGGCTGAGGTACAGGTAGCTGAGCGCGTCGAAGCGCTCGACGAAGGCCTTGCCCTGATGGTCGAGATAGCTCTCCACGGCGAAGTGAATGCCGAGCCCTGGCTCATCGACGGCCGTCTGCGGGGTGCGTCCGAACTTCTCGGTGAGCGCATCCTCGGACAGGTAGGTGATGTGGGCCATCATCCGGGCGATCGACAAGCCGGTCTCCGGATTCGATCCGCTGGCGGCATAGGTGCCGTGGTTGAACTCCGGATCGGTCATGATTGCCCGTCGGGCCACTGCCGAGAAGGCGATGTTCTGCGCGGTGAGCCGGCTGGACGCGGCGATCACCACGGCATTGGCGACATCCTCGGGATGGTCGAGCGCCCACTGCAGCACTTGCATGCCGCCCAGTGAGCCGCCGATCGCGGCCAGTAGCCGGGTGACCCCGAGATGGGCGATCAGAGCGCGATGGACGGCCACCAGGTCGCGCATCAGCAGCACCGGGAAGTCCAGGCCGTAGGCGGCGCCGGTCTCCGGATTGATCGACGACGGACCGGTGCTGCCCTGGCAGCCACCGATCAGGTTCGGGCAGATCACGAAGTAGCGATCGGTGTCCAGAGGCTTGCCGGGGCCGATCAGGTTGTCCCACCAGCCGGGCCGGGTCGCTCCCTCGTGGAAGCCGGCCGCGTGGGCGTCCCCGGTGAGGGCGTGGCAGATGAAGACCGCATTGTCGCGAGCCTCATTGAGCTGTCCATAGGTCTCGTAGGCGACCTCGACCGGGGCCAGAGTGCCACCGTTCGACATTCGCAGGGGGTTCTCGACACTGAACAGTGTCACGGTCGCAGTTGTGACGATCCCGACGGAGCCGGCTTCCGGCACCTGGTGACCCATCTGTTGACCCTCCTGCGAAGTGGGGTCTCAGCATAGACCGGAGGGCTGTGGCGACCGTGACACAATGTCCAGGCACGAACGAGAGAGGGATTGTTGATGAGTGAGTTGGCCGATCGGCTTCAGGCGGACCTGGTGGCTGCGATGAAGGATCACGACGAGCTGACCCGCTCCACGTTGCGGATGGCGATCGCGAGCATCAAGAACGAGCAGGTCGCAGGCAAGCAGGCCCGCACTCTGGACCAAGCCGAAGTGCTCACTCTGCTCAACCGGGAAGTGGCCAAGCGCCGCGACTCCGCCGAGGCCTACACCGCCGGCAACCGTCCGGAACTGGCTGAGCGGGAGCTTGCCGAGATCGAGGTCTTGCAGCGCTACCTTCCGGCCGCTCTGACCGAAGACGAGCTGGACGAACTCGTCGCCGCCGAGGTCGCCGCTGCGACCGCACAGCTGGGCGAGAGCCCGTCGATGAAGCAGATGGGCATGATCATCAAGGCCGTCAACGCCAAGGTCGCCGGACGGGCAGAAGGCGCCAAGGTCGCTGCCAAGGTGAAGGCCGCTCTGGCCTGAGCTAGCCCGCTGGGCTGGTCGGCCGATACCGCCAGAAGGCGGGAACCACGAGGGCCGCGACGATCGTGCAGGCGATCACCAGTAGCCCGCCGCCGCCAACTGCCCAGGCCGTGCCGACACCGGCAGCGGCATAGCCGTGCAGGACGTCGGCGATCCGAGGCCCGCCTGCGACCACCACGATGAAGACCCCTTGAAGGCGTCCGCGAACCGAGTCGTCGGCGGCCGACTGCAGGATCGCCTGCCGGAACGAGGCCGACACCATGTCGGCGGCTCCGCCGATCACCAGGAAGCCGAAGGCTGCCACCAGCATGGGGGCCCGCCACTGCGGCGCCAGCGCGACGGCCAGGCCCATTCCGGCGATGGCGGCCCCCCAGACCAGGACGCTGGCCACGACGGCACGACCTTGGCGATTCACCTTCGACACCCATCCGGAGAACACGCCGCCCAGTACCGCACCGACCGGCATGGCTGCCATCAGTAGCGCGAACTCGGTGCCGCCCTCGATCGGCCCGCCGAAGCTCTGGTGAGCAATCTGTGGGGCCAGTGCCCGCGGCATGCCCAAGATCATGGCGATCAGATCGACCACGAAGCTCATCAGCAGGATCGGCTGGCCCTTGAGGTAGGCCAGTCCGTCGATGACCGAGCGCAAACCCGGCGTCCCCTGCCGGTTGGCCACCGGCAGTGCCGGCAGTCGCCACACCGCGGTCAGGGTGGCGAACAGGGTGAGGGTGTCGACCAGATACAGCCAGCCATAACCCAGCACCGGAATCAGCGCGCCGCCGACCATTGGGCCGGCGATCGCACCGGCCATCATCACCGTCATGTTCAGTGCATTGGCGGCGGGTAGCTGGTCCAGCGGCAGCAGCCGGGGCAGAACCGCACTGCGGGTGGGCTGGTTGACCCCGAAGAATGCCTGCTGGAGAGCGAATAAGCCCAGCAGCAGCCACACATTGTCGATGCCGGCGAAGGCTTGGACGGCGAAGAGTCCGCTGGTCACGATCAGGCCGACCGTGGTGACCTGCAGGATGCGGCGACGGTCGAAATGGTCGGCCAGCGCTCCGCCCCACAGGCCGAAGATCACCAGCGGCACCAGTCCGAACAGACCGGTGAGGCCGACGTAACCGGAGTCCTGCGTGATCGCGTAGATCTGGGCCGGCACGGCAACCACGGTGAGCTGAGCGCCGATGACGGTGATGATGTTGGCCTGCCACAGCCGCCGAAAGTGCGGGTTGGCGAGCGGAGTGGTGTCGGCGAAGAGCCCGTGGATGCCTGCCATGATTCCGCCACCCTAGCCGCGGAGGGCGCCGTATTCGGGCTAGCTCAGCCGAGCTACCACCAGGCCTGCGGTCTGCGCGGGGGCGTCCATGGCAGCCAGTTCGAGCCCGGCCTGCTCGAGATCGACGACCTTGCCGACTAGGACCGAGGGATCGAGCCGTCCGTCAGCTATGAGGGCCAGAAGTTCCGGATAGTCCTTGGCGGCCATCCCGTGACTGCCCATCACGTGGAGCTCACGGGCCACCACCGGACCCCACGGCAGGCTGGCCTCAGCATTCGTATCGAGCATCAGGCCGACTTGGACGTGGCGGCCACGGCGGCGCAGGCTGCGGACACCGGCAGCCGCGGTGGCCGCCGAGCCGAGGGCGTCGAGGCTGACCTGGACTCCCCCACCGCTGAGCTCGGCGATGGCATCCGGATCCGCAGCGGCAAGGACGTGCTCGGCACCGAGCTCCGCAGCGCGCTGCCGGGCGCTCGGGGACGGATCGACGGCGATGACCTGGGCGCCCAGGGCCTTGGCGATCATCACCGCGGACAGACCGACGCCACCGCAGCCGAGCACCAGCAGCCACTCCCCTGCCTGCAGCCCGGCCTGCCTGGTCAGGGCGTGGAACGAGGTGGCGAAACGGCAGCCCAGGGCGGCCGCCGTGACGTAATCCACCTGCTCGGGCAGTCGGACCAGATTGAAGTCCGCCTGGCGCACCACCACCTGTTCGGCGAAGGAGCCGTGGTAGGTGAAGCCCGGCTGGGTCTGGTTCGGGCAGACCTGGGCGTTGCCGGCGCGGCACTCCGGGCATACGCCGCAGCCGTTCACGAACGGCGCGGTGACCCGCTCACCGACGCGAAACTCCCGCACCAGCGGGCCGACTCGGACGATCTCGCCCGCAAACTCATGGCCGGGCACCATCGGCAGCGGCACCGGGTCATGGCCGCGCCATGCATGCCAGTCCGAGCGGCAGACTCCGGTGGCTCGGACGGCCAAGACTGCGCCGTCGACCGGACACTCCGGCTCGGGTAGCTCCACGAGTTGGGGAAGCTCAGCCACGTGGGAGTACTGGATCGCGCGCATGGCTGGGTTTCTATCAGATCCGCTCAGCTGCGCTGAACCAGGACCACGGTGTCGTCGAGTTCGGCAGCGGTGCCGTCCGGTCCGACCGCTGGGCGCTGCCGCACCTCGGCGATGACGACGTCCCAGCCGTCCGCCGGCAGCTCGAGCATGGCCAACTCGGTTGCCGGCTGCGGGAACTCCGCGTGGCCGTGCTGCAGGCCGCTTGCCCACGGAGGCGCGGCCGCATGGGAGACCAGCAACAGGCGTCCGCCCGGCGCGACGGCCTGCGCGGCCCGGCGCAGAATGCCGGCTCGCTCCAGCTCCAGTGGCGACTGCAGAAAGGATGCGGTGACCAGGTCGAAGGATCCATCCGGAGCCCAGTCCGACAGGTCGGCGGCGATCCACTCGATCCGCTCGGCCAAGCCGCGCTCAGCCGCAGCGACGCGTCCGCGCTCGATGGCGGTCGGTGAGATGTCCACTGCGGTCACCTGCCAGCCCTGCTCGGCGAGCCAGACGGCGTCCCCGCCCTCGCCGCAGCCCAACTCCAGCGCCCTTCCGGTGGGGAGTTCGGCAACCAGTGCGGCCATGGTGGCGTTCACTTTGCCTGACCAGACTTGGCGGCCGGCGTACCGCTCCTCCCAGAACTGGACTGCTGTCATCACAGATCCTTCCGACGTTGCGCCCATGCTAGGCCGCCATCGGAGTAGGTTCGAAGTAGCCCGTTGCGAAAGGAGCTGGCCATGGACCGTTCGATAGTGATCAACCGAGAATTCGGTAGTGGCGGACGGGAGGTGGGCCGGATCATCGCCGAGAGAACCGGGATGGATTTCTACGACACCCGGATTCTGGATGAGGCCGCCCAGCGCCAGGGTGCGCCGGCCGACCTGCTGGCCCGCTTCGACGAGCAGGTGGTCGGAGGCCAGTTCTTCGACGTGTCGATGCTGGGTGCCGCCGACCCGGAGCTGATGACCCTGCCCTACCGCACCTACTCCACCATTGCGGAAGTGATTGTCTGTGCGGCCCAGCGGGCCCCGGCTGTCTTCATCGGTCGGTGCGCTGATCGGATTCTGGCCGACCAGGGCTTGCGGATGCGCAGCGTCTTCATCTACAGCACCAACCTCCAAGCCAAGGTTGATCGTGCCGTCGCCGTCGACGGGGTCGATCCCAAACACGCCGAGGCGCACATCGCTCGGATGGACCGCAGCAGGCGGCGCTACCAGCAGTTCTTCACCGACACGAAGTTCGGCGACCCGCACAGCTATGACCTGTGTCTGAACTCGGCACGGCTGAGCTACCGCGATTGCGCGGACGTGATCCTGGCCAGCTGCTGACGGAGAGGACGTACCCGCCCGGCGCCCACTGCGGGTGGGCTGGGCGGGGAACGGGTCGGGGCTGCCGAACGGGGGGGTACGGCAACC
>LUYM01000025.1 GCA_001603275.1 Actinomycetales bacterium Actino_02 | reverse complement strand
GTCGGTCTCTCGGTCATGACGCTGCTGGGCGAGGAAGGCTCCCTGGCCGCCTGGGGCACCCTCGAGCATATGATGAACCATTCCCTCATCAAGCTGTGCCTGTTCCTGTGCGCCGGCGTGGTGTACATGAACCTGCACCGGCTGGATCTCAACGGCGTCCGCGGCTTCGGCCGGGGCAAGCCGCTGTTCCACGCCTGCTTCCTGATGGGCGCGATTTCCATCGCCTGTATCCCGCCGCTGGGCAGCGGGTTCAATTCCAAGTCCCTCCTGCATGAGGGCATCCTGGAACTCATCGCGGAACTTTCCGCCCACGGGCATGTCGTCTGGCCGTACCGCGCGCTGGAACTCCTGTTCATCTTCTCCGGCGGCCTCACCGTCGCCTACATGACCAAGCTCTATATCTGCCTCTTCATCGAGAAGAACGCGGATCCCGAACTCCAGGCGAAGTACGACGCCATGAACCGCCGGTATATCGGAAATCCCGCGGCGGCCGCCCTGCTTGCCGCGTCGGTGCCCCTGCCCTTCCTGGGCCTCTTCGGCTCCGCGCTGCTCAGCCCCTGCGCCGCGCGCTCCATGCCCTTCTTCGGCCAGGGCTCCCCGGGCCATGTGCATTATTTCTCCGGTGAAAACCTGGTCGGCGCGGCGTACAGCATCGCCGTGGGCGCCCTGGTGTACCTGCTGGTCGTCCGCCCGCTGCTGATGGCTTCCGCGGACAAATCCCGGCACGGAAAGCGGGTCTATGTCAACCGCTGGCCTTCCTGGCTGGACCTGGAGGACAAGGTATACCGTCCCCTCATCGACCTGTTGGTCACCGTTTTCTCATTCATTTTCAACTTCATCGCTTCCATTCCGGACAGCAAACTCATCCGCAAATGGATCCCCGCGGCGTTCACCGCCGTGTTCCGGTTCCTCGCGGCCGCTCCGGAAAGCAAGCTGTTCATGGTCTGGATTCCCCGGCTGCTGACCGCCGGCACCCGTTTCCTGGCCGGCCTCACGGACTATGTGTACCTCTTCATCCGCCGCACACTGGAGGCGGGCCGCGCAAAGAAGCAGGACACCCCGTCCGGCGGCTTCCTGCCGGTCGAGCGGCGGCGGCTCATCACCATCGCGGGCCACAACCTCGGCCGCAGCCTCACATACGGCCTGCTGCTCACCGTTGCCGGCCTCCTGCTCATGATCATCTATCTGCTCATGCGGTTCTCCCACTGAAAAAAAGCTTTCATTGTATGCCGGCAGGTTCCTGCCGGCATATTTCATGTTTTTTCCGGCGGAATTTCTGGTCATCCGGGCCGTTTTGTGCTATGATTCTGAACAGATATTCCTGAAGGAGTGAATGTATGCATACCGCCTTTCTGATGGGGAATGAAGCCATCGCCATGGGCGCGCTTGCGGCCGGGGTCAACCTGGTCTGCGGCTATCCCGGCACCCCCTCAACCGAAGTTCTGGAAACCGTCGCCAAAAACCGTGGCGAATCCGTCTACGTCGAATGGTCTGTCAACGAGAAAACCGCTATGGAAGTGGCTGCCGGCGCGTCCTATGCCGGTGCCCGGGCTCTTGTCACGATGAAGCAGATGGGCCTCAACGTAGCGTCCGATCCGCTGATGTGCCTGGAATACATTGGCGTCAAAGGCGGCCTGGTCGTCCTGGTGGCCGACGATCCCGGTCCCATCTCCTCCCAGACGGAGCAGGATACCCGTCATTTCGCCTCCTTCTCCAAGGTGCCGGTCTTTGACCCGTCCTCCGCCCAGGAAGCGTACGACATGATGCGCGAAGCATTCGCCTTCTCCGAAAAATACGGAACGCCGGTTTTTCTCCGGCCCACCACCCGTGTTTCCCACGGCTATGCTTCCCTGAAGGTGCTGGATCCGGAAGAATACGAAACCCACACGGCCGAAGGCTGGGTCCGCGATCCGGGCCGCTGGGTCATCTTCCCCCGCCTCTCCTTTGCCAACCACCGGAAGATCGAGGAGCGCAACGCCGCGCTCTCCGATGTCCTGTCGGATTATGCCCCCAATCGGATTGAGCCGGAAAAATGCGCCTGCCGCAAGGGCATTGCCACCGGCGGCATCAGTTATACGTATGTGATGGAAGCCCGGGAAAAGCTCGGCGCCTGCCGCGTCCTGAAGGTCGCGACGCCCTTCCCCTTCCCGGAGAAAAAAACCGTGGAGTTCCTTTCCGGCCTGGATGAGGTCCTCTGTGTCGAGGAGCTGGATCCCGTCATCGAGCGGGAGCTCATCTACCTCTGCGGCAAGTACGGCCTTTCTGTAAAGATTCTCGGCAAGCAGACCGGCAATATCCCGCGTTCCGGGGAAAACACGCGGGACAGCGTGGCCGCCGCCGTGGCCTCCTTCCTCGGCGTGCAGCTCCCGGCCGTTCCGGAGGAAACGCCTCCGCCGCTGCCGGTGCGTCCGCCTGTGCTCTGCGCCGGCTGCCCGCACCGGGCCTCCTTCTACGCCGTCAAGCAGGCCATGAAGGACCGCAAAACCATCTTCTGCGGCGATATCGGCTGCTACACACTGGGCAACGCCATGCCGCTGGACATGGTGGATACCTGCCTGTGCATGGGCGCGGGCCTCGGCATCGCCCAGGGCATCCGCCATCTCGAAGCGGACCGTTCCTGCTTTGCCTTCGTCGGGGATTCCACCTTCTTTGCCTCCGCACTGCCCGGTGTCGTCAACGCCGTTTACAACCAGGCGGAATTCACGCTGGTGGTGCTCGATAACTCCACCACCGCCATGACCGGCCACCAGCCGCATCCCGGCACCGGCCGCACCATGATGGGCGATGTGGTGGAAAAG
>LUYM01000024.1 GCA_001603275.1 Actinomycetales bacterium Actino_02 | reverse complement strand
GACCACGACAGCCACTCAGGCTGCGTGACTAACCACTGTCACCTGATCGTGCAGCAGACCCCACCGTCAGCACGCACGTCCAGCACATCTACGCCAAGCTCGGCATCCACAAGCGCTCCGAGCTGATCACCTACCTGCGCCGGAACGCCTGAGGCCCGGGCGACACGCCCGCCGGCAGCGCCCAGTAGCCCTGGATTGATTGGCTGGCGCAACTTGTCGCCCGTCCGGCCTGCGGCGCGACCCGCCCTACTGATAGACCTACCTCGTGGGCTCGGCTGAACCGCTGCGCGAGGCGATCATCGCCTCGGTGCTTGAGCGTGCCAGTCGCAACGGGGGCTTCGTCACTCGCGCCGACTTGGTCTTCCCGATGCCGGACGGCGACAGCCTCGCCCTGGTGGATCGCTCCCGCGGCATCCGCAATCCCCGCGAGATGGACGCCACCCTGAGCGTGATCAGCTCTCCCGACGGCCCCTACGCCGACCGCGAGGTGGCCGGCGGACTGTTCCGCTACTCCTACCGTGAAGGTTCGATCAACGGCGACAACGCCAAGCTGCGTCGCGCCTTCGAGCTGGGCCTGCCGATCATCCTGCTACGCAAGACCCGTGACGGCGAGTTCGTCCCGTTCGCTCCGGTGTACGTGGTCGAGGACCTGGTCGAACAGCGCGAGTTTCTGCTGGAGCTGGATGCCAGCGTCCGCTTCCTGGGCGCAAGCAACCCGGATGCCCCCGAACGTCGCTACGCCGAGCGCGTGGTACGCCAGCGCCTGCACCAGGCCGAGTTCCGCGGACGGGTGATCTCGGCCTACCAGACTCGCTGCGCGATCTGCCGGCTCAATCACGGAGAGCTCCTCGACGCGGCCCACATCGTCCCGGACTCAGAGGAGCTGGGCCTGCCGGTGGTCTCGAACGGCTTGTCGCTGTGCAAGATCCACCACGCCGCCTACGACCAGAACATGCTGGGCATCTCACCGGACTACGAGGTTCGGATCGACCACAAGCTGCTTCTCGAGGTGGACGGCCCGATGCTGCGTCACGGCCTGCAGGACATGCACGGCTCGATGCTGATCGTCCCGCCCCGCAGGGCCGATCAGCCGGATCGCGACCGCCTGGCCCAGCGCTTCGCGGAGTTCGTACACGCATCCTGAGGCGTACCGCACGTCTGGGCGCTCCGGAAGGCACAGTTCCCTTACCGTGATGAATAACTCGTCGGCAACGTCACATCGCTGCCGGCCGTAGTCCACCCCAGGCAGACAACAAGGAATCCCAATGAACACGGCCACACCAGCGGAGCGTGATCGTGCTTGCTGGTGAGTCCGCAGGTGCGGAGTCACTGCGGCAACTGGCTCTGGCCGACGCACATGAGCGCGCCGCCCGGGAGGCTCGGGCGACTGCGTCACGTTACGGCGTGGCCGCCGTCACCGAAAAGCAGACCGCGCGGACGCTCTCGCCACTGGCTGCCGTAGGCCACCACCTGCTGGCGGATCGCCGCTGGCCGGGCAGCCAGCGAGCCCAAGTGGATCTGATCGTCGTCGGGCCATCGGGGGTGTTCATTGTCGACACCAAGGCGTGGAAGGACGTGTCGTTCATCGATGGCCGTCTCTACCGGGGGCAGGAGGACGTCACCGACGACCTCGACAACCTTGCCAGCCTTGCCGACCTGACTCAGGCTCATCTGGCTGAGATCGGCCTTGCCCCTGGGGAAGTACACGTCCTCGCGGTCCTGGCTGGGCGCCAGGGGGTCAACCTCTCGGTCGGCACGGTCCAGGTGGTCGGCGAGAAGGATGCCTTGCGCGCTATCGCCGCCAAAGGCAACCGGCTCACGCCGAGCCAGGTAGACGCCGTCCTGCAGCGGGCCTTGGCGCTCTTCCCCGAGGTGAACGCACCGGCGCCGGTGGTTGCTGCCGTTCCCGAACCCGTTCTGCCGGCACCTTCGATGCAGATCACTCAGGATGCCCTGTTGAGCGACGAGGAGGTCAACGAGGCCCTGATGGCCGGCATCATGGCCCAGCCCATTGAGGAGTGGATGTCGTTCCTCCACCCCCAGCAGGCCAAGCTCGTCCGGCGATCCTTCCCCGGGCCATGTCGCCTGCGCGGCCCCGCCGGCACCGGGAAGACGGTGGTCGGCCTGCACCGTGCCGCCTACCTGGCGCGAACACGTCCAGGGAAGATCCTGGTGACGTCATTCGTGAAGACGCTGCCTGGGGTCCTCCACGAACTACTCAACCGGCTGGCTCCCGAGGTCGCCGATCGCGTGGAGTTCACCGGCGTTCACGCCTTCGCGACCCGGCTCCTGCGCCAGCGTGGAGTGGAGTTCAAGATCGACGCCCAACTTGCCGAGATCGCCTTCAAGAAGGCCTGGCAGCAGGTTGGCCATGGCTCGAACCTCGACACCGGTCGGCAGGGCGAACGGTACTGGCAAGAGGAGATCCAGAACGTCATCAAGGGGCGTGGGATCACTCAGTACTCCGCGTACGCCGATCTGGTCCGCACCGGACGTCGATACTCGCTGCAGCCGTCCCAGCGCGAGACGGTCTGGCGGCTCTATCAGGCTTACGACGCCGAGCTGCGCGGGCGTGGCGTCGTCGACTACGCCGACGTCATCCTGCTCGCTGAGGCGGAGCTTCGACGCAAACCGTGCACGACCTACGCAGCAGTGATCGTTGACGAGGCCCAGGACCTGTCGGCTGCGATGATCCGCATGCTGTTCTCGCTGGTAGGTGATCGGCCAGACGGTTTCACTCTGATCGGGGATGGCCAGCAGTCGATCTACCCGGGCGGCTACAACCTGGCCGAGGTCGGCATCTCCGTGCAGAACCGCGGCGTTGTGCTGGACGTGAACTACCGCAACACCGCCGAGATCGTCGCCTTTGCCCAGCAGCTCGTCTCCAGCGACGAGTTCGCCGACATCGAGGGTGTGATCGCGCGCGGGGACGTTCCGGCCAGCATTCCGCGCCGCGGCGCCCAGCCGGTGATCACGCTCTACGAGGACTGGCAGCAGACCAGCCGCGCGATGCTTGATCGAATCCAGAGGGTGAGCTGCGAGATTGGTACAAGTCTTGGTGACGTCGCCGTGCTGTGCACGACTCGGCGTACCGCCCGGTTGGCCACCGAAGCGCTGGCAAGTGCGGGTGTTCGGACGATCAGTCTTGAGGATTACTCCGGCTCCCCCGTTGATGCGGTGAAGGTCGGCACCATCAAGCGGGCCAAGGGCCTGGAGTTCAAGCAGGTGCTGATCCCGGACGTCCCCCGCGCCCAGACCGTGGGCATTCCTCCAGCCGACGAGGCCGAACACGAGCGCTGGGACCTCAACCGCCGCGAGCTGTACGTCGCCATGACCCGGGCCCGGGACGGCCTCTGGGTAGGAGTGTCCTGACGGACTGTCCCATCTTGTCTGCAGCCGAGTCACGGCCACGCCGAGACCGAGCTGGGCATCGACCCGAACGAGCTGACCAGCCCGTGCATGGCCGCCGGCTCGTCCGCTGTGTCGTTCGCCATCGGCTCCGCACTGCCCCTGCTCGCGATCTTGATCGCCCCCACCGCCCTGAAGATCCCGATCACCGTGGTCGCTGTTGTCGCCGCCCTCGTCCTCACTGGCTACCTGAGCGCCCGCGCCGGCGGCACCCCGGTGCTGCGCTCAGTCCTCCGCAACGTCCTTGGCGGCCTAGTCGCCATGGGCATCACCTACTGGATCGGACGCCTGGTCGGCCACACGCTTGGCCAATGGCACCTAGGTGCGCGATCGGGACGCCGGTCATTTTTGGGACAGATTGTGACGCGCTCAGCGCGCCACCCATCCCGCGCTGAGGTAACCACTACCGTCGCGAGCGAACCGGCGGCGAACAAAGCTGCCGACTTCGGTAGGAGCGTTCGCGGATGGTCCCCACCACCAGAGAGGTACAGGCTGCGGCACGCCACAAGACGATAGGACGGATGGCCAACCAAAACAGCTGTCCGCTAGGCCTACTGCCCCACTGGTTCGCCCACGAAGGCCCCGCCGCCTGCCGAGATGCCCGCAAGCAGGAGGTGGGCCAACCCGGCATCGATTGCCCGAACACGGGCGCCACTCATGAGCTAGAGCTTTGCGCAGAGCTCCCCCGACCCATGGACACGGGCTGGCCCCTGCAGAGTAAGGCGAACCCGAGCGAACACCGCATCGTTTCGCTTCCAGTTGAAGCGGCGGCGAACGCCCCATTGATCGGCTCAGTTGCCGAGGAGCGCCTTCGCCTCGAATCGGTCCGAGCCTTAGCCGAGGCTGCTGTCACGGGCGGCGCAATCTCCACTAGCAGCGCCACCATCGCCAAGGTGCTGCCACCCACCTCCCCCTCTAGCGCCAGCGATCGACTCCGGGAGGAAGCCGCGCATGGCAACACGCGGCGGACGAGTTCCTTGACAGAATCCTAGGCCTAGATCCAGGGGGGAAAGAACCGATGCGCGTGCGATCCGCGATCGTAGACGGTTTTCGACTGCTCGACGGCGTCGAGCTAACGTTCGAGACGTCGACAACAATCATCGTTGGCCGTAACAACAGCGGCAAGACATCATTCGTCGAGCTCTTCCATAAGTTCCTTGGACCAGAAAAGGGCTCGTTCAGTATCGATGACTTCACCCTGACGCGAATAAATGACTTCACCGAGGCCGGGAACCTCTGGACACAGGCGATCCTGGAACGCACATCTGGCAACCTCACACAAGCCGAAGCACTGGAGGCGAGCGCTCTCGCGAAGCTCCCCTTCGTATCCCTCGAGGTGGAGTTTGCCTATGAGGAGGATGATGACCTCACTCCGATCTCGAACCTGATCCTAGACCTCGATCCCACTAGGACTGACGCAACGCTGGTCTGCGCATTTCGCCTTAGCCGCCCACGCGAGTTCCTCAATGCCTTCGCAGACTCAGACACCGACGACATCCTACTCTTCGCACGCAGGCGAATGAGGCACTTCGGACGGGAGTTCACGGCCGTCGACAGGCAAGACCGCGCAAACGTCCGCGGCCTCGAAGCACAAGACGTCAGGAATGCCCTCTCAGCAAACTTCATATATGCTCAGACGCTTTTCGACGATACTTCACTCGACACTGGACACGGCCTCTCAAAGGGCTTAGAGAGCTACTACCGGGCAATTGCCAACACCGATGGCACTGTTGAGAGCCTCGAGTCCGTACTAGGAGAAGTCGGGGTGACGCTGAATGGTGAGTACGCCACGTTGTTCGAATCGGTGTTCAGCGACCTCAGACTGTTCGGCGTTAAGGGCATGCCAAGCCTCCCAGAAGTCCAGGTGATCTCAGAGTTCCGTGCGGCCGACCTGCTCAAGGGAAGCACCAAGGTTATGTATTCTCATACCGATGGCCGTTACCTTCCAGAGGCCCATAATGGTCTCGGCTTCAGCAAGCTCATCTTCATCGTATTGCAGTTTGTCGCGTTCTGCGAGTCATACCGCAGGAGGCAGCCCCACCCCGGCGTCGAACTCCTCTTCCTGGAGGAGCCTGAGGCACACCTCCATCCACAGATGCAAGCGGTGTTCATCAAGAATGTTGACAACTACCTTCAGTCTAAAGCCGACTGGAATGTCCAACTTGTCGTCACGACGCACTCATCGCACATTATCGCGGAAGGAGGGTTCGCAGCTCTCCGCTACTTTGACGCACACTCTGGGACGCTCGACATCAAGGATCTGAGGCGGTTTGAAGCCACCAAATCCTCAACTATTGATGAGTCATCACGCTTCCTACAGCAGTACATGGAACTACACCGCTGCGACATGTTCTTCGCAGACAAGATCATCTTGATTGAAGGCATGACCGAGCGGATCCTCTTGCCAGAGATGATACGTCGATTGGCGTCGCCACTCAGATTCGAGTACGTCTCTATAATCGAGGTTGGGGGAGCCTACGCGCTGAATTTCCGAAGTCTTCTGGAGTTCTTGGGCGTTCGAACACTAATCATCACCGATATCGACTCGGCGGATCCGGGTGGGCGCCACAAGAAGACCGCAGTCTCCACACCGGGTGCGGTGACCACGAATGCGACACTGAAGACATGGCTGCCCAAGGATCTCGCGATTGCAGACCTTCTCGGGAAGACTGCCGACGACAAGACTGATGGCTCCGTGCGCGTCGCCTACCAGGTACCTGAGGAGGGCACCAACGCAGTCGGCCGCAGTTTCGAGGAAGCATTCATCCTTGCGAACGCCGACCAACTGGTTACGGCCACGAACATGTCATGCGGCAATGCATTCCTGGACGAGGCAGGCGCAGCCTTGACAGCGGACGCCGTACGTTCGGACTCGTATCGAGTCGCGGCTGCAATCGAAAGCAAGTCGGACTTCGCGTTCGACATCCTGTCACTACCAAGCTGGAGCATTCCGCGATACATCCAGGAGGGACTTGAATGGTTAGCACCTCCGAGCAAGTAGTCCAGTGCCTCGAAGCCCACCAGAGTTTTATCGTTGAAGCCGGAGCCGGTTCCGGCAAGACACGCACTCTTGTCGAGGCCCTGACCTATCTGATTACCTCCCAGGCAGGCGCTCTTCTCGCGCGCGGGCAGCAGATTGTATGCATTACCTACACGAATGTCGCCGCGAATGAAATTCGGTCGCGCATCAACCGCGACCCGCTTGTTCGCGTGTCAACTATTCATGATTTCCTTTGGTCTGTGATCGGCGGCTTCCAGAACGAACTGCGCGCCGGGCTCCTTGCCGCAAATTCGGCTGCTGCTGAAGATAGGCGGATTCTAGACCTGGACATCAGCGGAGTTCCCATAGTCTACTGGCAGTACCCCCGGAAGTGGAACGAAGGCAAGATTCACCACGATGACGTAATTATGCTCTCCGCGTGGATGTTCTCCACCTATCCGAAACTAGCTCGCCTGGTAGCCGACAAGTTTCCGGTACTTTTTGTGGACGAGTACCAGGACACGCACACGACGACCATCCACCTGTTGCTAGATGACCTCGTGGCCCGCAATGCCGGCCGCATGACCGTAGGACTATTCGGCGACCATATGCAGAAGATCTACGGCACTGGCGTTGGCAAGGTCGAGCGCGCGGATCTGGTAGTTATCCAGAAGGTAGAAAACTACCGGTGCTGTCCAGCCGTGGTCGACCTCTTGAACAACTTGCGACCGTCACTGAGGCAGGTCCCAATGGGTGCCCGCCAACACGGAAGTGCGAGGTTCTTTTGGACCGCGCCGGGCGTCTCTCGCCCAGTATCCATCATGCGAGAGCAGTTGCGACGCGAGGGCTGGAAGGAGTCTGAGGGGAAGGTCCTAATGCTCACTCGGCGTGCGATTGCTTCCGACCTGCGTTGGCCGGATCTTCTAGCCGCCTACTCGCAGCGCGGAAGCCTGAGTGTTGATGACTTGGTTAGTCGCGATGACGAGTTCGGTCAGGCTTTCGCCGACATCGAGGAACTCGCCCGGGCATTCAACCTTGGGAGGTACGGCGACTTCCTAGCTCTCCGGGCGGTTGGCAGAGGTCCGCTAAGCACCCACGTTGAGAAGTCTGCAGCCGCATCACAGATGGCCCAACTGAACCATCTTCGTGAGACAGGCACGGTCGGCGATGTTCTCGACTTCGTCTGGGATTCTGGGCTTCTCCGTAAGCCAGGACGGGTCCTCCGCCTAATGGAGAGAATCCA
This sequence comes from Actinomycetales bacterium Actino_02, assembly GCA_001603275.1. Lineage (GTDB taxonomy): Bacteria > Actinomycetota > Actinomycetes > Propionibacteriales > Propionibacteriaceae > Propionicimonas. The sequence continues at coordinate 63,329 of LUYM01000024.1, read as the reverse complement.
CACAGCGGACGATCCCGCGCGGTCCGCGAGGGATCAGTCCTTCCTCGAGTCACTTGCCGCTGTCCCTTTTTCGCAGGTGACAAGCTTCGAGCGCTACCTCAATGACGAGACTCCGTTTTCGACCAACCATGGAGTCAAGGGTGAGGAGTATGAGAACGTGCTTGTGGTGCTCGATGACACTCTCTGGCCGATGTACAAGTTTGAGGCCGTGTTGGCTGGCGACACGAGCAGGACGCAGCACTCCCGAAGTCTCAATCTGTTCTACGTCTCATGCTCGCGCGCTAGACAGAACCTAGCCGTACTTGCCGCCTCCCCGATGAGCGCGCAAGCAATGGAGGGCGCGAGACGTCTCTTCGGTGAAGGCAATGTCGTAGAGCTCCAGCGGGAAGCGTAGAAACGCGGCTGAGCAGATACCGAGGAACCTCGCCCCTCCAGGACACTCGACAAGTTCGGAAAGGAAGCCCGACTCCATGCATGAGATCATTTGCCCAAGCTGCGGAAAAGCGTTCAAGATTGATGAGGCAGGCTATGCCGACATCGCGAAGCAAGTTCGCGACAGCGAGTTCGACAAGCTCCTGCGCGAGCGCCTCGACCTGGCAGAGCAGGACAAGCAGAAGGCTCTCGAACTCGCCCAGGAGAAGGCCGCTGGTGAGCTCCAGCGGAAAGAGGCCGCCCAGGCATCCGCAATGCAGGAACTCAAGGCTAAGCTCGACGCCAGCGAGGTGGCCCAGAGGCTTGCCGTCGCTGAGGCGCTGAGCGCCGTTGAGAAAGAGCGGGATGCTCTCACTAACGAACTTGCCCAGGTTCGACAAGAGAAGCAGGCCGCCGTCGAACTCGCCCAAGAGAAGGCTGTGAGCCAGCTCCAGCAGACAGCCGCTGCAAAGCAGGCCGAGATTCAGGCCCTGCAATCGAAGCTGGACTCCAGCGAAGTCGCCAAGACACTCGCGGTCACTGAGGCCCTAAGCGCCGTCGAGAAGGAACGCGACGAGCTCAAAGGCAGTCTTGTGCGTGCCGAGCTCGAGAAGCGACTCGCCGAGCAGGCACTGAAGGACAAGTACGAGACTCAGATCAAGGACCGCGACGACGCGATCGAGCGTCTCCGAGACATGAAGGCGAAGCTCTCGACCAAGATGATCGGTGAGACTCTGGAGCAGCATTGCGAGACCGAGTTCAACCGTCTCCGCGCAACAGCCTTCCCGAGGGCATACTTCGAGAAGGACAACGACGCCCGCACTGGCAGCAAGGGTGACTTCATCTTCCGGGATTTCGATGACGCGGGCACTGAGATTGTCTCAATCATGTTCGAGATGAAGAACGAGAGCGAGACCACAGCCACCAAGCACAGGAATGAGGACTTCCTCAAGGAACTCGACAAGGACCGCACCGAGAAGGGCTGCGAGTACGCCATCCTCGTCTCACTCCTGGAGCCAGACAGCGAGCTGTACAACACCGGAATCGTCGACGTGTCTCATCGCTTCCAGAAGATGTACGTCATCCGTCCACAGTTCTTCCTCCAGATGATCACGCTGTTGCGCAATGCAGCTCTGAACTCTCTGATGTATAAGTCAGAGCTCGCCCTGGTGAGAGCACAGAACATCGACATCACGAACTTTGAGGCGGATCTGGAGAAGTTCAAGGGCGCCTTCGGGAGGAACTACCGCATAGCCTCCGAGAAGTTCACGGCAGCCATCAAGGAGATTGACAAGTCGATAGCCGCACTACAAAAGACCAAAGACGCACTACTCGGAACCGACAACCAACTGCGCCTAGCCAATGACAAGGCGCAAGACGTCACCCTCAAGAAGCTGACCAGAGGCAACCCGACCATGGCGAGCAAGTTCGCCGAGCTGAAGGAGACTCCTGCCGCGGACGAGCGCTAGCGGTGGCTAATGCCCGTCGGTTGCCAGGCGACTGTCAGTGCCGCATGCGACCTTGTCTCCATCCAGCCTCATGACTCACACAGACCAAGGAGTGCGCAATGTCATGGAGTGATCTACCAATCGCCGGGTTTGATCTCGAGACCACTGGCGCTGACCCAGAGAGTGCCCGAGTCGTTGCGGCTTGCGTTGGACTGCAGGCTGCGGAGGGGTGGGTGGCCCAATCCTGGCTCCTTCGTCAGAGTTCGCCCATTCCTGTGGAGGCGACGCAGGTGCACGGCATCACGACCGAGCTAGCCAACGCCAACGGCGAAGACCCCACCGTCGCACTCGCTCAGATCAGAGACGCGCTCTACAGCCACTGGAAGAGTGGGTGGCCCGTGGCAGCCTTCAATGCCCCCTATGACATGACCGTCCTGGACAGAGACCTCCGACGAGTCGGTCTCGGAGGTCTCGATGTTCGGGGGCCCATCCTCGACCCCCGAGTGATCGACAAGGAAGTGGACAAGTACCGAAAGGGCCGGCGGCAACTCGGCGACGTGTGCGCGAGGTATGGCGTCACCCTCACTCCAAGCGAGGCGCACGGTGCCGACGCAGATGCCCATGCTGCGTGCTCGCTCGCAAGGCAACTTGGTAGGTCCAGACTGCCCCGGTCGCCCAAGACTCTCAAAGAGATCTCACTCGTGGAGATTCACTCCTGGCAAGCGAATGCCTACCGTGCCGCCATGCTTGAGTTTGCGGCTTACCGACGTCGGATCGGGCAGCCACTCGAAGACACCAACACGGAATGGCCTTTGAGGGAGTTTTGCGGCGCATCCCTGTAGCACGGCTTGGCGTGCTGGCCTCTGCGTCGAGCACGCCGAGCGGATCGGCCCTGTGGTCGCGCGAGCGCGGTCGACTGATGCCCTTCGTGGTGATCGCCCCGGGAGGCACTAGACGCCGGCCCTGCGGGCCGCGTCCGGACGACGCTAGCCCGTCGCCATCTCCGAGCCAGCCACCCCCATTTTGCGGGGGTCAACCCAGGAGGGGCGACTCATTCTGGCCGGGCCAACGCCGTGTTACTCGACCGGCCCGACACCTGGAGGAGAGACCACCGGCGACGGGCCGGATCCATCGCGAACCCAGTGAGCTCGCTGCTTGGGCAGTGTCCGTCCCTTGAAGAAGGCGGGGGCCTTGATCCGCCAGGCGAGCATCAGCGGAATGGCCAGGGCCATTCCGAGGACGCCGACGATGAACACCGTGCCGACGCCCATCACGGAGCTGCCGGAGCCGTACTCGGGGTCCATCATGTTGCCGGCCTCGACGATGAGCACGTAGGTCAGCACGATCACCGCGATCGCCGGCAGGATCACCTGGCCGAAGGCGGTGCGCACCGAGGCGAACGCCGTCCGGTGGAAGTAGACCACCGAGGACAGCGACGCGACGATGTAGTAGACGCAGATCGAGATGCCGACGCTGTAGACCGAGTCGGCCACGATCGAGTCGCTGGTCAGGCTCAGGCCCAGGTAGATCGCCAAGGTCAGCAGGCCCATGGCCCAGGTGGCCACCTTGGGGGCCGCGGTGGCCTCGTCCACGCTGGCGAAGCGCTTGGGCAGCGCCTTGTAGCTGGCCATGGCCAGCAGGTTGCGGGCGGTCGGCATCACCGTCGACATGGTGGCCGAGAACGCGGACACCGCGATGATCAGGGCCGCGACCACCGCACCCCAGGTGCCGACCGCGGCCGTCGCCATCGAGCCGAAGACGTCGTCGATGTTGTCGGGATGGGTGAGGCTGAGCGGGTCGGCCTCGTCGATCCCGGCGTAGGCCAGGGCCGCGACCGCGAAGACCACGTACGTGACCAGGATGATCGTCATTGAGATCACGCCGGTCCGTCCGGCCTGCTTCGCGTTGCCGCCGGACTCCTCCGACATAGCCAGAGACGCATCGAAGCCCCAGAAGATGAACAGCGCCACCAGGAAGCCGCCCATCATGGCGTCGTAACCGTTGATGGCCAGCGGGTTGAACCACTCCCACGAGAACGGCTCGGCGGTCGGTGCGGCATTGCCGCTGAGCACGGCTACCACCATCACCAGGGCGAACACGATCAATCCGCCGTACTGGATGATGGTCAGCAGCAGCGTGGTGCGCGAGGATTCCTCCGCACCCCGGGAGACCAGCCAGGTAGTCAGCAGGATGAACGCCGAGCCGATCGCGGCCCGCAGCACCATCGGCGGATCCTCCAGCCCGGCCACGCTCACCACCGCGTTCACGGTCACCTCGGCCGCACCAACCCCCGCCAGCGTGCTGGACAAGAACAGTCCCCAGCCGCCGATCCACCCGGTGTAGGGGCCGATCGCCATCGAACCCCAGGTGAACACCGTGCCGGAGTCCGGCGCCACCTCGGTCATGTGCTTGTAGGCCAGCGCCACGAAGAACATCGGGATCACCGAGATCAGGAAGATGATCGGCAACTGGTAGCCGGACGCCGCCGCACCCCAGCCCAGCGCGCCGGTCAGCGAGTAGGCCGGCGCCGTGGCCGCCAGCCCGATGGACACGGCCGCCACCAGGGAGACTGAACCCTTGCGTAACCCCTTGTCAACCAGCCCTTCGGCGTCGACATCGGCATGCTCGTGACTGTGGACAGCGCCGTCCATGGTGACCTCTTCGGGAGTGTGGGTCATTACAACAGTGGCGGCGAGCATATCCCCCAAATGAATGCCGTTGGGTAGGGATTTTCCATTTATCTCACCACTCATTCAGCACGAGCGGTTTTTCGGCCCAATCACACCGGCCCGAGGCCTGCCGTCCAGCCAGAGCCGGACGCAGAAGAGCCAGGTTGGAGGCCACCCCGCGGGCCCCCAACCTGGCTCAGTGGTGGACGTCACGCAGACGTCCACCAGCCTCAGGCGAGCTTGTCGAGCAGCTCCGGCAGCATCGCCTCGAGGTCGGCAACCAGGCCAAGATCGCAATGCCCGAAGATCGGCGCGTTCTTGTCCTTGTTGATGGCCACAATTGCCTTCGAACCATTCACGCCCACCAGGTGCTGCACCTGGCCGGAAATGCCCAGCGCCAGGTACACCTTCGGCGAGATCACCGCGCCGGAGACCCCCAGATAGCGGTTCTTGGGCAGCCAGCCCAGCCCCTCGGCGATCGGACGGCTGCACGCCAGCTCACCGCCGAGCTTGCGGGCAAGTTCGGCGGCCCGGGCCACGTTCTCCACCGAGCCGATCCCCCGGCCCACGCCGACCACGACCTCGGCCACGCCGAGATCCACACTCTCCTCGGCCAGCGGTGCCCGCGAGAGCAGCCGAATCGGGCCGGACGCCACCGCGGCGTCGATGGTGGTCACCGATCCGCCGCCGACCGGCGCGGCCGGTGCGAACAGTCCGGGACCCACGATGGCGATCACCGACGGTGCCACCGAGGCCTGCTCGGTCGCTCCGCCATAGCGGACCAGCCCGAATTCGAAGCCGGCCTCGGCCTCAGCCAGGGAGGCCACATCGCTGGCCACCGGCACTCCGGTCGCCACCGACAGCCGTCCGGCCAATGCCCGGACTCGCTTGCCGGCCCGCAGCAGCACCAGCTCCGGCTGCAGGGCCGTGATCTCCTCGATCAGCGCCGGCCAGCAGTCGTCCAGCCAGACGTCCTCGGAGATCTCGAGCAGGCGTACCGCCACCCCGAGTTCGGCCACCGCGGACGCCTGGTCGGCCGACCCGACCACCATCGCGATCACCTCTTCGGCAAGGGCGGACGCCCCCGCGCACAACTCGGCGTAGCCCCCGACCGACTCGCCGTAGACAACGGCTCGCTTCGCCTTCACTTGGCATCCTTCCCGATCAACCGACGCAGGGCGTCGAAGAACTCCTGCTGCTGAGCCGCCTCATACACGGCACCGGCCCGCTGCCGGGACTCCGGTGCGCGCTCCGGCCCGGCCGCCGCGGCCGGGACCGGCAACGCCACACCCAGGTCGGCCAGCGACCAGTCGGTCGCCGGCTTCTTGCCGGCCCCGAGGATGTCTTTCATCGTCGGGATCCTGGGCGAGTTCAGACCCGAGGTCACCGAGAGCACCGCCGGCAGCGGCACGGCCAGCGTCTCGACAACCCCGTCCAGCGTCCGCTCGACGACCAGGCCGTCGGCGGAGACCTCGATCTTGCTGATTTCGTTCAGGTAGGGCAGCCCGAGCCGGGCGGCCACCTGTGCGCCCACCTGCTGCGCATAGCGATCCGCCGAGCCCTCGCCGCACACCACCAGATCGACGCCGTCGAGGCGTCCGACCGCCGCAGCCAAGACCTCCGCCGTGGCGCCCGCGTCCGCAGTAGTCAGACTCGGATCGACCACGGCAGTCAGCCCACTCACCCCGCGGGACAGCACGCCCTTGCGCAGCTTGGAGTCACGAACCTCCTCGCCACCCACCGTGAGCGCCACCAGCTCACCACCATCGGCGGCCAGCTGTGCGCCGGCCTCGATGGCGTTGAGGTCGTAGTCGCCGACCCGCAGGCCACAGGCATCGAGGGTGACCGTCCGGTCGGGCGCGACCACGAGGTCACGCTCGTCCCGGACGACCTTGAAACAGGCAACGATCTTCATCAAACTCCCACCTTGGTTGTCAGGTCACGATCCTTCGGCACCCACGAGCCTCGGGACAGGTTCACCGCGGGCACGATCAGCACCGCGGCAAGCAGGTAGAGGCCGATCACCAGGTAGAAGCACCAGGCGAAGGAGCCGGTCAGGTCGACGATGCGTCCATAGATCAGGAACGACAGCGAGGTAGCCAAGAAGATGCCGGTGGACACCCACGAGTAGATCTCGGCGTAGTTGAGGCTTCCGAAGCAGTTGCGCACCAGCAGCGGGACGATCACGGTCAGGCCGGCATAGCCCACCCCGAAGATCACCATGCCCAGGTAGAACGGCCAGACCTCGGTGGCCAGATAGGCGAGCAGCATGCCGAGGGCTCCACACAGCATGGCCGCGATCGAGGTCGGCTTCACGCCGATCCGGTCAGCCAGCCAGCCGAGCACCAGCTTGCCGATGGTGCCGCCGATCATGACGATCGAGACCGCCACCGCACCGGCCGCAGCGCCGAGCGGGCTCTTGGCCGTGTAGGCCGGCACCTGCTGGAAGAAGGCGGCCGTCATCACGATGATGGCCGCGATCAGGATCATCAGGTACAAGCCAGGGCTGGCCAGTGCCTGCGCGCGGGTGGCACCTTCGCCACCGCGGACGGCATCGGCGGGCCCATTTCCGGACGGCGCCTCATCGGCCCCGTAGGGCTTGAGGCCCATCTTCTCGGGGCTGTCCCGGACGAACAGGAAGGTGAGCACCACCGAGACGACCGTGGCCACCAGGCAGATCACCAACCGCGAGTACTGCCAGCCGTTCGAGCTGATCAGGGCCTGGGTGATCGGGCTGGTGAAGGCGGCCAGCACACTGAGCACGGCCGCGGTGAGCCCCAAGGCGAGTCCGTTGCTCTTATGGAACCAGCGGTTCACCAGGACGGGGGCGGCCAGGTACATGAAGAAGGCACAGGTCACGCCGTAGATGACGCCGTAGAGGTTCCATTGCCACAGTTCGGTGGCATAGGCGGTGGCGGCCGAAGAGAGGCCGAATACCACCGAAGTGATGGTGAGGAGCACCCGCGGCGAGTACCGGGCGAACATCCGTCCGGCGATCGGGGTGCACACCGCAGCCACGAGCGGCTGAATGGTGCGGTACATGGTGGTGCTGGTTTGGTCCCAGCCGAACTGGTCCATCACCGGTGCCACGAACAGCCCGGCGGTGTTTCCGATCATTCCGACCGGGATCGAGTAACAACCAATGCAGCCCAGCAGAACGAGCCAGGGCCACCAACTGCTGACAGATGATTTGGTCATTGAAGTCGCTTTCCGCGTCCCCTGCTGGGACGACCCGAGGGCCGTCCCAGCAAGCAACGACTCAGGCCTTGGCCCAGCTCTTGCGAGCGTTCTTGACGATGATCGGGATGAACACCGCGGTCAGCACGTACATGACGATGACCAGGATGAACGCAGCATCGAACTTCTTGGTGAGGTCGAAGATCCGGGCGTAGATGAGCGCCGCCGCACCACTGAAGACGAAGATGCCGGTGGAGACCCACTGGTAGATGTCGGAGTAGTTCGCCGTGCCGAAGCCTTCGCGGGCCAGCATCGGAGACACCACGGTCAGTGCCGCAAAACCGATGCCGAAGATGCCCATGCCGATGTAGAACACCGTCACATTGGCTCCGGAGAAGAACGCCATAGCCACACCGACAGCACCGCACAGCGCGGCAAAGACACCGGTGACCATGCTGCCGATCTTGTCGCTCATCCAGCCGAGCAGGAACTTGCCGATCGTCGAGCCGACCATGACGATCGACACGGCCAGGGCGCCGGCAGCAGCACCCAGCGGGCCGGTCGCCGCGAAGGACGGGATCTGCTGGAAGAAGGCCGCACAGAGCACGAAGAAGCCGGCCACCAGGATCAGCAGGTAGAACGGGAACGAGCGACGCGCCTGATCAAGAGTGGCGCCTTCCTGAGCCGGGGCTGCCGCAGCGCCGGACGACGAGGCCTGCGCCTCGGCACCGAAGGGAAGCACGCCCATGCTGGCCGGATCGCGGCGGACGAACAGCGCGGTCAGGATCGTCGGGACGACCGTGATGATGATGCCGAACACCAGCCGGGCCGAACGCCAACCGCTGGTGGCGATCATCGACTGAGCCCATGGGCTGCACAGCGCGGCAATCAGGCTCAGCGTGGCACCGGCGATACCGAGAGCGACGCCGGCACCCTTGCGGAACCAGGCGTTGATCAGGGTCGGAACCGCGAAGAACATGAAGAACGAGCAGGTGATGCCGTAGATCACGCCATAGGCGTGCCATTCCCACGGCTGAGTGGCGTAGGCCGTCCAGATGGTTGCCAGGCCGTAGAGCGCTGCGGTGATGGTGAGCACCCAGCGCGGGTTGTACTTGGCCATGATCTTGGCGGCGAACGGCGTGCACAAGGCGGCAACCCACGGCTGCAGAGTCATGTACAAGGAGGCGGTGGTGCGATCCCACCCGGTCTCCTTCATCACCGGGGTGAGGAAGACGCCCGAAGTGTTGCCCACCACTCCGACCGGAATGGCGTAGAAGCCGATACAGGCGACGACGATCAGCCAGGCGTAGTTCGAGCCCAGACCGGTCTTCGGAGCCAGCGGGGCGAGGTTGCCCGGCGTGGCGTTGGTTGTCATTTTGACCTCTCTGTCAGGTGACGGTTGTGGCGCTATTTCGCGCCGTTGTTGAGGATTCCGAGCTGGTAGAGCTCGTCGATCTGCTCGTCGCTGAAGCCGTGCTCACTCAGCACCGAGCGGGTGTCGTAGTCGTAGGGGGCGCCACCGCGCACCGTCCGACTCGGGTTGTTGGCGAATCTCGGCACCGGAGTGGCCCCGAGCATCTCTTCGCCGGTCTGGATGTCCTGCCAGCTCTCGAACACCCCGCGCTGCTGGTAATGGGAGTTCTCGAGCATCATCTGGTAGGTCATGATTGGGCTGAGCGCGACCCCCATCGGAGCGAAGGTCGCCTCGACCTCGGCCACCGTGTGGTCCAGGCAGAACTGGTCCAGCTTCTCGGTGAACTTGCGAGCCCGTTCGGGGAAGTTGCGGGTGATCGACTGGATCGTGCCTTGGAAGTCGGGGTCCTCTCCCAGGCCGAAGAACTCGATCATGTTGCGCACGGCCTTGGCGCCGCCGACGGCGATGAAGATCCAGCCGTCACGGCACTGCTGGGTGCCCTGACAAGCACCGACAGTGTCGAGGTTGCCCATTCGGGGAGCCTGCTTGCCCTTGTTCAGCCCGTCGGTCAGGTAGGACGCCTGGAGCCGGACGATCGACTCGAACTGCGCCACGTCGATGCTCTCCCCCACGCCGGTCTCCCGAGCCCGGATCACCGCAGCCAGCGACGACCACGCTCCGAACAGCCCGGCGATGAAGTCGCCGGTGTAGGGCTTGGTGACGTAGGGCGGCATCGGGTCGGGGAACCCGTTGATGGCCATGTAGCCGCTGAACGCCTGTCCGATCGAGTCGAAGGAGGCCCGGCGCAGATAGTCCGGGTCGCCGCTCTGACCGAAGCCGGAGACGTGGACGATCACCAGATCCGGCTTGACCTGCCACAGCACCTCGTCGGTGAGGCCCCAGCCGGCCCAGGTGCCGCCGCGGGAGGACTCCACCAGCATGTCGGCGTCAGCGAGCAGCCGGAACAGCACCTCCTTGCCCTGCGGGGTCGGGATGTTGAGGGTCATCGAGCGCTGGTTGCGTCGCTCCATGGACCACGACTGCGGCCACAGCCGGTACATGTCGGGCACCAGGGTGCTCTCCACCTGGATCACGTCGGCGCCCTGCTCGGCGAACAGCTCGCACATGAACGGGCCGGCGACCACAGAGGAGGCGTTGATCACCTTCAGGTTCTGCAGGTTTCCGAACTTCGGAGGGGGCAAGGGGCTCATCGGCCTACCTCTGTTTCTGCTAGTGGATGTGGGTTTTGTGGGGATCCGGTCGGGTCAGCCACCGGTGGTCTCGAAGTACTCTCGCCGGGTGAGTTGGCCGGCCGCGTAGAGCTCGTCACGCAGCTGGGTCGATATCCCCAGGTCGGCCAGGATCTCGTCGTTGTCCATTCCGACGGTTGGCGCGCCGCGCCAGACCTGGCCGGGATGTCCTGCCACCTCGGGCACCACCTTCACGCCGGGGATCCGGGTCTGTCCGTCGGCGGCCAGCCACTCGGTAATCACGCCTCGGGCGACGTACTGCGGGTGGGTGCGGGCCGCCTCGTAATCCATCAGTCGCGAACACGGAATCCCGGCTCCGGCCAGGATCTCTTCCACCTCGGCGGCGGTGTGCAGGCTGAGGAACTCGGCAAAGGCCGCCTCCAGCACCTGCGCCGCCTCGGTGTCCACCGGGACGAACGTGGAGCCGGTCGGGAACAGCTCACTGCCGTAGTCGAGCTCGAGCAGCGCCAGCACCTTGGGCACCACCCCGGCACCGAGCACCAGCACGTAGACCTCTTCGCCGTCGGCGGCGGTGTAGGTCCCGTACATGGCACAGATCCGGCTGCGATTGCCTTCCTTGGTGTAGTCCAAGCCGTAGCGGTAGTAGTCGGTCGGATAGTTGGCCTGCAGCCGCATCATCAGTTCGAACTGAGCGATGTCGAGACTCTCGCCACGTCCGGTCTGCTGGCGCTTGAGCAGCGCCGCATTGGCCATGCCGAAGGCGAACATGCCCGCGGCGTAGTCAGCCGGGAATGGCATGGCCGGGGCGGACGGCTGTCCGGGCAGCCCGTTCATCCGCATCACACAGCCGAAGGCCTGCGCAATCGGGTCGTAGCTGGCTCGCGACACGTAGTGGGGATCGCCACTCTGCCCGAAACCGGAAATGTGGGCGATCACCAGGTCCGGGTTGAGCTCCCACAGCGTCTCGTCGGCGTAGCCGATCTTGGCGAACCGGCCGCCCACCGAAGCCTCGACCAGCACATCGGCGGTCTCGATCAGCCGGGCGAAGACCTCTCGTCCGGCCCCGTGCACGTAGTCCAGCGACAGGCTGCGCATATTGCGCCGGTCCTGCTGCCAGGCCCCCGAGCGGCGAGCGATCCGGGCGGAGTCGATCGCTTTCGGGTTCTCGATCCAAATCACCTCGGCGCCGTGCTCGGCGAACAGCTCGCCGGCGAAGGGTGCGGCCACCGAAAGCCCGATCATGATCACCCGGTAGCCGTTGAGCAGCCCGAACTCCGGCTGGGAAAGACGTGCAGGCATCGCTACTCCTCTACCTCGGGTTCTTCGCGGGGGCCACCGGGGAGGCTTCCCCGGCGAAGGTCTGGACGATGCTGGCGAACCGTCTGGCCTCGTCACCGACCACTTCCAGGTCGGTGTCCATCCAGTTGCGGCGCCGCACCGCCACCAGCGCCCAATCCCGGGCGGTGCCACTGATCCGATTGGTGGCGTCCGGATCGCCGCGGGTCCACAGCTCCCCCGACGGCAACGTCACCGACAGGTACAGCGGGGTGTCCGGCAACTCCAGCCCGTTGATCCGGTAGGCGTTCGGACGGGCCTGCCAGGACAGGAACAGGGTGCTGACGATCCGGTTCTTGACCACCGGATCCAGGCCGAGCGCGTCATAGATGTCCACCGAGTGCGCCCACAGCTCCATCAGCCGCGCCGAAGCCAGCGACTTGGCCGACATCGGCAGCCCCGGAGCCCACGGGATCCGGGCCTTGGGGTCGGTGTCCAGGAAGGTCACTGCCAGCCGGCTGCGCTGCTCGCGCCACCAGGTCATTGTCTCGGCGCCGGTCAGGTGCCCGAACGCGGTCGGGGTGTAGATGGCGTCGTGCCCGAACTCCACATCGGAGACCTCGTTGACGCAGGTGTAGCCGCCGCCGATCATCTTCACCGCGGCGTAGTCGAAGGCGGCCACGTGCTGCAGTTCCTGCTTGATCGTCCACTCGCAATTCGCCGACGGCGAGTTCCACACGCTCTCGGACAGCCCGTCCAGGGTGGCGTCCACCTGGGCCTGCTCGGCCAGCAGATCACTGACGATGCTCTTCATGGCTGGCCCCTCAGTCCTGGTACTGCTTGAGAATCGAGCGGCCGGCGATGTGGATCATCACTTCGTCGGTGCCGCCGCCGATCCGCTGCACCCGGGCGTCCAGCCACAACCGGGAGATCCGGCAGTCGGTGGTGTAGCCGATGCCGCCCATGATCTGCATGGCGTCGTCGATGACCTTGTTGGCCTCCTGGGCGCAGTAGAGCTTGGCCAGAGCGGAGTCGATCTGCACCGATTGACCGCTGTCGATCTTCCAGGCGGTCTTGTGGATCAGGTTGCGCATGTTCTCGATGCGCAGCTTGGAGTAAGTGATCTTTTCCTGGGTGAGCTGGAAGGTTCCGATCGGCTTGCCGAACTGGATCCGCTGGTTGGCGTAGCGGGCTGCATCCTCAAAGGCGCACTCGGCCATGCCCAGCAGGCTGGACGCCATCAGCAGCCGCTCGACCTCGAAGTTGATCATCAGTTGCATGAAGCCGTTGCCCTCGACTCCGACCAGGTCGGACTCGTCCAGCTCGACCTCGTCGAGGTAGACCTCGCAGGTGTCCATCATGTGCCAGCCGATCTTGGACAGCGGCTCGACGGTGATCCCCGTGGCTGCCATCGGCACCCACCACATGGTGAAGGCGTTCTTCTTGTCGGCGTCGGCGCCCGGCTCGGAGTTGCGGGCCAGGCAGAGCATGTAGCGCGCCCGCTGCGCATTGCTCATGAAGGTCTTGTGGCCGTTCAGATAGACCTTGCCGTCGCGACGGGTGAAGGTGGTGGCGATGGCGCTGGAGTCCGAGCCAGCCTGCGGCTCGGTGAAGCCCAGCACGAAGCCGACCCGGCCGGCGGTGATCTCGGCCATGCACTCGGCCTGCTGCTTCGGTGAGCCGAACTCCAGCATGTCGGCGATCGACAGTGCTTGTCCGAAGACGAAGTGCGGGCCGCCCAGGCGGCAGATCTCCTCGGCAACCAGCATCAAGGTGAGGGTGTCGACCGGAGTGCCGCCATGTTCCTCGGGTACTCCCAGCATCGAGAAGCCCGCCTCATTCAGAGCGTCCACCAGTTCCTGGGGGTAGCGATGCTCGGCGTAGCACTCCTTCATGTAGTCCTCGCTGCCGGAGCGCGCCATCACCTCGCGCAGGCTCTCCAACAGGAGCTCCTGCTCCTCAGTGATCTGGAAATCCATCTCTTCCTCTTTCAGTTGCTTTCGACGTGGTAGCGGATCAGCCCATCTGGGCCGAGGGTGGTGGCCAATGCGCCGGAGGCGACCAGGTGCTCCAGCCGGGCCACAGTGGTGCTGGCGATCGACCAGCGACGCCCCGGAGCGACCTTGGTCCACTCCCGGTGCGGTGCTCGATGGGTGATGATCAGTTCAGCCGCGGTCACCGGCTGATGCGCCGCCACCAAGGCGACCAGCTCGACCTGGCGGCGCTCATGGTGTCGCCGGAGCCGACGAAGCCGGGTGGCCAGTTCCTCGCGTCCGCGAGGTCGTCCATGACCGGGAAGGACGGTCTCGACGTCCAGCTCAGCCACCCGCCGAAGGCTGTCGAGGTAGCTGGCCACCGGGTCACCCACCTCCGCGAACAGGGCCGGAGGGAGGTCGAAGAGCACATGGTCCCCGCTGAACAGCAGCTTCGAATCGGGCAGGTACAAGCACAGATGCCCGTCGGTGTGACCCGGCGTGGCCACCACCTGGGCACTCAGACCGACGAGATTGAGCAGATCCCCGTCACCGACCAGCTGGCACGGCAGCTCAGGCACCTCTGCCGGGCAGGCGCGAAGCTGCAGGCATCCATAGAGGATCACCTCATCGGCCGCGAAGCCCGCCGCGGTGAACCGCTCACTGACCCGGGACGGACCGAAGGAGGCCGCGCTGCGGACCAGCTGCGAGGCGCCCAGCCAGCGGGCCACGAGCCCCGAGTGATCGGCGTGCTCATGGCTGAGGTAGACCGCCGATATCTCGGCCTGCAGGTACTCGACGGCGCGCAGCAACGTGCCGTGGGCCACCTCGTTGGCTGCGCCCGGATCAACCAACAGCCAGCCCCGCGTCCCCGCGACCAGGTAGGCATTGGTCGTCGCGGCGTGGCGGGGCAGCATCGGCAAAGTGACCCGGTAGACGACCGGATCGCTGTGCACCTGGGTGAGCACGTCGTTCAGCTCGGGGTGACGCTTCAGCGACGCCAGCCGGGCCCGGGCATCACGGCTGCGCTGGATCACCTGGGTTCGGTGCAGCTTGCCGGCGAAGTCCCGTCCCAAGCTCGGCAGCACCGTGAGCGAGCGCGGCTTCTTGAAGCCCGCCAGCCGTCCACGACAGAAGCTCTGCAGCTCGACCAGCGTCAGCGACGCACCCGGACGCAGCTCGACGACCGCAGCGATGGCCTCGTCCAGCACCGGATCGGCCTCGCCGTAGACCATCGCATCCAGCACGGCTGGATGCTCGCGGACGACCGCCTCCACCTCGCTCACGAAGACGTTCTCGCCGCCGGACTTGATCAGTTCACGCTTACGCCCGGCCAGGTAGAAGTAGCCGTCGGCGTCGCGCTGCATCAGATCGCCTGTGCGCCACCAGCCATCAGCGGTGAAGCCCGCCGCGGTCAGTTCGGGCTGGCCGTGGTAGCCGCGCATCACTGCGGCCGAGCGGCACACGCACTCCCCGATGACTCCGTCCGGGACGGGCTGGCCGTCCTCGTCGACGATCCGCATCTCCATCAGTGGCATCGGCCGACCGATGCTGCGGATCCGGGGCGTCCGGTTCAGCGCCATCTCCCGAGTCAGCACCAGACTGCAGCCCAGACCGGACTCGGTCTGGCCCCAGCCGTAGTTCATGATCGCGTTCGGGAACGTCCGATAGATATCGGCGACGATCTCGGGGCTGGTGCCGCCGGCCGAGCTCTGCACCAGCCGTACCGAGGACAGGTCATACTCCCCCAGCCGCGGATGCGACATCAACCGCACGTAGGTGGTCGGCGGCAACAAGATGATGTAGCTGACCCGATAACGCTGAATGCTGGCCAGAATCTGATCCGGGTCGAAGGACGAGCACAGCACCAAGGTGGCGCCCAGCGCCAGCGCACTCCCGAACCAGGAGTGGCCTCCGTGGTGCTCCAGCGGGCATTGGATCAGCACCACCTTCGCCTCATCGGCGAACATCCCGTTGGAGCCGTAGACGCCTTCGAACTCGGTCAGGTCGGCCCGGTGGGTCCGCTCAGCCGCCTTCGGGGCACCGGTGCTGCCACCGGTGAACTGGATCCGGGTGAGCGCCTCGGGGTCACGGAATGGCACCGGCTCGTCGGTGCTGAACTGGTCCAGCAGCGGACCCAGATCCTCCGCACCCTCCACCGTGCCGTCCACACACAGCACCGTCTGTAGCCCGTCCACCTGGCCACGGACGTCTGCGACGACGTCGGCGAATCGGCTCGAGAACAGCAGCACGGTCGCGTCCGAGGTGCGCAGGAAGTACTCCAGTTCGGGCGCGATGGAGCGAGCGTTGACCGGCACTGCCACCGCACCCAGCTTCTGAATGGCGTAGTAGACCTCGATCAGCGCGGCGCAGTTCGGCATGAAGTAGGCCACGGCATCGCCGGGACGCACTCCACGCGCAGCCAGCAGTGCACAAATCTGGTTGCTCCGGGCATTCACCTCGGCGTAGCTGTACTCCCGCCCGCTGCAGACGATGGCGGTCCGCTCCGGATTCGCCCGCGCCGCAGCCACGAACGGCTCGGCGACATTGGCAAAGCCGGCCAGACTGGGCCAGCCCGAAGCAGGTGGAAAGGCGTTCATCGACGTGGCCGGCTCAGCTCTGATCGCTACCGGGCGCGCGGAAAGCTCCACTGTGCGCACAGAACGGGGACGCGGTGGCCTCGGTCTCGAGCATGGCGTCCAGGCCGTCGTCGTAGCCGGCGTTCAGCATCCCCTTGGTGAGCTGGATCGACAGGGCCGGCATGGCCGCCACCTCCCGAGCCAGGGTCAGGGTGCCGTCCACCAACTGGTCGGCCGGGAACACCCGATTGATCAGCCGGTAGCCGAGCAGCTCGGATGCACCGAGCACCGCGTTGGTGAACAGCAGCTCCTTTGCGAGCTTGTCGCCGACCAGCTGCGGCAGGAACTTGGCCAGCCCCATCTCCGGGACGATGCCGATTTTGCAGAAGGCGGGCACCACCTGCACCCGATCGGAGACACAGACCAGGTCGCAGGCCAGCATCAGCGAGAACGCGCCACCCACGGCGTAGCCGTCCACCATGGCGATCACCGGGGTGGCCATCCGGCGCACCTGGCGAATCACGTCCAGGTAGGGACGCAGGGTGGCCCGGGTGTTGGCCAGGCTGACCTGATCGGGCGGAGTCTGGCGGAGGTCCCCGCCGCTGGAGAAGTTCTCGCCCGCACCGCGGATGATCACCACCCGGGTCGCCTCATCGGCATCCGCCTGGCGAAGCAACTCGCCGAGCCGGACCATCATCGGCGCGCTGATGGCGTTCTTCTTGCGGGGCTGGTTCAGCACCAGCGCGGTGATGCCGGGCTCGAGCTGCTCGGCGTAGACGGCGTCGTCCATGGTGATTCCTTCCTCAGATCCGGCAGGCGGCCTGGTAGCCCGCCTTGGTGGCATCTGCGATCCGTCCGGGGTCGGCGCAATCGCCGGCCTCGTAGACCTCGACCCCGGTGGTCTGTAGGGCTTCGAACAACGAGCGGTTGGCCTGGAAGCCGAGGGTGACCGCGACTGTCTTGGCCGGGACGATGACCGGCTGATCGCCGGAAGGCCCGTGCTGGACGACCTCGACCGTGCGCGGGGTGATCTTGGTGATCTCCGAGCTGGTCAAGGTGGTGACGTTCTCGGCCTTGCGGAACGCACCCACCATGTGGAAACGGTCGCTGCCGCCGACGTCGTGGCCGATCTTGGGCCCGGCCTCGATGATCGTGGTCTTGCGGCCGCTCTCCATGGCCAGATGCCCCAGCTCGCAGCCGGGGAGGCCACCGCCGACGATGGCCAGCGGGTTGCCCAACGGCCACGGGCTGCGCTTGCTCATCACCCGGGCGAAGCCGGGGGTGTAGTACAGCCGCAGGAACACCGCACCGCAGTTCCACATGATCTTGTTGATCAGTCCCGGCTTCTTCGGCGGACGCCCATTGAGCATCTCCAGGAAGTCGTGGGAGGTGACCACGTTCGAGCCGTCGGCTCCGGGGACGTCGATGCCCTTCGGGTCGCCACCGATGGCCACTACCACGGCGTCCGGACGCACCTGGCGCACCAACTCGGGAGTCACCGGGGTGTTCAGCACCACCTTCACCTGCGGGTGCTGGCTCAACTGCACCCGGAAGGAGCGCAGCAGCCGCTCGTGCAGCGGGCTGAAGATCGAACTCATCTTGACCGAGCCACCAACCCGCGGGCCGGCCTCGTAGATGGTTACGTCGTGGCCTCGATCAGCGGCCGTCATGGCTGCCGACATGCCGGCCGGGCCGGAGCCGGCCACCATCACCTTCCTGGGTGCCGTGGCGAGGGGCAGGGTGAGGGTGTCCAGCTCCGCGCCCAGCCGCGGGTTGGCCGCGCACTTGGTCAACGGAAGCTCACGGCCAACAACGTCATCGATGCAGCGGTTGCAGCAGATGCACATCCGCAACTCTTCGGGGCGATCCTCGACCACCTTGCGCGGAAAGTCCGGGTCGGCGATCGAGTAGCGCAGTCCGCCGATCAGGTCTGCCTTGCCCTCGCGCAGGATCTGCTCCATCACCACCGGATCGGTCTCCCGGTAGGCGGTAACCACCGGCTTGGTGGCCACGGTCTTGATCCGCTGAGAGATCCACGACCAGTGACCGTCCGGGATCTCCTTGGTGGTCAGCGGGACGCTGGACTCATGCCAACCCACAGCCAGGTTGTGCAGGTCCATGCCGGCGGCCTCCAGGAACGGAACCACCTTCAGGGCATCCTCGATGGTGTGTCCGGCGCCGTGCTCACTCTTGACGTACTCCACCGGCGACCAGCGGACGACGATCGGGAAGTCGGGGCCGACCATGGCCCGGATCTCGGAGATCACCTCGACGGTGAGCCGGACCCGGTTCTCCAGGCTGCCTCCGTACTCGTCGGTGCGATCGTTGGTGGCCGGGGACAGGAAGCGGTTGAGGATCCCGCCGACGCCGGCCATCACCTCGACACCGTCCCAGCCGGCCTCCTTCATCACCCGCACGCAGTTGAGGAACTGCTTCTTGAATAGGGCGATGTGTTCGGCCTCCATCCGGCGAAACGGACCCATGAACTTCAAGATGGTGATGTCGGACGGACCCCAGGGGTGCTCGTCCTCGTCGGCCTTGGTCTTCCAGTCGTGGACGAAGTAGGGCTGGCCGACCAGCAGACCGCCGTGCTTGTGCACCACTTCGGCCATCTGGCGCAGGTGCGGCAGGCAGGTGTCGTCGTAGCAGCCGGGCATCGGCGACAGTCCGGGGTGCTCGACCGAGCGCTCGTGCGGGCTGAGGGTCTGAGTGATCAGGGCGGTCTGACCCGCGGCGCGCTGCTCCAGGTAGTTCAGGAACCGCTGCGTCGGACGGGAGTTCTGGTCGGTGTAGCCGGCTCCCGGAGACATCGACGTTGTCATCATCCGGTTGCGCAGGACCACTCCCCCCACCTGCAGTGGTGAGGACAGGAGCGGGAACTTCATACCCATCAGGTGCTTCCTTCTTTGCCGTTGAGCCGCTATCCGCGGCGGTATTCGATGCCCATCTCGCCGCGCGGGAAATGCCAGGCGGCCAGCGCGGTTCCGTGGGCGAGGACGTAGCAGGTGCCGCACTCGAAGCAGCCGGCATAGTCGAAGTCGAGGCTGCCGTCGTCATTGAGCCGGTACAGACCGGCCGGGCAGCCCCTGACCAGTAGCTCGAGAGTCTCGCGCGGGACGTCGGAGGTGTCGGCCAGCCTGATGTGGGCCGACTCCTCGTCCACGGCGAAGCGATCGACGGCGAGCTTGGCTTCCAGGCTCATCGGGTTCCCCCTTTGCGGTTGGCGGTGCCGCGGACGCGGAACGCGGCACCGCCCAAGGCCCCGGCGACAGAGGCCCGTCCATTGATTGCGCCAAGCCCGCGCCACAGATCCCGGACGAGGCGTCCGAAGCCGATCGGGCGCGCTGCGTTGCGCAATGAGCGAGTGATCGGTTCGGGCTTGCTGCCGTCCACGGAGAACAAAGACAGCATGGCGTCTTCGGCCAGCTTCGGGTAATCGGTGAACATCCCGCGGGTGTCCTCCAGGAACTTCGGGAATCGGCGGTAGAAGGCCAAGTCGGTGAGGACGAAGCTCTCGGCGAGCCGGTCGGCGTACTCGGCCAGCGAGGCGGCCGAGAAGTCGTTGCGGCCGTGCGCGGCGATCACCGTCTCGGCGGCGATCCGTCCCGACTCGATGGCCAGGTCCATGCCGCGAATGGTGTAGCCCGTGTTGAGGCCGAGCCCGGCGGCGTCACCGAGCAGCAGGGCGCCCTCGTGGACCAGCTGCGGGACGGCATCGAAGCCACCCTCCAGAGCCAGGTGTCCGCCGTACTCGACCAGGGTGCCGCCGGCGATCAGCGGTGCCACCACCGGATGGCGCTTGAGCCGCTCGACCATCTCCGGCACCCGGACGTCGCTGTAGCCCAGGTCACCGATCGTGGTGACAATGCCGAGCGAGACGGTGTCGCGGTTGGTGTAGAGGAAGCCGCCACCGATGTGGCCGTCGGTGCAGTCACCGTCGAACACCCAGGCGCAACCTTCGCCGGCAGCCAGTCCGAACCGCTGGCTGATCACCTCTTCGCCGAGCTGGATCACTTCCTTGGCCCCGACCGCGTAGTGATGCGGGTCCGGCTCGCCGATCAGTCCGGCCCGACGGGCCAGCAAGGAGATCGCGCCGTCGGCGAGGAGGACGATCTTTGCGCTCATCTCCTCCTCGCCGGCGACGACACCTGCCACTCGACCGTCACGCAGCAGCAGGTCGTCCACTCGGATCCCGGTGATCACGCTCGCGCCGGCAGCCTCGGCCTGATCGGCGAGCCACTGATCGAACGGTGCTCGCAGCACCGAGTAGGACGCGGAATGCCCGCCCAGCTTGCCGCTGGCGAACTCGACGGTGGAGGCGCTCTCCTGAGTCAGCAGAGAGATGCGCTCCTTGGTGATCAGCCGCTCGAGTGGTGCTTGGTCAACGAAGTCCGGAAAGACCTTGCCGAGAGCGTGGGTGTACAGCCGACCGCCGGACAGATTCTTGCTGCCGGCGCTCACTCCACGATCGATCAGGACCACGTCGAGACCAGCCCGGGCGAGCACCGTGGCGGCGGTGCTACCGGCGGGCCCGGCTCCGACGATGATCGCGTCGAACGCGTCCTCAGCCATGCATTCCTCCACCTCATTGGGAAGGCCGAAGCCTGTACGTACTTTTCAGACTGTCGCCGTCTGAAGTTATTTCAGACACTAGCAGTCCATAACCGAAACGCGCTACCGTTCGATCAGTGGCGCGTCGATTGAGTGCGCCGAAAGGGGACCCCACCTTGCCCGGACTGCCTGCACCTGCTGGCGGCTTCAGCTCTCCGCACTCACCGCGCCGAGTCGGCCGACCCCTGGACGAAACCGCAGAGGGCCGGATCCTGCGCGCCGGCATCGACCTCTACGGCCGCGAAGGCTGGCGTGGCACCACGATGTCGGCCATCGCCAAGGAGGCCGGCGTCGGAAAAGCGCTGCTCTACTCACGGTTCAGCAGCCAGACCGACATCCTGATCGCCGCCTTCGAGGCCTACATCCCCGAACTCACCGGCGAGTTCAGCAACATCCGCGAGCTGCTGCTCGCCGAGGCCAACCGGATGGCCGATCTGTACCTGGGCGAGCACGCTCTGGCCCTGCAGCGGGCGATCATTGACGCCTCCGCCGGAGTCGATCCGTTCCCCCAGATCACCGAGGGAATGGCTCAGCGCACGGTGATCCCGATGCGTGCCCACGTGAGGGCTGCCATCGAGCGCGGCGAGCTCCCACCCTGGACGAAGGTCACCACCCTGCTGGACGTGATCGAGGGCGCCGTGCGGATGCACGTGTTCGCCGCGCCTCACCTCACCGACAAAGTGCGAGCCGGCATCCGCGAATACACCCAGGCCTTGGTGGACGAGCAGCTGCTCCTCCTCACCAAAGTCGGACCGCTGCGCGGCCACCCGGTGCCCGACTGGCAGCCAGCAGCAGCCGTCCAGAGCTAGCGGACGCAGACCGCGGTCGGCTCAGCCGAGGGGCAGCGCGAACTCAGCCGAAGGCGGAGATTTCGATCTTCCCCATCCGCATCAGCGTGGCGTAGGCGTCCGGACCGGCCATCAGTTCACCCAGGTTGTCGGGGACGAGCTGCCAGGACAGCCCGAACTTGTCCTGACACCAGCCGCATTGCTCGGCCTCGGGGACGGCACTGAGCTTGCTCCACCACCGATCAAGCTCGTCCTGCCCGTGGCAGTAGACCAGCAAAGACACTCCTGGCGTGAAGGTGAAGTCCTGGTCGGCGGCGTCCATCACCGCAAGCCACTGGCCCAACAGCTGGAAGTCGGCGAACATGATCTGCCCCGACATCGGGCCGGACTCGGCCGGATATGCCGCGATCGTGCCCGGACGTCCGCCGAACACCTCGAGGTAGTAGTCGACCGCCTCCTTGGCACGTCCCTGGACGGTGCTGCCGAACATCAGTGAGGGAATGATGAACGGCCGCGGCTCGCCATCGGGGTTGGTCAGCATCAGCTGCCAGTTGACCCCCCACTTGTCCTCGACCCAGCCGTAGCGCTGGCTGTAGGGATACTCCTGCAGCGGCATCAACACGCTGCCTTCCGCGGTCAGGGCGGCCCACAGCTCGTCCAGATGCTCGCGGGCATGATCGTCCACCGAGGGATCAAAGTTCACAAAGAACGACACCGACGGGTTCGGACGAAACTCCGGCCCGGCGTTGATGCCGACCATCCGATAGCCGCCGATCTCGAACTCGACGGTCACCGGTTGTCCGGCGAACTCCTTCTGGAAGTCGGGCAGGCCTTCGTCCGGATAGCGCTGAACATCGACGATCCGCGAGTTCGGGAAGACCGACGTGTAGAACTGAGCCGCCTCCTCGGCGGTGTGATCGAACCAGAGGTTCGGGACGATCTTCTGCATAGCCGGGTCCTCCCCTGTGCGACTGCGCCGTCGCAGCCAATCTCGTCCGCCGTGAGACCAGAGTCAATGGGTTCGCGCTACCGGCTTGGCTCGGTCGGCAGTATTTGGCAGCCTTCGCTCAGGGCTGCTTCTGGCGCGGCAGGGCCTCGTGCAGGCGCCATTGGAGCTCGGCGATCTCATCGGGGCCCAGTGGGCCGGGCTCGGCCAGGAGCGCCTTCAGCTTCTTCATCCAGAGCACCGCAACCCCTTGCACCGTGAAGGAGCCGCCGATCAGCGGCCAGTCCGCCTCGACGAAGCAGAGCACACCCGTTACCGGCACCTCCGGGTAGTCCGCCAGCACGCGGCGCACCACAGCCACCTGCTTGTGCATGCCGTCGACCAGCGTGGTGCGATCCCGTCCGCCGACGATCAGCAGCTCCCGGCGAGGGCGGATGACGCCGCCCTCAACCCGCAACCCCGGGCGCCGGTTGCGGTACCGCTTGGCATCGACCACGAAGACCCCCGACGGGCAGACCACAAGGTGATCGAGGTTCGCCGTCGATCGGGGGATCCGGCGATCATGCAGCACACGCAAACTCGGTCCGGCCACCTCGGCCAGCATGCCTCCGAGCCGCTCTTCGCCGATGGCACCGGTGGCCCAGGCCGTCGTCGACTGCGGATCATCGAACACCGCCAGCAGGAACTTCCCGAGCTTCGGATGGGCGGCCTGGACGCGCTCCTGCCGGGCGTCATGGCGTCTCTCGAACTCGTGCTTGGCCGAACCGCCAGCAACCCCATCGACAATGTCCAGCTGAGGTGGAAGGTCAGGAGTGATGGCATGCTGCGGTGCCGCCCCGGCCTCGGCGGCCACGTCCAGCCCGCGCCGGGGGCCACAACTCACACAGGCCACAGACTTGCTCGTCCGGTCGTAGTCGGCCAGCTCGCCGGCGGCGAGTTCGGCACCGCAGCGGGCACAGGTGCCCGCATAGCGCAGCTTCATTCGTTTGATGGCAGGGGGTGTTGCCAGAGCATCGCTCACTTCAGTATTGAAGCGTCCTCGAAGCTCATAGGCGTCCCCGGCGAGCGGCCAGCACCAGGCGAAACCCAGAAGTCGCCGCCTGCAGGCAGTCTGCGGACGGCGACCATCGAGGCGATCGGACGAGGCTAGCGAGCCGCCACCGGCTCACCCGCGCCGAGCAGCGCGTCCGCCCGGTTGGCCACCGAGACCTCCTGGTAGCCGGCCAGGTGGTCGTACAGCTCATCGGTCAGGACGTTCTTGTGCCGGGTGATCGCGGTGTAGGCCTGGTAGATCAGGACGGCCACGTTCGCGGCCAGTGCGATCACCGAAACCGTCATCAGCGCGGCCGGGTTGTGCGAGGCGCTCACCGAGAACTGCGAGTTGGTGACGAAGTTGGGCACCGCCATGGTGAACATCATCCACAGCGCCAGGGTCGAGGCACGGTGCTGCAGCCAGGCGCCCTTCTTGATGAAGAAGGCCGGGATCGTGCACGAGATCAGCAGCGCCGCACCGGCGTAGAAGGCGTGGTCACCGACGCAGTTGTAGACGTAAGCGAAGTTCCACAGGTCATAGGCGATGATCCAGAACCAGAGCATGTCGGGCCAGATCATGTCTTTGGATGCGTCCTTGGAGATGAAGATGCCGAACCAACCGCAGATGGTGATCAGGTTGATCAGCCCGGCGATGCCGTTGAGGTAGTTCCACGCACCCGACACCATGAAGACGCCGTCCACCATGCCGTTGGCACCCATCGCGCCAACCTGGAAGTCACGGATACAGGCCTCGGCGATGTTGATCGCCAAGATCGCAGCCGGGAAGATCAGCACCCAGCGGTTGGCGGCCAGCTTGGGGAGATAGCGGATCGCCATGAAGCCGAGGCAGCCAGCCAGTGCGGAGTAGACCTTCACCCAGTGGAACCAGGTTCCGGTGGACGAGCCGGCGCCGGCCGTGATCGGCCATACGAACAGGGTCAGGATCACCGGCAGCGCCACGAAGAAGGCCAGCCCGGCCCACTTCCAGCGGCGGGTCACCTCGTTGAGCCCGATCAGGGCTCCGAGGACCACGAACCAGGCGACCCAGGAGTACCAGGGAATCGGTGCGAACAGGAACATCTCTCAACCTTCCGACGGCCGGGGACGATCGGCATCGATCGATCCAGAGGTAACCCGTCCGCCTGCGATACTCGATGCTAGGGACGCCCGACGCGGCCCGGTATAGACAGATTGCGCGATCTGTCGAGTCCCAGCGGAGAATCACGTGACATCGCACCCACCAGCTGCCCCACGAGCCAAACAGGCCCTGGCCGCAGCGCTGAAGGACGCACTGCGCACCACGCCGCTGGCCAAGGTCACCGTCTCCGGTCTGGCCCACGCAGCCGGGGTGAACCGGCAGACCTTCTACCTGTACTTCTCCGACATCTACGACCTGGCTGCCTGGGTGTTCACCAGCGAGATCGCCGACCACATCATGGCCCACGCCAGCTATGCCGAATGGGCGGACGGCTGCCGCCAGCTGCTGATCTATCTCAAGCGCAACCGGGACCAGGCGTATGCCGTCATTCGTTCGCTGCGGCATGCCGAGTTGGAGCGATTCCTGCACCAGTCACTCCGGGCGATGATGAGCGTGATCGTCTCGGAACTGGAGGGCGACTTGCGACTGGCCCCGGATGACCGCGATTTCGTGATCGACCACTACACGCTGGCCGTCGTCGGCCACGTCATGCACTGGCTGGCCACCGACATGACCGAGGATCCCAAGGTCCTGGTCGGACGGATCGAGTTCGTCCTGCGCGGCTCCGTCCGCGAGTCGCTGGAGCGGTTCGCCGCCCGCCGGATCGGCAAGCGCTAGCCCCCGCCGCCAACCCCGGGGACGGTTCCGATACCGTCCACCCTTGCCAGCTCGATTCGTGGGGACGGTTCCATTTCCGTCCATCGCCGAGGAGGATCCCCCTCACCCGACTGACCCAAGGCACGTCGGGAGAGTTGTGAAAGCGCTCCCATTTCGACTCGATCTTGGCTAGGCTGCCGCGATGACCGACCGCAATGAAGGGGTCCGCCTGCTCGTCCGCGCGGGTTTCGCCTGGGCGATTCTCGCCCTGGCGCTGTGGCGCGCGATCGACGCCTACCGGACCGTCGTGGCCCAGGCAACCGGCCTCTACCAAAGCGCCGATTGGCTGATCAACTACGCCGGCGGCTTCGTCCGGCGCGGCCTGTTCGGCCAGTTGTGGTTGATCCTCACCCCGAAGGGGGCCGGGAGCCTGTGGTGGCTGTTCTGGTTCCAGGTCGGCTGCTACGCCGTCATCATCGCCTTTGTCCTGACCTACCTGCACCGCAGTCGGTACAGCTGGTCGAGCATCGCGCTGATGTGCGGACCGGCCGCGCTCCCCTTCATCGGCTGGGACGTGGAAGGCGGCTTCCGCAAGGAGATTCTGATCTTCGTGGTGCTCGTCGTGTTGGCCTGGACGAACCTGGCGCCACGGCTGGTCAGCTGGCTGCGCGGGATCCTGATCGGACTCGCACTCGCACTGTGGGGGTTGGCCGCGTTCAGCTGGGAGCCGACGGTGCTGCTGGTGCCGGCGGTCGGCTACCTGCTGCTGGCCGGCGATTCCGGACGCGACCGGCTGAGGGTGTGGCGGTGGATCGCCGCCGGGTTGTTCGCCATCGTCGGTGTTGCGGCAATGGCTGCGTCCGTCCTGGCTGAGGTCGGTTCGGGAACCACCGGGCAGATCTGTCGAGCGATCGGCGGGCACGGCGTCCGCTCGTCGCTGTTCTGCAAGGGCGCGATCAGCGCTCTGGGCTGGAGCTCGCAAGAGGGCCTCGACCTGGTCCGGACGTCCCTGCCCATGCAGGTCGGCTACCTGCCGATGCTCGTTCTGGCCGTGCTGCCAATCGCCGTCTCGCCGTGGCTGCGGCGCAACTGGGGCTGGGCGCTGGCCAGTCTGCTCGGGGTGGCGGGCCTGTTCGTCGTCGGCGTCGACTACGGACGCTGGACGCACATCTTGGTGATGGCGCTGGCCATCTGCATCGCTACCGGCGGTGCAGCGGCCGTCGAATCACGTCTGTGGAACCCGATCTCGGTGGTCCTGTTCACCAGCACTTGGGGGCTACGGCACTACCAACCACCCGAGGCCGCACCCGGCGACTGGCCGTTCCTCGGCGCGCTGCGAGTCGTGATGGAGTACCTGTCCGGACTGCTTCCGCGCTAGCCGGAGGGCCCTTCGGCGAGGCTGGACTGCTCCCCTGTCCAGCCTCGCCCGAAGGTCTGCTCAGGCAGCGCGACGCGAGCCGCTGCGGCGATTACCCTGCCGCGAGAAGGCCGCGACGCCACCGGACGAACCGGCGCGCTGCGGGGCCTGGGAGCGTCCGGACTTGCGCGACGTTGACGCGGAGCCACTGGCCGCGCGCTGGGTGCCGGAGCCGGGCTGAGTTCCCCGGGCCTGGCCACGCGGGCGTCCGCCGCCGATGGACGGCTGGGCGCCGCGACGCTGACGGTTCGGACGTCCACCACCAGCCTGCGCAGCGCTGGGCTCGCCGCGGCGAGCCGCAGCGGGGCCGGCCTGATCCGGAGCCACCAGTGCGGCGGCCGGTCCGGCGAGGTCACGCAACCGCGAGTCGCTCGGCGAGACCGGGGTCGGAGTGACCGTGATCTTGGCTGCCCGGGTCAGGGCCTGGAAGTCGCGGCGCTGCTCGGGCAGCACCAAGGTGACCACATCGCCGGCGTGGCCGGCGCGAGCCGTCCGTCCGGAACGGTGCAGGTAGGCCTTGTGCTCTGCCGGCGGATCAACATGGACGACCAGCTCGATGTCATCGACGTGGATGCCGCGGGCGGCGATGTCGGTGGCCACCAGCACCCGCACCTGACCGTCCGCGAAGGCCTTGAGGCCGCGCTCGCGAGCGTTCTGGGAGAGGTTGCCGTGCAGCTCGACGGCAGGAGTGCCCTCGGCGGTGAGCTCGCGGGCCAGCTTGCGGGCTTGATGCTTGGTGCGGGTGAACAGCAGACGGCGTCCGGTGCCCGAAGCGAGCACCTGGACGACCTTGCGCTTCTGGGTGGCATCGGCCACCAGCAAGGCGTGATGGGTCATCGCGGCAACCGGGGACGACTCGGTGTCGACGCTGTGCACCAGCGGACGGCTCAGGAACCGCTTGACCAGCTTGTCGACGCCCGCATCGAGGGTGGCCGAGAACAGCATCCGCTGGCCACCGGACGGGGTCGCGGCCAGGATCCGGGTCACACCGGGCAGGAAGCCGAGGTCGGCCATGTGGTCAGCCTCGTCGAGGATGGTGATCTCGATGGCGTCCAGGCTCAGGTGGCCCTGCTTCATGAGGTCTTCGAGACGGCCGGGGGTGGCCACCACAATGTCAATGCCCTGGCGCAGCCGTCGCACCTGTCCGGACTGGCTGACGCCACCGAAGATGGTCATCACGCCGAGCCCGGCGATCCGCGCCAGCGGCTCGACGGTCTCCAGGATCTGGTTGGCCAGTTCACGGGTCGGGGCCAGCACCAGCCCCCGGGGTGCGCCCGGACGGGGCTTGGTGCGGCGAGCGCCGTCCACCAGGCCGCCGAGGCGGGCTACCAGCGGCAGAGCGAAGGCAAGAGTCTTGCCTGAGCCCGTGCGTCCGCGGCCCAAAACGTCGCGGCCGGCGAGGGTGTCGGCCAAGGTGGCCTGCTGAATCGGGAAGGCCGATTCGATGTCGCGCTTGGCCAAGGATTCGGCGAGCACGGCGGGAACGCCCAGCGCCACAAAGGACGTCTGAGCAGAGTCAGTGTGAGACAAAGAACTGCTTTCAGCTTGATTGGTTCACCACTGTCCAAGGTCGAGCGGCACTCGGATGGTGTGACCATCGGCGCGATGCCCGATTGTGGTGCGATGAGGAGCGCGACTACCGCGCTCACTCCTTCAGTGTCCCACACCCGGCTCGCCGGGCCGAATCGGGCCTGCCACGGGCTCTGGTGATGCGGCCAGCCGCTTCTCCGCACAACTGTCGATTGGCGCGCTCGGCGACCAGGAGAAGGATCGCAGCACGAACGAGTTTCCCGTTGAGTGCGCCACTGGAAGCCTCCGGCCGAGCGACCGGGCAACGATCTCCCACTTCGCCCATCGCTGGACCAAGGAGGGCGTCGATGTGATCGCCGGATTCACCGGCGCGGAGCTTCTGCACGTCGCGGTGGCCACCTGCGTCCTCAACGACCTCTACCGTGAGGCCGAGAAGCTGGGCATCCCTCTGGCCGGAGTCCGGGTGCGGGCCACGGGCGGGTTCGACACAGAGTGGGCCTCAACCGGCATCGATTATCGCGTGGAGGTCGACTCCCCTGCAGACCCTGCCTCCATCGCCCGCCTGGTCGAGCTCGTGGACGAGTTGGCCGAGATCCCTCGAGCCGTCCGCGCGGGCGCGCCGGTACGCCGACGCTGAAGAACCTCGGCGGTGAGGGCACGCCGACAGAGCGGGCTGAACGGCTGGGCGCCGATTTTGTCGCTATGGAGACTGCTTCGAGGCCGCACTCACACGCGAGCCCCGACTTTGTTGCCAAGGCGCCCGCCAGCACGGTCCATTTCGACGACATCGGCGCCCGGGTCGAGTCGACGCCCCGGCACCCCAGGCGAGAGCGACGAAATCGGCGCCCACACCAGGACCACACCAGCCCGGAGGAACCCGACCACCGGCCAGTACGCCCTCGATTCAATCCATCCGCGGCCATCACGACAGCGGGCAATCTCGCGACACTCTCACACTCCGCCCGAGCTAGATTCGACGTATGAGTTCTGGGGTGAGCACGTGCCCAGCCTGCGGCACGAAGAATCGCGTCCCGGCGGCGGCCAGCGGACGCCCGCAATGCGCGTCCTGCCACGGCCCGCTGCCCTGGCTGGTGAATGTCGACGACGCCGACTTCGCCGCAGCCACCAACACCAATCAGATCGTCCTGGTCGACCTGTGGGCACCCTGGTGCGGCCCGTGCCGGATGGTTGCGCCGATTCTCGAGCGCCTAGCCAGCCAGTACGCCGGCTCTGTGAAGGTGGTGAAGGTGAACGTGGACCACAATCCGCGAACCTCGGCCCGCTTCGACGCCCAGAGCATCCCGACCCTGGTGATCCTGCGTGATGGCAAGACGGTGACTCGTCTGGTCGGTGCCCAGCCCGAGGCGGTCTTGAAGAAGCGCATCGACGCGCTGCTGGCGTCCTAGGGTTCGGCTGCACGCGCGTCGGTGCAGTCGGCGCGAATGGGTTTAGCGGCGAGTTATCGTCGGAGCATGCGCGCAATTCAGGCAATGCGGGCCGGCGGCCCGGACGTCCTCGAACTGGTCGAGGTTCCCGAACCCACTCCCGGCCCGGGTGAGGTCGTCGTCCAGACGGCAGCGGCCGGCATCAACTTCATCGACACCTATCGGCGAAGCGGCATGTACCCGATGCCGTTCCCACACGTCCCGGGCAGCGAGGGCGCCGGTACGGTGAGGGCCGTCGGCGAGGGCGTTTCCGATCTGGCCGTGGGCGACACCGTCGCGTGGGCCGATGCCCCCGGCTCCTATGCAGAGTTCGTCCGGGTGCCGGCTGCGCGCGCCTTGAAGGTGCCCGCCGGCGTGGATCTCGACGTGGCCGCAGCCATCCCCCTGCAGGGGCTCACCGCGCACTATCTGGCCACCTCGACCTACCCGGTGCAGGCCGGGGACACGATCCTCGTTCACGCTGGTGCCGGCGGCGTCGGACTCCTGCTCACCCAGCTGGCAGCCGCCCGCGGAGCCCGCGTCATCACCACGGTCTCCAGTGCGGAGAAGGAACAACTGTCCCGGGCGGCCGGCGCCGCCGAGGTGATCCGCTACGACCTGCTCACGGACCTGTCGGCCGAGCTCCCCCGCATCGTCCGCGAACTCGCCGGCGGCGGCCTACCCGTCGTCTACGACGGAGTCGGACGCTCCACCTTCGACGCATCCCTGGCCTGCCTGCGTCCACGTGGGTTGATGGTGCTGTTCGGCGCCTCCAGCGGAGCGGTGCCACCCTTCGACCTGCAGCGGCTCAACGCCGGCGGGTCGCTGTACGTCACCCGTCCCTCCCTTGGCCACTACATCGCCACCACCGAGGAGTTGCGGAGTCGGGCGGACGAGTTGTTCGCCGCCATCCTCGACCACCGACTGGACGTCCGGATCGGCAACCGATTCCCGCTTGCTCAGGCGCGTGCGGCCCACGAGGCGCTCGAAGGACGGGCCACCACCGGCAAGGTGATCCTCGACATCGACTGAGCCAACTCGACCGCGGGGATCCGACGCAGGTGGGCCCAGTGGGAATCGAACCCACAACCCGCGGATTAAAAGTCCGCTGCTCTGCCTATTGAGCTATAGGCCCCACACGCCTCTGGCGCCTAGGTAGCCTACCTGCGCGGGACCAGCCCTCGCACACCGCAGCGGGGCAGAAAGCCCACAGGTTTCACACAGAACTGGTTGAATGGTGAACACCGATTACCGATCGGCAGTCACCACCCCGCACTCTCCAGGAGTCAACCTATGTCTGATCCCACCTTCGTCCAGCCCCCTGCGCCGCAGCCAGCCCCGGCTCCGTCCACCACTGGCAACGGCGTCGGCGTGGCCGCGCTCGTGGTCGGCATCGTTGCCGTCCTCGTCTCCTTCATCCCGATTGTTGGGGCCTTCGCCTTCTTCTTGGGCGGCGTTGCTGTCATCCTCGGCATCGTCGGCTTGCTGATGAAGGGACGCTCGCGCGGCACCTCCATCGCGGGCCTCATTCTTGGGGTTGTGTCCATCATCATCGCGATCGTGATGACGGTGGTCACCGCCGCCGTCATCGGCGCGGCCGGACAGGCCGCGAAGGACCTCGACAAGTCCAGCATGTTGAAGCTCGACGATGGCTGGAAGGTCGAGTCCGAGTCGGGGATCTCAACGGTGGTCGGCACCGTCTCGAACACCTCCGACAAGGCTGTCACCGCAATCGCCACCATCAGCTTCGATGTCCTCGACTCGAGCAGCGCCAACATCGGCACCTGCATCGACACTGCCAGCACCATCGATGCCGGCGGCAAGTGGAAGTTCAAGGCCATGTGCACCGTCGAGGTGACCAACGACGCCACCGTCCGATTCAAGGACATCACCGGCTTCTGAGCCTGACCCTCTGCCCGGGATCGCCTCATCCAGCGATCCCGGGCAGTTCTGCGTCAAGTCGGCGTGCACACTGGAGACGTGGCCCCCGTATACCTCGGAATCGTCGCCGTCCTGGTGATCGGCGTAGCCGTGGTGGCCTATGGCTGGCTGTCCGATCGGACGGCGAACCGGCATCGGGCCGCGCAGGTGAGCGGGCCCCCGGACCGGCTAATCCCCGGCCGCCCGGACGACGCCGCCGAACCCACCTACGAGCTCGAACTCGATCTGCTCGCCGAGCGTCGCTACCCGGACGCCTTGGACGAGACCGAACGCAACCACCTCGCCACCCAACTCGATGAGGCCCCCGCGCTGCCCCATGGCTGGGCGGACGAGGCCTTCGTCACCGACCCCGACACCAGCTGGTCGGTCCTGAACTCACCGCTGGTCCTGGTGACAGCGGAGCCGGTCACCACGATGCGCGAACTCCTGCCCGTCCTCGACAAAGCCCGCACCCAGAATGCCGCTCTGCTGATCGCGGCTCCGCGCTTTTCCGACGAAGTGATGGCCACGCTGGCGGTGAACGCAGCCAGCCGGCACCTGCCGCTGTGCGCGATCACCATTGAGCCCGATGCCGCCGCCGAACTCGCGCGGCACACCGGCACCCATCTGGTGCCACGATCCGACCTGCAGGCCGGCTACCTGCCGCCGACAAGCCTGGGCCACTGCGACCGGTTCGTGGCCGCACCCAAGCGCTGCTGGGTCCTGACCGACCTCTAGCTGGCAGGAACGGGCACCGAGGTCTCAACCGGGGCTGGAGGTGAGTTGTGAAGGCTCAGGCGTAGCCGAGATCGTCCAGTTCATGGTCGTCGATCCCGAAGAAGTGAGCGACCTCATGCCACACGGTGATCCGGATCTCGTCCACCAGTTCATCCTCGTCGGCGACCATCCGCTGCAGCGGCCCACTGAAGATCAAGATCCGATCCGGGAGCGCCCCCGCATACGATGAAGTCCGTTCTGACAAGGGAATTCCGTCGTAGAAGCCGAACACATCACCGTACTCGGGGCCCGGCTCGTCCTCGACGATCACCACACAGTTCTCGACCAGGTCGAGCAACTCCGACGGGATCTGAGCCAGAGCGGCATCGACGAGTTCGTCGAACCTCTCGGGGCTGACCGTCACTGGCATGCGCCCAGCCTAACCGGGCCGCCGGGAGGAGCCCCCTGAGCCGACTTCCCTTGCGCCGATAGCCGAGTTCGTAGTGGGCTCAATAGAGTCCAATCGATCGAGGCAGGGACGAGTGTGGTGCACGCCACGGGGAAGACTCGTCCCCTGCCTCATCCCTGACGAGCCCGACCCCCACTGGCCCAGGAGGGATGGTCCAGCCCCGGTCGGGCACGCCTTGTCCGCGGAGCCGGCATGCCGGCGGAAGGAATGCCCCGAATCGTGCGAGCAGCCGCCCCCCTGCGCAACCTCACCACCTGGCTCGTCCTGACCGCCGCCCTGCTTGGCGGCGGCATCCTCAGCGCGCTTCCCGCCGGTGCCGCGAACCGCACCTACTCCACCACGGGCACCGTGAACGTCCGCGCCGGCAAGGGCACCAACACCGCTCTGGTCGGCGAGCTCCCCAAGGGTGCGCACGTGCTGGCCACCGGCTCGGCGTCCGGCGACTGGCAGCCGATCCGCTACGAGTCGAAGACGGCCTACGTCCGCCGCGACTACCTGAAGGCCGATGCCAAGGCCGCCTCCACCTTCACCACCGGGCCGAGCGGACGCAAGACCACCACTGCCAGGGTCTATCTGCGCACCGGGCCGAGCCTGCGCTCCTCGATCGTGCGGACCTACTCCAAGGGTGCGGTGATGCAGGTCACCGGCCTGTCCAGCGGGGACTACAGCCAGGTGAAGGCGGACGGCATCATCCGCTGGATGGCGACCCGGTTGCTGTCGAAGACAACCGCCACCCTGCCCACCACCAAGGCCGGCTACACCGCCACCACCAAGCTCGCCCTTCGAGCCACCGCATCGGTGACCGCATCCAGCCTGGCCAGCATCGCCGTCGGCAAGCGGGTGGACGGCACTGGCATCCACTCCGGCGGCTACACCCAAGTCGTGTACCAGGCGAAGGTCGGCTGGGTGCTCACCGGATACCTGAAGGCCGTCGCGGGCACGCCCAAGAAGTACGTGCTGCCACTGCGGGCCAAGACCCTCTACACCAAGACCGGCGTGACCCTCCGGACCGCAGCGGACGCCGAGTCCGACGCCGTGGCCACGCTCGGCAAGGACGAGGTCCTGCGCACCACCGGCGCCACCAAGAACAAGTACTCGGCTGTGATCTGGGATGGCACGATCGCCTGGACCGCCTCCAGTTCGCTGACCTCCACCAAACCGGCGATCGTCGATCTCGGTTCCACCTCGCTGAACAAGCTGCAGTCCTACGGCAAGGCCGCCGTGATCGAACTGCGCCAGAAGTTCCCTCAGCTGAAGAACATCTACGGCTGGCGGACGTCCAGTTCCTACTCCGAGGACCACCCGTCCGGACGTGCCGTGGACTTCATGATTCCCTCCTACAAGTCCAACAAGGCGCTCGGCGACAAGGTCGCCGACTACGTGATCGCCAACGCCAAGCGCCTTCACGTGAACTACGTCATCTGGCGCCAGCGCAGCTACTCGATCGAGCGCGGCAGCTGGAAGAAGATGGACGATCGGGGCGGCGACACCGCCAACCACATGGACCACGTCCATGTCTCGTTCTTCCAAGCCCCCTGAGGTCGCCTGCGGTTTGGGCGCGCTCCGGCGTGGGCCGTATAGTTCACCCGGTCAGGTCCCCATCGTCTAGCGGCCTAGGACACTGCCCTTTCAAGGCAGCAGCGCGGGTTCGAATCCCGTTGGGGATGCCAATGGTCGGCATGGACGCCATCGCCCAGGACCACCCATTTCCCTCAGCGAGGCCCCAACTCGTTGCTGCACACACCCAAAACACCCCTAGACGTGCCGAGCGGCGCGACCGAAGTCGCGCCGCTCACGGGTGGGTAGACGTCCTGGCGTTAGCAACCAGGCCAGTAGGGGAAGAGGTCGCAGATATCGGGTGCGGTGGCCACGGTAGTACTGGGTGCTCCCCCCACCAGTACCACCGCGGCGACGAGCGCAGCGGCGAGCGGTAACGCGAGAGCCAACTGCGCTCGCACTCGAATCGTTGTCACCAACACGTCGTCACCAACATGTCCCTGAGGGTGCCAGCAAGGAGAGCTGCCGCCGCTCCCGAGAGCGAATCTTTGGCCGAATGGCCAGCGCTTCTGGAACAGAAGGGGCCAACTGACCCATCACCAACTCCAGCGCGTAGCCGACTGGCCAACGCCCTCCGTACGCGATTGGATATCAGCATGCGGAACCGCCCCTTCGCGAAGCTCGTCAGCGGCGCTGTCGACATCGTCCTCGCAGTCGTGCTCGCCAGCCTCGGTGCGATGCTCGGCCTGATCGCCAACCAGCCCATCGGACTTGCCGTCGATCTGGCCGCCTGCACCGCAGCCGCACTCGCCGTCCGCTGGCCTCGGGCCGCCGGCATCGCACTGGGCTGCATCCTGGCCGTGTACGCCTTCGCTCCGCACCAGTGGGGCCAGATGGGCCAGTACGCGCCGCTGATCGCCATTCTGGGCGCGGGCATGCGCGGCGACCGACGTCTACGCCTCGGTATGGCCCTGGGCTACTGGCTGATCTACGTGGGAATCCAGTTCACCGTGTACGAACCCGGTTTGACCCCGGTGTTCGCTTCGCTGATCTGGGCCGCGCTGATCGCCATGATGTGGGCCGTCGGCAATGCCTTCAGCAACTACCGGAATGCACAGGCGAAGCTCCGGGAGGCCGCACTCACCCAGCAGCGGCTGAGCCTGGCTCGCGACCTGCACGACAGCCTCTCTCGGACGCTCGTCCGCCTGTCTCTCCAGGCCCGGGCCGCAGCCGCGGCCGATGATGCGAGTGCACTCACCGAGATCGCCGACGGTATCGGTCACGCCTCCAGCGAACTCCGCTGGCTGCTCAGCGCACTGCGCGAGCCGGACGCGGACATTCCGATCAGCACTGGCGGATCGCTGGCCAGCCGGATGAATGAGCTGATCGAACAGCTGGACCGGCGCGGCTTCCCGGTCACGGTGACCATAGACGGCGACCTCGAGCAGGTGCCCTCCAGGATCAGCGAGATTGTCGCCACAGTGGCCAGCGAGGCCGCAGCCAATGTCGAGCGGCACGGAGCAAAGGGACGTCCCTGCAGCCTGCTGGCCAGCCTGGATTCCGACTCGCTCGACCTAGCCATGATCAACGAGGTCGCAGCCCATCCGGCTGCTCCCAACGGCACCTCGATGGGCTTGCTTGGCGCCGCCGAGCGACTGGCGGCCATCGGTGGAATCATCGAGTCACGGGCCGAGGGGCCACGCTGGATCACCCGGATCACCGTCCCGCTGGCGGTGGCACGATGACCAGAGTGATCATCGTCGATGACGATCTCTTCGTCCGCACCATGCTCACTCAGCTTCTCGATCGAGCCGCCGGCATCGAAGTGC
Source organism: Actinomycetales bacterium Actino_02 (assembly GCA_001603275.1). GTDB lineage: Bacteria > Actinomycetota > Actinomycetes > Propionibacteriales > Propionibacteriaceae > Propionicimonas. The sequence goes on along the minus strand of LUYM01000024.1, from coordinate 27,197 downwards.
TGGCCTCCTATGCCAACGGCGCCGAAGCCGCACTGGCCGCCGCCGAGTCGAAGCCGGACGTTGCTCTGGTGGACATCAACATGCCCGAGGTGGACGGCCCGAAGGCCACGGCGCTGCTGCGAGCCGCGTCCCCCACCACCCAGGTGCTGGCGCTGACCTCGCTGGCCGACCCGAGCGCGGCCGCATCGATGCTGCAGGCCGGGGCTCTGGGCTTTCTGCCGAAGGATCTGCCGCTGCCGGCACTCCTGCATTCGATTCAGGCGGCCAGCCACGGAGTGGCCGTCCTGGCCGGCGGGGCGTCCGGCCTGATCGACAAGCGTCCAGTGGCCGCAGTTCCGGAGCTGACTCAGACCGAGCGGCAGGTGCTTGAACTCTTGGCCGCCGGGCACACCAACGAGCAGATCGCCGAGCAGCTCTACGTGGCCGTCTCTACCGTGAAGCACCAGGTCTCGACGCTGCTCACCAAGCTCGGCGCAACCAACCGGGTCACCTTGGCCGTTCGGGCCCACGAGCTCGGACTGGCCGGGCCGGCCGGCGCATCCTGACCGCATCGGGACCCCGATTTCCGCGCCGGGGAGGGGTTACGCTATATTTTCCGGGCTGGCCCACACGGGCCGGCGAGGCCTTACCAAGGCCCCGTAGCGCAGTTGGTTAGCGCGCCGCCCTGTCACGGCGGAGGTCGCGGGTTCGAGTCCCGTCGGGGTCGCTGGAAGCACGATCGCTTCTCCCGGCCAGGTAGCTCAGATGGTAGTAGCGTTCGCCTGAAAAGTGAAAGGTCACCGGTTCGATCCCGGTCCTGGCCACCGCTTCATCTCTCCTAGTCAACCCCAAGTCTGGCAGCTCTGCTGCCAGCCGTCTGCCCACCCCGGCAACCGACTTCGGCGCTCAACTCCACACTCCCCAACAGTGGCTGCTGCCGACGCAACTCTGCTGCCGATCCGACCCGATCTCGCTGGCTCGCATCTGGGGCTGCCCGGGCCTTCAGGGACGCTCTGAGGCCCGGTCCGGCCCCCAACCAGCGGGGGCCTCCGCCACCCTGTGGGGCCGCTTCAGGGGCCACAGGGAAGGGGACTGTCCCCCTTCTCTGCGGAAGCCTCTTCCGCGCACCCAAGAGGCCGGAAAGCCAAATGGGGCCGAGCCCGTTGGCCCGACCCCATTCAGCTACTCGGTACAGCTCACTTCACGTAGCCGACCAGCTCCCACTTCGGGACCCGGGCCATGCCCAGGGCGCCGATGTTGGCGAGCTTGGCCCGAACGCCGATGAGCATCGGACGCTGGTAGAGCGGCAGAGTGTGGCCGGCCTCCCAGATCGCCTGCGCGACCTGGTTGCCCAGCTCCGTCCGCTTGGCCGGATCCATCTCGGCATCAATCTGCGGCTTCAGCTCCTGGACCTTGTCGATCTTCAGCTGAGCGAAGTTCGAATCGTTCGGCTCGAACTTGCCGTCCTTCTCGGTGCCACCGTAGATCTGGCCGATGTTCAGCAGCGGGTACGGCGTACCGATCCAGGAGAAGGCGATGATGTCGAAGTCGTGCTTGGTGAGCACACCCGGCCAGTCCTTCTGCACATCAACGGTCTTCAGCTTCAGGTTGACCCCGATCGCCTTGAGCGACTTCTGGGCCTGCAGACCCTCGTTCTCCGAGGCCTTCACGCCACCGAGGACGGCGAAGGTGACATCGAGCTGCTTGCCGTCCTTCTCCCGGAAGCCGGTGGACGAGTTGAGGGTCCAGCCGGCAGCATCCAGCTTGGCCTTGGCCTGATCCGGGTTGTAGTCGATGCCGGTGGCCTTGGCCTGGTCGACGTAGCCGATCTGGTTGGACACGTACAGGTTGTTGTTCAGCGGGACCTTGTCACCGGGAAGGCCGGCCAGGTCGGACTGGGCGATGATCGTCCGGTCGATGCCCTGGAACAGCGCCTGGCGAACGTTCACGTCCGACAGCACCGGGGACTTGGCGTTGAAAGTGAAGTGCCGGTAGTTCGGGCCGGCGGCGATGCGCACCACCGAGTCCTGGGCACCCTTGGCCTGGGCGTATCCGTCAGCGTCCGCACCGATGTCGTAGTAGTCGACCTCGTGGTTGGCGAAGGCAGCGGCCAGGGCGTCGGCCTTGATCTGCTTCCAGGTCAGCTTGGTCAGGTTCGGCTTCTTGCCCCACCACTTGTCGTTGGGGACCATCACCACGGTGCCGCTGGTCTGATCCCAGCTCTGCACCTTGAACGGGCCGGTGAAGTAGGAGTCGACGTACTTCTTCCAGCCCTCGTTGAAGACCTTCGGAGTGGCCACGCCCTCGGCGCGCAGCGGGCCGCCGGAGACGATGGACGTCCAGTCCGGGTAGGTGGACTTGAAGGTGATGATGACTTCCTGCTGATCCTTGCCGGCCTCGATCTTGGTGATCTGATCCCAGCCGTCAGTCGAAGCCGCCGCGAAATCGGGGTTCGAGCCGTTCATGGCCTTCCAGGTGGCGATCCAGTCGTCGGCGCCGATCACCTTGCCGTCGTTCCAGACGGCCTTCGGGTTCAGCTCAAGGGTGACCACCAGGTTCGGCTTGACCTCGGTCTTCGCCTCGAGCAGGTAGTCGTTGTTGATGACGGCCTCGCCGTCGCCCTTGAAGTCGTAGTAGGTGGCACTGATCGGCGACTCGAGGAAGACCAGTTCCTGGTCGTTCCCGTCCACCGAGAAGGAGTTCCAGGTGGCGATCGGGTAGCTGATCGAACCGACGAACTCACCGCCCGCGGACAGCTGATCGTAGGCGGTCTCGTTGATGTCCCAAGCAGCCGTGGCCGGCGCTGAAGCCGAACCGGACGCCGAGGCCGAACCACTCGCACTGGGCTTGGCGGTGGTTGACGGACCACCGCAGGCGGCCAGGGTCAGCGCCATGGCGGCCGCGACCACAGGCAGCAGAATTCTCGAAGCCTTCACATTTCCTCCGTTGTTGCGCGCCAGGCGGACACCAGGGGCTAGGGCCCGCTCCGGCATGGATTCACGTTACCGGGTAGCCACACAGGATCGGAATCGGCCGCGGTTACGACCTGCTAACAAATCCCGGCGACTAACTCGCCAACTATTGAGAAGCCCGATCACTGAAATGGCAAGCCACACGATGATCGGAACCCTTGGCGACCAGCTGCGGCAGCTCACCGATACAGCGAGCCTTCTCGGGCTCACTGAGCGTCTGGTGCAAGAAGCAGCGGGTGCGGAACTTGCAGCCCGAGGGCGGATCCGACGGGCTGGGCAGGTCTCCGGACAGCATGATCCGATTACGCGAGCGCTCGGTCTGCGGATCCGGAATGGGAATCGCCGACAGCAATGCCTGGGTATAGGGATGCCGGGGGTTCTCGTAAACCGCGTCGACGTCACCGATCTCGACGATCGAGCCCAGATACATGACAGCCACTCGGTCGGCGATATGCCGAATCACGGCCAGGTCGTGCGCGACAAACAGGTAAGACAAGCCGAGCTTGCGTTGCAGGTCGTCCAGCAGGTTGATCACGCCGGCCTGAATCGACACGTCCAGCGCCGAGACCGGCTCGTCCAGAACCATCACCTTGGGTTCGAGAGATAGCGCACGGGCGATGCCGATCCGCTGCCGTTGTCCGCCGGAGAAATGCTGCGGGTAGCGGTCGGAGTGCGCCGGCTCCAGCCCAACCAGCTGGAGGAGTTCGCGCACCCGCTTTTCGATCTCGTCCTTGGAGTAGCCGTGCACTCCCATCGGTTCGGCGATGATGTCGAAGATCGGCATTCGCGGATCCAGGGAGGCCATCGGATCCTGGAACACCACCTGAAGGTTTCGTCGCAGCGCCTTGCGCTCGCGACGATTCAGGGTGGCCGTGTTCTGACCGAGCACCTCGATGGCCCCGCCGGTCGGCTTGGCGAGGTTGAGGATCTCCATCAGCGTGGTGGTCTTGCCGCAGCCGGACTCCCCCACCAGACCGAGGGTCTCCCCCTCCCGAATGTCGAGGTCGATGCCATCGACGGCGTGGACGGTACCGATCTGGTGTCGGTAGATCGCACCCTTCATCAAGGGGTAGTGCCGCTCGAGGCCCTTGAGCTCGAGGACGACCGGACGCTGCTCACGCGGCACCTCGGCGAGGTCGGACGCGCTGAGTTCCGGAGCCGGGAAGAGCTCGGCGTGGCTGATGCCGGCCAGTTCGTCCAGCCGGTAACAGGCGGCCTGATGGTCGACCGAGGTGGTGGTCACCAGTTCAGGCTCCGCGGTCAGACACCGATCGATCACTGCCGGGCAGCGCGGCGCGAAGGGACAGCCGGGTGGCAGGTCGACCACAGAAGGCGGATTGCCTTCCAGGACCGGGAGCGCACCGTCGGACGCCTGATCCAGACGCGGGACGGTACCGAGCAGACCGACGGTGTACGGCATCCGCGGGGTGTAGAAGATGTCGTCGACGGTGCCGGTCTCGACCGGCCGTCCGGCGTACATCACCACGACCCGCTCGGACATGCCGGCCACGATGCCCAGATCGTGGGTGATCATGATGATCGCCGCACCGGTCTCCTTCTGAGCGGTCTTCAGGACCTCAAGGACCTGCGCCTGGATGGTCACGTCCAGCGCCGTGGTGGGCTCGTCGGCGATGATCACGTCCGGGTCGTTGGCGATCGCCATGGCGATCATCACCCGCTGGCGCATACCGCCGGAGAACTCGAACGGGAACGACTTCACCCGAGTCTGCGGGTTGGGAATCCCGACCAGGTCGAGCAACTCGATGGCTCGCTGCCAGGCCTTGGCCTTGGAGATCTCGTAGTGCGCCTGGATCGCCTCGACGATCTGATCGCCGACCGTGTAGACCGGGGTCAGCGCCGACAGCGGATCCTGGAAGACCATGGCCAGATCGCGTCCACGGATCTTGGACATCTCCTCATCGGAGCGGCCGAGAAGTTCCTCGCCGTGCAGCTTGATCGAACCGGTGATCTTGGTCGTCGGCGGGTGCAGCCCCATCACCGCCAGCGAGGTGACCGACTTGCCCGATCCCGACTCACCGACGATCGCCAGAGTCTCCCCGGCAGCCAGGTCGAAGCTGAGTCCACGAACGGCGCGCACCTGCCCGGCTTCGCTGGGGAAGGTGACGTGCAGATCGGTGACACTCAGGACGGTGTCGCCGGCCTGCGTCTTGCGGTTCTTCAGCGGCTGGACGTTGCTCATGCCTGGCCTCCCGAGGCCGAATTGGGATCGAGGGCGTCGCGCAGGCCGTCGCCGATCGCGTTCACGCACATGACGAGGAAGACCAGGATGGTGGCCGGTCCGAGGAAGATCCACGGGAAGCTGGTGGCCATGTTGGCGCCCTCACCGATCAACGTACCCAGCGAGGTGTCCGGGGCCTGCACGCCGAAGCCGAAGTAGGACAGCCCGGTCTCGGACAAGATCGCGTAGCCGACCCCCAAGGTCGCGTCGATGATCAGCAACGACGAGGCGTTCGGCAGGATGTGCCGCACGATGATCCGAAATGGCGAGATGCCCATGAACTTGGCCGCGAGCACGTACTCGCGTTCCCGGATCGACAAGGTGAGCGACCGGACGACGCGGGCCGACAGCGGCCAGGCGAAGGCGGCCAGCAGGACCACCAGGATCAGCCAGGAGGACTCCCCTTCCGGGGCGCCCTTGGTGGCCACCGCAATCAGGAAGAAGCTCGGCACCACCAGGATCAAGTCGATGATCCACAGCATGGCCTTCTCGTACCAGCCACCGAGGTAGGCCGCGGACGCACCGACCATGGCCGACAGTGAGGTCGAGATGATCGCCACCAGGAAGCCGATCAGCAGCGATTTGCCCAAGCCGCGAACCGTGAGGGCCAGCACGTCACGTCCGGCCTGAGTGGTGCCCAGCAGGTGCGCCGAGTCCGGCGGGGTCAAGAAGGCATTGGTGTCGATGTCGTCGAACTTCCAATAGAGGAAGTACTGGCCGAACAGGGTCAGCCCGACCAGGAACATGATGCCCACGGCACCGACCACGGCCACCTTGTTGCGCAGGAACCGCCGCCAGATCAGGCGTCCGCGGGTGAGTCGCTTGGCCGGCTTGGCTGCAGCGTTGACGGCGGTGCTCACTGGAGCCTCACTCTCGGGTCCAGGATGGCGACCATGATGTCGGAGAGGATCGCTCCGACTAGGACGCACACTCCAGAGAAGGCAGTCACCGCGACGATCCCGTTCACATCCCGGTTGGTGATCGCATCGACGCCGTATTGGCCCAGTCCTGGGAAGTTGAAGATGCGCTCGGTGAAGGTGGCGCCGACGAACATGGTGGCCACCGCGAACGCCACATAGGTGCCGGTCGGAATCAGGGCGGTACGCAGTGCGTGCTTCATCACCGCCTTGTGCTGCGGGAGTCCCTTCGCCCGAGCGGTGCGGACGTAGTCGGCCCCCAGCGAGTCGAGCATCAGGTTGCGCTGGATCCGGCTCATAGAGGCGACCTCAAGAAGAATCAACACCAGCGTGGGAAGCAGAAGATGTTGGGCCCGATCGACCAGGTCGGCGAACGGGTAGTTGCCCACGTCGCCGGTCTCGCCGATGAACTCGAAGAATCGGGTGCCGGTGGCGTTGTTGAACATGATGGCCAGGATCTGGGTGACGTGGCCGACCACGAAGGCGGGAGTAGAGATGACCAGCAACGACAGGGCGGTGATCACTCGATCGCTCACCTTGTATTGCCGGGTCGCGGTCCAGGCACCCACGGCGACGCCCATGATGATGCCGGCCAGGGTTCCGATCAGCAGCAGCCGCAGGCTGACCCACATCCGGGTGCTCACCTGCTCCGCCACATTCAAACCGACCGGGGAGTATCCCCAGTCACCATGCAGAACCCCGGTCAGCCAGGTCCAGTACCGCTCGAACAGCGGGACGTTCTCTGAGAGGTTGTACTGGCGCAGCTGAGACTCCACGATCACAGGATCGACCGGAGGCTGCCGAACAGCCCAGAGCGCACGAGGGTTCAGCTGGGTGGCGGCCAGCAGGTAGGTCAGCGACACCGCTACGTACAACAAGATGACGTAGTTCAGCAGTCGCTTTCCGATGTAGCGAAGCATGGGATGCAACGTAGTCCAGCCGTCCGCTGACTCCAAGCTGGACGGCAAAGGTGCTTGTCAGAGCAATTCGGGCGCACGGGCGTCCAGAGCAAACCCGGGCCCCACAACCGCCGTTCAGCAGACAAGGCGACCGATCATTGCTATCGCAGGACGGGTGGGCGACCCCGCCGTGACCGGCCGTTGAGACCAGCGTCGGCCGCAACGACCATCACGGGACAGCGTGTAACTTGCTCGAAACATTTGTGCAATGGTCTGGTTACGGCACCTCCGTAGCGTGGAGCCGTTCAATCCCTTTACGTGTGGAGGAAAGATGTTCCAAGGCGCCGACGACCTGTTGGCCTACATCAAGGACGAGGCTGTCGAGACCGTCGACGTCCGGTTCTGCGACCTTCCCGGTGTGATGCAGCACTTCACCGTGCCCGCCGCTTTCTTCGACGCTGACGTGTTCGAGAACGGCCTGTCCTTCGACGGTTCGTCGATCCGTGGCTTCCAGAAGATCCACGAGTCCGACATGACCCTGATGCCCGATCCCACCACCGCCTTCGTGGACCCGTTCCGCAAGTCGAAGACCCTGGCCCTGAACTTCTTCGTCCACGACCCGTTGACCAAGGAGGCCTACAGCCGCGACCCGCGCAACATCGCGCGCAAGGCTGAGAACTACCTCGCATCCACCGGCGTCGGCGACACCGCGTTCATGGGCCCCGAGGCCGAGTTCTACGTGTTCGACTCGGCTCGCTTCGAGACCAAGCAGAACGCCTCCTTCTACTACATCGACTCCGAGGCCGGCGCCTGGAACACCGGCTCCGAGGATGACGGCAGCGGCCGCGGCAACCGTGGCTACAAGGTCAAGTACAAGGGCGGCTACTTCCCGGTCGCTCCGGTCGACCACTTCGGCGACCTGCGCGACGACATGGTCCGCAACCTGATGGGTGTCGGCCTGACCATCGAGCGTGCACACCACGAGGTGGGCACCGCCGGCCAGAGCGAGATCGCCACCAAGTTCGACACCATGCTGACCGCGGCCGACAACCTGATGAAGTACAAGTACATCGTCAAGAACACCGCGTGGGCCGCCGGCAAGACCGCGACCTTCATGCCGAAGCCGATCTTCGGTGACAACGGTTCGGGCATGCACGTGCACCAGTCGATCTGGAAGGGCGGCCAGCCGCTGTTCTTCGACGAGGCCGGCTACGCCAACCTGTCCGACCTGGCCCGCTGGTACATCGGTGGTCTGCTGAAGCACGCTCCGGCCGTCCTGGCGTTCACCAACCCGACCGTGAACTCCTACCACCGTCTGGTGCCGGGCTTCGAGGCTCCGGTGAACCTGGTCTACTCCAGCCGCAACCGTTCGGCCTCCATCCGGATCCCGATCACCGGCTCGAACCCGAAGGCCAAGCGCATCGAGTTCCGCTGCCCCGACCCGTCGTCCAACCCGTACCTGGCCTTCCCGGCCATGCTGCTGGCCGGCCTCGACGGCATCCAGAACAAGATCGAGCCGATTGCCCCGGTCGACAAGGACCTCTACGAGCTGCCCCCGGAGGAGCACGCTCTGGTTCCCACCGTCCCGGGTTCCCTGGGCGACGTGCTGGACGCGCTGGAAGCCGATCACGACTTCCTGCTGGCCGGCGACGTGTTCACCTCCGATCTGATCGCAACCTGGATCGAGATGAAGCGCGCCGACATCGACGCCATCCGGCTTCGTCCGCACCCGCACGAGTTCGAGATGTACTACGACCTCTGATCGGTCACTGAGTTCTACCCAGTGGGGCTCCCGGCTTCGGCCGGGAGCCCCACTGGCGTTGTGGGGTCGGCGCGGAGCCGTCCGGCGATTTCGACTTAGCTGACCGCCGTGATAGCTAATTGAAGTGACTGAACCGAATAGCGCAGCGTCGCTCTCCGCACTGTTGTCCGCGGCCGCCCGAGCCGCCCACGAGCTGGTTGACCAGCCCCCACATCTCCTCCTCGATCCGGACGCCCGCGCCCTCTGCACACAGTTCAGCCCGTCCCCGCTGGACTACCAACTGGGCCAGCCCGACCATCCGGTGATGGCCACGGCCCGCCTCGCCACCACCACCCGGGCCGGCTTCGCCCGCACCAGCCTCGCAACCAGCGGGCTGCACCAGTGCGTGCTGCTGGGTGCGGGGCTCGACTCCTCGCTGTATCGGGGATTCGACACCGGCGTATGGCTCGTCGACCGTCCGGAGGTTCTCGCCTGGCGGACCGAGCTGTTCGCCCAAGCCGGCGTGGCTGACAGCGGACATCCGGTGCCCGCAGATCTGGCCGAAGACGACCTCGTGCCGGCCCTTGTCGAGGCCGGCCTCGACCTCGACAAGCCCGCCTTCGTCGCCGCGCTCGGACTGGTGATGTACCTCACCGATTCAGACCTTCAAGCCCTCCTGGGACGGTTGAACCCGCTGGCCGCCGGCTCACGCTTGGCCTTCGACAGCATCGTCCCGGCCGAACTCCGGGACGCCGCTGCCCAGGGCTACGCCGCCGCCATCGCCAGCAGCATTGGCGGGGCCGAACCCTGGCACTGCACCCCGCACCCTGACGTCCTGTCCGACTGGCTGCACACAGCCGGCTGGCGCGCCACGCAGCAGGTGATCGAGGCCGACTGGGTCCCGGACGCTTTCTGGGCGGCCAACCCCGGGCTGACTCGTAACCGGCTGTCCATCCTGGTCGAGGCTGTGCGAAGTCCCGAGGAGGAGCGGAACCGGCGTCGCACGGATCACCACGACCGGATCGGCGCTGGGGCGGGTGTCCGCTGAGCCACGGCGAGGATCCAGCCGGCGGCGGCCGTCGGCATCACCTCCGTCCGGCCATATCGTTATCGACGGAGGTGCACAGATGGAACAACTGGTGGCCGTGCTGGGGCGCGGCGTCGTGGCGGCCGATACCCCACTGCTGATCGCTGACGACCTGGGATTCACCAGGGGCGATGGCTGCTTCGACGCCGCTCGGCTGGTGGTCGCCGACGGTGCGAAGAGGGTCGACCACCTCGAACGACATCTGGCCCGGTTCGCTCGCTCGTCGGCTTTGCTCGAACTGCCCGCGCCCGATCTGGACGCGTGGAAGGCGCTCATCGATCAGGCCGTCGCGGCCTGGGATGTCCCGGGGGAGGCCGTCCTCAAGCTGCTGCGCACTCGAGGACCGGAACGTAGCGGTGCCGCGCTGACCGAGTTGCTCACCATCACCGTGGCCGCCGACGCCACGAAGGCGCGCCAGGGCGTCCGGGCGATCACCCTGAACCGCGGCTACGCCAGCGATGCCTTCACCGACGCGCCGTGGCTGCTCGGCGGCGTCAAGACGCTGTCGTACGCGGTGAATGTCGCCGCAAAGCGCGAGGCGGCCCGGCGCGGAGTGGACGAGGTGGTGTTCGTCTCCTCCGACGGCTTCCTGCTCGAGGGCCCGACTACCGGGCTGCTGATCGCCGCCGACGACCAACTCTGGACAACTCCGATCGAAGGCACCGGGGTGCTCCCCTCGGTGACCATCGAGGCGATCCTCGATCAGGCAGCCGAGGCCGGCGTCGGCGTGCAGCGGGCGTTGTTCCGCGCCGAGGACCTCGCCACGTGTGAGGGCGCCTGGGTGGTCTCCGCCGTTCGCGGGGTCCTGCCGCTGCTCGAACTGGACGGGGTCGCACTCCCCCACGATCCGGCGGTCACCGCCCGGTTGGCGGCCGCGGCCGGCTTCTAGCTCAGGCCGCCACGGCGACCCGGACCAGGTTGCCCCACGGGTCCGGCACTTCCAGCGTCGGCCCGTGCTGGTCCGCATCTCGGCGGACCGCCAGACCGCGGTCGGCCAGCCGTCCGGCCACCTGCTCGACCTCGTCTGCGGTGGGCACGACTAGGTCGAATCGGCCCAGACCCAGTGCCGGTGCGCGCAGGCCAACCCCGGCGCTCTGCCAGGTATTCATGGCCAGGTGGTGGTGGTAGCCACCAGCCGAAACGAACAGGGCACCGAACATCTCCGCGGTGACATCGAAGCCGAGCGTGTCGACGTAGAAGTCCTTGGCCTGCGCGGTGTTGCCGACCTTCAGATGGACGTGGCCGACCACGGTCTGCGCGGACAGGCTGCCCCTGCGATCGGGTGCGGTCGCCAGGAACTCACGATCCTGATCGCGCAGGTGCTCAGCCAAGAAGGCGGACGGATCGAGCCACAACGTGTCCATCTGCACGCGCCCATCGATCCACGACCACGCCTCACGCGGGCGATCGAAGTACAGTTCGAGGCCGTTGCCCTCGGGATCATCGAGGTAGAACGCCTGCGAGACCAAGTGATCGGCGCTGCCGGTGAACAGATCCGGGGCATGCGTGGCCACCGAAGCCAGCACCGTGGCCAGGCTGGCCTGATCCGGCTGCAGCAGTGCCGTGTGGAACAGCCCGGCGCTGCGTCGCTCGCCCCGCGGCAGGTCGGGACGATGGCGAAGCTCGACAAGGGTCTGTCCGTCCCGGCCGAGCGACACCTGCCCGGCGTGCTCGTCGAGCTTGTCCAGCAGAAGAACGTTGGAGTAGAAGGCGCTCATCGCGTCGAGATCGGCCACGTCGATGGCGACCCGGCTCGGTCTGGCATCCGCGGACAGTGTGCTCGTCATTGCTTCTCCTTTGTTGACGCTTCAACAATATCGGAGCCGACGGCATTCCCGATTCACATCGAGGGCTTGGCGAGCGCACAGGGTCCCGGGCTTAGCTGAAAGCAGTCAGGTTGGCAGGAGGTAATCCATCGAACAGTCCCACATTTCCTCTCCGTGAGGTGCGGCTCCGAGTGCATTCGGGGCCGCACCGGCGCGTTCGGCGAGCGGTCGAGGCACTCTATGGGCTCGGCGATGGCTAGCCTGAAGGCCCGATCCTGGAGGCTGAGATGGAAGTGCTACTGCTGGGCACCGGGGCCGCCGACGGCATCCCCAATGTGTTCTGCCGCTGCCGGACCTGCGATGACTACCGCGAACGAGGCGAGCTGCGCACCCCGACGTCGGTGCTTGTGGACGGGCGATTGCTGATCGACCCCGGGCCGGAGGCGACCCGCCAGGTGAGCCGCTATGGACGTGACCTCAGCGGGCTGGCCGCGATCCTGGCCGGGCATGCCCATGACGATCATCTCGACCCGTCCCTGCTGATGCACCGAGGGTGGGTGACCTCCTCCCCGTTGGAGGTCGCCGGCCCGGAACCGGTGATCGCGATCACCAGCAAGTGGCTCGACCCCGATCAGGAGGCGGTCCGGCTGCACGTCCTCACCGCCGGCGACGAGGTCGAACTGGCCGGCTATCGGGTGCTCGCCATCGCCGCGAACCACTACGCGTTCGGGGAGGCGCTGTGCTACTGGATCAGCGACGCCAGCTCAGCGTTGCTCTACCTCACCGATACCGGTCCACTCTCGGCGTCCGCCCTGGACGCTCTGGCTGGACGCCGGGCGGACCTGGTGCTGCTGGAGGAAACCTTCGGCGACATCACTGACCGCACCGATCATCATCATCACCTGCTCAGCTTCGCCCAGACCGTCACCGCGCTGCGGGAACGAGCAGTGGTGGACGACGCCACTCAAGTCTTGGCCATCCATCTCGGCCACGACAACCCACCATTGGCCGAACTCCGCGATCAGCTCGCCCGGTGCGGCGCGCAGGCGCTGCCTGACGGCACGGTCCTCACCGTCTAGCGCCTGCGCGCCGTGGCTGACTATCCCTGGTGAGTCTGGACGCCGTCCAGCCAGGTGCCCTTCACGATCGCCTCCCGGGCTCGAATCGGCTCACCGGTCGTGATGTCGCGATCCAGCCAGACCAGGTCGGCAGAGAGGCCCACCTCCAGGCGTCCACGGAAGCCCTCGGTGAAGCCCTGATAGGCCCCACCCGCCGTTGCGGCCAGCAGCCCTTCCTCCAGCGGCAAGCGCTCTTCCGGCATCCAGCCACCTTCGGGCAGCCCGTCATGAGTCTGCCGAGTGGCCGCCACGGTGATTGCCTCGATCGGAGAGTTCGTCGACACCGGCCAGTCGCTGGCGATCGACAACGGAACGCCGAGCGTGACCATGGTGGCGACCTGGTACTGCCGATCGGTGCGTTCCGGCCCGAGCCGCGGCGCGGTGAGCATCTCCATCAGCGGGTCGCGTTGCGCCCAGTAGGTCTGCATGGCCGCGGTCACGTTGAGGTCCGCGAACCGCTGCAGGTCGGCGGCCTCGGCGATCTGGACATGCGTAATCACCGGACGACGATCCCACTCCGGATTGGTCCGGATCGCCTGCTCGATGGCGTCCAGTGAATGCTTGACCGCCGCGTCCCCGATCGCATGGAGGTGCGCCTGGAAGCCCAGAGCGTCGATGGCGGTCACGGCAGCGGCCAGCTCGTCGGGGTCCCACACCGGCATCCCGTGGTGGTGGGAGTCGTCGTAGGGCTCGAGCATCTCCGCGGTCCCGGATTCGATGACGCCATCGGCGAAGAACTTCACCGCGTTCCCGGTGAGCAGCTGCGGAGCACCCGCTGCCTCCACCTCGGCCCGTTGCGCGACGATCACAGACAGCTGGTCGCGCCAGCGCTCCGGCACCAGCAACCAGCCGAGGTTGGACCGAATGCTCAGCTCACCGCGATCGACGAGGGCGAGGTATGGCAGATGCCCACCTTCCTCAACCCAGGCGTCCTGCATCCAGGTCAGTCCGACCGCAGCCTGGGCCTGACAAGCCAGCTTGAGCGCCTCGGCTTTGGTTTCCAGCGAGGGCTCAGGGGCGAATTGTTCGACCAGCAGGTAGGCCGAGGGTTCGCGCAGCGTCCCGACCGGAGCCCCGTCCTCGAAGCGGTCGATCATCCCGGTGTCCGGATCGGGGGTATCGGCGTCCACCCCGGCCAGTCGTAGGGCCGCCGAGTTACACCAGATCGTGTGGTGATCGGTCGCCTTCAACAGCACCGGACGGTCGGGGACGATCTCGTCCAGCCAGGCGGCATGGAACGAACCTCCGGCGACCAGGGCCGGGTCGTAGGTGCCGCCCACGATCCAGTCCAGCTCGGGATGCTCGGCGGCATAACGGGCCACCTCAGCCAGGATCGCCTCCACCGAGGTCAGGCCGGCGATCGCCGGCCCGAACATCTCCAGCCCAGCCTGGGTCGGGTGGCAGTGGCCGTCGGAGAAGGCCGGAAGGAGCAGGCCGCCGGCCAGGTCGACGACCGTGGTGGCTCCGTCGGCTTCGGCGTCCGGGCCGATCGCCGAGATCCGGCCGGCGGACACCGCAAGAGCGGTGCTACGCCGGCCCGGACCCAGCCAGACCTCGCCGCCAGTGAACAGCAGGTCATTCGTCATTCGTGGCAGCTCCTCAGCCCTTGAAGGATTCCCAGATCTGGGTGTAGTTGGTCAGCTGCTCGTTGGTGCACGGCTCGACCGGCTTGGCGCCGGTGTAGCCGTCCGGGATCACGATCTCAGGAGCGCTCTTCATGTCGGCATCCAGCAGATCGTTCACGACGGAGATGCCCGAGCCGTAGCGCTGGAAGTTCGCTGCTGCGGCCGAGTTCACCGGATCCATCATCCAGTTGAGGAAGGTGAGTGCCTGCGGGACGTTCCTGGCCCCGACCGGAACCGTGAAGTTGTCCTGCCACAAGGCCATTCCCTCGGTCGGGTAGACGTACTTCAGGGTGGACTTCTTGGCCCGGGCCCGCATGGCGGCGCCGTTCCACATCATCGCGATCGACTCCTCACCGCTGACCATCCGGTCCATGATTCCGTCGGAGTTGATGGTGGACACCCGGGACTTGAACTTCTTGAGCAGATCCTGGGCGGCCTGCAACTGGGTGGCATCGGTGGAGCAGGTGACTCCTCCGACCGCACGCAGCGCGGCACCGACCACCTCGGTCTGGTCGCTCATCGTGCCCACCTTGCCCAGTTCTGCCGGTGCGTTGAAGTAGTCGGCCCAGCTGGTCATTTCCTTGCTGGTCTTGGCGGTGTCATACATGTAGCCGGTGGTGCCGTACAGGTAAGGCACCGAGTACTTGCGGCCTGGGTCGAAGTACGGGTTGAGGAAGCTCTCCTCGATGTTCTTGCCGTTCGGCAGGCTGGCCGCGTCGACCTCCTTCAGCAGATTGGCGGCCACCAGGGTCTGCACCATGTAGTCACTGGGGACGACGACGTCATAGCCGGCGCCGTTCGAGGCGCGCAACTTAGCCTCCAGAGTCTCGTTCGAGTCGTAGTAGTCGACCGTGAGCTTGATCCCGGTATCGGCGGTGAACTTCTTGGCCAGATCCTCGGGGAAGTAGTCGCTCCACGTGTAGAGGGTCATCTCGCCGCTGGTGGCGGGAGTGAATGCGGGCGCACTGGACGACTCAGTGGCCGACGGTGCGGCGGCGCTGGAGGGCGCGTCGCTCACCCCGCCGCCACAGGCAGTGAGCATGAGTGCAGCAGCGGTGAGCAGGCTCGCTGAGGCGAGCCGCTTACTGGTTCTCATCATGATTCAGACCTTTTCTTCTTCGGGGCCAGATAGGTGAAAGAGGTGACAACGACAGCGAGGGTGAGTAGCAGCAGGGCGACCACATTGATTGCCGGCGAGGGACCGCGCCGGATCAGGCCGTAGAGATAGACCGGCAAGGTGGTGGAGCCGGCCGAGGACAGGAAGCTGGAGATGATGAAGTCGTCCATCGAGATCACGAAGCTAAGCAGCGCTCCAGACACCAGCCCCGGGACCAACAGCGGAAGGGTGATCCGCCACAGCATCGGAGCGGCAGTGGCGCCCAGGTCGGCACCGGCCTCGAACACCTCCCGCCCAATCGCATCCAGCCGCGATCGAATCGGCATCAGGGCGAACGGGATGCAGAAGGTGGTGTGGGCCAGGAAGAGCGACAGGAAGCCCGGCTGGAGTCCGATCATCCGGATGAACGCCAAGGTGGCCACCGCGAGGACCACCTCAGGAATGATCAGCGGTGCCGCCATCAGAGCATTCGCCAGCGCCGAGCCGCGCCGGCGAAGCCCGTCCACCGAGAGCGCGAAGGCCAAGGCCATCACGACCGCGGCCACGGTCGCGGCAACCGCCAACTGCACCGAGGTGATGGCGGTGTCGATGATGGTGTGGTTGGTCAGCACATAGCCGAACCACTGGGTGGAGAAGCCCTCCCAGACCAGCGCCTGATCGCCGGCGTTGAAGGCGTACACCGTGGTCACCAGCATCGGCAGGTACAAGAAGACCAGAGCGGCCACCGCCACCGGGCCGACACCGGGGAACGAGCGGATATCCAGAATGCGTGGGACGCGCTTGCGTCCGTCCACGATCAGTTCACTCATAGCGACAAGCTCACCTTCGTTCCCGTGCGCCGTGCCCAGAGCCCCACCCCGAGGAGGCAGAGCCCGAGCAGGGCCAAGATGATCACCGAGAGGGCGGCCCCGAAGGGCCAGTTGCGTGAGTCGCCGAACTGGGAGGCGATCAGGTTGCCGATCAGCAGCACCTTGCCGCCGCCGAGCAGCACCGGCTGCACATAGGAGCCCAGGGCCGGCATGAACACCAGCAGGGAGCCGGAGATGATTCCCGGCCTGGCCATCGGCAAGATGATCCGGCGCAGCACGGTGAACTTGTGGGCACCCAGGTCGTAGCCCGCCTCGGCCAGCCGGAAGTCGAAGCCCGACAAGGACGAGTACAGCGGCAACACCATGAACGGCAAGAAGGTGTAGATCAGGCCGAGCTGCGAGGCCAGGTCGGTATACAGCAGCTCGTGCTCGCCCAGGCCCAGTGCCCGGCTCGCCTGATTGATCACGCCATCCTTGGCCAGCACCAGCATCCAGGCGTAGGTGCGCACCAGCAGGTTCGTCCAGAACGGGATCGTCACCGCCAAGACCAGCAGGTTCTGCACCCGCGGCGTCCGCGTCGCGATCCACAATGCGAGCGGAAACGCCAGCACGAAGCAGATCGCCGTCGAGATCGTGGCCTGCACCACCGACCGCCAGAACACCTCGAGGTAGGCGGAGTTGAACACCAGATCGCCGTTGAAGGACTTGGTGAACAGGGACGTCCGGTAGGCGTCGGTAGTGAACTGGTAGACCACCCCGCCGCCCTGAGCCGGCCGAGTCATGAAGGAGAAGGCCACAATCACCGCCAACGGGCCAATGGTGAACAAGGCCCCGATCACCAGGGCGGGCAGGCTGGCGAACCAGGGCAGCCGCCCCGGGGTCCGCCCGCGATTCGGCTCGCTCATCGCTCCCCCGCCAGCGGGTGCAGGTGGCTCGGCTCTGCGCCGACCACGACTTCTGCGCCAGGGGTGAGGTGCAACTGTTCGAACGGCGGCGAGACCCGGATCGCCAGCGACGTGCCGTCAGCGAGCGACACCCGAATGCGCAGGTCCGTCCCCATGTAGACGACCTCCGCCAGCGCTCCCCGGACCAGTTCGGGAGCGGTGCCGTCCACCACCAGGCGCTCGGGACGAACGGCGAGGGTCACCGTGCCATCCATCGCCGGGAGCACCGGCTCCGACAACTCCCGCCAGGGCCCGTCCGCCACCCGGAAGTCCCCGTCGTCGTTGATCTCTGCCGCAAGGAAGTTCGACTCGCCGATGAAGTCGGCCACGAAGCGGTTCACCGGCTGCTCGTAGATCTCCTCTGCGGTGCCGACCTGCACGGGGACGCCGTTGGAGAAGACCGCGATCCGATCCCCGAGCGACAGTGCCTCCTCCTGATCGTGGGTCACGAAGACGAAGGTGACGCCGGTGGTGCGCTGCAGCCTGCGCAGCTCGTCCTGCATGCCGCGACGCAACTTCAGATCCAGTGCGGCCAGGGGCTCGTCCAGCAGCAGAACGCGGGGACGCTTGGCCAGCGCGCGAGCCAGCGCGACTCGCTGCTGCTGACCACCCGACAGCTGGGACGGCAGCCGTCCACCCAATCCGTCCAGCCTGACCAGGGCCATCATCTCCTCGACCCGAGCAGCGATCTCGGGTTTCGGAAGGCGTTCCATCTGGAGGCCGAAGGCGATGTTCTGGGCCACTGTCAAGTGCGGGAACAGGGCGTAGGACTGGAAGACCGTGTTCACCGGGCGCGCGTAGGCCGGCAGTGAATCGATCCGATCACGTCCCAGGTAGATCTCCCCGGAGTCGAGCACCTCGAGCCCAGCGATCGCCCGCAGCAAGGTTGTCTTGCCACAGCCGGACGGGCCAAGCATGACGAAGAACTCGCCGTCACGGATCTGCAGGCTGACCCCGTCCAGGGCTTTCACCACACCGCCCTCCGGAGTGGCGAACAGCTTGCGAGCGTTGCCGATGGTCAGACCGTTCTCGCGCGCCACAACCTCGGCGGGACGGGTGGTTCCAATCACGGGAGCATTCGGCATGGCTGGGGCCCTTCACTGCAGGTATTCGCTGTCCACAAGCACGTTGACAGCAAAATACGAGGCCCCCAGGGGCTTTGGTCACGGATTTCGTGGCCGTCGACTCTTCGTAACCTCGGGTAACCAAACCTTCACAAGCCCAGGCTTCGGCGGGCCATGTTGCGACTCAGCGAGCGGCGCAGCGGAACCAGCCCATCCGGACCCGGAACCTGCCGAAGGTACTCCCCGGCTTCAGCCAGCTCGCCCGGCAGACCGCTACTCGGCCTCCCACAGTCGGGTGTAGAAGTCGAGCTTGGCCTGGTCCAGCTCGATGCCGTAGCCGGCAAGGAAGGCCGCCTCCCAGCCGGCTCCATAGTTCCAGCCAAGACTGAGCAGCGCCGGAGCCAGATCGGCCCACCGGTCAGCCACTCCACACAGGCCGAGGTCGACGTAGCCGCAGGCGACCCCTTCGACGTCCAGGATGAAGTTCGGATTGCAGGCATCGCCATGGCAGACCACCGGATCCAGCGGCGGCATGGCGCCGAGCTGCGTCGCGGCCGGGCCCTTGCCAGCCAGCCGCTCGGCCACCGACCAGGTCCACGGGCAACCGCTGACCGACACTCGATCGTGGAAAGCGCGCAACGCCCGTCCCAGCTCAGGCACCACCGACTCGGGCCGGGTCAGCCACTCCCCCAGAACGGCCGAGGTCCCTGGCAGGCCAGATGTGTGCAGCCACACCTGGCCGTCCGGTTCGGCCCCGTGGCCGAGCACCGCGGGAACCTCGACGTAGTCGGCCAGCCAGGCCAGCTTCCGCGCCTCGTCGGCGGGGCGGAACTCACGGTGCGCCGGTCCGATCTTGAGGTACTCGGCACCGTCAGCGATGGAGAAGGTCACCCCGCCGATCTCATTGCGCCAGACCGGGACGACGCTGCGTCCGGCCGCGAGCCGGACCACCACCTCGGGCGGCTCAACGCCGTCGAGGTGCAGATGCGGGTTGTCCGGAACCTCGCCGGGCACAGCCAGGCGGCGCGGCATCGGTTCCATGGCGAGGCTAGAGAGGAAGCAGCCGGAAGATCGGAGCCGGGATGTGCTTGAGCACCATCATCACCAGCCGGAACTGAGCCGGGACCCAGATCAGCCGCTGCCCCTTGCGGGCCGCGTCGACCACCTGGACGGCCAACTGCTCCTTCTCGACGGTGAGCGGGGCGTCCTTGACGTGCGCCGACATCCGGGTGCGCACCTGGCCGGGGCGAACCACCAACACCTTCGGGCCGAAGGGCGCCAACGCCTCACCCAGCAGCCGATAGAAGCCGTCCAGGCCAGCCTTGGTCGAGCCGTACACGAAGTTGGAGCGACGCACCTTCTCACCGGCCACCGAGCTCATCGCGATGATCTGCCCGTAGCCCTGCGCCTTCATCTTCTGGCCCAGCAGGACGCCCACGCTCAGCGCGCCGGTGTAGTTGATGTTGGCGGCCTGGACGACCTTGGCCTGGTCCTGCCACAGCTGCTCGGCATCACCGAGGATGCCGAAGGCCACGATGGCCACATCGACGTCGGCGATGGCCCAGGCTGCGTCGATGACTGCCGGGTGGGTGTCGAAGGCTTGTGCATCGAAGTCCAGGGAGTGCACCTCACTGGCACCGGCCGCGGTCAGGGCGTCCGCCGTGGCCTGGGCCAGCTCGTCCCCGGGCTGGACACCCAGGATGACCTTCAGCGGCTGCTTGGCCAGGTACTCCTTGACGATGGCCAGGCCGATTTCGGAGGTCCCGCCCAGCAGCAGGATGGTCTGCGGGTTGCCGGTGGCGTCGATCACTTCAGTTCTCCTATGACTCAGACGAGTTCCAGCCGGCGGGCCAGATCGGACACGAAGACACCGTCGGGGTCGACCCGGCGCCGGGTGGCGATCCAGGAGTCGAGCTCGGGGTACATCGCGTGGAAGGTGGCCGCACTGGTCCGGGAGTCCTTGGCGGTGTACAGCCGGCCGCCGAAGGACAGGATCCGGGCGTCCAACCCGTGCAGGAACTCGTGCAGGCCGGCCTTGATCGGGAAGTCAACGCACACATTCCAGCCGGCCATCGGGTAGCTCAGCGGTGCCCGGTTCCCCTCCCCGAACAGCTTGAACACATTCAGGAAGGAGTAGTGGCCCGAGGCCTGGATGTCGGCGATCAGCGTCTTGAACTCGGCCACGGCCGTCGGCGGCACAACGAACTGGTACTGCAGGAACCCGTGCGAGCCGTAGGCCCGGTTCCACTCGCCGAACATGTCCAGCGGATGGTAGAAGCCGGTCAGTGACTGGATCTTGTTGGTGTAGTTGCCGCTCTTGGCGTACCAGAGGTTGCCGAGCACTCCGAAGGTGAGCTTGTTGGCCAGTCCGTTGGGGAACACGTCGGGCAGGTCGAAGAAGGGCTTGGCGTTGAAGGCCAGCGGATCGCCGGCCAGCTTCGGGGCATGTTCGCGCAGCTGGTCGAGGGTGGCCAGCGAGCCTCGCGACAGCGCCGCGCGGCCGAGCTTCGGCGCCGGGCTGATCGCGTCGAACCAGGCGCTGGAGTAGTCGTAGTTCGCCTCGGTGCCGTCGGAGTGGACGGCGATGGTCTCGTCGAGAGTGTGAGTGACCACCCCGTCGGCCAGGAAATAGGCGGTCTCGGTGCGAGTCATGTTCAGCACCACCCGCAGGATGATTCCGGTCAGGCCGACGCCGCCCACGGTGGCCCAGAAAATCGAGGCGTCCGGGTCGTCCGGGCTGCCCTCGGGGGTGATGGTGAGCACGCGTCCGTCCGCGACCAACAGCTGCATCGAGGCGACGTGGTTACCGAAGGATCCCGCGCTGTGATGGTTCTTCCCGTGGACGTCACAGCCGATGGCGCCACCGATGGTGACCTGGCGGGTGCCCGGCAGCACCGGCACCCACAGCCCGTACGGCAATGCGGCCCGCATCAGCGCGTCCAGGCTGACCCCGGCATCGACATCGACGGTGGCGGCGGCCGCGTCGATGGAGTGAATCGTGTTCAGCGCGGTCATGTCGACGACGATTCCGCCGGCATTCTGAGCGACATCGCCGTAGGACCGGCCCAGTCCGCGGGCGACAATGCCGCGGCGCAGATGGGAAGGCGAATCGGCGTTGGCGGCGGCCACCGCGGCAACCGCCTGAGCAATCAGTTCGACGTCCGGAGTGCGAAGCACCTGGGACGTGCTGGCCGCCGTCCGTCCCCAGCCGGTGAGGCGGGTCGTGGTGGTCGGCAGATCGGGAGTCTGGGTGGTACTCATCAGGTCAAGACTACCGGGCTGAACAGGGCCGTCTTTGCCGGAGTTGGCACTAACATCGTCCGGTGATCCCAGCCCGGACTCTGCTACACAACATCGACGCAGCACTGTTTGACCTGGACGGAGTGCTGACTCCGACCGCCGATGCTCACCAGCGCGCGTGGACGAAGCTGTTCGACGCCTACCTGGCTCAACACAGCCCGGACCAGCCCTACACCGATGCCGACTACTTCACCTACATCGACGGCAAGCCTCGCTATGACGGGGTGCGGGCGCTGCTCGCCTCTCGGGGGCTGAGCCTTCCCTACGGCGCACCGACCGATGACCCGGGTGCCGACACCATCTGCGGCCTGGGAAACCGGAAGAACCAGGCGTTCGCCGAGGTGCTGACCACCGAAGGCGTCCAGGCATATCCGGGCTCGGTCGCCCTTCTCGACGATCTCGCCGACCTCGGCGTCCGGGTCGCGGTCGTCTCATCCTCGGCGAATGCGCCCGAAGTGCTGCGCGCGGCCGGCCTGATCGATCGCTTCGAGCTGGTGGTGGACGGAGTGATCGCCTCCGTCCACGGGCTGCCCGGCAAACCGGCTCCAGACACCTACGTCTTCGCTGCGGAGCGGCTCGGCGTGCCGCCACAGCGAGCCGTCGTCGTCGAGGACGCAGTGTCGGGAGTCAAAGCTGGGAAGGCGGGCAGCTTTGGCCTGGTGATCGGAGTCGATCGCGGTGCGGGGCCGGACGTCCTGCTGGCCGCCGGCGCCGACCTGGTGGTCTCCGATCTGGCCGAGCTCGTCGAGTAGACCGCCGCGCCGCGGACCGATCTGCACTGGCTGCGCAGGACACAGCTTCCACCGGCGCGCCGCCCAGCCACCGAAGCGCATCGGCGCGTTCGCGTTAGGCCGGCTCCCAAAACAGCTTGTCCATGACCTGGCGGGCCAACCGGGCCCGGCGGCGGTGCTCCTCGACCAGCAGTGACGACTCGCCTTTGGCGTAGCCGAGCATCTGCGCCACAGCAGACAGCTCCCGAACGTCGGTCGGCAGGGTGTCGCCGGGGCGTCCGCGCAGCAGCATCATGGCGTTGCGGATCCGACTGGCCAGCAGCCAGGCGGCCTCCAGTGCCTCGGCGTCGGCGGACTCGATCAAGCCGGCCTCGTCCGCCGCGGCCAAGGCGTCCAGCGTGCTGGGCGTCTGCAGCGCGGGCAG
The DNA here is from genome assembly GCA_001603275.1 of Actinomycetales bacterium Actino_02. GTDB lineage: Bacteria > Actinomycetota > Actinomycetes > Propionibacteriales > Propionibacteriaceae > Propionicimonas. The sequence continues at coordinate 4,465 of LUYM01000024.1, read as the reverse complement.
CGTGGCGGCATGCTGCAACTGCAGCAGCTGGACCACCCACTCGACATCGCTGAGCCCACCGGGGCCGAGCTTGGTGTTTCGTGACGGGTCGGAGCCGCGTGGGATCCGCTCAACCTCCATCCGTGCCTTGAGCTTGCGGATCTCATGCACCTGAGTGCGGCTAAGGCCGTCGGCCGGGTAGCGGATGCCGGCCACCGACTCCAGCAGGGCGTCGGCGAGCCCGACATCGCCTGCGCCCGAAGCAGCCCGAAGCAGAGCCTGAGCCTCCCAGGTCGCCGACCAACGCCCGTAGTAGGCGCGATAAGAGGTGAGACTGCGCACCATCGCGCCACGCTTGCCCTCTGGCCGCAGATCGATGTCGATACTGAGTGCGGGGTCCGGCCCGGGCTGGGCGAGCAGGGCGCGCAGCCGACTGACCACAGTGACCGCCGTACCGGTGGCCTCCGGGTCATCGGAATCGGCCACCACGAACATCGCGTCGGCGTCGGAGGCGTAGGAGAGCTCGCGTCCGCCCCAACGGCCCATGGCGATCACAGCGATCGGCGGCACCTGAGAGCCGCGGGCCGCCACCTCAAGAGCGGCGCCGATGGTGGCCGCCATCACGTCCGAGAGCGCTCGACCCAGCGTGGGCACGTCCAGTTCGCCGAGCAGGTCGGCCATGGCCAGCCGGAGCAGCTCGCTTCGTCGGGCCGCCCGAATGGCCGCCACCGCTGCGTCCGGGGTGTCATGGCGACGGGCCGCCATCCGCATGCTCGACAGAATCTCGTCTCCCGGCCGCGGCTTGAGCCCCTCAGCGTCCCCGAGCAGGGCGGCGTTCTGCGGAGCGCGTAGCAAGAGATCCACCGCATACCGGGAGGACGCCAGGATCCGAGCCAGATGCTCGGCCATGGCATCCCCGTCACGCAGGGTGCGCAGGTACCACGGGGTGCCACCGAGTTCCTCGGAGACTTTCCGGAAGGCCAGCAAGCCGTGATCGGGGTTCGGGCCGGCGGTGAACCAGGTCAGCATGGCCGGCAGCAACTGGCGCTGAATCTCGGACTGCCGACTGAGCCCGGAGCTGAGCGCCTCGATGTGACGCAGTGCCGCCGTCGGATCGCCATAGCCGAGTGCGCGCAGCCGCGTCTCGGCCTCGCTGGAGGTGAGCCGCACCTCCGCCGAGGGAATCCGGGCCACCGCCTCCAGCAGCGGCGAGTAGAACAGTCGCTGTTGCAGACTGAGGACGCGACGGGTCGTCGCTCGCCACACATGCATGAGCTCGCTGGTCTGGGCCAAACCGATGCTGCGAGCCAGCCAGCGCTGGTTGACCTGGTCCTCGGGCATCAGGTGGGTGCGCCGCAGCCGGTAGAGCTGGATTCGATGCTCGAGCAAGCGCTGCAACCGGTAGGCGGTGCCGAGGTCGGCGCCGTCCGCGCGTCCGACGTAACCGTGTTCGACCAGGGCGGCGAGTGCCTCAAAGGTGCCACGAAGCCGGAGCCGCTCGTCCGCACGGCCATGGACGAGCTGCAGCAGCTGCACGCTGAACTCGACGTCGCGCAACCCGCCTGCACCCAGTTTGATCTCGTGGTTCGCCTCGCGGGGCGGCAGCAGCGAGATCACCCGTCGGCGCATGGCCTGCACCTCACCGACGAACTGATCGTTGTCAGCGACCCGCCAGACCATCGGCCACACCATGTCGACGAAGCTCTGGGCCAGGTCCCGGTCGCCGGCCATCGAGCGGGCCTTGAGCATGGCTTGGAACTCCCAGTTCTTGGCCCACTTCTCGTAGTAGGCCCGATGCGAGGCCAATGTTCGGACCAGCGGCCCGGCCTTGCCCTCCGGCCGCAGCGCGGCATCGATCTGCCAGATCGTGCCGGCCGCCGTATGCGCTGAGCAGACCCTGGTCAGCGCGCCGGCCAGCCGAGTGGCGATCGCCATGGCCTTCGCCGGATCACCGACCGGCTCACCCGCAGCATCGAGGCGGGGTTCGGCGATGTAGAGAACATCAACGTCGCTGACGTAGTTGAGCTCACCGGCGCCGGTCTTGCCCAGCGCGACAATTCCGAGCCGGCACCCCTCCCATTCGGGAACCTCTCCCCTGGCCAACGCCAATGCCGTCTCGACGGTTGCATCGGCCAGGTCGGCGAGCTCGGCCGCGATCTCCGGCAGCACCGCGAGCAGGTCCGGCGAGGTGAGGTCCCGTGCGGCAACCTGGAGCAGCGCTCGGTGATAGCCACGGCGCAGATCGTCGGAACGGCGAGCCTCGGCCACCGGTTCAGCCGCGGACGGGTCTGCGCCCACCGCCGCGAGCAACGCGGTGCGCCACTGCTCAGCCGATCGCCGTTCCAGCGGACCACGCAGCAGCTCCAGATCGTCGGGATGAGCGACCAGGTGCTGGTTGAGCGCCACCGAGGATCCCAAGACGGCCACCAGGCGTGCCAGGAACTCCGGGTCGGTGGCACCCTCGCCGAGCAGGGTCGGACGGATCTGGGTGAGCTGATGGAAGCCGGCCAAGGCCAGATCCGGATCGGGAACCTCGGTGAGCGCGGACAGCGCGGCATCGATCTGTTCGGCGGTTCCCGACGTTGCCCAGCTCTCGACCAGCTCTGCAGCACGAGCCACGTCCGCGAAGCCGAGCCGCGCCAACCGGACGGACTGGCTTTCGATGCGGGTCACTCTGGCGATGCTAGCGTCTGGACGTGGCGAAACGTGTCTCACCAGCCGACGTGCAGCAACTGCAGGAGGTTTGTGCAGAGTTGGCCGCCGCCACGACTGACCTCAGCCCATCCGCCCTGGCTGCAGCCGCGCGGACCACCTGTGCTCTGCTCGGCGCCCGCTATCCCGGTGGCAGCGTCGAGGTCCGGGTGCCCCCGGTGGCCGCCGTCCAGCTCGGCATCGGCGAACGCGGCAGGCACACCCGTGGCACCCCGCCTAATGTCGTCCAAACCGATGCGGTGACCCTGCTCCAGCTGGCCGCCGGTCACCTCGCCTGGGCCGAGGCGCTCGCCGCGCATCGCGTGACCGCCTCCGGCATCCACTCGGACCTGGCCGGGCTGTGGCCACTACCCGAGCTGGTCTCCTCGGTCTAGCCGCACCGACGGCGCGACGCGCCGGCACTCAGCGCTCGCCGCACGCTCCACTCCTGCTCCTTCGTGAACACAGCTGGCACACAGGCGAGCGAGGCAACGGGCACAGGTCGCCTCTTTACGCTCACAGGTGGTGTCGATCCAGGAGGAGAACTACCCCTTATGACCACAGACCCGTCCGGCTTTCCGACGGATAGCCCGAGCGAAGTACACAAGCCCCGCCGGATGACCTGGCGCAAATGGCTCGCGGTCGGCCTGGCCGCCGTCGTCGTGCTGGGCGGCGTCGGTGCAGGGACCCTCTTCCTGCTGCGTCCGGCGAGCACCTCGGCTACCCGCACCTTCACCAGGGACGTCCAGGCCACCTCGGGCGACCAGACTCAGACGGTCAGCCTGGACGGCACGCTGAGCCCGCGCAAGCAGTCCAACGTGAACTTCTCGGTGTCCGGCACGGTGACCTCGGTGAAGGTGAAGGCCGGTGACAAAGTGACCAAGGGCCAGAAGCTGGCCACCATCGACGACTCGAGCCTGCAGAACGCCGTGGACCTGGCTGAGGCGAACCTCACTTCGGCGAAGGCGAACCGCACCGAGGTCTACGACAACGATGGCAGCAGCGCGGCAAAGAAGTCGGCCAATGCCCAGGTCACCTCCGCCGCAGCGGCACTGACCAGCGCTCAGGACGATCTGAAGGACGCGATCCTGCGTTCACCGATCACCGGCACCGTGGCCAGCGTCGATCTTGAGGTCGGCGACACTGTCGGCTCCAGCTCGAGTGGCTCCGGCAACTCCAGTAGCACGGGATCGTTGAGCTCGAGCTCGAGCTCGAGCTCGTCCAATTCGGCCTCTTTCGTGATCATCGAGACCGCGAAGTGGAAGGTCGAGGGCAGCATCGGCGCCGCAGACCTCTCCAGCGTGAAGGCCGGACAGAAGGTATCCGTCACCACTGACGCCAGCACGGACGCGCTGAGCGGCACGGTCGCTTCCGTCGGCATCGTGGCCACCTCAACCAGCGACGACGGCACTGCCACCTTCCCCGTGGTGATCAATCTGAGCGGCAATCACACCGACCTGTACTCCGGCACGACCGCGACGGCTGTCATCACCACCGGCAGCTACACCGATGTGCTCACGATTCCCACCGCTGCCATCAAGTCCGAGAACAACAAGACGGTTGTCACCAAGGTGTCTGGCGACCAGACCAGCACCGTCGAGGTGGAGGTCGGCAAGGTGTTCGGCACCTACACCCAGATCACCAGCGGACTGAGCGAGGGCGACACCGTCCGAATCTCCTTCACCCGCACCGCCAGCAGCACCGGCAGCTCCTCCAGCGGCCAGAGCGGCTTCAGCTTCGGCGGCGGTGGCGGCCTCGGCGGCGGACTCGACGGCGGCGGCCCCGGTGGCGGCGG
>LUYM01000023.1 GCA_001603275.1 Actinomycetales bacterium Actino_02 | reverse complement strand
GCGGGTGGGCTGGGCGGGGAACGGGTCGGGGCTGCCGAACGGGGGGGTACGGCAACCCCGACCCGACTGCGGTCAGAAGATCCGGTTCACGATGGAGGCAGGCGCCTCCAGCAGCGCTTCGATCTCGTCATCGAGCTTGACCAGCGTCAGCGATGCGCCGGCCATCTCCAGGCTTGTGCAGTACTCCCCGACGTAGCTCTTGGCCACGGTGATCCCCATGCCTGCCAGCTTCTCGGCGGCAATGCCGTACAGCAGATACAGCTCACTGATCGGGGTCCCGCCCAAGCCATTGATCATCAGGGCCACCCGGTCCCCGGAGGCGTAGGGCAGGTCGGGCACCACGGCACCGAGCAGCTCATCGACGATCTCGTCGGCACTGACCAGCTTGGCGCGGCGGCGTCCGGGTTCGCCGTGGATGCCGACGCCGACCTCGATCTCGTCCTCGCCCAGTTCGAACAGGGGGCTGCCCTTGGCCGGCGGAGTGCAGGCCGACAGGGCGATGCCCATCGTCCGGGTCACCGAGTTCACCTTCTCGCCGATCGCCTTCACCTCTTCCAGTGAGGCGCCCTGCTCAGCCTTGGCTCCGACGGCCTTGATCACGAAGAAGTTGCCGGCCACGCCGCGGCGCCCGACGGTCCAGGTGGAGTCCTGCACGGCGACGTCGTCGTTGATGAACAAGGTCGTGACCTTGATGCCGTCCGCCTCGGCCATCTCCTGGGCCATCTCGAAGGCCATCCGGTCTCCGGTGTAGTTGTTGACCAGCAGCAGGACACCCTTGTCAGAGGCGACGATCTTGGCGGTCTGGTAGACGTAGTCGCTCGGCGGGGCGGCGAAGACGTCGCCCGGGCAGGCGGCATCGAGCATGCCGGGGCCGACCACCATCACGTGGGCGGGCTCGTGGCCGGAGCCGGAGCCCTGGACGATGCTGACCTTGTTGTGGTTGGGGGCGTCGGCACGCATGATCAGGTTGTACTCCGGCACGTAGGTGATCGTGTCGGGGTTGGCCAGTGCGATGCCCTTGAGCATCTGCGGGACGAACTGCTTGGGATCGTTCACGAACTTCTTCATGGGTTCGGGCCTTCCTTTGTGTTGCCGTGTTGTCGGTCAGTTCTCGGGCCAGGCCTGCGCCAAGGCCGTGAGCAGGACGGCGATGGCCTTGGCACCGGCGTCCACTGACCCGATGCTGCGCTCGCCGGTGTACGAGGCGCGGCCACGCATGGCCTGCATCGTTTTGGTGTTCTCTGCGGCGACATCGGCCGCCTCGGCCATTGCGCTGAGCACCTGCTTGGCGCCGTGACCGGCATTCACCTCGGCTTCGAGGACATCCACAGCCGGGACGAGGGCGTCCAGAAGGGTCTTGTCGCCGACGTCTGCTTGACCGCGGGTCTTGATTCCCTCGATCGAGGCTCGAAGAGCACGGACGACGTCCGCGCCTTCAATCTGGGGGTGTTCCTTCAACTGCACTCCGGCCCGGAGCATGGCGGTGCCCCAGATCGGGCCGGAGGTCCCACCGATTCTCGCCGAGACGGCGGCGGCGATTCTGGTGAGGAACACGCCGGGATCACTGCGATCGAAGTCGTCCCACCCGGCGAGGACGATCTCGAACCCACGGGCCAGCGAGTAGCCGAAGTCACCGTCGCCAACGACTGCGTCCAACTCCCCGAAGTACGGCTCGTTTGCGACGATGTTCTCGGCGAGGTTGTGCATCACAAACTCGACGTCGGTGATGGATCCACTCATCTGGGTTCCTCCTGGTGCATGCTCGGGAGCAGGCTCTCGAGGGTGGAAAGGGTGACGAAGCCGCCGACAAGTGCGTCGGACCCGGCGATCGGTGTTGATGGGTTGTCCGGCTCGCCGAGGTGGTCCACGACCAGCGCGGCCCCGGTGAAGTCGTCGTCTGCGCTGAACGCGCTCACTGTGATGACGGTGGTCAGACCCGCGGCCTGGGCTGCCTGAAGGCCGATCCCGGAGTCCTCGACGACCACGCAGTCGCCTGCGCTCAGCCCAAGATCCTTCAGCACCAGCAGGTAGATGTCCGGTGCCGGCTTCTTCGCCGCAACGATGTCGCCGGCATAGACGTGACACTGTGCGGCCAACTCAGGTCCCACGGCATGCTCCAGAACGCCTCGAACCGACGCCTCGGCAGAGGTGGACGCCACCGCAACCGTCCACCCGGCAGAGAGCGCCTCGGCGATCAGTCGATGAATGCCGGGACGGCCCGGCAGTAGGCCGTCGCGGACCCGCGCCAGGAAGAGTTCGGTCTTGCGCTTGTGCAGACCCCTGACCAGCTCGTCGGTGTCGGCCCGCTGGGGCAGGTCGGAGGCGATCCGCTCCTTGCCGCCGCCGATCTTCACCTTCTCGGCGTAGGTGGATTCGTCCCAATGAAGGTCGAGGTGGAACTCGGTGAAGGCATCGTTGAAGGCGGGCAGGTGTCCATCCAACTCGGTGTCGGCGAGCACTCCATCGCAGTCGAAGATGAGAGCCGGCATCTCACGCCTTGCCGGCACTGCCGAAGACTCCGGCGTAGTAGACCGTCATTGCTCGGACCGCCTCGCCCACCGAGCTGAACAGCGAGGGCGGATCCCACTTGCCTTTGGCCTCGGCCTCTTTGAGGAAGGCCAGGCTGGACTGCATGAAGGTCTCTTTGAGTGCGGTGGAGATGTTCACCTTGGCGCAGCCGCGGGCGATGCAATCGTGGAACTGCTCGACCGACAGCCCGCTGCCGCCGTGCAACGCGATCGGCACCGGGTGCGCGGCGACCAGGTCGGACACCCGCTGGAAGTCCAGGATCGGAGCCCGCTTGTAGGTGCCGTGGGCGTTGCCGATGGCCGGTGCGAACACGTCCACGCCGGTGGCTTCGAGATAGCGCAGCTGAACTTCAAGGGTCTGGCGTCGAGACTCCTCGTCTGATCCGACTCCATCCTCTTGGCCGGTGATCGATTCGATCTCGCCTTCGACCTGGGCGCCGTAGCGGCGGGCTTCGGCCACGACGTCGATGGTCTGGCGCTGGTTCTCCTCCACCGGCAGCTGGGATGCGTCGAAGAGCACCGAGGTCCAGCCGGCGGCCAGACATTCGCTGATTACCTGGCGGTCGGGGCAATGATCAAGGTGCAGCGCGCACGGCACCTCAATGCCGGCGGTCATGGCCTTCCATAGCTGGTACAAGGTGTTCACCCCGATCGACCGGACGGTCTTGACCGAGGTCTGCAGGATGATCGGCGACCCGGCCTCGACCGCGCCGGCGAGCACGTTCTCCATCGTCAGGTCGTTGACGATGTTGATCGCGGGCACGCCGTAGCGCTGGTCGAAGGCAGGGGCAAGGATCTCGGCGAGCGACTGGACAGCCATCATTGGCTCCTCTCGACAGTGAGTCCTGTCTTTGAGGCTAGGCACGCCGCCGGTCACCCGGAATGGGGTCTTCCCCCCACGTCGGGTGGGGGTTGCGGGTGGGGGTGGTCGGTCTCCCGCTACACCTTCGCCAGCAGCTCGGTGCGGGAGCGGACGCCGCGCTTGCGCAGGATCGAGCTGACGTGCTTCTCGACTGTCTTTGTCGAAATTCCTAGTCGAGAGGCGATTTGCTTGTCGGGCAGGCCCTGTTCGACAAGATGGCGGACCTCGAGCTCACGGTCGGTGAGACGCTGGCCGTCCATGATGGGAGCGCCGCCGAGCTGGGCCAGCATCTCGCCGAACACCAGGACGTCGCCGCGCGCCACCCCGAGGACTGCCCGCCCGAGGGTGGTGGCGTCGACATCGGATTGGACGAAGCCGCGCACCCCGAAGCTCGCCCATTGCCGCAGTTCGGACTCGGGCGCCCCGGGATCGACGATGCCGATCACCGCGGCACCGGGTGCGGCGCGATGCAACTGAGACAGCCATTCGGCTGCGGCACTGGCTCCGATTCCGGTCCCGGCGAGCACAACCTCCGGGCGCAGCAGCCGGACGGCCTCGATCGCCGCAGCCGGCTCGTCCACCTCGGCCACCACCTGCACTCCCGGCTCGCTGGCATCCAGGAGCCGGACCAGCCCGGCCCTCATTGCCGGCAGCTCGTGAGCCACCACCACTCGCAGCCGGGGGCTCTCGCCGCGACCACTGAGATCTGCCCGATACGGCAGGTCGGCGCGGATGCGGGTGCCCCACCCGGGGGTGGAGTCGATCCGCACCCGTCCGCCGACCTGCGCGGCGCGGGTGACCAGCCCGGACAGCCCGACTCCCTTGTCGGCAACTGCGGCGGTATCAAACCCGCAGCCATCGTCTTCCACGATGACGGCGATCCCGTCTGCTCCATAGACCAGACCCAGGCGAAGCATCGAGGCTTTGGCGTGCTGGACGGCATTGGCCAGCGACTCCTGGACGATCCGGACGATCTGGGTCTCCACTTCTCGTCCCAGCGGCGAGGGGTCGCCGAACACCCGGAACGTCGGACTGAGGCCGGAGGTGGCTTGCACCCATTCCAGTTCGAGTTCCAGCGCCTGGTCGAGAGTGCGTCCGGATAGCCCGGCCGGTCCGAGTCCCCACACGGCACGGTGCCCCTCGTTCATCGTCTCCTGTGCGGCCTGCTGGGCGGCAGTGAGCGCTGGAAGTGGATCCTCTCCCCTACTGGCGGCCGTGTAGGCCTGACCGATGCGCAACGCGACGTTCGCCAGGCCACGTCCGATGCTGTCGTGGACCTCGAGCATGGCGCGTTCCCGCTCGGCGGCGATGGCGGCCGCCTTGGCCCGGTCGGAGGCTTCCTGGTGCAGCCGGGAGTTGGCGATCGCGATGGCGGCGTGGGTGGCGAAGCGCTGCAGCAGCTGCGCGTCCGCGGCGTCGAAGCGGCGGTCATCCGCTGCCGCAAAGACGATGCAGGCACCGATCAGATCGGCCCTCAGTCGGATCGGCACGCCGATCACCCCGCGATGGAAGCGCGGCTCATCGGAATCGATGTGACCCTTGCCGATCTCGGAGTAGCGCTCGAAGATCACAGGTTTGCCCGCTCGGGCGACCGCCCCCGTGCACCCCTCGTCGAGCGGGAATACGGCGCCTGTCTGGCAACCCTCTTCGAGGTCGATCTCCTTGCGGTAGGTCTGACTCGCCTGATCGATCAGGCACAGCGAGCCGCTGGTGCAGCCCAGGAGCTCGACGGCACTGCGCAGGATCCGTTCCAGAAGGCGCTGCAACTGAAACTCTCCGGCCAGATCGTTGGCGACCGCAGCCAAGGCATCGTCGAGCGCGGCCTGAGGCCGTGTGTCGAGTTGCGTCATTGCCACCTCCGCCGGGACCGGCTGACTTCCAGCGTAGGTGGCAGGTGGCCCCACGACTAGGGGCGAGACTCACTCATCGGCTGGCGCTGCAGGTAGGCCAGCACGGCCAGCACCCGGCGGTGGTCGGTGGCGTCCTCGCTGAGGCCGAGCTTGGCGAACAGCGAGGTGACGTGCTTCTCGACAGCGCCGGTGCCGATTACCAGCTTCTCGGCGATGCCCAGATTGCTGTGGCCTTCTGCGATCAGCGCCAGCACGTCCCGCTCTCGTGCGGTGAGGCCCGCCAACGGGTCCGACGAGGCCGCCAGCAGCTTGCGGACCACCTCGGGATCGAGGACAGTGCCACCGGCGGCCACCCGGGTGATCGCGTCGGCGAATTCGTCCAGAGAGGTGACCCGATCCTTGAGCAGATAGCCGACCCCGCCGCGGGCGTCGGCCAGCAACTCGCGGGCGTACACGGTCTCGACGTACTGACTGAGCACCAGCACCGCGATTTCGGGCAGCTCGCGACGCAGCTCGAGAGCCGCGCGGATGCCCTCGTCTCGAAAGCTCGGCGGGAGCCGGACGTCCAGAATGGCCAACTGGGCATCGGACTGACGCGCAGCCTCGATCAGACGACTGGCGTCGCCCAGGGCGGCCACGCAGTGATGGCCGGCCTCGGCCACCAGCCGGGCCAGCCCTTCACGCAGGAGGACGGAGTCCTCCACCAGGATCACTCGCAGTTGGGTCACGCCTCAGGATAGGGCGACCACGTGGTCACCATGTCCGCCAGCGGCAAGGTGACCGCCACCCGGGTAGGGCCGCCCGACGGACTCTCGACGGAGAGCTCGCCCAGCAGGCCGCGGACGCGTTCGTCCAGCCCGGCAAGGCCGTGGCTCGGCCGAAGTTCGGCGCCACCGCGTCCGTCGTCGCTGACCGAGAGCAGCAACCGCGCGGGCTGCAGCTGGCTCACCTCGACGACGAGCTGGGCGCTGGCAGCGCCAGCGTGCTTCGTCACGTTGGTGAGCAGCTCGGCGGCGATGAAGTAGACCGCGCGGGCGACGTCCGAGCTCACCGCGGTGTCGATGGCCGGATCGAGCCGGGCGTGGACAGGCACGGCGCTCTCCTCGGCCAGGGCGGCCAGCGCGGCCCGCAGGCCGCGGTCGGCCAGCAGCGGCGGAGCGACGCCGCGAGACAGGGCGCGCAACTCGTCCAGGGCAGCCTTGGCCTGCAGTTGGGCCTGCTTGGCCACCTCGACCGCCTGCTCGGCATCACCGGACGCCGCGCGCCGCTCCACCGTGGCCAGATCCATCTGCAGGCGGACCAGCCGCTGCTGCGGCCCGTCGTGCAGGTCACGCTCGAGCCGGCGCATCGCGGTGTCCTCGGCATGCACCGCCGACTGGCGGCCGGCCGCCTCAGCCAGCGCCTGGGCGCGCAGATCGTCCGACGGCCAACGGCCGAGCATCGCCGAGGAGATCGCGTACTGCATGCGGGCCAGCCCCTTGATGACCCAGGGCAGGGTGACGCCGAACACAACGCCGCCCACCGAGTAGATCGTGGTCTCGACCGCCGCCGACGACCAGCCGTTGAGGTACCAGAGGTTCGCGGCCAGCCAGCTGGGCCAGTCCGACTCGGCCGCCTTGGCCGGCAGGAACCACTGCCAGAACCAGTAGGTCAGCCCGCCGAGGGCGGTCGCCCACCAGGTGACGGTCAGGCTGAAGGTGATGGTGCTCATCACCATCCAGACCAGCAGGCCGTGCAGCAGGTGACTCCAGTGGTGCGGCGACCGCAGCAGACTCAGGCTGCGCCGCCACACCGACTGCCCGGTCGTGTCCGGCCACACCGGCGGGGCGATGTCCGGCAGGCCGGTCCACGTCAGCATCGTCCGTTCGGCAGCGCCGAATCCGCGGGCCAGGTGCAGCGCGAAGGCCATGATCGGCAGTCCGGTCACCAGGACGGCCAGGCTGAGCCCGAGCGAGAAGAACGTCCACAACACGGAGAACGCGGCCACGGAGGTGAAGAAGCTCGCGAACAGGTACCCGGTGGAACCGCCGACCCGCTGCCAGGCCGATCGGTAGCCGGCGGCGTCCAGGGCGGGGTGTTGGCTCATCACAGGGCCTTTCGTTCGGGATCGGCACCAACGCTATTGGGCCTGACCGCCGAGCTGAAGCCCGCCTCCCCCCGGATTCGGGGTGGGGTTATCCCCCGGTCACCCCGCGACCTTCAGGTCGACCACTGGGCCCAGCTTGGCCAGGTCAACCGGTTGATCGCTGCCCTCCACGTGCACTTCGCGCATGGATCCGGCGTCGAGCACCAGGGTGAGTGCCCGGGAGGCGGCCTCCGGGCCGCGGGTGCCGGTCACACAGTTGTCGCAGTTGAACTCCCCACGCACGACGACCAACCAGACCGGAGCTTCGGCGGCCGGCGGCTCGGTCGGCTGCACGCGGAGCACCGGCAGCACGTCCGCCCAGGTCGAGATCACGGCCTGCGCGCTGGCGGCGATGCCGAAGCGAGCCGCGACCTCGCGGGTCACATCCTCGACCTCCAACGCGCTTGGTGCGATGGCTCCACCGCCGGCCGGGTCGAGTGTTCCGGTGGCGGTGAGCACCGGTCCGGGAGCGGCCGGAATCGGCGCGGGACGTCCGAGCACGACGGCAGTGCCGAGGACGGCCACGCCGACCGCGCAGACCACGGTGCCGCTGATCACACCGCTGCGGCGAGCGGCACGGCGAGCCAGAGCGCGCTGCAGATCCGGTTGCGGGGTCTCAGGCTGCTGCCAGGCGCTCCCCCGGGTGGTCAGCAGTTCGTCGATGTCGATCATCGGTAGTCCTCTCCCAGGATGGTGCGCAGGCGCGTCCGGGCGTCGGCGAGGGTGGATTTGACGGTCCCTTCCGAGCAACGCATCACCTGTGCGGCTTCAGCGACGGACAGACCGAGGTAGTAGTGCAGATCGACAGCCAGCCGCTGACGCAGGCTCAGCCGGGTCAGGGCTCGCTCGAGGTCCACGCCGACGTGGTCGGGCGCCGAGCCGGCCGATGCCGTCCCCAGGCCCGGCGGCAGGTCGGTCCGGTTCGCGGACGCCTTCACTGAGCCCGCGAGCAGGGCCCGCGCCCTTCGCCAGGTCTTGCGTTGCTGGTCGGCCACGATCGCCAGCAACCATGCCCGCGCCGAGCCACGAGATGGATCGAAGCTGCGCCGATGACGCCAGGCCGCCACAAGGGCGTCCTGCAAGATGTCGTCGGGGTCGGCGCCGTAGCGCCCCGCCAATCTGGACATGGCATGCCAGTGCGGCCGAATCCACTCGGTGAAGTGTTCGGCCGTGGTCGGCTCTGTGTCCACCACCGACACCTCTCGCCGGTCCGCAACGTGTTCCATGCCTATTTCTAGCCGCCAGCTGTCGCTGAGGTTGGGCCGATCCGCCACGCACTTTTCGCGATCCGAGGCATCGGGGCGGCCGCGGGGTTCACCCAGCGCTGGGTGGGGTATTGCATCGTCCGCCGACAAAGGAGGACGGATGAAGCAGAACTGGTTCCTGAAGGTGGCCAACGGGCTGGCCCGGTTCGCGGGGCGGGCGAGCACGTTCATCGGCGCGATCACGCTGGTGCTGCTTTGGGCGCTGCTCGGGCCGGCCTTCGGCTTCAGCGATACCTGGCAGCTGGTGATCAACACCTCGACCACCATCGTCACCTTCTTGATGGTGTTCCTGATCCAGAACACCCAGAACCGCGACACTGCGGCCATGCAGACCAAGCTGGACGAGCTGATTCGCGCTCTCGAGGGGGCCGACGACGCCCTGCTCGACCTGGAGGAGGCCGACGAGAAGCTGATTGCCAAGATCCGCGAGCCGTACGAGGAGCTCGCTCGCCGGGCACGCGAACGGCACGGCCACTGAGGACCGTGCCGTTTCGCGTCTTGCCTTGCCAGGCGCCGATCAGGTGAAGAGACTCACTCCGCCCGGGCCGACTGCCAGGCCGACGATGATCAAGACGATGCCCCACAGGACCTGCCTGCGGACGATCGCGAAGATGCCTGAGACGACCAGAATGGCCGCCAGGATCCACAGCAGTGTTGCCATCGTGAACTCCCTTCACTCGATTGCGCCGGACGTCCTCGGTAATCCGGCATCCGACGAGAACCGAGTACCCCGCAGTACTGCTCGAGAAACCGGCACGGCTGGGTTTCGGCCGGCGCTCGGTCGGTGTGCGGACTTGTCCGAACTCGCCGGCGCATGGTCCTCCACGGGCTAGCCTTGCGCGGAACCCCTCACCACCGCAGGAGCCCCCTGAAGGACGGCATCGCCTGCGAGAAATAGCTCGCCCCGTGGACCGAGGCTGGATCAGCGAACCTTGGACGTCGCCGCGCTTGTCTTCGTGATGGTGGCGTAGCTCGACTTCTTGCCGGTGACGGCGACGGTGATCACCTTCCCGCGCAGCGCGCGGCCGATCTTCAGCGACGATCTCGTAGCCTTTGAGATCGATCTCCCGTTCGCGTACCAGCGGTAGCTGAAGCTGGTCTTGCTGGTCCAACTGCCACGGGTGACCCGCAGTGTCGATCCGACCTTGGCTTTACCGCTGATCTTGGGGGTCGCGGCCAGGGCAGTCTTGGGGGCAATGCCGATGGCCGCTCTGTTGATCGATGGGCATCCATTCATGGTGCCGATTGCGGTCGGGACGACACGCTTGCCCAGCAGTTGGTTGCTGAGGGTGAGCGACGGCCCGTCCGCGCCGGCCAACAACCTGCCGTCAGCCCACCACTGATACGACGTCGTCATCTTCGTGTCGGCCGGCCCTCCGGAGACAGACAGGGCGGAGCCAACCGATCGCGTCCCTCCTACAGAGATCCCTGAGACCGCCGCGTCCGGGTAGCAGACAGCATCTGCAGCGAAGACCTTCTCGGCGGACTCATATCCCGGTCGACTCGCGGCGACGACCACACTCAGCTGCGAACCGTAGTCAGCCTGCGAAACCAAGTAGCTCGCCGAGTTCTGGCCGGAAAGGGCCACCCCGTCGCGCCTCCACTGGTAGGTGATCTCAGTCGGCTCCGGGTTCCACTCGTCCTCCGCGTCAAACACCTGCAGAGTCGAGCCGGCAGCTGGGATCCCTCCCAGCCGGGCCGCGCCGGTGGGCTCAAACGTCGCTCGCCGGACGGGCTCAGTGCACCCGAGGCTCCTGGTTTGTGGCACAAGGTCGGGGCCGCTGAGGTCCTCCCAGGCGCAGATCCGGGTACCGACGTCTGTGGGCCGGACCACATAGTTGTCTGATGATTCATCGGCGATCGCGACGCCGTCACGAGCCCAACGGAACACCGCCTGGGGCGGATCGCTCGGGGTGATCGCGGTAGCCGCGAAGAGGGTCTCGTCGACCGCGGGAGTTCTCCCATTGAGGGCCCACTCGCCAAGGTCCGGTATCTGCTTGAGGAGGGCCATGTCGCCGAGCTGAACCTCGGTCTCGGCGGACACACTCACCGAGCGCGCTCCAGACTCCGATGATGTCCGGTCCCACCACTGGTGGGCGAAGCCTCGACTGTCGTAGAACGAGGGACTGATCTGAAGGCGATAGGTACCGGCGCGCAGCCCGTAGATCGTGAACCGCCCGGTGGCCTCGGTGGTTCGGCTTCCGCTGGGGTCCCATGCTCCGTCGCTGGCCCGACGCCATGCATGAACGTTGAGTCCCGACACTCCGTTCCCGTCTCGATCGACGAGCCGCCCCGAGATGGTGGAGGGGGCTGCGAGCTGCGCGTCCACCCCTGTCACAACGGTGCCAGGCTGTATGGCCACCTCAGTGGCCTCGGCGAGCTTGGCCCCGTCCTGCCACCAAGTGTCGATCCAGGAACTCCCCCCGGGCCCGCTCAGATTGACCAGGTACGTGCCGGGGTACAGTCCCGCGGCGGAGTAGCGACCCTGGCTGTCGGTAGCGAACCAGACCAGTTGGTTGCCCCCGGGGTTGAACAGCTCAACTCGGGCATCTACGAGCGCCTCACCACCCGTGCCCGTGATCCGGCCGCTGATACTGCCGCCCAGGATCAACTCAATGCTGCCGTCGACCAGACTGTGCCCGGCATCGAGATCGAAGCCTTGTGCGTCCTCCTTCACGACGGTGTGGCCGCGCCACGTCATGAGGTCTCTGCTTGCGTATGGCGGCGAGTAGACCGCGGTGTAGCGACCCGCCGTGGGAACGGGCACTTCGAAAGTGCCATCATCAGCGCTCTGCCGAGAAGCCGTTGAATAGTCGCTCCACGAGCTTGTCGCGTCGTCCCATGCGTAGAGGGTCACGCTGACGCCGCCGACTGGCTGCCCGCCACTGTCGGTGACGCTACCCACGAGCGCACCGGCCGCGGAAGCGCCGGCCTCTCCCGACTCGGCAACGGCGGGGGTGCTCAGACCGCTCAAGAGAAGGACCAGCGACAAGAGAGCCGCCCAGGTTGCTCGGCGGAAAAGCCGCGACCGGCCGGCCGAGATCTGACTCACCTTCACTCCCTTCGGGCACCGAACCAGAACTCTGTCAGAACGGGCGATCGGATGCAGGCTGACTACGTCATTGGCCGACAAATGTCCTCTGCGCTGTGGGCTATGAGCGGCCCGCCGAGCCCGGGTCAGTGGCGGTGGGCGTTCACCGGCTCACCGTGAGCGTGGGTGTGCAGCGGCTCGCCCGGTCCATGGGAGTGCGGGGTGGTTTCGTGGACCTCGATCCAGTCATCGCCGCCCAGGGAGACGGCCGCAGCCGGGAACAGTCCGTTGTCCTCTTTGTCGATGTGCTCGCGCAGGGCGTCCTCGAAGCGCGCCATCGCGGCCAGATCACCGGGGACGACGTCGGACAGCCACTCGTCCAGGCTGCGGTGCTCGCCGCACAGAGTCGCAATGTGGTCGGTGAACACCTCGTCGCGGGCCATGACTCGGAACAGCCCGCCCTCTTCGGCCTGGGTGTGCGGCCACAGCAGCTCGGCGACCTTGGCCTTGGTGTGCTCGACGGCGTGCGGGTCTGACGCGTGCACCGCACGGCGAAGCTCGCCGGTGGCATTGATGATCTCCACGTGCTCGGCCATGAACCGACCGATCACCTCGATCGAGTCGCATCCACAGTAACTGCACACGGTTCCGTCCTTTTTCACATTGCAGTATGTAGAAAATATACTATGCTCACTCCATGAGCGCACAAGCCCCTCTCGGACCCCGGCCGGCGAGAGCCGATCGACCTCGCGCCGCCGCGCTTCGGGTCCTTCGCGCGCTCACCGAGACGGCCGGGCCGGCCACTATCGCCGGCCTGACCACCTCACTGGGTGGACATCCCAACACGATCCGGATTCAGCTCGACCACTTGGTCGAAGCCGGGTTCGCCCAGGTCGCGCCCCTGCCGCCACAGGGGCGCGGCCGTCCATCCCAGGCCTACGTGGCTACCCTCGACGGCGAGCAGGCCGCCGGGCAGGAAGACGGCCGTGACGACCAGTCGGCGCTGATCGAGGCGGTCGCCGAGCACCTGGCCACTGATGCCGAGCCGCGGGCCGCGGCCATCGCCGTTGGCCGCAACTGGGGACGACGCGTCGCCGCGGGCATCAGCCCCGACGACGGGCTGGCCGGAGTGCTGGCGCGCCAAGGATTCGCTCCCGAACTCACGCCCAAGGGCCTGCGGCTTCGCACGTGCCCGCTGCTGGACGCCGCCCGGCGCCACCCCGACGTTGTCTGTGCGATCCACCAGGGCCTGATCGACGCCACTTCTCCAGAGCCCGTGGTCCTGAAGCCCTTCAGCGAGCCGGGTGCCTGCCTGGCTGCATTCGCTACCCCGCGCGCCGTCTGAGGGACGCCGCCTCAGGCCGCGCGCCGTGACGCGGTCGTGAAGGCGTCGCGGGGATTCTCCAGAGCGTCCAGGGACACGACTTCGCGCCGGAAGAGCAGCCCGAGCGTCCAGTCGATCAGGACGCGCAGCTTGCGGTTCAGGGTCGGCAGCTTGGCTAGGTGGTAGGTGCGATGGGTGAACCAGGCCGGGAAGCCCCGCAGCCGGATCCCGTAGACCTCAGCGACCCCGCGATAGAGGCCGAGGCTGGCCACTGAGCCCGCCGCGGCATGCCGGTAGTCGTGCAGCGGCTGGTGCCGCAGCGTGGCGATCACGTTGTCGGCCAGCACTCGGGCTTGCCGGACGGCATGCTGGGCGCTCGGCGCACACAAGGCCGGTTCGGTGGCGGTCAGGTCCGGGACGGCCGCGCAATCGCCGAGCGCCCAGGCGTCCGGAACTGCGGTGACGGCCAAGGACGCATCGACCTGCACGCGTCCCTGGTGGTCGAGGGGAAGGTCGGTGCTGCGCAGCAGCGGGTTGGCGGTGACGCCGGCCGTCCAAACAAGGGTGTCGGCAGCGAACTCGCTGCCGTCGGACAGCGTGATCCGGCCGTCGGTGGCGGACAGCAGCCGCGTGCCCAGCCGCACCTCGATGCCCCGGCCAGTGAGGATCTCGACGGTGTAGCGACCCATCGGCAGGCCGACCTCGGGAAGGATCCGGTCGGACGCCTCGACCAGCACCCACCGCAGCTCATCGACCCCGAGCCCCGGGACGGACGCGCTCGCAGAGCGGGCCATGTCCTGGAGTTCGGCGATAGCCTCCACCCCGGCGTAGCCGCCACCGACGAAGACGAACGTGAGCGCGCGGCGCCGGGCGTCCGGATCCCGCAGGACGGCGGCGGCGTCCAGCCGCGACAACACATGGTTGCGGAGGTGGATGGCCTCACCGATCGTCTTGAACCCGATCCCGTGCTCGGCCAAGCCGTCGATCGGCAGCACCCGCGAGATCGACCCGGCGGCGAGCACGAGAATGTCGTAGCTCAGGTCGACCGTGGCCCCCTCGCCCACCGCAATCTGCGCGTACCGGCGGCTGTGATCGATGGAGGTCACTCGTCCCCGCAGCACCGTGGCCCCGGGCAGCGACTTCCGCAGCGGAACCACCGTGTGCCGAGGCTCGATGTTGCCGGCGGCGGCCTCGGCCAACAGCGGCTGATAAGTCAGGTGCGAACTCGAGTCGACCACCGTCAGCTGCGCCTCGCCCCGATGCAAGCGCCGCAACAGCCGGCGCCCGGCGTGAAGACCGGCCAGTCCCCCACCGACGATCAGGATGTGTGGTGCATGCGTCATGACAGTCAGCCTCATCCGTCCGGGTCTCTGGGCTCGACGAGCGAGTCTCCCGCGACTATTTACGAAATACTGTTGTATCTATATTAGCCGCCGGACGCGTCGTGCGGAAGGTCGCCGCCGCCCTTCGGCTCAGTCCTCCAGGCGGGTGATCCGGACGTGCCACTCGTCTGGGCCCTCGACCACGTACTCGGCCTCGATCGGCGCGCGCTGGGCCAACTGGGCGAGCAGCGGCGTGGGTGCGTGCGGCGCGACGATGATCAGTGAGGCGCCGGCCGGGACAGCATCGAACGCACCGAACACGGCCCCATGCCGAACGGCGTGCGGGATCATCCGGACGTCGAGGACGGGGGTCTGGTCGTCATGGCCACCACAGCCACAGCCGCCCGAACGCTGCGCTCCGGCGTGACCGATCTGAATTGGCTGGCTCAAGGGAGTCTCCTGACTCATCGCGTCCCGCGTGGGACGGGTTGGATGGCCGTCCGCGGTGATCGTGGACGACGCCGCCTGCTGGACTCTAGACGCGAAGTACGTCCTCAATCTTTTGTCCATAGCGACATGTAGAAAATACACCATTCCGACGCCGCCCGGCCACTGGCCCCGCTGATGCGGACTGCGGATCAGTCCTGAACCGCCACCACGCCGTGCGTGCCACGTTCGGCGTCGACCATGACATGGCTGACGACCGGGTAGTGGCCGGCTTCGGGGAACACCGCCTCGACGAAGCCACCCTGCCCCGGTGCCAGATCGAGCGCCTGTGCGCCGCCGCGGGTACCGCCAAAGGCGTCCCGTCCGCCGCGAAGGAGGTACGCGCCTTCCTTGTAGACGGTGTCGAACTGGGTGCCGACGATGTGGAAGCTCGTCGGACGGTTCGGGCCGGCATCCAGCACCCAGAACCGCACGCGCTCCCCCGGCTCGGCGCTCAGCGGTCGCTCGTCGTAGGCGTTGGCCGTGCCGTTGAAGGTCACGTAGTCGGGAGTCTCGGCACTGACCTTTGTGGCGTCGACCTCGGTGGCATCGCTAGCGGTGGTGGCCTTCGAGCTCAGGTAGACCTCGGACTGCACCAGCACGTAGCTGCGGTCTGCCGGCGGCAGGTCGTCCGGCTCGATGATGACGGCCCCGGCCATTCCGGCGGCGATGTGGGCGGTCATGGGCATGGTGGCGCAGTGGTACATCCAGATGCCCGCCCGGTTGGCGGTGAACCGATAGAACAGGCTCTGGCCGGGCTCGATCGTGCGCATCGGTTCGTCAGGAGCGAGTTCGCCGGCGTGGAAGTCGATGGAATGGCCCATGCTGCCGCGGTTCACGAGAGTCACCTCGAAGGTGTCGCCGATGCGTCCGTGCAGGATCGGGCCGGGGACGGTGCCGTTGAACGTCCATCGCTTCTGCCACACCCCGGGCGCCACCTCGCGGCTGACCTCCTCGATGGTGAGGGTCAGGCGATGCACCTTCTCGTCGGGAAGGGGCGGCAACACAGAATCAGGCACCGACGACAGTTCTGCGGGCTCGGCGGCCGGGGTCGGGTGCTGGCCATGGGTTGTCGGCGCCGAAGTGGCAGCGGACGGCTCGGACGCCGCGTCGTCGACGATGACCTGAAACACCATGCCCATCTGCCGGTGTCCGACCACCGAGCAGAAGCCCTCGATCGAGCTGCCGATGACGCCCGCGTCGAGTTCGGCGCGGGCGCCCGGGGCCAGCCGTCCGGTGCGCGCCTGGCCGATGACCAGATCGTGCGTGGTGGCGTCCGCGTTGGTGAGAGTGACCACGAGCCGGTCGCCGCGGCGCACGTGCACTGACGACGGTTCGAACGCCATGCCCACTGCGGTGACCTCGATGTGGACGACGCGTCCGGTCGCGGCCACGGCGGATGACGCGGGCGAGGACGCCAGGAGACCGGCGGCCGCTGGGTCGACGCCGACACCCACGACCACGGCCGTCACCACGGCGGTGAGCCCGGCGATCACCTGGCCGGACGAGAACACACTCGGCGCCGGGACGCCCGGCGACTCCGCGACAGGCCCACGGCCGGTCCGAGCCCGATGCCCAGCGACCAAAGAGCCGATCATGAGTGGCAGGAAGGCCGCACCGGCGATCAGCGCCAGCAGCGAGCCGGTGACCTTCACCCAACTCGGCGACGGCAGTAGCCACAGCAACAAGCCGCCGTTGGCGGCCACCAGCCGAAGCCCGCCGGCCTTGTTGACCCAGGCCTGCGCGACGCGCACCGCGTGTGGTCCGCCACCACCGACCGACGGCAGCAGGTAGGACAGGGCTCCGGCCAGCACCTGGAAGCCGAAGCCCGCCACGAGGGCGGCCGCGGGGCCGAGGAAGCGGTCGTCGATGGCGTCCCAGCTGGGCGCGGTGACCAGCACCCAGCCGGCCCAGGTCAGCCCGCCGCCGAGCCAGAGCAATGCCGCGGCCACCGAGCCGGGCGCGAACTCGCGCGGCGGCTTCGTCCGCACGGGCTGGCACAGTCCTCGCCCCCACACGACGAGGGCGACCAGGTAGCCGGCGATCCCCGCTGCGCCGAGCCAGACGCTGTCGACGAGCGGGCCAGCGACGGCCGCAGCGAGCGTGACGAGGAACAACGGCAGCGCGCTGCGCGTCCAGCGGTCGGCGCGGTCGTCCATTCGGGTGCGCAGCATCGTCGGCCACAGGGTGAGCAGGGTCCCGGTGACGCTCAGCCCGACCCAGCCGAGCAGGTTCGTCAGGGCGTGGGCCACCAGCAGGCGTCCGTGCCACGGCTCGGGCCAGCCCCAGGCCAGCATGACCCCGAAGGTGATCCCCACCAGCAGGCAGCAGGCCGCGGCGACGTAGTAGCGGACACTCACCCGGAAGCGAGCCGGCAGTGCCCGGCGCATCATCGCGAACAGCGTGACGCCATGCCAGCCCGCCGCCGTGGCGACGATCACAGCCCCGGCGAGGGTGAGCACCCACCAGGAGGCGGTGACGCCGGTGAGGATCCCGAGCGTCCCGACGGCCAGGAGAGCCAGGCGGATCGCCTGGTCGCGGCGGCCGGCGTCGGTGGCCGGCAGCTTGAGCAGGGTGAGCGCGAAGTGGTGGCTCCAGACGAGGATCGCGTGGGTGGCCGCGCCCAGCATCACCAGGTGCAACATCAGCCACGAGCCGTCCGGCACCCAGCGGTGCGCGACCGCGACGACGGCCGCGGCGAGCAGCCACACCAGCAGCGGCAGGTCGCGCCAGGCCGAGAACCCGCGGGCCAGGAACCGGCTCATCGCCGCACCGCCAGCGTTGCGGCAGTCACGACGAAGACGAGCATGGCGGTCACGGTGATGGCTCCGCCGACCTGCCACAGCGTGGTGAACCCGGCCAGCGCACCGCAGAAGCGGGCCACCAAGCCGGCATGCAGCAGGGCCAGCGGCAGGTAGAGCACCGGACGATACGGCAGCGGTCGGCTCAAGACCGCAGGCAGGATCACCGGAGCGTGCGCCATCACCATCGACACCGCGAAGCCCAGGAAGACCCCGTGGACCACGACGTCGTAGGCACCCTGGTCGGCGGCCAGGCCTCGAACGACCAACACGACACCCGCAACCGCGAGATTCACGTAGCCGGCGAGCAGGGCGACTGCGATGTAGCGGCGCTGGCCGGACAAGCGCAGTTGCCGGCGCACCACGTCGCGGGTCAGCAGCCAGCCCACGCAGGCGACCAGCGCGATGCCGACCAGTCGCTCCCCTACCAACGGCCAGACAAGGGCGGACGCCAGGGCGACGGTCAACGCCACGGACAGCCACAGGATCGTGGCTTCGGCGCGTGGGCCCATGAACACCTGCGCCAATTCGGCCCGCTCGGCGGCGATGGTGAGCACCACGAAGCCGGCCAGCCACAGCACCGCAGGAACCACTCCGGCTAGCACGGCCACGACCGCGCCACCCAGGGCCAGGATCGCCGACAGCACCTGCACGGCCACGAGCGGCCGCAGTGCTCGCTTCCACAAGGCCAGATAGACCACGACGAACAGTGCGCACCCCTCGATCAGGAGCAGCTGTCCGAGCAGGGTCGGTGCCGGCGTGAGCAGTGCCAGGCCGCCCAGGCCGAGCAACGCCGGGGCAAGGTAGGCCCAGTTCTGGCGCAGCGCCTGTGCGCGTTCCAGCGAGATCAGAGTGCCGAGGAACCCGAGAACCATCAGCTGACCGTGCACGTCACCGGCGCGAGTCGAGGCGACCGGCGCCCATATGTCCAGCCTGACCAGGGCCGCATTCAGGCCGGCCATCAGGCACGCGCCACCGAGGGCCAGCAGGGCCAGGCGTCCGCGGGCGCTCTCAGCGCGTCCGCGCGAGGACGGCGCGGTCACGCGAGTAGTCATCGGACGTCCTTTGTTCCATCGTGATATGTAGAAAATACACTATGCGGACGTGTAACACTCCCCTCGCGCTGCTCCCGTGCTCAGTGCCGACCCAACCGTTCTAGCAGTTCGCTGCCACCGATCGTCCGAATGACCTCGGGGTCGGCGACGATCACCAGGCGGTCGGTGGCCCTCGACATGCCCACGTAGAGCCGCTCGCGGCTGCGGTCGCGGGTGCCGTGCTCGTTCACACAAAGCACGACCGCGCGCCGCTCCATGCCCTTGAAGCCGAGGACGTGGCCGTAGAACACGTCGTCGTTGGACCAGAACTCGTCCCAGTAGCCGGCGAAGCCCAGCGACTCCTGCCGCTCCTTCTGGACGGGGTGCCGGGCGCCCATGGTGAGCAGCGCGACGTCCTTGGGTTCCCAGCCCTCCTCGAGCAGGCGTTCGACCTGGTCGTCGGCGGCTTCGATGGCGTCCGCCGTCGCCACGGGGACGAACTCGACCTCGGGGCCGTCTCCCCCACGCAACAGCATCGAGGCGGGCGCCAGCGGGGCGAAGCTCTGCGCGATCTGGCGGGTGTTGCGCAGGTTGTGATCCAGCACCAGCGGCACCAACGCCAGCGGTGGACGTCCGAAGCGCGCGAACACCCGCTGCCGCTCGTCGCTGTAGGCGAAGATGCCGCCGGTCGCCTCGTCGCGCAGGGCGCCGACCAGCGGCGTCCACCAGTCGTCGGCGAAGTCTTGCGCCTCGTCGACGATCACCGAATCGAACCGAGCTTGGGGCGGCAGTTCGGCCGCGCGAGCAGCCATCAGTCTAGGCAGTTCGACCTCCCAGAAGTCGGAGTCGTCGCGAGAGCCGGTGATCTCGATGCCCCACGCCCGGGCGAGATCCTCGAACGTTCCGACGAACGCCGGACGCTTCGCCGTCGACCCGGTGAGTAGCTCCCGTTGCAGGTGATGAGCCAGCCCGTAGCTGTAGCAGACCACGGCAACCCGTTGCCGCTCCCCGGTGAGGCGGCCGCTGGCCAGGTCGGACGCCTGGCGGATGGCCAGTACCGTCTTCCCGCTGCCGGCACCGCCGCGGATCTCGACCCGATTCAGCAGCCGCGTGACCCGCAGCAGCTGGGCCTGCTCCATGGTGAGCCGGTCGGCCAGGCTCGCCCGGTCCTCGGCGATCGCCGTCAGATCCTTGGCCGGCAGGCTGCGCCCGCTGAGGATCTCGCGAATCAGGTCGATGTCGTCCTTGGTGGGCGGACGGGCGTCGCTGCGGTGCAGCGAGGTGGTGTCCCAGATCCGCCGACCCAACTCGCCCAGGTCGCCGCTGCCGGAGATCTGCCAGCGCGGACAGTCGGGGGTGGCGAAGTCGTCGGCCAGCGGCGTGCGAGCCAGGACGACGTGGTGGCTCCAGCGCACCCGCGTCCGGTTCCAGCGAGGATCGGATTCGACCAGGTGGCGCAGCACGTAGGTGGCGTCCCGCGCCTGGTCGACAGGGTGAATGCGCTCGTCAGTGCCCTGTCGGCTGATCATCCACCGTCCGTCCGGCTCCACCCAGACGTGGCTGCCCTTCACCTCGACCACCACGATCCCCGAGTCGGGCATCAGCGCAACCAGATCGGCTTCGTGATCCTTGTGCTCGTCGGAGAGCCGGTAGTTGGACAGCAGGACGCAGTCGTCACCGAGTTGGCGCACGAGCCGCTGCCACACGTCCCTTTCGGACGGCGTGACGAACGACGGCTGGTCGGGAACGAAGATGGCCATGCGAGCTCCCGTCTGGGGTCTGGGCGAGACCCTCCAACCATGTCACCGCGTAGTGGAGTCGGGAACACGGCTCGCGCGATGGTGCATCAAGGGCCAGGCCTCACGCACGAACAGGGCCTCAGGTGCGAAACTCGTTGTCTGACCCAAATGGAGTGCCAGTGACATCGACGGTGAGTTGGCTCGACTTCGACCTTGAGGCGCGCACCCGTGCGCTGGCCCTGGTCGACGTGTTCCGGGAGAAGTCCGCGATCGACGAGCTGGGCATCGGCGCTGTTCGCGACGCGTTTGCGCGTCTGTTCTTCCCAGGAGTCTCGGTTCTGCAAACCCGAGCCCGCTACTTCGTATTCATTCCCCGCCAGCTCGCTGCCGCCGGCCAGGCAGAGACTCTGGACGCAGCTCGCCGAGCGCTCCGCGATAGCGAAGTGCGCTTGATCTACGCGCTCATCCGGGAGCTTGGAGACCGGCCCGGGAACGGCATCCTCGGACGTATCGCCAGGGCAAAGCTCAAGCGAATGCCGTCCTCGATCTACTGGGCGCCGCTCCAGCAGTACGGAATCGTCCGCCGCGAGGGTTCGATTGATACGGTGCTGCGCCAGGGAGTCGCCTCCCACAAGGCGATCCGAGCCCGGGACCAGACTGACGAACTCGGTTTCGGCGCACCACCCACCGGGTTGGATCCAGAACTCCTTCGGCTCGGCACGACCAAGGACTGGCTTACCACCACCAATTTCGAGCTCACCCAGACGGAGGCCAGCTACCTCCGCGACCGCATCATGGAGTCCTGCGACGGATCCCTCTACGCGTGGATCCTGCGCCACCACAAGACTCCCGTGGACGGCTACCTGTGGGAACAGCCATGGATCGACGACATCCCTGATTCGCTCCGACAGGCGACCGAGCTGGCGCGACGGTTCTCGATGCTCACCCACGGGGCAGCGATCCTCTACAACCTGATGCTGGCCGAACTCGAGCACAGCGACCAGCTCGCGGAGGATCGCCGTGCCGAGCTCGAAACCTGGCAGCAGGTCGCAGCCGGCGACGCGGAGTGGGACGGCCCGCACTTCTGGGCCGTGGCCCGAAGCATCACGCCCCGGATCAGCAGCGCCACTCAGGCGTTCGCGGACGCGTGGTGCGCCTCGGCCCCACGAACCTCAAACGTCGCCTCCGATCCGAATCTGCGCGCGCTCATCGAGCGTCGTGAGGTGTCCCTGAAGGGCGCCAGAGCGAAGCTGGTGAACCCCAAGGCGCGCCAGGACTGGCGTGGCGACTTCGCCTTCGGGATGGGCATGCTCGAGTACAACTGGAGCAACGCCCGGCAGATCATCCGCGACATCCAGGAGGGGCTGGGGTCTGATGGCGCTGAATCCTGACGACCGTTCACTGCTGGGCGACCTGCTGGCGCCGCCGGATGGCTTCAGCTTCGACACCGGCGTGGCCACGACGTTCAGCCTTGATCTGGTGTCGCTGCTCACCGCCCCGCTCGGGCTGGCAGCGGCCGACCACGGTGGAGACCTGAGGAGGGTGGATCCCGTTCAGCTTCTCGAAAGCGTTCGGCGGTACTCAGGCCGAATCGTGACGTACGTACAAGGCGGCATGATCGCCGTCCCGGCGAGATACCGGCCGATCCTCACCTTCCTCGAGGATCAAGTCGTCACCGTGAAGGCGCCCAAGCGAGGCGGCCTGTTCCACCCGAAGCTGTGGGCCCTGCGGTATCAGAACGCGGACGGGCATCGGCTGCACCGCTGCCTGATCCTCAGCCGCAACCTCACGTTCGACCGCACCTGGGACAGCGTCGTCCGGATCGACGAAACGCCGGACGGAACCGTCAACCCGAAGCCGATCGTCGACCTGCTACGCAGACTGCCCGCCCTGGCAACAGGTGGACGCGACCCGCACGAGGACGCCGTCGAAGACCTCGCAGGAACACTCGGCTCAGCCCGCTTCGCGGTGCCCGAGGGATACCGCAGTCTGAAGCTGGACGTGTGGGGGTTCGGCCGCAAGCCGCCTGCCGACGACCCGGTGGCGCGAGCCCTGATCATCAGCCCCTTCCTCGACCAGAAGTCTCTCGACTTCGCCAGCACCTGGGCCTACTGGAAGGACCCGGTGCGCGTGGTCTCCAGAACTGAGACCTTCGACCAGCTCGACATCCCGAGCGGCATCGATGCCTACGTGCTCAGCGATTTCATGGCCGGCGAGCTACCCACCGACGAGCCCGATGCCGTCCCGGGTCAGGGAGCCGAACTCGACTCGTTCGCCGGATCGAGCCTCTCCGGCCTCCACGCCAAGTTCGTCGTCAGCGAGCGGGACTTCTCAGCCAGCGTCCAGCTAGGGTCGGCGAACTACACCACGGCTGCACGCACCTCGAACGTCGAGCTGGTTGCCACGCTCGAAGGCAAGAAGGGCGAGATCGGAATCGACTCGATCTGGGGCGATGACCGCCACGCCGGTCTTCGCAACCTTGTGGTTCCCTACGCCAAGGCCGACGTGACCACCGACGCCGAAGATTCTGCCGAGCACCTGCTGGAGCGATGGCACGCCGACCTCGCCGGGCTCGAACTGCGCCTCGCTGTCACGGAGGACGCGGACGACGACTTCTCCATCTCGGGCGCGTGGGACGTCCCCAGTCCGCCGGACGGAGTGCGGACCGACATCGCCCCCTTGTCGAAGCCGGGGTCGCAGTTGAGCCTTGGCCGCCTTCTGGAGTGGAAGCACCTGCCACTGGCGAGAGTCACTCCGTTCATGATCCTGACCTCACGGGTGGGCAAGACCGAACTCGAGACTCTCGTCATCGCGACTCTCGAAGGTGCGCCGGATCGTAAGTCCGCGGTGTACGACGAGATGCTGTCCAACCCGCAGGCTCTGGTGCGTTTCCTGGCGCTTCTCCTTGCCGAGCCCGATGACCCTCTGAATGCCTTCCTCGAGGCAGGCTTCGGTGAGACGACGCCCACTGCCACGGGGACGAGTTGGAGCGACGCTCCGGTGGTGTTGTTTGAACCGCTGATGCGAGCTGCGGCTGCCGGGAGCCCGGCCCTCAAGCGATTCGTCGAAGGTGTCAGCGACATCATTGCCAGCGGCAAGGCGGACCTCCTGCCCCTAGAGGTCCAGGCCCTGCACGGCTTGGCCAGGCAGCTCATCGACGACCCAGGCGAAGGAGCGAAGTGACCAGCGACAAGCGTCCGGACGTCGCTGCGGAGTTCGCCCGCCTGAAGGACTTCCAGCGAGTCACGGCCGAGTACGCGTTCGAGCGGCTGTGGCACGGGGAGCGCAAGCGCTTCCTGGTCGCAGACGAGGTCGGGCTCGGAAAGACGCTCGTCGCTCGCGGAATCATCGCCAAGACGATCGACTACCTCTGGGACGACCATGACCGGCGCATCGACATCATCTATGTCTGCGCGAACTCGCAACTGGCCCAGCAGAATTTGAGTCGCCTCAACGTCGGTGACTACGAGCGACCCCCCGTCCGGCGGCTCACGATGCTCGCAACAGCGGCGGCCGCCCTGAACGGACACCGCGTGAACATCTTCAGCCTGACTCCAGGCACATCCCTCAGCTTGAGGTCTGCCGGCGGAACCTTCGAAGAGCGCATCGTGATCCACCGCATGCTGGAGGCTCACTTCGGGCGGCGGCTGACGGGCAAGGGCTGGGTGGAGTTCTTCCGCCTCTCCAAGGGAGCAGAGAACTACCGCAACGAGTACAAGTGGAGGCAGGGCGCCCTGGATCAAACGATCCAGACGGCCTTCCTGGACGAGGTATCGCGCACGAAGGTGGGCGACGTTCCCCTCCTGGGGGCTGTCGAGCAGTGTATGCAGGGCATGTCGCGACGGATCGGGCGCGATCTGGGCGACCTCCACGGGCGTCGTGTGGCGCTGATCGGACAGATGCGTGAGATCCTCGCCCGCGCCTCCGTCCGAGCCCTCGAGCCCGACTTGATCGTGCTCGACGAGTTTCAGCGCTTCAAGGAAGTGCTCGACGACGACAACGAGGGCTCCGAGATCGCCAAGACTCTGTTCGGCTTCGAGGACGTCCGCCTCCTGCTGCTTTCTGCAACGCCATACGCGATGTACACGCTCCCCGAAGACGGGAGCGGAGACCAGCACCACCAGGAGTTCAGCTGGTTGGTAGGGGCACTCAGCGACAGCCCGACGCGAGAGCGGGCAGGACAGCTTCTTGCCTCCATTCGAGACGCAATGTTGCCCGGAGGCGACCTGTTGGCCGGGAAGGCCGCCAAGGCAGAACTCGAGCAAACGCTTCGCACCATGATGTGCCGCACTGAGCGCCTGGCGGCGTCCGAGGACCGGGAGGGAATGCTCACGGTGGCCGGCAGAACCGTGACCCTCCCCCGTCCGCAGGAAGTCCGCGGACTGAAAGAGAGCCAGGTGATCGCCCGGGTCGTAGGTGCCGCGGATCCGTTCGAGTACTGGCGATCGGTGCCCTACCCGCTGAGCTTCCTCGACGGCTACGACGTGGGACGGAGGTGTGAAAGAGCCGCCGAGGCGGGCGACGCCCAGCTCATGTCGATGCTGGAGGCAACCTCCGCTCTGCTCCCCGTGGACCGCATCGCCACCTACTCCAAAATCGACCTGGGGAACGCCAAGATGGGTGAGTTGGTCGCGCGGCTACGCCACCGGGGCGCATTCGACGTGGCATGGATCCCGCCGTCGCTCCCCTACTACGCGCCCTCGGGGGCGTTCGCGAAGGCGGACGGCCTGACCAAGGAGATCATCTTCTCCGCGTGGCGGGCCGTGCCTCGATCCATCGCCACCTTGGTGAGCTATGACTTCGAGCAACGCAACGCGCAGGCGGGCGACCAATATCAGCGAGAGTGGGCTCAACCCTTGAGGTGGAGCATCAACGCGGGCGG
Organism: Actinomycetales bacterium Actino_02; assembly: GCA_001603275.1. Classification (GTDB taxonomy): domain Bacteria; phylum Actinomycetota; class Actinomycetes; order Propionibacteriales; family Propionibacteriaceae; genus Propionicimonas. The sequence goes on along the minus strand of LUYM01000023.1, from coordinate 201,588 downwards.
CCGGGCGGACGCGATGTCCTTGCTCATTCTCATGCTGCCGCTGCCCAGGCTCGCTGCCCTCGGCGATCCGCTGGCGGCGCTTCGCAGAATGGGGTCAGCCCCGGGAGTATCGCTGGAGGTGATTCGGGCACAAGTCCGCGCTCGAATCGAGGCAGCGATCGACTTCGTGCCTGAGGCGGGGGGCACGGACCCTCGCTGGTATTGGGTGGCCCCCCTGCTCCTCGAACCGGACCTCGCACGGCTCATTGACGGTCTCGGGGAGGTGGTGAACGACAGGGATGCCGATCAGGCCGCCGGCGGGCATCAGAGACACCTCGAGCAGGCTCGTCAGGTACGTGCCCTTGTTCCCGAACTCAGAGGATTCCCCGAGGATCTTCTCGACGTGCTCACCGATGTGGCTCTTGCCGCGCCCGGAGTGTGCGCATATCGAGCCCTCCGTCGGGCCGCCGGCGCGCAGGTGTCAGAAGACGATCTGGCGGTCGGTGCGCATCACGTCGCGGAAGGGCTTCGATCAGTATTCAATCGGCGCGAGATCGCCGCCATGCTGCGCGCCGAGGAGGACCCCGACACCTACCGGCGACTTGTGCTTCGGCACTGCGTGGAAGGCAACCTTCAGGCGACGCTGGACGAGTACGCCCATGTCCTGGTTGAGATTGAAGGCTTGCAACAGACCACCGGCGCCGAGCGGGTGGCGCAGCTTGCCCAAGCGATGGCCGATGCCGCCTCTGCACACACAGCGACCCCACGGGTCGTGAGCTACGCCCACGATGGCGACGCAATGAAGCAAGAAGGTGTGCCGGTGCGCACCCACATCGCCGCACGCTACGGACGAGAGACCAACTCCGAGCAGGTGGAGCAGACCGAGACCAACATCCAACGATCCTTCAACTCGCCGTGGTGGCCGTTCGTGCTGGCGACGACAAGCGTCGGACAGGAAGGGCTCGACTTCCACCCCTATTGCCACGCTGTGGTCCACTGGAATCTGCCGTCGAACCCTGTCGACCTGGAACAGCGAGAGGGGCGGGTCCACCGCTACAAGGGCCATGTCATCAGGCGCAACGTCGCGCTGGACCACGCGGCCGCCGTTCTCGGTGACACCGAGGACCCCTGGGCAGCGATGTTCGACGCTGCGGCCGCGCAGCGCCCGAGTACCGCCAACGAGCTCGTTCCCTTTTGGGTATACCCAGGCGCAGGCAGATACAAGATCGAGCGCTACGTGGCCGCCTTCCCACTGAGTCTTGAAGCCGTGAGGTACCAACGCTTGCTGCGAAGTGTCGGCGCGTACCGGCTTGTACTGGGGCAGCCCCGCCAGAGTGAACTCGTCCGTTACGCAGGGGCTGGCAGAGACTTGTCCTGGGCGCAGATGGACCTGTCACCGAGGGAGTCCGGCTGCGAGCAAGGGTGAGCGAGCTGAAAGGCACTGAAGTGCCTCTGAGCTTCAGCCCACAAACAGCCTCTGACAAGGCAATTCAACGGTCGGGCTGACAGGATTTGAACCTGCGACCCCTTGACCCCCAGTCAAGTGCGCTACCAAGCTGCGCTACAGCCCGCTTCTGGGGCGAACCCCGAGTGGTTACCCTACACGCTCGGCGAGCCCGTCCTCAAAGCGGACGCGCGGCGGGGCCGAACCGTCCGATTCGGCAGCGCGGCAGGTCGGATCCTCCTACGCTTCGAACTGGAGAGGACGATCATGATCAAGCTCGCTGACGCGGCCGCGGACTTTCTGGCCAGCAAACGAATCGCCGTCACCGGGGTCTCCCGCAACCCGGCCGGCCACGGCAGCAATGCCGTCTACGAGAGGCTCCTCGAGCGGGGCTTCGAGGTGTTTCCGGTGAACCCGAACGCCACCATGATCGGCGACAGGCCCTGCTACCCCGATTTGGCCAGCATCCCCGGCGGTGTCGAGGCCGTGGTGATCGGCACCAGCCCGAAGTACGCCAAGGCCACCGTTGAGCAGGCTGTGGCCGCCGGCATCAAGAAGGTCTGGATGCACCGCTCGGTCGACGCCGGCAGCGTCGACCCGGCCGCCGCCGCCTACGGACGTGAGCACGGCCTGACCGTAATCGACGGAGGCTGCCCGCTGATGTTCGATCCGGCCGCCGACGGTGGGCACAAGTTCATGTGCGGGGTGCTGAAGTTCTTCGGCAAGGTTCCCCGTACGGTCTAGCGGGATTTCCTCACCGTCTTCACCCGGCGGCGTTAGGCTCGGACGCGTGCTCGCACCTACCCCAATGCTCCGCCCCAGCCCGATGGATCTGACCGGCGTCTTCGCTGGGAGCTTCACTGCACTCAAGCAGCGCTTCGGACTGCTGATTCTGATCTCGCTGCTGCCCACTCTTGTCACCCTGGCCTACGCCGTGATCGTCGTCCTGCTGGGCGTCAGCCTGGCCGTCGGCGTCGTGGCTGATCCGAGAGGCTCTGCCCCGCTGATCATCGCCATGATCGTCGTCGGGATTGCCGGCGGCGTTGTGGTTGCCTTGTCGTATCTCAAGGCACAGGGCATGTCGACCCTGGCCGCCTACGAGATCGCTCAAGGCCAGCGTCCGGATCTCAACGGGCTGTGGCATCGGTCCAGGGGGTTCCTGCCTCGGATGGCCCCGGTGATCGCCATCGCCATCGGTGCGCTTCTCGTCGTCTACGCCATCATTGCGGCACTGGCGATCTCGATGGTCGGCGCCCTGAATGGACGTTCTGGCGGAGCCGCTGCCGGCTCCGCCGGCCTGATCTTCCTGCTGGTCATCGTCCTGATTCCGGTGGCGATCTTCATCCAGGTCAAGCTGCTGTACACGGTGCCTGCCATTGCCCTGGAGCAGGTTGGTGGCATCGATGGCATGAAGCGCTCCTGGACCATCACCCGTGGCGCCTTCTGGCGGACGTTCGGCTACTACATGGTCGCCAGCCTGGCGGTCGGGGTGATCGGTTCGGTGGCGAGCTCGCTCACTCAGGTGCCGCTGATGAGCGCACGCTTCTCACAGCGCTTCGACAGCCCGGCCGATCTGGGTTCGAACCTGTCGCTGCTGATGCCGCTCTACCTGATCGCGATCACCATCCAGCTTCTGGTGCAGCTGCTGACCCAGCCGTTCCTGTTCAGCTACGTCGCCTACATGTACATCGACCAGGTGCGGCGCACCGAGCTGCCGCCGGCTGCCGCTTGGGGTGGCTACGGTCAGCCGGGGCCGCAGGGCGGCTACTACGCGGCGCCGAATCAGTACTACGGCCAGCCCTATCCCCCACAGCCGGGACAGGCTTACCCGCCGACCCAAGCGCCCCAACCGGGACAGGCTTACCCGCCGGCGCAGCCGCCACACCCTCCGCAGGACGGTGGGTGGCAGCCGCCGACGACTCCTCAGCCCCCACAGGGCTGAGGCCGGTCAGCGCTCGCGGTTCTTGCGCTTCTCGCGGGCGCGGACCTCGACGTGCACCGGGGTGCCGGTGAAGCCGAAGTCCTCCCGCAGCCGCCGCTCGACGAACCGGATGTACTGCGGGTCGAACTGACCCGAGGTGAACAAGGCGAAGGTCGGCGGGCAGTTCTGTGCCTGGGTGCCGAACAGGATCCGAGGCTGCTTGCCGCTGCGGACCGGGTGCGGGTGGGCCGCGGCCAGGCGGCCGAGGAAGGCGTTCAGCTTGCCGGTGGAGATTCGGGTCTCCCAGCCCTCCAAGGCCTCCTCGATCGCGCCGGAGAGCCGGTCGACGTTGCGTCCGGTCAGTGCGGAGATGTTCACGCTGGGCGCCCAGGCGAAGGCCCGGATGTCCTGCTCAATCTCACGATTGAGGTAGTGGCGGCGCTCGTCGTCGGTGAGGTCCCACTTGTTGTAGGCGATCACCAGAGCCTTGCCGGCCTCCTCGACCATGGTCAGGATCCGCAGATCCTGGTCGCTGATGGTCTCCGAGGCGTCCAGCACCACCACGCACACCTCGGCCCGCTCGATGGCGCCTTGGGTGCGCAGCGAGGCGTAGTACTCGTGCCCGGAGGCTTCCTTGACTCGGCGACGAAGGCCGGCGGTGTCGATGAAGCGATAGGTGATCTGACCGACCTGGACCAGCTCGTCCACCGGGTCGACCGTGGTGCCTGCGACGTTGTCGACGACGACCCGGTTGGCCTTGGCCACCCGGTTCAGCAGTGACGACTTACCGACATTGGGACGACCAATGATGGCCACCCGGCGCGGGCCGCCGATCTCCTGCTCGGCGAAGGCGGGTGCGTCGGGCAGGACGTCGAGCAGAGCGTCGAGCAAGTCTCCGGTGCCGCGGCCGTGCATGGCCGAGACCGGATGCGGTTCCCCCAGCCCGAGATTCCACATGGCGGCGGCGTCGGCCTCCTGGCGCTGATCGTCGACCTTGTTGGCGGCCAGGACGACCGGCTTCTTGCTGCGCCGCAGCACGCCGACGACTGCCTCATCGACATCCTGGGTACCCACGTGCGCGTCCACGACGAACAGCACGACATCGGCGGCGGCGATGGCCAGCTCGGCCTGCTCGGCGATCTGCGCAGCCATGCCCTTGGCGTCAGGGGCCCAGCCGCCGGTGTCGACGATGACGAACTGGCGTCCATTCCATTCAGCGTCGTAGCTGACCCGGTCACGAGTGACCCCGGGCAGATCCTGGACGACGGCCTCGCGGCGGCCGATGATTCGGTTCACCAACATCGATTTGCCGACATTGGGACGCCCGACGACGGCCACCACGGGCACGGTGGTCGATTCGGTTTCGTTTGTCATCGGTGGCTGATCCCTTCGGCTGCGACCAGCCAGAGTACCGCAGCGGCGTGCCGAGCCGGAAAAGTCAGCCTCGAACCGAGGCCACCAGGTCCAGCACGGCGGCGATCGTCTCTTCCAGATTCAGGTAGGTGCAGTCCAGGTGGGTGACCCCATCGGCAGCCGTGGTGAAGTTCACCAGCTTGGAGTCGTCGGCATCGCGGCGCAGCACCTGATCGGCCAGCTGGCCGGCGTCCACCTTGTCGCCCAGCTCGGCCTTGCGGCGAGCCATCCGGATTTCCGGGTCGGCGGTGAGTAGCAGCCGGACGTCCGCATCCGGAGTAACCACAGTGGTGATGTCGCGGCCTTCGGCGACGATTCCGTGGGCAGCGGCCTCGATGATCGCTCGCTGTCGCGCTACCAGGTTCGCCCGGCACTGCGCCACGGTCGAGACCGCACTGACCTTCGCCGACACCTCGGGCTCGCGAATGCGGGTGGTCACGTCGGCACCGTTCACCAGCACCTGCTCGACATCAGGGTCGGTGCTGATCTGCAGATCGGCAGCCAAGGTCTCCCGGATCACACCGGCCTCGTCGGACGGGTCCACGCCGGCATCCAGGTAGGCGCAGGTCACTGCTCGGTACATGGCACCGGTGTCGAGGTAGGCCAGCCCGAGCGCTCGGGCCACCCCCTTCGAGGTGGACGACTTGCCCGAGCCACTCGGCCCGTCGATGGCGATCACCAGGCGTTCGCTGGACATGTTCCTCCTAGGCTTGCGGTTCGCGGTCTCGGACGACCCAGCCGGCAGCGGTCATGGCCGCCGCCAACTCGTCGGCGCGCTGGGGTGCGACCTGGACGGCCAGCCAGCCGACCTCGCGCTCCTGGTCGTGGTCGATGGACAGGTCTTCGATGTTGACCCCGGCCGCTTGAATGTCGGCGAAGAGCGTTGCCAGAGCGCCAGGGGTGTCGGGGATCTCGACGACCACCCGGGCATAGCTGGTGGCGCTCAGGCCGTGCTTGCCGGGCAGCGCTCGGGTGCCGTCCAGGCCTCGCTCGAGCGCAGCGGCCAAGGCGCCTGGATCGTTGAACTGGTCGACCAGCTCAGACAGCTCATCGCGCAGCAAGCGAAGCTCATGAAGCACGGCAGTCGAGTTCGCCGTGATGATCTGGCTCCACAGCTGTGGGTCCGATCCGGCGATCCGGGTCACGTCGCGCAGTCCCTGCCCGGCGAGGCGCAGGTGCTCGGCGGGCACGCGGGTGAGGCTGCCGGCCATCAGCACCGACACCAGATGCGGCAGATGCGACACCTGGGCCACGGCTTCGTCATGGTGCGCGGCGCCCATGGTCACCCGGCGGGCTCCGCAAAGGTTCGCCAGCTCTTGCACGTCCAAGACGGCGTGCGCGGCGGACGTGTCGTGCGGCGTGATCACCCAAGTCCGGTCGACGAACAGCTCGGCGTTGGCGGTCAGCGGGCCGACCCGCTGCGAGCCGGCCATCGGATGCGAGCCGACGTAGCGGGACAGGTCGGCGACGCGCCCGCGCAAGGTGCCCAGCACGGTGCCCTTCACCGAGCCCACGTCGGTCACAGTGGCCTGTGGGTAGCGGTCCAGGGCGTCAGCAATCACCGGGGCCAGCGCGTCCGGGGGCACGGCGACGACCACCAACCGGACGCCGGCCGGGTCGGCAGGCTCCACGGTGCCGGCACCGCGGGAGGCGGCCACCTGGGCGTGGCTGGGGGCCTGATCGATCAGGTGTACCTCGACCCCGGCCCGGGTCAGGGCGTGGGCCACTGATGCTCCGACCAGCCCGGTGCCAATGACTACTGCTGGCGATAACTCGCGCTCGCTCACTGCTGACCTCTCCGGGACGCGGCCCGCGACCCAGCCCCAGAGCCTACTGGCCCGGCTGCGTCGCCGGGCGCCCCACACCCTCGTTGGGCCTACTCGGCGGTCTCGGTCGGATCGACTCCGGCCGGACGAGGACCGGAATAGTCCGGCCCATAGGCACCCGGTGCCGGACGCCGCTTGCGCGCGGGTGCGGCCACGCCGTCGGCGAGCCGACGGGTGAAGATCAAGAAGCCGGTGTGGCCGCTGGTCGAATGCCCCGGACGAATCGCCAGGCCCTCGGCATGCCAGTCCCGCGCGGAGTACTCACGGGCCATTGGCTCGGTGAAGCCACCATGGACTCTCAACGTCTCGACGGTGCGTCCGAGCTGAGTGGTGGTGGCCACGTAGCAGCACAGCATGCCGCCGGGGACCAGTCGAGCGCCGACCGCGTCGATGCACTCCCACGGAGCCAACATGTCCAGCACAGCCCGGTCGATGGGATCATCACTGATCGTTTCGACCAGGTCACCCACCTGAAGCGTCCAGGCCGGGTGCGGTCCGCCGAAGAACGTCTCGACGTTGCGCTGGGCGATCTTCGCGAAGTCTTCGCGGCGCTCGTAGGAGTAGACCTTGCCGGTCGGGCCAACCGCACGCAGCAGGAACATGGTCAGTGCACCCGAGCCGGCACCGGCCTCCAGCACCCGGGCACCGGGAAAGATGTCGGTCTGCACCAGGATGTGTGCGGCATCCTTCGGGTACACCACCGCTGCCCCACGCGGCATGGTGACTGTGAACTCCTCCAGCAACTGCCGAAACACCAGGTAGGACGCTCCCCCGACCGACCGCACCACGCAGCCCTCCGGCTGTCCGATGACGTCGTCGTGGGCCAACCCGCCCTTGGTGGTGTGGAACATGGCACCCGGGGTGAGCCGCACTGAGTGGTGACGTCCCTTGGCGTCGGTGAAGGTGGCCCGCTCGCCGGCCACGAAAGGCCCGGTGCGGACGCCGCTGAGCGAGAACTCGTCCACGGAATCAGCCACGAAGCAGCCCCCACAATCCCAGCGCCTGATCGCCGCCGAAGGTCTCACCGAAGGTCTTCACGCCCTTACCGAGGTACATGATCCCGTCGGACTGGCTGATCGGAATCACGGTGTTGTCGGTGGCCGCCTGCTGCTGCAGTTCGGCCAGGGCCGCCGTCCGGGCCGCCCCGCTGGTCGAGCGGGCACGCCGGCTGGCGTCGGTCAGCTTGGCCGCACTGGCCGGCAGCGGACGATCCAGGTAGGTCTGCAGCCAGCCCATGGCGTTGTTCACCCAGGCCGGCTGGTCGGTCAGGGTGAGATCGGCGTCACCGGTGGTGACCAGCCGGACGGTGACCCCGTCAAGCTGCTCGATCCGATCGCGTATCAGCCGAGCCAGATCGCCATTGCCCGGCGCGGCCGCCGAGTAGGACAGGGTCAGCTTGATCCGTCCCTTCTTCATGGTGGGCGGTTTGGTTCGTCCGCCAACTGCGAAGGCCGAGACGTGATCGGCGACGCCCATGGGCACGATCGAGTCCGCAGTGCGATCGGCCTGCAGCACGATGGCCACGGCCTTGCGCAGTGCGTCGTTCTTGCGCAGCTTCGAACTGGCCGACCAGATCAGCCGATTGCTGCGCCAGCCGTTCAGGCTCAGCCGGGTGAACCCCTTGGCCGTGGCGTGCGCCGTGCTGGCGGAAATCTCCAAATCGAGGCGCTGCTGGGCGGCCGGGTCGAGGCTGCGCCACACGGCGTCCACGCTGCCCTCGCCGATCGCGGCCTCTGCAGCCGCCGAGTCCGGCAGGATCAGCAGCTTGACGTCGGGAAACAGGCCTCCGTGGGCGCCCTGGTAGCCGACGAAACGCGAGAAGGTGAGCTCGTGCTCGTCCAGCGCGGTGAGCTGGTAGGGCCCCGAACCGACGGGCAGCGACCCGGATGCCAGCTCGGTGTCGGGGTCGTAGACGCTCTCATCGACGATGGACGCCGCTGCGGTGGCCAGCGCGTAGCCGAACTGATTGTCCGGCCACTCCAAGGTGAAGCGGACGGTCAGCGCGTCTGGCGTATCGATCCGACGCAGCGCGCTGAGCAGGCTGGTCGAGGTCCCCGGTGCGCCGATTCGCAACGCACGCTGAATGCTGAACTTCACATCGGAGGAGTCCAGGACGTCACCGTTGTGGAACTTCAGCCCCTCGACCAACGTGCACTGGTAGACCACCTTCGAGGTGAACAGGCAGTCGGCAGCGTCCGGCTTGAGCTCGCCGGTGGTAGGCAGCACCGTCATCAGCCGCTGGTACACCGAATCGACCACGGTTGCGCCGGTGGGACCGGTGACGAAAGCCGGGTCGAGAGAGGTAAGTGGGTCGACAGTGGCCACCTTGAGGTAGTCCACCTGCGGCGTCGGTGTGGGCGTTGCGCTCGTGCTGGAGGCCGCCGGCTGGGGGGCCGGGGCGGGCTGGGAGCTGGTGCAGGCCGACAGCGCCAGCACAACCACCAGCGTCGCCGCTAGCCAGCGCGTGGTTCTGGGATCAGCCGGCATTGAAGTACTTGGCCTCCGGGTGATGGACGATGATCGCGTCGGTGGACTGCTCGGGATGCAACTGCCATTCCTCGGAAAGGCTCACCGAAATTCGTTCCGGCTCCAGCAGCGCGACCAGCTTGGCCCGATCAGTCAGGTCTGGGCAAGCCGGGTAGCCGAAGGAGTAGCGAGAACCGCGATAGGCCTGCTTGGTCAGCATCTGACTGAGGTCGCCGTCACCGACCAGCCCCAGTTCAGAGCGCACTCGGGCATGCCAGTACTCGGCGAGCGCCTCGGCCAGTTGCACGCTCAGGCCGTGAAGTTCCAGATAGTCGCGGTAGGCATCGGCCGCGAACAGCTGCGCCGTGGCTCGGGACGCGGCCTCGCCCATGGTGACCAGTTGCAGGGCGATCACGTCCGGGCCGAGTTCGGCTGCCTCCTGCTCGTCGCGGAAGAAGTCGGCCAGGCACAGCCGGCGATCCCGGGACTGCCGCGGCCAAGAGAACCGGACGAGTTCGCGGCTCGGGTCGTCGGGATGGCCCACGATCAGGTCGTTGCCTGCGGAGTGGCAGGGCCAGTAGCCGTAGACGACGGCCGGCTCGACGAGGTTCTCGGTGTGGATCCGGTCCAGCCACCGGCGCAGCCTGGGCAGTGCCTCGGTCTCGACCAGTTCTTCGTAGGATGCGCCGCCGGCAACCGGCTTCAGCCCCCACTGCCCCACGAAGGTGGCCCGGTGGTCCAGCCAGCCGGAGATCTCGGCCAGGGACAGCCCCTTGACCACTCGGCTGCCCCAGAACGGCGGAGTGGGCACGTCCACGCCGCGGGCCACGTCGGAGCGCTCAGTTGTGGTGGCAGCGTCTTCGCGGCGCGGGGTGGTTACAGCCGTGACCCGGCGCTGGCGCGGCTCGGGCAGGCTGGCCCCTGGCTCACCTCGGCGAACCGCAACCACCTGCTCCATCAGCGCAAGACCCTCGAAGGCATCCTTGGCGTAGCGGACCTCGCCGTCATAGACCTGGTTCAGGTCCTGTTCGACGAAGGCCCTGGTCAGTGCGGCTCCACCGAGCAACACCGGCACCTGGGCCAGGCCGCGCCGGTTCAACTCCTCGAGGTTGTCGCGCATCACCAGCGTCGACTTCACCAGCAGCCCGGACATCCCGATGGCGTCGGCATTGTGGGCCAGCGCCGCTTCGGCGATAGCACTGACCGGCTGCTTGATGCCGAGGTTCACCACCGTGTAGCCGTTGTTGGTCAAGATGATGTCGACCAGGTTCTTGCCGATGTCGTGGACGTCGCCCTTCACGGTGGCGATCACCAACGTGCCCTTGCCGGCGGCGTCCGCCTTGTCCAGGTGGGGTTCGAGCTGTCGGACGGCGGCCTTCATCACCTCGGCGGAGGCCAGGACGAATGGCAGCTGCATCTTGCCGGCACCGAACAGCTCGCCGACCTCCTTCATCCCGGCCAGCAGATCGTCGTTGATGATGGCCAACCCGGGCTTGAGGGTCAGCGCCTCCTCCAGATCCTCGGCCAGACCCTTGGCCTCTCCGTCGATGATCCGGCGGCGCAGTCGCTGTTCGACGGGCAATGCGGCCAGTTCTGCGGCTCGCGCTTCCCGAGTGCTCGCCGTGGTGGCGCCCTCGAACAGCTCCAGGAACCGGGCCAGCGGGTCGTAGTCCTCGGTGCGCCGGTCGTAGATCAGGTCCTCGGCGACCTGGCGCTGCTCCTCGGGGATTCGGGCGATCGGCAGAATCCGGGCGGTCGGGACGATGCCCGAATCCAGACCGGCCTGCTGGCACTCGTGCAGGAAGACCGAGTTCAGCACCTGGCGGGCGGCCGGGTTCAGCCCGAAGGACACATTCGAGATGCCCAGGGTGGTGTGGATGCCGGGGTACTTGGCGGTGACAGCGGCGATCGCCTCGATCGTATCCAGAGCGTCCCGACGGGTCTCCTCCTGCCCGGTGGCGATCGGGAAGGTCAGACAGTCGACGATGATGTCGCCGATGGCCAGCCCCCACCGTCCGGTCAGGTCGGCGATCAGCCGGTCAGCCACCCGCAGCTTCCACTCCGCGGTGCGCGCCTGGCCCTCCTCATCGATGGTCAGCGCCACCACGGCAGCGCCATGCTCGACCACCAGCGGCATCACCTTGGCGTAGCGAGAGTCAGGCCCGTCGCCGTCCTCGAAGTTCACCGAGTTCACCACGCTGCGCCCGGCCAGCCGCTCCAAGCCCGCCTTCAAGACCGCAGGTTCGGTCGAGTCGAGCATCACCGGCAGCGGGACGGCTGTGGCCAGCCGGGAGGCCAGCTCCGACATGTCGGCCACACCATCGCGTCCGACATAGTCGACGCAGACGTCCAGCAGGTGGGCGCCGTCGCGGCTCTGCTGCTTGGCGATGTCGACACATTCGTCCCAGTTCTCGGCCAGCATCGCCTCTCGGAAGGCCTTCGAGCCGTTGGCATTGGTCCGCTCGCCGATCGAGAGGTAGGCGGTGTCCTGATGCAGCGGCACGTCGAAGTACAGCGACGAGACCGCGGACTGCTCGCTGACCGCGCGTGATTGCGGCTGCTGGCTGGCCACGGCTGCGGCCAGCGCCGAGATGTGGGCCGGAGTCGTCCCGCAGCAGCCACCGACCAGGCCGAGCTGGAACTCGCGGGTGTAGCCGGCCACGTAGTTCACGAACTCGTCAGGACCCATCGGGTAGCGGGCACCGTCTGCGGTGAGCTCGGGCAGGCCGGCGTTCGGCATACACACCAACGGCAAGTCCGTGTGCCGCGCCAGATGCCGCAGGTGCTCACTCATCTCGGTGGGGCCGGTGCCACAGTTGAGGCCGATCGCCTCGATGCCGAGCGCTCCCAGGCTGGTCAGTGCCGCCCCGATCTCGCTGCCCAGCAGCATGGTCCCGGAGGTCTCGATGGTCACATTGGCGAAGATCGGCAGGTCGGCTCCCAGGCGGGCCAGTGCCCGCCGGGCACCGTTGATGGCCGCCTTGGTCTGGAGCAGGTCCTGGCAGGTCTCCACCTGGAAGGCGTCCACCCCGCCGGAGATCATCGCCTCGGCCTGGGCCTGGTAGGCATCGCGCAGCTTCGCGTAGCTCACGTGCAGCAGGCTGGGCAGCTTCGTCCCCGGGCCCATGCTGCCCAGGACGAACCGCGGACGCTGCGATGTGCTGGCCGCATCCGCTTCGGCGCGGGCGATTCGGGCGCCGGCCTCGGCCAGCTCGGCAATCCGGTCAGCCGCGTCGTACTCCCCCAGCGCGGACAGGTTCGCGCCGAAGGTGTTGGTCTCCACGCAGTCCGCGCCGGCAGCCAGGTAGGCCCGATGGATGTCGGCGACGACATCGGGCCTGGTCACGTTGAGAATCTCGTTGCAGCCTTCGAGGCCCTGGAAGTCGTCCAGAGTCAGGTTGCGGCCTTGCAGCATGGTCCCCATACCACCGTCGGCTACCAGGACGCGGTCAGCCAAGGCCATACGGAGATTGCGGGTCATGGGCAGCAGAATAGGCGAGTCCGCCTACAGTGGTCGGCATGGCACAGGCTCGTGGGCTCCGAGGATTGCGCAACCCGGCAGTGGTGGCGGCCTTCGGAGGGTGGAATGACGCGTCCGAGGCGGCCACCGGAGTGATCGATTACCTGGTCGAAAAGTACTCAGCCGAACTGCAGTTCGCCGTCGACCCCGAGGACTACTACGACTTCCAGGTGAACCGCCCGACAACCCGGATGGTCGACGGCAACAGGATCCTGGAATGGCCCACGACCGAGGTCCTGGTCGCCTCGCTGCCCACCCGTGACCTGGTGCTGATCGGCGGGCCGGAGCCGAACTATCACTGGCAGCAGTTCGTGGCCGCCCTGCTCTCGATGGTGCGCAGCGTGCAGCCCGAGATCGTGGTGTTGCTGGGCTCCATGCTCACTGATGCCCCGCACACCCGACCGGTGCCGGTGAACGGGACCGCAGGAACCAAGGAACTGGCCGACGAGCTTGGCCTGGAACTGTCGGACTACGAAGGTCCGACCGGCATCATCGGCGTGCTGGCCGCAGAATGCGATGGCATCGGCATCCCGGTGGTCTCGCTGTGGGCCTCGGTGCCGCACTATGTCGCCGAGCCGCCCAATCCGAAGGCCACCTTGGCTCTGCTCACCCAGGTCGAGGATGTGCTGAACCTGCCGATCGACTTCGGTGATCTCTCCGAGCAGGCCGACGAATGGGTCAACCAGGTCAATGAGCTGGTGTCGGAGGATCCAGACATCACCAGCTACATCACCGCCCTCGAGGAGCGCAGGGACGAGGCTGCGCCGAACGGCGAGGTGATCGCGGCCGAGTTCGAGCGCTATCTGCGGCGCAGGGACCGGCGTCGCGGCTGATTCAGGCCGGCGCGGACGCTGCCTGGTCGTGCAGTGCGCGAACCATGGCGTCCGGATCGGCTGCGCGGTATACGGCTGAGCCGGCCACGAAGGTGTCCGCACCGGCCCGCGCGCAGCGCTCGATGGTGTCGGTGGCGATCCCACCGTCCACCTGCAGCCACAACTGGCCGCCGTGCTTGTCGATCAGGGCGCGGGTGCGTTCGATCTTGGGCAGTACCGAATCCATGAACGACTGGCCGCCGAAGCCGGGTTCGACGGTCATCAGCAGAACCATGTCCAGCTCGGGCAGGAGATCCTCGTAAGGCTCGATCGGGGTGCCCGGCTTGAGCGCCATGGACGCGCGGGCGCCGGCGGCTCGCAGCGTGCGGGCCAGTCGCACCGGGTCATCGGAGGCCTCGATGTGGAAGGTCACCGACTCCGCACCCGCCTCGGCGTAGCCCGGTGCCCAACGATCCACGTCGGCGATCATCAGGTGAATGTCCAAGAACCGGTCGGTGTGGGCTCGCACCGACTCGACGACCGGCAGGCCGAAGGTGAGGTTCGGGACGAAGCGGTTGTCCATCACGTCCAGGTGAATGCCGTCGGCGCTGGGTACCCGGGTGATCTCTGCACTGAGATTGGCCAGATCGGCATTGAGGACGCTTGGTGTGATGCGGATTTCCACGTGGTCGACCCTATCGGGCTCGTTTGCGGAGCAGCGCCAAGAACATGGCGTCGGTACCGTGCCGGTGCGGCCACAACTGGACGTAGTCCCCCAGCGCAGCCTCAGCCACCTCCGGCAGATAGTCCGAGGCGGTCAGCACCTCCACCCCCTGGGCGTCGGCCACGACTCCGACGGTCTCGGCCGAGTGCGGCGAGCAGGTGACGTAGCCGATCACCCCGCCGGGCTTGGTGGACGCGATGGCGCTGGCCAGCAATGCCTTCTGCAGGGCGACAAGGCCGGGGAGATCACTCGGCTGCCGCCGCCAGCGGCTCTCCGGGCGCCGCCGCAAAGCGCCTAGCCCGGTGCACGGCACGTCCGCCAGCACTTTGGCGAAGACGTCCGCCGCCCACGCCGGACGGGTGCCGTCGGCCACCACCGTGATCGGGCGATCGGCCCCGGTATAGCTGCGCAGGTTCGCTGCAACCAGCTCGGCGCGGTGCGGAGCCAGCTCGCTGGCCAGCAACCGGCTGCCCTGCTCGATGGCCAGTCCGGCAAGCAATGCCGACTTGCCGCCAGGGCCGGCGCACAGATCCAGCCACGGCCCGTCGCCGGCTTCAGCTCTGGCCAGCGCCAACGCGACCAGCTGCGAGCCCTCATCCTGCACCCCGGCCCGGCCTTGTGCCACCGCGGGCACCGCTCCGGGGTCACCGTCGGCATAGGCGCCGTAGGGCGAGTAGCGGGCCGGCCGTCCACCCAGCTCGGCCTGCTCGGCCAGCCCGGGGCGCACGACTAGGTTCGGCACCGGCGGCTGGTTGTCGGCTGCCAGCAGCGCTGCCAGCTCATCCTCGGGGACCAGTTCGGCGAAGGCTTCCACCACCCATCGTGGGTGCTGGTAGGTCAGGGCCAGGCGTCCGTACTCGTCCCGGTCGGCACCCAGCTGGGCCACCCACTCGTCCAGGTCATGCGCGGCGACGCGGCGCAGAATGGCGTTGACCACGCCGGACACCCGCTCACCGATCTGTAGCGCAGCCAGATCCACGGTGGCTGCGATCGCGGCATGGGCCGGCACTCGCATCGCCAGCAGCTGGTGGGTGCCCAGCCGCAAGGCATCCAGGACGGCTGGCTGGAGGCTGCGGGTCGGACGCCCGGAGGCCGCTGTGATGATCTCGTCGTAGCTGCCCATCCCGCGGCAGGTGCCTGCGGTCAGTTCGGTGGCGAAAGCGGCGTCCGCGCTGCTCAGCCCGGACCGCTGCTTGCTGAGCTCGAGATTGGCATAGGCGCCGTCGGCCGTGACCGCACGCAGCACCCGGAAGGCCGCTGTTCGTGCCGGATCGGCAGTTCGTCGGCGGGCCATCAGCCGAGCCGGACGGCCTGGCGCAGGCCGCGTCCCCAGTCGGCGGCCGGGAGCACCCGCTTGCCCGCCGGCTGCACTTCGATCAGTTCCAGCAGGCCGGCCCCGGTGCCTACCCGAACCGCATTCTTCGTCGCTTCCACCGTGCCCGGCTCGGCCGCACCCTCGATCGGGCGGGCCCGCAGGATCCGGAACCGCTCGCCGTTCAGGGTTGTCCACGCGATCGGCGAAGGATTGTTGGCCCGGACCACCCGGGCCAGCTGCTCGGCGGTCTGGGACCAATCGAGCTGGGCCTCTGCGGGGGTCAGCTTCGGGGCCAGCGTGATGCCGTCCAAGAGTTGGTCCTCGGCAACCGCAGTGCCGTCCTCCAGCCGATCCAGGGTCTCCACCAGCAGCCGCGAGCCGATGGCGGTCAGGCCGGTCAACGCCTCACCGGACGTCTCGTCCGGCCCGAAGTGGTACTCGGCCTGGGCCAGCACCGGCCCGGCGTCCAGCTCTGGGACGAGATCGAAGATGGTGACTCCACTCACCTGGTCACCGGCCAGGATCGCCCGCTGCACCGGCGCAGCGCCGCGCCAGCGCGGGAGCAGCGAGAAGTGCAGGTTCACCCACCCCCTGGGGATGGCGTCCAGCAGACTGCGCGGAATCAGCCCGCCGTAGGCGACCACCGGCACGCAGTCGACCTGGAGCTCCGCCAGCCGCTGGGCGAGCCACGGCTCACTGGGCTTGACCGGCTTCAGCACCTCGATCCCGCGCTGCTCGGCGAGCTCGGCCACCGGACTGGGCAGCAGCTTCGAACTACGTCCCTTCGCGGCGTCCGGCCTGGTCAGCACCGCAACCACCTGGTGCCGTCCGGAGTCCAGCAGGACCTGCAGAGTATCGGCGGCGAGCTGAGGAGTTCCGGCAAAGACCAAGCGCATGGCCCTCAGCCTATCCAGCCACCACCGGACGCAGCCGCTCGGGCAGCAGTCGCTGAGCGCGGCTCGGGTCGAGGTCGGCCAGGAGCAACCCGACCTGGCCGTGCGGTTGCCAGGCCAGCACATCGCCGTCCGGATCGATCACGGCCGAGGTGGTCGGCGAGTTCGGCCCAGCACAGTTCACGGTGGCGTACCAGATCCCGTTCTCGGCAGCGCGACAGCGAGCTGCCGCCTCATGGAAGCTGTTCCCCGGCTCGGCGTAGCCGCGAGGCACCCAGCCACCGGGCTCGGCCTGGCTGTAGTGCGGGTGCACCACCAGCTGGGCGCCGGCTCGGGCCGCCCACCGCACCGTCTCCGGGTAGCGGAAGCCTTCGTGGCAGATGGCCACCCCGACCAGGAGTCCGGCCACCTCGAACAGCCGGCGGCTCTCCCCTGGCTCGTAGAGCGCATCTTCGCTGGGATCCAGTTGCACCTTGTCCTGCCAGCCGAGCACGGTCCCGGATGCATCGATCACCACGGCGGTGATCCGCAGCCGGTCGGCCTCCCAGCGTTCGGTGCCCAACACGACGGCGATTCCGACTCGTCCGGCCACCTCGGCGAGGTGCTGATGAGCGTGGTTGAGCCAGGTGGCGTCCATGACCGGCACCGGAGCGCCCAGTGCGCGGTAGCCGGGGACGAAGCACTCCGGAAAGCAGACGAGGTCGGCTCCGGCAGCGGCCGCTTCGCGGATTGCGGCCTCCGCAGCCTCGACCGCAGCAGTGGGTGAGGCCGGGAAAGCCAGGTTGGCCAGCGCGATCATCGTCATGAGCCGAGCCTAATGTCAGCCGACAACGATCGGATCGACCCGAACCCGGACCGGGTCCTGCTTCTTGGCGGCGCGCACCGAGAGCACCTCGCGGAGTCTGGCCAGTAGGTCGCCGGCCCGGCCGGGCTCACAGCGCAGGGTGACTCGTCCGTCCGCGGAGTCCGAGCTGCCGGGGATCGCGAACGGGCCGGCAACCACCACCTGATCGCCGGGGACGAGTGCAGTGAGCACCTCGGTCAGCGTCGCGGTGGGCGCTTCTATGGCGATCAGCTTCTGGGCCGGCGGGAAGCCGGCGGCCCGCCGTTCGGCCAGCTCGGTGGCCGCGAAGCCGGCCGGATCCAGCCGAATGAGCCCCTGGACCTCGCGCAGTCCGGGTTCGGCCACGATCACCACGGTGCCACCGTCCTCTGCCGGCCGGACCAGCGCGGTCACTGCCAGCCAGCGGCGTAGCGACTCCTCCCCTGCCCGCAGATCCGGACGAGCCAGCATCTGCTCGGCGTCCAGCAGAATCGCGGCCGCGTAGCCGTCCCGCGCCGGCGGGGCCGCCCCGGGAGTCGCCAGCACCAGGACCGGTTTGCTGCCCACTTCGGTGACCCGGTGATCCGCGCTGGCCTGGATCACGGTCGTCCCCGGAAATGCCTTGCCGAACTCTTCTGCGGTCCGGGCCACCCCGGCCACCGGGCGGCGCAGCCGGTGATCGCCGCACTCGGGGCATCGCCACGCCTTGAGCAATGGGCCACACCAGCGGCAACTCGGTGCCGCACCGGCCTCCTGGATCAGGCCCTGGCCACAGCTGGGGCAGTGGGCCGGCGTCCGGCAGCTCTGACAGGCCAGATAGGGCGCGTAGCCGGCCCGCGGCACCTGCACCAGCACCGGTCCGGCGGCGAGCCCGGCTCGGACCGCCTGGAAGGCCTGCTGCGGCAGTCGAACCCACTCCGGCTCCCGGCTGGGCATGGCTCCGGCCGCGCGGACCGCCGGGGCCAGCCGGCGCATCGCCGACGGCGCCAACTCCAGGGGCGCCAGCCAGCCTCGCTCGAGCAGCTGAGCAACCTCCGCGGTCCGGCTGTGAGCCGCCAGCAGCAGCGCGCAGGAGGCCTGATGCGCCCGGATTGCTGCCACCTCGCGAGCGTGCCAGTAGGGCGCGTGCGGCTCGGCGTAGGAGTCGCTGCCGTCGTCCCACACCGCGATCAACCCGAGGCGAGCCACCGGGGCGAAGACTGCTGCCCGGGTGCCGATCACCAGCTTCACCGCGCCACGACTGACTGCCAGGAAGTTGCGATAGCGCAGAGCAGGGCCGGCGTCGGAGGCCAACACGGCGTAACTGCCCTTGCCGAAGCGTTCTCGACAGGCGGCCTCGAGCCGCTCCAGGCTGCGAGCTTCCGGGACGATAAGCAGCGCTCCCCGGCCACCGGCCATGGTCGCGGCGGCGGCCTCGATAAAGCCCAGGGCCCAGTCGCCTTCCGGTCGGGCTGCGGGCAGCACCGTCCACGCCGCCCGCGGACGGCCGGCGACGAGCTCGCTCAGGAATCGATCACCGGCCGGGTAGCTGGTCAGACAGCGGGGCGTGACGGCCTCGAGGCGCGGCTCGGGATAGTCCGGAGGCTCAGCCTTTTCGGTGGCGGCATGTCGTGGTGGCACCGCGGTTCGGACCACATCGGCGAAGCTGCCGGCATAGTGGTCGGCGGTGGCCCGAATCAGCTCCGCCACTGCGGGCTGCAGCACCGGCTCGGCCGAAATCACCTTGTGCAGCGGGGCGAGCTTGTCCCGCTCCCCCGGTTCGGTCCGCTCCAGCAGGAAGCCGTCCCGCAACTGGCCGGCGAAGCGCACCTTCACCCGGACGCCCGGTTGCGCAGCCTCGTCCAACTCCGGCGGCACCAGATAGTCGAAGGGTCGATCCAGGTTGGCCAGCGGCAGATCGACTGCCACCCTCGCTACCGGACGCTCCATGCAGGGCATCGTAGAGCGCCCTCCCGACAGCTGCGGCCGACTAGCCCTTTACCGCAGCAGCCAGCGCCTCGGCCCGGTCGGTGCGCTCCCAGGTCATCTCGGGCAGCTCACGGCCGAAGTGGCCGTAGTTGGTCACCTTGGAGTAGATCGGACGAATCAGGTCCAGGTCGCGAATGATCGCGGCCGGGCGCAGGTCGAACACGCTCAGCACGGCGTCGGTGATCTGCTCCTGCGGCACCTTCTCGGTGCCGAAGCACTCGGTGTAGAAGCCGACCGGGTGGGCGCGTCCGATGGCATACGCGACCTGGACCTCACACCGCTCGGCCAGCCCGGCGGCCACCACGTTCTTGGCCACCCAGCGCATCGCGTAGGCCGCCGAACGGTCGACCTTGGACGGGTCCTTGCCGGAGAAGGCGCCGCCGCCGTGGCGAGCCATGCCGCCATAGCTGTCGACGATGATCTTGCGGCCGGTGACGCCGGCATCGCCCATCGGTCCGCCGATGACGAACTTCCCGGTCGGGTTCACGTAGGTCTTCAGCCCTGCGGTGCTGATCGGGTAGCGGGCCAGCACCGGATCGATCACCCGGGCCTTCAGCTCGGCGGCGATCAGCGCGTGGCTGGCCGACTCCAGATGCTGGGTGGAGACCACCACGGTGTCCACCCGCACTGGACGGTCGCCGTCGTACTCGATGGTCACCTGGGTCTTTCCGTCGGGAAGCACGAAGTCGAGCTCGTGCTCGTGGCGCACCCGGGCCAGCTGCTCGGCCAGCCGGTGCGCGATGTCGATCGGCAGCGGCATCAAGGTGGCGGTGTCGGTGCAGGCGTAGCCGAACATCAAGCCCTGGTCGCCGGCGCCCTGGGCGTCCAGTGCGTCGAAGGAGCCCTCAGCCCGCTGCTCCTCGGCCTGGTCGACGCCTTGGGCGATGTCCGGCGATTGCGCACCCAGCGAGACCAGTACGCCGCACGAGTTGCCGTCGAAGCTCGCCGCGGTCGAGTTGTAGCCGATCTGGAGGATCCGGCGCCGGGCCAGCTTGGCGATGTCGGCATAGGCCTTCGTGGTCACCTCACCGGCGACCACCACTAGACCGGTGCTGACCAGGGTCTCCACGGCCACGCGCGAGGCCGGATCCTTCTGCAGCAGCTTGTCCAGGACGGCATCGGAGATGGCGTCGGCGACCTTGTCCGGATGGCCTTCGGTGACCGACTCGGACGTGAACAGACGACTCATCTACCCCAACCTCTTTCGTACTGCCTCGGACGCACTGAGAATCGCATGCGCAACGGTGGTCTTGCTGCCGCTGGCGGCAGCGACCTGGCCGCCTGCGTCGATGATGGTGACCTGGTTCTCCTCGGCGCCGAAGACCGCACCGCCGGAAACGTTGTTGAGCACCAGGAGCTGACAACCCTTGCGAGCCAGCTTCTGGACGCCCAAGCTGAGCAGCTCGTGGTCGTCGGCCGCGGTTTCGGCCGCAAAGCCGACCAGCACCTGACCGTCGGGGCGGTGGCTGGCCAGGCCGGCCAGCACGTCCGTGGTTTGCACCAGGTCCAGGTGCATGCCCGCGTCGCCGGACTTCTTCAGCTTGACCGGGCTTGGCTCCAGCACGGTGTAGTCCGCCGGCGCCGCTGCCATCACCACCAGATCAGCGGACGGGGAATGCGCATCCATGGCTGCCGCAAGGTCGGCCGTCGAGACGACCTCGACCACGGTTGCCCCGGCCGGAGGCTCCGTGGCCAGATTCGCGGCGACCAGGGTCACCTGAGCGCCACGCTGCACGGCTGCCCGAGCCAGCGCAACACCCATCAGCCCCGAGGACGAGTTGCCGATGAACCGGACCGGATCCAGCTGCTCGCGAGTCCCACCCGCGCTGATCACCACGGTGCGCCCAGCGAGATCCTGAGCAGACATCGCCGCGCCCACCAGCGGGTCGGCGAGCACGGCCAGCGCGCTGGCTTCGATGTCCGCGGGTTCGGGCAGCCGCCCGGGTCCGGAGTCGGGGCCGGTGAGCCGGCCTACGGCCGGCTCCAGCACAATGGCGCCACGCGAGCGCAGGGTGGCCACATTCGCCCTGGTCGCAGCGTGCTGCCACATTTCGGTGTGCATGGCCGGGGCGAACACCACTGGGCAGTGCGCGGTCAGCAAGACATTGGTCAGCAGATCGTCCGCTCTGCCGGAGGCGGCACGGGCCAGCAGGTCAGCCGTGGCCGGGGCGACCAGCACCAGATCGGCCTCGCGCCCGATCCGGACGTGATTGACCAGCTCGCCGGCCTCGAAGACTCCCGAGTGCACCGGACGCCCCGACAGCGCGGCCCACGTGGTGGCGCCGACGAAGTTCAGCGAGTTCGCTGTGGGGACGACCTCAACTTCGTGGCCGGCCTCGGTGAGCCGCCGCAGCAGCAGGCACGCCTTGTACGCCGCGATCCCACCGGAGACGCCGAGGACGATCCGACTCATGGCCGGAGGCTCAGCTCAGTGCGTCGTCAGTACCGAACGGGTCGAACGAGAAGTCGGGATCGGCCTGCGCCTCGGCGCGAGCGGCCGCTTCGGCCTCGGGGTCGATCTGGGTGCACTCGAGCACCCCGGCGTTCACCTCACGCAGTGCGATCGACAGCGGCTTCTCCTGGATGCCGATGTCCACCAGCGGTCCCACGTTCTCCAGCAGGCCCTCGCCAAGCTGGGAGTAGTACGCGTTGATCTGCCGCGCGCGCTTGGCCGCGAACAGAACCAGCCGGTACTTCGAGTCCACCTTGGTCAGCAGCTCGTCGATCGGCGGATTGGTGATCCCCTCGGGAGTGTGAGTGCTCAAGTTCTGCTTCCTGATCGGGTGATATCGGCCGGACGTGTGCGTCTCAGCCGTCACAGACCCAACAACTCTACCAACTCGGCGGTCGCTGTGCCCAAATCGTCGTTCACGATGACGTGGTCGAACTCGCTGACCGCAGCCATTTCGGCGGCGGCGGTGCGCAACCGGCGGGCCATCTGCTGCTCGGTTTCGGTGCCTCGATGGACCAGCCGATCCCGCAGCGTCTGCTCCGACGGCGGTGCGATGAAGACCATCCGGCACTGCGGCAGACGCTCCTTGACCTGCCGCGCGCCTTGAATCTCGATCTCGAGAATGACCTTCTTGCCCTGCTCGACCGCTGCCAATGCAGGTGCAGCGGGAGTGCCGTACCGATCGGTGCCATGCACGAGCGCCCACTCCAACAGCCCATCAGTGGCCACCAGGTGGTCGAACTCGGCGTTGCTGATGAAGTGGTAGTGCTGGCCGTCGATCTCGCCGGGTCTGGGTGACCTGGTGGTCACCGAGACCGACAGCCAGACCTCCGGGTGTGCCTCCAGCAGCGCGTGGACCAGCGTTCCCTTGCCTACTGCCGACGGCCCAGAGATGACGGTGACGTCACCGATCACTGAACTCCGCTTTCAGGCCCGCCACCTGGTGGCGGCCCAGACCGCGGATGCGGCGGTTCGGGGCGATATCCAAGCGCTCCATGACCAGGGCGGCGCGCTTCTCGCCGACACGCGGCAGGGCCTTGAGCAGGTCCACCACCTTCACGTGGGCGAGAACGTCGTCCCCGGCTGCGGAGTCGAGGGCGCTGGCCAGGCTCAGTTCGCCGGTGCGAACCTTGCCCTTGAGATCGGCGCGCCGACGACGTGCCTGAGTAGCTGCTGCACGGGCGGCTTCAAGTTGCTCAGTGGTGAGCTGCGGAATAGTCACTGGCATGCCTTTGTGTGGGGTACAGGAGCCTTCAATTGCGACACAAACCTAGCGGCATCTCGGGCAAGTCGCGTGGATATTGGCCAAGGTCGCGTTCACGAGTCATGCTGAGTCGCCTCGGCGACCGACTCCAGCAGCTGAGTGGCCTTGTCGCGCAGGGCATTCTGGTCGGCCCCGGCACCGAGCAAGTCACGCCCCACCATGGGCAGGACGCGGCTGAATGCGGCGCCGAACAGCGTCGGCAGATCGCTCATCCGTCCGCCCTGGGCGCCGATCCCCGGCACCAGGATCGACCCGTTGAAACCCGAGACATCGCAGCCCAGACTCTGATGGGTTCCGCCGACGACCAGCCCGATGGCCGACTGGCCGGACGACTCATTGGCTGCGGCGGCCTGGTCGACGATCTGCTGTGCGACCGCGAGTCCCTCCGACTGCGCAAGTTGCACCTGGCCGCCCTCCGAATTCGAGGTGCGGGCCAACACGTAGACGCCACGTCCATAGCGGAGCGCCTGATCGAAGGCCGGCTGCAGTGAGCCGAAGCCCAGATAGGGCGAGACGGTGATGGCGTCGGCAGCCAGTGGTGCTCCGTCTGCCAGGTAGGCCTGGGCATAGGCCGACATCGTCGAGCCGATGTCGCCGCGCTTCACGTCCAGGATCGACAGCGCGCCGGCATCCCGGATGTCGGCCAGCAAGCGCTCCAGGACGGCGATGCCTGCCGAACCGAACGACTCGAAGAAGGCCGACTGCGGCTTGATCACCGCCAGCCGCTCCCCCAGCGCCTCGACCAGGCTACGGCTGAACCGCTCCAGACCCGCCGCGCTGTTCTCCAAGCCCCACGCGGCCAGCAGGCCCGGGTGAGGGTCGACTCCGGCGCACAGGGTGCCCCGGGCAGCGCAGACCTGGTCGAGGCGTTCGCCGTAGCTGCTCATGCCCGCTCCTTGTCCTCGGTGTTGATGGCCGCCACCAGTCCGGGGCCGCCGTAGATGAAGCCCGTGTACAGCTGGACGAGTTGAGCGCCGGCATCGAACATGGCCGTGGCATCGGCAGGCGTCATGATGCCACCCACTCCGATCACCGGCAGCCGGGAGCTGCCCGCCAGGTAGCCGACGACTTCTCGCGCTCGGCTGGCCAGCGGGGCTCCGGAGAGTCCGCCGGTGAGTTCGGCCAGCGGACGATCGGACGCCGCCAGGCCGTCCCGGGCCAGCGTGGTGTTCGTGGCGATCAGCCCGGCGGCACCCGTGCGCTCGCAGACCTCGATCACCTCGTCCAGCTGGCCCCAGGTCAGATCCGGAGCGACCTTGACGAAGATGGGCAGTGGTGACCGTGTAGCTCCGGTCTCGGCGACCAAGGCGCAGACCAGGTCGGATAGTGCACCGGCGTCCTGCAGGCTGCGCAACCCCGGGGTGTTCGGGCTGGAGACGTTCACGGCGAGGTAATCGGCATGCGGAGCCAGAGCTCGCAACGAGACCAGGTAGTCCTCGATGGCCTGATCGATCTCGACGAGCTTGGTCTTGCCGATCGAGACCCCGATCGGCAGCCCGGCGGCTCCGTTCCCGCGGAACACGCCACGGGCGGCCAGCGTTGCGGCGACCGCCTCGGCCCCGGGATTGTTGAAGCCCATCCGGTTGATCAGGGCCTGGCTGGCTCGCAGCCGAAACACCCGCGGACGATCATTGCCCGGCTGGGCCCGCCCGGTGATCGTGCCCAGCTCGGCGAAGCCGAAGCCCAGCCCCGCCCACGACAGCACCGCGGTGGCGTCCTTGTCCAGACCGGCGGCGAGCCCGACCCGATTCGGGAAGTCGACTCCGGCAACCCGGACCGGCCGCCCCGAGGTGGCTGCCAAGAGCCGGATCACTGCCCGGACTGCGGGGTTCGACCCGACCGTGGCCAGCGTGTGAATCATCGCCTCGTGAACCCGCTCCGGGTCGCCGCCGTAGCTGGCGAACATCGCCGGACGCAGAATGCGCCGGTAACCGGCATCAAGGAGCGGCAGCGGCAGGCTCATTCCTGCATCCCGGCCAGCTCCGCTCGCACCGCAGCGCTCCACTCCTGCAGAGGTCGCACCTCCACGCTGCCGCGCCGCAGTGCCTCGATCCCCTGCACACACGCCGCCAGGCCCTGCACGGTGGTGACGCACGGCACGTCCGCCAGGATCGCCGCCGACCTAATCTGCCAGCCGTCCCGGCGCGGATTGCCGTCGCGGGAGACGCCCTGGGGGGTGTTGAAGATCAGATCGACTTCGCCGTCCAAGATGGCATCGACGACGGTCTTCTCCCCGTTCGGTCCGGTCCCCTGGCTGGCCTTTCGGATCACTGTCACTTCGACATCTTGGCGGCGCAGCACCTGCGCTGTGCCTTCGGTGGCGAGCACCTTGAAGCCGAGGTCTGCCAGCCGCTTCACCGGGAAGATCGCGTAGCGCTTGTCCCGGTTGGCGATCGACACGAACACCGTCCCTCCGGTGGGGACCGAGCCGAAGGACGCCGCCTGACTCTTGGCGAAGGCGTTGCCGAAGGTCACATCCAGGCCCATCACCTCACCGGTCGACTTCATCTCCGGGCCGAGTAGGGTGTCCACCCAGGAGCCGTCCGCCGTCCGGAACCGGTTGAAGGGCATCACGGCTTCCTTCACCGCGATCGGCGCCGACTCCAGCGTCGTGGTGCCGTCCAGCCCCGGAGCCCGCAGCAGACCAGTCGACCGCAGTTGAGCGATCGTGGCGCCCAGAGAGATCAGGGTGGCTGCCTTGGCCAGCTGGGTGTCGGTGGCCTTGGAGACGAAGGGCACCGTCCGAGATGCACGCGGGTTGGCCTCGAGCACGTACAGCACATCGCCGAGCAGTGCGTACTGGATGTTCAGCAGACCCCGAACACCCACCCCTCGGGCAATCGCCTCGGTGGAGGTGCGGATGGTGTCCACGACCTCGCTGCCCAGAGTGATGGACGGAAGCGAACAGGCCGAGTCGCCGGAATGGATGCCGGCCTCCTCGATGTGTTCCATCACGCCGCCGAGGTACAGCTCGGTGCCGTCGTAGAGCGCGTCCACATCGATCTCGATGGCGTCGTCGAGGAAGCGGTCCACCAGCACCGGGTGCGCCGGAGTGATGTCGGTGGCCCGCTCGATGTAGCCGGCCAGCGAGGAGTCGTCGTAGACAATTTCCATGCCCCGTCCGCCCAGCACGTAGGACGGACGGACCAGCACCGGATAGCCGATCTCGTGAGCGATCGCCAGTGCGTGGTCGGCGGAGGTGGCCATCCCATAGGCGGGGGCGGTCAGCCCGGCATCTTCCAGCACCTTGCCGAAGGCGCCGCGCTCCTCGGCAAGCTCGATGGCCTCGGGCTGGGTGCCGACGATCGGCACCCCGGCGTCCTTGAGCGACTGGGCCAGCTTCAGCGGAGTCTGACCACCGAGCTGGACGATCACGCCGGCCACTGGCCCGGCCAGCGACTCGGCGTGGTAGACCTCGAGCACATCCTCAAGTGTGAGCGGCTCGAAGTAGAGCCGGTCGGAGGTGTCGTAGTCGGTGGAGACCGTCTCGGGGTTGCAGTTGACCATCACCGACTCGTAGCCGGCCTCCCGCAGTGCCATCGAGGCATGCACGCAGGAGTAGTCGAACTCGATTCCCTGCCCGATCCGGTTGGGTCCCGAGCCCAGGATCAGCACTGCCGGCTTCTGCCGGGGACCGACCTCAGTCTCCGAGTCGTAGGTCGAGTAGTGGTAGGGCGTCTTGGCGGCGAACTCGGCCGCGCAGGTGTCGACGGTCTTGTAGACCGGACGCACTCCCAGTGCCCAGCGCAGGCCGCGGACCACCTCGGTGGACAGCTTGCGCAGCCCGGCGATCTGGGTGTCGGCCAGACCGTGCCGTTTGGCCAGCCGGAGCAGGTCAGCGGTCAGCTCGGGGGCCGTCCGGACGGCCTCGGACACTTCGTAGATCAGATGCAGCTGGTCGACGAACCACGGATCGATCTTGGTGGCTTCGAAGATCTGCTCCCGAGTGGCGCCGGCCCGGAAGGCCTGCATCACCAAGCCCAGGCGACCGTCCTGCGGCCGGGACATCTCGGTGAGAAGCTCCTCGACACTGCGGGTGACCGGGGTCACGAAGTCGAAGCCCGCCTTCGCGTCCTCCAGCGAGCGCAGCGCCTTGCCCAGGGCCTCGGTGAAGTTGCGGCCGATAGCCATTGCCTCGCCGACGCTCTTCATGTGCGTGGTCAGCGTCGAATCGGCGGTCGGGAACTTCTCGAACGCGAACCGCGGCGCCTTCACCACCACGTAATCCAGCGTGGGCTCGAAGGAGGCGGGCGTCTCGGCCGTGATGTCGTTGGGGATCTCGTCCAGGGTGTAGCCGACCGCGACCTTGGCCGCGATCTTGGCGATCGGGAAACCGGTCGCCTTCGAGGCCAGTGCCGACGAGCGGGACACGCGCGGGTTCATCTCGATCACGATCATCCGGCCGTTGTCGGGGTTGATCGCGAACTGGATGTTGCAGCCGCCGGTATCGACGCCGACCGCACGGATCACCGCGATGCCCACATCGCGCATGGCCTGGTACTCGCGGTCGGTGAGGGTCATGGCCGGGGCCACGGTGATCGAGTCACCGGTGTGAACTCCCATCGGGTCGAGGTTCTCGATGGAGCAGACGATGACCACGTTGTCTGCCTTGTCCCGCATGACCTCGAGCTCGTACTCCTTCCAGCCGAGTACGGATTCCTCGATCAGCACCTCGGTGACCGGGGACGCCGACAGGCCACTGCCGGCGATCCGGCGCAGCTCGTCCTCGTCGTGGGCGAAGCCGGAGCCAACTCCGCCCATGGTGAAGCTCGGCCGGACGACCAGCGGGTATCCCAGCTCGTCGGCGGCGGCCAGGACCTCATCGATGCTGTGACAGATGGACGAGCGGGCCACCTCGGGATTCACCCCGGGGACGTTCAGCCCGGTGACAATCTGCTTGAACTTCTCCCGGTCCTCGCCGGACTGGATCGCGTCGAAGGAGGCCCCGATCAACTCGACGCCGTACTTGGCCAGGACTCCGGAGTCGTGCAGCGCGACCGCCGCGTTGAGCGCGGTCTGCCCACCAAGGGTGGCCAGCAGCGCGTCGGGACGCTCCCGCTCGATCACCCGCTCCAGGTAGAAGGGCGTGATCGGCTCGACGTAGGTGGCGTCGGCGAACTCGGGGTCGGTCATGATCGTGGCCGGGTTGGAGTTCACCAGGATCACCCGGAAGCCCTCCTCGCGCAGCACCCGACAGGCCTGGGTGCCCGAGTAGTCGAACTCGCAGGCCTGGCCGATCACGATCGGCCCGGAGCCGATCACCAGGATCGAGGAGATATCGGTCCGCTTCGGCATCAGGCGCGTCCCTCCGACTCGCGATTGGCCGCCATCATCTCGACGAAGCGGTCGAACAGGTAGGCGGCATCATGTGGCCCGGCTGCCGCCTCCGGGTGGTATTGCACGGAGAACCCACGCAGCTGCTGGCCGGCGCCGCGCAACTCCAGCCCCTCCACGACCCCGTCATTGAGGTTGATGTGGGAGACCCGCGCCTCGCCCCAGGGGGTGGCCACGCCGAGGTCCTTGGGGGCGTCCACCGCGAAACCGTGGTTGTGTGCGGTGACCTCCACCTTGCGGGTGGTCAGATCCATCACCGGCTGGTTGATCCCTCGGTGCCCGTATTTGAGCTTGTAGGTCCCAAATCCCAAGGCTCGGCCGAAGATCTGATTGCCGAAGCAGATCCCGAAGAAGGGCAACCGGGCATCCAGCACCTGGGTGAGCAGCCTGGTCTCCTGGTCCGCCGTGGCCGGGTCGCCGGGGCCGTTGGAGAAGAACACGCCGTCGGGGCCGAGCTCCTTGATCTGGTCGATGGTGGCCGTGGCCGGCAGCAGGTGGACCTCGATCCCCCGCTCCGCCATCCGGTGCGGCGTCATGTCCTTGATGCCGAGGTCGATGGCCGCCACCATGAATCGCTTGGCCCCGATCGCTGCGGTGACCTCCGGCTCGGTCACGGTGACATCGGCCACCAGGTTCGCTCCGGCCATCCCTGGCGAAGCCAGCACCTTGGCCAGCAACCGCTGCGGATCGAGCTCGATCGTGGAGATGCCGACCCGCATGGCACCGTGATCGCGCAGATGCCGGGTCAGCGCCCGGGTATCGACTTCCGCAACGCCGACGATGCCTTGGCGGCGCAACTCCTCGTCCAGCGAGCGGTTGGAGCGCCAGTTCGAGCGCATCCGGGACAGATCGCGGACGACGTAGCCGGCCACCCAGATCTTGTCGGACTCGCTGTCCTCGTCATTCCATCCGGTGTTGCCGATATGGGGCGCCGTGGCGATCACCACCTGGCGGTGGTAGCTGGGATCAGTGAGTGTCTCCTGGTAGCCGGACATGCCGGTGGAGAACACCGCCTCGCCGAAGGTTTCACCTTGGGCGCCGAAGGACGCCCCTCGGAACCAACGGCCGTCCTCCAAAACCAGTAACGCTGGGGTGTGCTGGGCAGGGAACAGGCTGTCGGGCATAAACGTCCTCTTTGTTGACCGGATCGAGACTAGCAAAAGGTTCCGGTGCAACCGGTGACGCTACTCGCTCTCCGGACGCGTGCTGCGTACCAATGCGCCCAGGACCCCGTTCAGGAAGGCGGGCGAATCGTCGGTGGAGAGCTCAGTGGCCAGGGTCATGCACTCGGCCAGCACGATCGCTGGGTCGATCTGGGTGTGCAGAATCTCGAAGGCGGCAAGTCGGGCAAGGTTCCGGTCGACCCGCGGCATGCGGTCCACGCTCCAGCCGTCCGGAAGGTACTTGGCCAGCTCCGCGTCCAATGCGGACACGGAGTTGGCAACGCCGGTCACCAACTCGGCGGTGAACGGACGCACCGCCGGGTCGGCCCACTGGGTGTGATCGGCCAGGATCGTGGTCGCCGGAAGCTCGCGCAGATCCGCCTCGAAAAGGATGTCCAGCGCTCGCTTACGAGCCTTGGTCCGAGTGGTGCCGCGTTTGGTGGCGGCAGCCTCGGCCACGCTCAGACCCGACCGAGGTAGCTGCCGTCGCGAGTGTCCACCTTGACCCGCTCGCCGGTCGTGATGAACAGCGGCACCTGAATCTGCAGGCCGGTCTCGACGGTGGCCGGCTTGGTGCCACCGGTGGAGCGGTCGCCCTGCAGGCCCGGCTCGGTGTAGGTGACCTCGAGCTCGACCGAGGTCGGCAGATCGAGGAACAGCGGGTTGCCCTCGTGCAGGGCGACGGTAGCGGTGCCATTCTCCAGCAGATAGTTCTTGGCGTCGCCGACGACCTCGTCGCTGATGTTCAGCTGGTCGTAGGTGTCGGTGTCCATGAACACGAAGTTCTCGCCGTCGTGGTACAGGTATTGCATCTCGCGGCGATCGACGCTGGCGGTCTCCACCTTGGTGTCGGAGTTGAAGGTCCGATCGACGACCTTGCCGCTGAGCACGTGCTTGAGCTTCGAGCGTACGACGGTGTTGCCCTTGCCGGGCTTGTGGTGCTGGAACCAGATGACGGTCCACAGCTGGCCTTCGAGGTCGAGGACCATGCCGTTCTTCAGATCATTGGTGGATGCCGTTGGCACTGAGAGCCCGCTTTCGGTTGCTAAGTGAAATCGCGACCGCTCAGTCTAGCGGTCCTTGGCCCGCCGCCGCGAACCGCGCCGGCGGCTCAGTCGACGAGCGCCGCGTAGGCGTCGGCCAGAAGCTGCTCGTCCGGGTCGACGCAGACGCGCGCCTTGGCCAATCCGGTCAGCAGAATGAACCGCAGGTTGGCACCCCGGGTCTTCTTGTCCAGGTTCATGGCCTCGCGCAGCCCGGACCACTCGCCATGGTGGCTGATCGGCAACCCAGCCAGGGTCAGCACCCTGCGGTGCCGAGCCAGCAGTTCGTCGTCGATCATCCCTTGGCGATGAGCGAGCTCGGCGGCGAAGACCATCCCCACCGAGATCGCTTCCCCATGCCGCCAGGTGAACCGCTCGTAGCGCTCGATCGCGTGGCCGAGGGTGTGGCCGTAGTTGAGCAACTCGCGGCCGATGTCCGAACCCTCCGAGGTCCGCTCGCGGAGGTCGGCGCTGACTACCTGGGCCTTCACCTCGACGGCCAGCCGGACCAGCCGCGCTTGCAGGTCGCTGCCGGCTCGCAAGGCCTCGGCCGGATCGGCCTCGAACTCATCCAGGATCCGCGGATCGGAGACAAACCCGGCCTTGAGCACTTCGGCCATCCCTCCGTGCAGCTCGCTCTGCGGCAGGGTCACCAGGAAGTCCAGGTCGCACAGTACGGCGAAGGGCTCGAAGAAGTTGCCGACCAGGTTCTTGCCTGCCGGCAGGTTGATGCCGGTCTTGCCACCCACAGCCGCGTCCACCATGGCCAGCAGCGAGGTCGGCATGGCGATGTAGCGCACCCCGCGCAGCCAGGTGGCCGCCGCGAAGCCAGCCAGGTCGGTGGTGGATCCGCCGCCCAGCCCGATCACTGCGTCGGAGCGGGTGATGCCGGCCTCGGCCAAGGCCTCCCAGCACTGGGCCAGCACGGTGGCGGTCTTTGCCGACTCGGAACCGGGAACCGGAATGAAGGTGACCTGCTGGGTGAGTTCGAAAGCCACCTGGCGAGCCCGGTCACTCAGGTTCTCAGCGTGGATGATCGCGACCTTGTCGATGCCGTCCAGGAACTCCGGCAGCAGCCGCAAGTTCCCGTGGCAGACGAGCACCGGGTAAGGGTGCTCGGCGGAGACATTGATCGGATCCCAGCTCATACGTGCTCCTCGTCGATCAGAATCGTTCGAGCCACGTCCGCTGCGTCCAGCCGGTCGGTGGCCAGGCACATCGTGGCCACGTCGCGGTACCAGATTGCACGTTGTTGCAGCATCGCGTCCAGTCGGTTCCGGATGGCGATCAGAGTTTCCAGTCCCAGTGAATTCATGCCTAGTCGCCGCGTTATCGCTACCACCGAAGCCTCTAGCCAGACGACCTTTCGGCCTCGCAAGGCATTGCGCACCAACTCCGACTCCACGGCGCTTCCGCCCAGCACCACGATCCCAGGACCAGCCAGCGCCTGCAGGCTGAGCCGTACCTCGGCGTCGCCATAGCGGCGGGCTCCCGGTGCTGGCGTAGGCCTCCTCTGCCGAGCAGCCGAGCTCCGCCTCGACGAGCTCATCGACCTCGACCAGGGGTACCCCAAGCTCGGCGGCCAGCAGGGCGCCCACGGTCGACTTGCCGACGCCGGGGGCGCCGACCAGGACCAACTCCGGACCACTCAATCCAGACGCCGTTCAGCCAGCCGCTTGAGGTAGTGCTGGAAGTTGGCTCGAACTTCGGTCAGTGAGTCGCCGCCGAACTTATCGTTGGCAGCTTCTGCCAGCACCAAAGCCACCATGGCCTCGGCCACGACGCCGGCCGCGGGTACCGCGCAGACATCCGAGCGCTGATGGTGGGCTGAGGCAGCTTCGCCCGTCGCGACGTCGATGGTGGCCAGGGCACGCGGTACCGTGGCGATCGGCTTCATGGCCGCCCGCACCCGCAACACCTCACCATTGCTCATCCCGCCCTCGGTGCCTCCGGAGCGATTAGTGTCCCGTCGTGGCCCCGTGGCGCCCGGGAAGATCTCGTCATGGGCCTGGCTGCCGCGGACGCCAGCCAGCGCGAACCCGTCACCGACCTCCACGCCCTTGATCGCCTGAATGCCCATCAGGGCTCCGGCCAGCTTGGCGTCCAATCGCCGATCACCGGCGATGTGGGAGCCCAAGCCCGGCGGAACGTCGAAGGCCAGCACCTCGACCACCCCACCCAGAGTGTCCCCGGCAGCCTTGGCGGCCTCAATTTCAGCCTGCATGGCCACACTGGTCGCCTGATCGGCGCACCGCACCGGGTCGGCGTCGATTCGGGCCAGATCAGCCGCGGTCGGCAACTCGCTCACCGTGCAGGCCACCGAGCCGATCCGCACCACATGGCTGATCACCGTGATCCCGAAGGCTTGCTCCAAGTAGGCCTTGGCGACGGCGCCCAGCGCCACTCGCGCCGCAGTCTCCCGGGCGGAGGCCCGCTCAAGGATCGGACGAGCCTCATCCCAGTCGTACTTCTGCATGCCGGGAAGGTCGGCATGTCCGGGACGCGGACGAGTCAGCGCCGCATTGCGCGCCAGGGGCTCCAGCTCTGCCTCGTCCACCGAGTCGGGTGACATGACAACATCCCACTTCGGCCACTCCGAGTTGCCGACCATGATGGCGATCGGCGAACCCAGGGTCTCGCCATGCCGGACGCCGGTCAGCAAGGTCACCTCGTCAGCCTCGAACTTCATCCGGGCGCCGCGACCGGTGCCCAGTCGGCGTCGGGCCAGCGCCGCGGACACGTCCGCGGAACTCAGCAGCAGGTGGGAGGGCAGTCCTTCGATGGTGGCGACCAGCGCCCGCCCGTGAGACTCCCCTGCAGTCAGGTAACGCAGCATCAGTTCAATCCGTCACTTCTTGCCGTTGCACTTGTCGCGGTTGGCCTGCGAGGCCATGCACCACGCCTGGTACTGCTGACCGGCGGCCTTCTGGCCGTTGCGGTCATTGGAGAAGACCGTTTCGCCGGTGTCGAGATTGACCACCATGAAGTAGAGCCACTTGCCGTCGGCCGGGTGCAGCACGGCGTCCAGTGCCTTCTTCGACGGGGAGGTGATCGGACCGGCCGGCAGGCCCTTCACGTAGTAGGTGTTGTACGGCGACTTCAGGGCCCGTTCGGTGTCGGTCGTCGCGACCCGGCCGGTGACCTTGTTGGCATAGGCCACGGTCGCATCCGACTGCAGCTTGCCCAGCGGCCACAGCTTGGGGTCGAGCCGGTTGAAGAAGACCCGGGCGATCTTGGCCCGATCCTCGTCGTTGGGGCCGGCCTCCTTGTCGATGATGCTGGCCATCACCACGACCTCATAGGGAGTCAGGCCCACGCTCTTTGCGCTGTTGACCAGATCCAGGTCGTTGGCCACCGAGTTGAACTTCTTGGTGGCCATCTTCAGCACCGAGGTCGCCGTCGGCTTGTCCGGCACATCGTAGGTGTCGGGGAACAGGAAGCCCTCCAGACCGTTCTTGGCCCACTTCGGCAGGCCGAGTGACTTCCAGTTCTTGATGGCCGCCTCGAAGTCGGACTTCGGCAGACCGGTCGCCTTGGTCAAGGTACCCACCTGCTGGGAGACCCACTTGCCCTCGGCGAGAGTCATCCAATTGCGCACCATGTTCTTCTTGTCCAGCAGCATGGCCAACGCGGTCCGGGCAGGCAGCTGGGTGAGCAGGTTGTACTTGCCGGGCTGGATCTTGGTGGACTGCTCGTTGGCGGCCGCCTCTTTGTCGAAGGCCTTCGCCGTCTTCACCACCTTGTCCTCGACCAGAATGTCGGAGATCTGAGACAAAGTGGCTCCGGCCGGAATCGTCACCACCACCGGGTCAACGCCGACACCCTCGTAGTCCTCGGACGTCTGGAAGGACTGCCAAGCCTCCTGGGCCTTGCCATAGACCAGCCAGCCGCCGGCAACCAGCACCGCCAAGGAGAGCAGCACCGCGAAGGCGGAGCGCACCTTGTACCAGATCTCCTTGGGGTCGAGCTGACCCGTTTCGGGGTCCTTGATCCGACCCGGGTTCCGGTCGCTCATTGGGCGTCGTCCTCTCCTGCTGTACTGGGTTCGACCAGCTCCCCCGGAGCGATTCCGGTGAGCCGCTCCGAACGCAGAGCCTCCTCCAACAGTGCTACGGCGGCGGCCTGGTCGATCACCGACCGCTGGCGCCGGGTGTTGCGACCCGCGCCGGTCAGCTGACGAGATGCCGTCACCGTGGTCAGTCTCTCATCCAGCAGCCGGATCGGCACGCCTGGCACGAGCGCGGCGAGCTGCAGTGACACCTCGCGGATGGCAATGGCGGCCGGACCCTCGAGCCCGGCCAGATTGCGAGGCAGGCCCAGGACGATCTCAATCGGACGGTAGTGCGTGACGAGCTCAACCAGCCGGGGCCACGGATCGGGCACGGCTGCGACGGTCTCCACCGGAAAGGCCATGATCGCCTCGGGGTCGCTGGCCGCCACCCCGATCCTGGCCCGCCCCCAGTCGAGGGCCAATCGCACGCCGGACCGCACTCCGG
Source organism: Actinomycetales bacterium Actino_02 (assembly GCA_001603275.1). GTDB lineage: Bacteria > Actinomycetota > Actinomycetes > Propionibacteriales > Propionibacteriaceae > Propionicimonas. The sequence continues at coordinate 166,732 of LUYM01000023.1, read as the reverse complement.
ATCAGCCTGCCAGCGCCTTGCCGATGGCAGCCAGCGCGGCCGGCGCAGCAGAGGCGTCCGAGCCACCGCCTTGCGCCAGGTCGTCCCGGCCGCCGCCTCGACCACCCAGGGCCGCGGCACCGATGCTCACCAGTGCACCCGCCTTGGCCCCGAGGGCCCGCGCTGCCTCGGTGGTGGCCACGGTGACCACCGGCTTGTCGGCGCCACCGATCAGGGCCACGACGCCGGCTGCGCCACCGAAGCTTGCCCGCACCTCAGTGGCCAGGGTCCGCAGATCCTCCCCACCCAGTCCGGGCAGTTCCTTGGCGACCAGCCGGTACTCGCCCACGGCGGTAGCACCGGCCACCAGAGTGGGCACCTGCGACAGCACTTCGCGGCTGCGCATGGCCGCGATCTCCTTCTCGGCGGCCTTGACCTGAGCGATCAGCTTGCCGACCCGCTCGGTGAGCTGATCGGGCTGGACCTTCAGCAGCTCGGCGAGCCCGGAAACCAGCGCCCGTTCCTTGGCCAGGTCGGCGAACGCGTCCGCAGCCACAAAGGCTTCGACGCGGCGCAGGCCCGAGCCCACCGAGGACTCGCCGATCAGGCTGAGCAGACCGATCTGCGCCGTGCGCTCGACATGGGTGCCACCGCACAGCTCTCGCGACCACGGCCCGGCCAGCTCGACCATCCGCACCACATCGCCGTACTTCTCGCCGAACATGGCCTGGGCGCCCAGCGCCTTCGCCTGATCCAGCGGCATCTCGGTGGCCGTAACCGGGTAGTCGGCGCGAATCGCCTCGTTGGCCACGCCTTCCAGCTCCTGCTGCAGGTCGTGGCTGAGCCCCGAGGTGGCATTGAAGTCGAAGCGCAGGTAGCCCGGCTTGTTGTACGAGCCGGCCTGATGGGTGCCCTGGCCCAGCAACTGCCGCAGCGCCGCATTCACAATGTGGGTGGCCGTATGCGCCTGGCAGGCCGCATGGCGCGCGACAGCGTCCACCGCAGCCAGCACGGACGCACCGGTGGCCAGCTCGCCATCGTCGATGCGTACCTTGTGAACGACCAGGCCCTGCACCGGACGCTGGACATCCAGCACCTCAAGGCTGAGCCCATCGCCAGTGATCAGGCCGGAGTCGGCGTCCTGGCCGCCGGCCTCGGCGTAGAACGGAGTCTCCTCAAGGACGACCTCCACCACCGAGCCCGGCTGAGCCCGGTCGACCAGCTGGCCGTCGGCGATGATGCCGCGAACCTTGGTCTCGGCTTTGAGGTCGGTGAAGCCCAGGAAGGGCACCTCGCCGGAGGCCCGCAGGCTTCGGTAGGCCTCGGATGCCACGGTGGCACCCTTCTTGGCCTTGGCGTCGGCCTTGGCCCGCTCACGCTGCTCGGTCATCAGGGTGCGGAAGCCTTCGGCGTCCACATTGAGACCTTGCTCGGCGGCCATCTCCAGGGTCAGGTCGAACGGGAAGCCGTAGGTGTCGTGCAGCTGGAAGACCTGGGCCCCGCTCAGCGTCCCCGACTGCTCGGAGCGCGCCTGACCAGCGGCCAGGTCGAAGATCTGGGTGCCGGCAGCCAGGGTGCGCCGGAACGCCTCCTCTTCTGCGTAGGCCACCTGGCTGGTCCGCACCCACTGATCGGGCACCTCGGAGTACGAGGCGGCCATCAGGTCGCGGCTGACCGGCAGCAACTCGGGCAGCACCGGGTCGTTGACACCCAGCAGGCGCATCGAGCGGATACTGCGCCGCAGCAGCCGACGCAGCACGTAGCCGCGCGCCTCGTTGCCGGGGGTGACTCCGTCGGTCATCAGCATCAGGGCCGAGCGCACGTGATCGCCGACCACCCGAAGCCGGACGTCATCTTGGGCGTTCTTGCCGTACTGCGTGCCGGCGAGCTCGGCGGCCTTGGTGATCACCGGGAAGATTTCGTCGATCTCGTACATGTTCGCCACGCCCTGCAGCAGGTAGGCGGTGCGCTCCAGACCCATGCCGGTGTCGATGTTCTTGCTCGGCAGCGGGCCGCGCACGTCGAAGTCGTCCTTGGCGCGAACCGCGGACAGCTCCTCGGTCTGGAAGACCAGATTCCAGATTTCCAGGAAGCGGTCCTCATCGGCCTCCGGGCCACCGTCGGGGCCGAACTCGGGGCCTCGGTCGATGTAGATCTCGCTGCACGGACCGCCCGGGCCGGGGATCCCCATGTGCCAGTAGTTGTCCTTCAGGCCGCGGCGCTGAATGTGCGCGTCCGGGACGCCGACCCCGCGCCACAGCGCGGCAGCCTCGTCGTCGTCGTAGTACGCGGTGACCCACACCTTGTCCGGGTCGAAGCCCAGGAAGCCGTCGGCCTGACTGCCGGTGACCAGTTCCCAGGCGAACTCGATAGCCTCGGCCTTGAAGTAGTCGCCGAAGGAGAAGTTGCCGTTCATCTGGAAGAACGTGCCGTGCCGAGTGGTCTTGCCGACCTCCTCGATGTCGAGGGTTCGGACGCACTTCTGCACGCTCACCGCGCGCTTGTACGGAGCGTCCTCGGCGCCGGTGAAGTACGGCTTGAACGGGACCATGCCGGCGTTGACGAACAGCAGGGTGGGGTCGTTGTAGACCAGCGGGGTGGACGGCACGATGGTGTGACCCCGGGCCGCGAAGTAGTCGATGAATCGACGCCGGATTTCGGCGGTTTGCATAGCGATAGTTCCTTAGTTGTTGGTTGCGGATGCGGTCGGTGTCTCCTGGACGAGATCAGCCTTCACTCGTCCAGGCCGAGAGCGTCTCGCAACTCCTCTTCCCGCTCGTCCATGGCCTCTCCCATGGTGGCCAGGAACTCCCCAGCCCATTCGAACAATCCGCTACGGGTCCGTTCGATCTGCTCAACGACCCCCTTCGGGGTGAACCGCTCGTACAACTCGCGGCCCTTCAGCACGACGACAGCGGTCACGCCGACCCCGACGGCCAGCCAGAACAGCCGCTTGCCCATCACTTGCCCCTCTTCTTGGTCGCGGCCGGCTTCTTGCCGGTGACAGCCTGACGGACGCCGTAAGTGAAGGCCGCAGTCTTGATCAGCGGACCACCCAGGGTTGAGGTGAACAGCGTCGACAGCTGGGCTGCGTTCTGGGTCACCACCGAGGCGTTCGCGCTCACCTTGGCCACGTCCTCAGTGACCAGGCTCAGCTTGCCGAGTTCGTCATTGGTGGCGCTGACCGTGTTTTTCAACTCGACCAGGATCGGCACGGAGTTGTGACCGACGTCGCGGACGGCCAACCGCAACTCCTCCAAGACGCGACCCAGCTTCAGCAGCGGCACGGCGCTGAACCCGACCAGGGCAACTGCGGCTACCGCAGCGATCAGGCCGGCGACCTCTCCGACAGACATTGGCTACCTCGCATTTCTCAGACGAAGATCACTGGTGAAGCCTAGTGCACGCTCGCACCCGGCACCGCGGGGACCTTCCGGTGGTGCCGCTCGCCACCACTGATGGCGAAGAAGGCGGCCACGATCGCTCCGACCAGGGCTGCCGCGGCCGGCAACAGCATGCTGTTGGCCATGGCCTGGGCGAATCCAGCCTGCAGCATGGGTGGCAGCTGGCCGGACGACTCCGCCGAACTCGCCGCCTGACCGCCGCCGGGCAGCAACATGGCCAACTGCGCCTGGATCAGCGCCGCGATGGCCGCACTACCCAGCACCGAGCCCACTTGACGCACCGAGTTGTACACACCGGAGCCGGCGCCGGCATTCTGCGGGGCCAGGTCTCGGGTGGCGGTGACGCCGATCGGCGACCAGGTGAACGCACTGCCGATCCCCATCAGAGCGCTGGGCAGCAGCAGCCGCCACCACAGCGACTCATCGGGCACCAACCACAGGGCATACCAGCCCATGGCGATGGCCATGGTGGCCAGTCCGGCAGTGGCCAGGTAGCGGGCCGGGTAGCGGTCGACGAGCCGTCCCACCAGCGGAGCCAAGGCACCAGACAGCAGCGCCATCGGCACCAGCTGCAGGGCAGCGCGGGTCGGGCTGAAGCCCAGGACCAGCTGGTAGTAGAAGACCAGCGGCAGCGAGTTCGAGGTCACGGCCAGCCCGACCAGTCCGATGGCCAGGTTGCCCAGCGCGAAGTTGCGGACACGGAACAGATCCAGCGGCAGCAGCGGCTCACCGCGTCCCACCCGCTGCCACCAGACGAAGACGCCCAGGACGACCACGCCGAAGGCGATGACCTCCCAGATCATGATCGGACCCCAGAGCTGTCCCCACTGGTGACTCTGCCCCTCCTGGATCCCGAACACCAGGGCGAACATTCCCACCGCCCACAGGGCCACACCGGGCAGGTCGAAATGGTGCGAGTGGGTCTCCAGGTGCGGCACCAGCCGCCAGGCCAGGATGAAGCCGACCACGCCCACCGGGACGTTCACGAAGAAGATCCACTGCCAGCCCAGGGCATCCACCAGGAACCCGCCCAGGATCGGGCCGACCAGGGTGGCTACCGCGGCCGTGGCACCCCACAGGCTCATGGCCTGACCGCGGGACTGCGGCGGGAAGGTCCGAGTGATCACGGCCATGGTCTGCGGGGTGAGCAGCGATGCGCCCAGACCCTGGACGGCGCGAGCCGCGATCAGCATCTCGATGGACGTCGAGGCGCCGCACCAGGCGGATGCCAGCGTGAAGATCACCAGCCCAATCAGGTAGATCCGCTTCGGCCCGAACCGGTCACCGAGCCGGCCGGTGACCAGCAGCGGCACCGCGTAGGCCAGGAGGTAGGCGCTGGTCACCCAGATCACCGAGTTGATGTCGGTGTCCAGGCCCTTCATGATCCGCGGATTGGCCACCGAAACGATGGTGGTGTCGACCAGGATCATGAAGAAGCCGACCACCAGCGCCCATAGGGCGGGCCAGGCGCTCTTGGGAGAGGTCACGTGCGTCATCAACTATCTGTTGTCGGTGATCATTCCGGATTACGGCCCAGCAGGTGCTCGAGCATCTCCAGCCGCTCGACCAGCCCGGCCTCGTTTCCGTGTCCTGTCGGACGGTAGTAGCGGACGTCGGCAAGTTCATCGGGGAGGTACTGCTGGGCCGCGACGCCGTGCTCGGCGTCGTGCGCGTACTGGTAGCCCTTGCCATGCCCGTATTCCTTGGCGCCGGAGTAGTGCGCATCGCGCAGGTGCGGTGGCACGGTGCCGATCCGTCCGGCCCGGACGTCGGCCAGCGCGGCGTCGATGCCCACGATCACGGCATTCGACTTGGGGGCCATCGCACAGGCCACCACAGCCTGGGCCAGGTTGATCCGGGCTTCGGGCATGCCGATCAGGGCCACCGCCTGCGCGGCGGCCACACAGGTCTGCAGCACCGAAGGGGCAGCCATCCCAATGTCCTCACTGGCCAGGATGATCAGCCGCCGGGCGATGAACCGCGGGTCCTCGCCGGCCTCGAGCATCCGGGCCAGGTAGTGCAGGCCGGCCTGGACGTCCGAGCCGCGCACACTCTTGATGAACGCGCTGATCACGTCGTAGTGCTGGTCGCCGGAGCGGTCATAGCGGACGGCGGCCCGATCGACGGCCGCGGCCACCACCTCGGTGGTGATCTCGGTCACCCCCATGGCCTGGGCGCCGGCTGCGGACTCCTCGAGGTAGGTCAGCACCCGACGGGCGTCGCCACCGGCGAACCGGAGCAGATCGGACCGCGCTTCTGCGGAGAGCTGGAAGGCGCCGGCCAGGCCCCGCTCGTCACTGAGTGCGCGATCCAGCAGCGCCGACAGCTCGGTCTCCTCCAGCGGCTTCAGGGTGAGCAGGAGTGAGCGGCTCAGCAGCGGGGAGATCACCGAGAACGACGGGTTCTCGGTGGTGGCCGCGATCAAGGTGACCAGCCGGTTCTCCACGGCCGGCAGCAGCACGTCCTGCTGGGCCTTGGAGAAGCGGTGCACCTCGTCCACGAACAGCACCGTGGGCACTCCCCTGGCCAGCTGGGCCTTCGCCTCGGCCAGCGCGGCCCGGACCTCCTTCACCCCGGCCGTCACCGCAGACAGCTCCACGAAGCGGCGTCCGCCGGCCGCAGCCACCACGGCCGCGATCGTGGTCTTGCCCACGCCGGGCGGCCCCCACAGGAAGACCGACATGGCCGTGCTGCCCTCGACCAGCCGGCGCAGCGGTGATCCAGGCCCGAGCAGGTGCTGCTGCCCCACGATTTCGTCGATGCTGCGCGGACGCAGCCGCACGGCCAGCGGCACCGAGGCATGGCTCAGCCCGCTGAGTGATCCGCCGAGGTCGGCGGGGGTCTGCGGCTCCGGGTTGCCGAAGAGATCGGTGTCCACGCGGCGACGCTACACCGCCGCGCGGACGTCCTTGACTTCACCCAACACGCGACATACTCTCGATATATCGACGACGTTACGTAGAACACACGAAAGGAGCTCATGATGAGCACCCGAAACGACGGTCCCTTCTGGGACGAACCTGATGATGGACGCCATCGCGGCCGAGCCCGCCGACGCGAGCGCGGCTGGGATGGACGGGGCGACTGGGCCGGCGCATTTGGTCCTGGCGGAGCGTTTGGGCCCGGCGGCGCCTTCGGCCCGACCGGGCCGTTCGGCCCCGGTGGCGCCATGGGTCCTGGCGGGCCGCTCGGCCCGGGCGGGCCGATGGGGCCGCGCGGCCGAGGACGCGGACGCCGCGGGCACGTCCGCACGTCCATCCTTGCACTGCTGATCGAAGGCCCGCTGAACGGATACCAGATCATGCAGACGCTGTCCGACCGGACGGCTGGAGCCTGGCGTCCGAGCCCGGGGGCGGTCTACCCGGCACTGTCTCAGCTGGAAGACGAAGGACTGATCGAGGCCTTCGACAACGACGGCCAGAAGGCATTCCGGCTGACCGAGGTCGGCAAGCAGGAGGCCAGCCAGGTGGAGACTCCCCCGTGGCAGGTCGTCAACGACGCCATGGCTGACTGGAACCCCAGCCAGGTTGGCGCCCTGTGGCAGGAGTACGCCCGGCTGGCCGGTGCTGCCAGGGAGTTCACCCGCAACGCCAGCGTCGCCGAGGTCGAGGCCGCCGCCAAGGTCATCGCTGAGGCCCGGCGCAAGCTCTACGCGCTGCTGGCCGGCTCCGACGACGTCCCGAACGGCGACGACCTGCGCTAGACAGACGCAAAGTGGACAGTTCTTCGGCGCTACCCGCCAGAACTGTCCACTTTGCGCTTGTTGGATCAGGCGGTGGGGGCGTCCACCTTCGGCTTCGGGACGAAGTCGACGCCGGCCTCCTTGCGCTGCTGAGCGCTGATCGGCGCCGGGGCCGAGGTCAGTGGATCGAAGCCACCACCGGACTTCGGGAAGGCGATCACGTCACGAATCGTGTCGAAGCCGCCCAGCAGCATGACCAGCCGGTCCAGGCCGAAGGCGATTCCGCCGTGCGGCGGGGCGCCGAAGGCGAAAGCCTCCAGCAGGAAGCCGAACTTCTCCTGCGCCTCCTCGGGGCTCAACCCCATCACCGTGAACACGCGCTCCTGCACGTCGCGGCGGTGGATACGGATCGAGCCGCCACCCACCTCATTGCCGTTGCAGATGAAGTCGTAGCCGTAGCTCAGTGCCGAGGCCGGGTCGGTGTCGAAGGTGGCCAGCGACTCCGGCTTGGGCGAGGTGAAGGCGTGGTGGACGGCGGTGTACTTGCCGCCGGCGACGGCCACGTCGCCGGACGCCTCGGCGTCCTCGCGCAGCTTGAACATCGGAGCGTCGACAACCCAGAGGAACGACCACGTGTTCTCGTCGATCAGACCGCAGCGGCGGGCGATCTCCAGCCGGGTCGCGCCGAGCAGTTCTTGGGTGGCCTCGCGCCGTCCGGCACCGAAGAAGATGCAGTCACCGGGCTGAGCGTCCATGGCGGCGGCAAGGCCGGCCCGCTCGGTCTCGGAGATGTTCTTGGCCACCGGACCGCCGAGCTCGCCGTGCTCATCGATGGTGACATAGGCCAGGCCCTTGGCTCCGCGCTGCTTTGCCCACTCCTGCCAGGCGTCGAAGGTGCGCCGCGGCTGGGAGCCGCCACCGGGCATGACCACAGCGCCGACGTACTCGGCCTGGAACACCCGGAACGGGGTGTCGGCGAAGAAGCTGGTCAGCTCGCGGATCTTGTTGTCGAAGCGCAAGTCCGGCTTGTCCGAGCCGTAGTTGTCCATGGCGTCGGCCCAGGTCATCCGTGGCAGCGGAGTCGGCAGCTCGACGCCGATCAGCGCCCAACAGGCCGCCATCACCTTCTCGGCGACGGCAATCACGTCGTCCTGGTCGACGAAGCTCATCTCGATGTCGAGCTGGGTGAACTCCGGCTGCCGGTCGGCGCGGAAGTCCTCGTCGCGGTAGCAGCGGGCGATCTGGTAGTAGCGCTCCATCCCGCCCACCATCAGCAACTGCTTGAACAGCTGTGGGCTCTGCGGCAGCGCATACCAGGCGCCGGGATGCAGCCGGGCGGGCACGACGAAGTCGCGAGCACCCTCCGGCGTGGAGCGGGTCAAGGTCGGGGTCTCGATGTCGTAGAAGTCCAGACCGGCCAGCACCTCGCGAATCGTGTGCGTAACCGACGAGCGGAGCACCATGGCATCGTGCATCCGCTGCCGGCGCAGATCCAGGTAGCGGTACTTCAGCCGAGCGTCCTCGTTCACACTGCTGCGCTCGTCCAGCTGGAAGGGCAGCGGCGCGGACGGGTTGAGCACCTCCAGCGAACTGGCGGCGACCTCGACCTGACCGGTGGCCAGGTTCGGGTTCACCGTGTCGGCCGAACGCTCCTCGACCACGCCGGTCACGGCGATGCAGTACTCGTTTCGCAACGCGTGCGCCCCGCTGGACTCCAAGATGTCGTCGCGGACGACCACCTGGACGATTCCGCTGGCGTCGCGCAGGTCGAGGAAGGCCACTCCGCCCAGATCTCGACGCTTGGCCACCCAACCGGCCAGGGTGACGGAGGTGCCGACCTGCTCAGTGCGCAGCGTTCCGGCCTGATGAGTGCGAATCACGAGTGCAATGTCCTTTCCGGGGCCTTCGAATCAGGCCGAGGGCGATTTTACGACCATTGGGCGCAGGTCGGTTGCCGGCGGCAGCCAGGCGTCCGGATCGGCCGGAACCTGCTCGCCGCTGCGAATGTCCTTGACCTCGTCGCCGGAGAACCAGACGAACGGGATCCCCCGCCGGTCGGCGTAGCGAATCTGCTTGCCGAACTTGTCGGCCTTGGGGGCCACCTCGCAGGCAATCCCCCGCGCCCGCAACCGGGCTGCGGTGGCGATCGCCGCACTGCGGGTCTCTTCGGAGTCGACGGCCACCAGGACGCAGGTGGGCACCGAGCGGGACGCGGTGAGGATTCCCTTGCCGACCAATGGCACCAGGATCCGGCTCACCCCGATGCTGAGGCCCACGCCGGGATAGGTGGTGCGTCCGTCGCTGGCCAGCGAGTCATAGCGGCCGCCCGATGAGATCGAGCCCATCGCCTCATAGCCGGCCATCGTGGTCTCGTACACCGTGCCGGTGTAGTAGTCCAGGCCGCGGGCGATCTTCAGATCGGCGACCAGTCGTCCGGGCACCTGGCGCGACGCCTCGTCGACCACGGCCGCGAGCAGCTCCAGGCCCGCGCTGAGCAGCGGGTGCTCGACGCCCAGAGCCTGCACCTGATCCACGAAGCTGACATCGGCACTGCGGATGCCGGCCAGCGCCAGGCACTTGTCGGCAGCAGCCCGGCTCAGCCCGACCTCATCGATCAGAAGCTGGGCCACGGCGTCCGGCCCGATCTTGTCCAGCTTGTCGACCCGCTGCAGGACGGCCAGGTGGTCCTCGACGCCCAGTCCTCGGTAGAAGCCCTCGGACAGCTGCCGGTTGTTCACGCTCATCGTCGCTTGCGGGACGCCGAAGTCGACGTGGAGCTTCTCCAGCGCCTCCAAGGTGACCAGCGGCAGCTCGACGTCATGGTGGGCGGCCAGCGTCTCCGAACCCACGATGTCGATGTCAGCCTGGGTGAACTCGCGGTAGCGGCCCTCCTGGGGCCGCTCGCCACGCCAGGCCTTCTGGATCTGGTAGCGGCGGAACGGGAACTGCAGGTGACCGGAGTTCTCCAGCACGTAGCGAGCGAACGGCACTGTCAGATCGAAGTGCAAACCCAGTTCGTCGGGGGCATCGGCATCGGCGTGCAGCCGGCGCACAACGAACACTTCCTTGTCGATCTCGCCCTTGCGGGTGAGCTGCTCCATCGGTTCGACCGCACGGGTCTCGATCGAGCCGAAACCGTGCAGTTCGAACGTGTCGGCCAGGCTGGCCAGCACGCGTTGCTCGACGATGCGGCCGGCCGGGGTGAACTCGGGGAAGCCGGACAAAGGCTTGGGACGTGCCATCAGTTCCTCAGGAAATCGGGTTGCAGATAGGGATTGTGGAGCCGTTCGTTGGCCAGGCTGGTCTGCGGTCCGTGGCCGGGCAGCAGCGCCGTGCGCTCGGGAAGCGCAAGCACCACCTCCCGCAAGCTTCTCAGCATCGTCGACTGGTCGCCACCTGGGAGGTCGGTGCGTCCCACGGATCCGGCGAAGACAACATCGCCACTGAAGACGATCCGATCGACGCCAGGATGCTCGCGGGTCGGCACCGACAGCAGCACGCTACCGGCGGTGTGGCCCGGCGCCGGCAGCACGGAGATCTCGATGCCGGCCACCGGCAAGGTCCCGTCGGGGTACGCGCGGACGTCATCAGGTTCTGCCATGCCCGAGCCGATGAGCTGACGGATCATGGCTGCGCCGCCGATGTCCAGGCCGGCAGCAGGGTCGGCCAGCAGATGCCGATCGGCCGGGTCGATGTAGACGGGGACGCCATAGCGGTCCGCGACGGTGGCCGCATCCGCAACGTGGTCGAAATGCCCGTGAGTGGCCAGCACAGCCGACGGAGTCAGCCCATGCTCGGCCACCAGGCGATCGACCATTTCGGCGGCATCCTGGCCGGGATCGATGATGACGCATTCGGCCTTCTCAGCAAGCGCCATCAGGTAGCAGTTGGCCTGCCACGCGCCGCTCGGGAAGGATGCCAGGAACACATCCAGCAGCCTAGCGTGGGTCCGGCTTTGGCAGGGTTGTCACAAACCCCGTCCAATCGGGCAAGATGAAGCCCATGAACTCCAGCGCTGGCCCGGCGGACTTCGGTCGCGTCGACCCCGATGGCACCGTTTACGTCCGTACTGCGGACGGTGAGCGTGCCGTTGGACAGATCCCCGACGTTTCCGCGGACGAGGCCATGGCCTTCTACGTCCGCCGTTTCGAGGCGCTGGAGGTGGAGGTAGCCCTGCTCGAAGCTCGTGTCAGCAGTGGCGCACTCTCTCCTGACGAAGCCAGACACAGTGTCAACCAGGTGAAGTCGTCGGTGGCCTCGGCGAATGCCGTCGGAGATCTGGCCGCCCTGGCCGCACGCCTTGAGGCACTCACTCCGGCGATCGCCGAGCAGTCCGAGGCCCGCAAGGCCGAGCGGGCCAAGCAGTTGGAGGCGACTCGGGAGACCAAAGAGAAGATGGTCGCCGAGGCCGAGACCCTGGCCCAGGGCAATGACTGGCGTGGCGGAGTGAACCGCTTCCGGTCGCTGCTGGACGAGTGGAAGGCGCTGCCGCGAATCGATCGGGCCACCGACGACGCGCTGTGGCACCGCTTCTCAGCGGCTCGGACCACTTACACCCGCCGTCGCAAGGTGCAGTTCGCCGAGCAGTCGGCCAAGCGAGACCAGGCCAAGGCTGCCAAGGAACAGATCATCGCCGAGGCCCGTCAGCTGGCCGACTCCACCGAGTGGGGTGCGACCGCCGGTGCCTTCCGCGATCTGATGACCCGCTGGAAGGCCGCGGGCGCCGCACCGCGCGAGGTGGACGACGCCCTGTGGGCGGAATTCCGTGGCATCCAGGACAACTTCTTCAACAACCGCGCAACGGTGCTCAGCGAGCAGGATGCCGAGTTCAAGGTCAACCTGGACGCGAAGCTGGCTCTCCTGGACGAGGCCGAGGCGACGCTGTTGCCGGTCACCGATCTGGCTGCCGGACGCGCCGGGTTCCGGTCGTTCCTGGAGAAGTACAACCAGTATGGGCGCGTTCCTCGCGAGCAGATTCGTACCCTCGACGCTCGGGTGAAGGCCCTGGAGGCCGCCGTCCGTCGGGCCGAGGAGGACGAGTGGCGCCGGACCGATCCCGAAGCGCGAGCCAGGGCCGAGGACACCGTCGCCATGCTGGAGACCGAGATCGCCAAGCTCACCGAGAAGATCACCAAGGCCGAGGCTCGGGGCGACGCGAAGGCTGCCGACAAGGCGCGGGAGTCCATCGCCACCTACACCACCTGGCTGGATCAGGCCAAGACCACTCTGGCTGAGTTCAAGGCCTGAACAGTGAAGGGCTGAGCGCCGAGCTCAGTCCTTCACCCGGTAGACGTCGTAGACGCCGGCCACTCGTCGGATGGCACTGATCAGGTGCCCCAGGTGAGTCAGGTCGGTGGTCTCGAAGGTGAACCGGAACCGGAAGATGTGGTCCTTGGTCGTGTTCAGGCTGGCGGACTGAATCGAGATGTGGTGGTCGCCCATCACCTTGGTCACTTCAGCCAGCACACCGGTGCGATCCAGTCCTTCGACATGCAGCGCCACCTGGAAAGAACTCGATGCCGTCGGCGCCCAGGCGACCTCGACGACCCGCTCGGGCTGAGTGCGCAGATTCTGTGCATTGGTGCAGTCGGTGCGATGCACCGACACTCCGTTCTCCCGGGTGATGAAGCCCAGGATGGCGTCACCAGGAACCGGACGACAGCAGCGAGCCAGCTTGACCCACACATTGGGGTCGCCCTGGACGACCACGCCGGCCTCGTTGCCCGACGCCCGGGCCCGGCGCACTCGTCCCAGAACTGTGGTGTCCTCACCACCGAGCTCAGCGACTTCCTCGGCGCCACCTTCGGAGGCGATCAGACGCTGAACGATGGCCTGCGGGCTGATCGTGGACTCCCCCACGGCGGCATACAGTCCGTCGATGTCGGCGACGCGGAAGTGCTCGACGAGACCTGCCAGGTGCTCCGGGGTCAGCAGGCGCTGCAGCGGCAGTCCGGCTCGCCGCAACTGGCGGGTCAGCATCTCCCGGCCGGCCTCAACCGACTCCTCGCGGCGCTCCCGCTGGAAGTACTGACGGATCTTGCCCCGGGCTCGTGGGCTCTTGACGAAGCCGAGCCAGTCTCGGCTCGGGCCGGCGTTGGCGGCCTTGGAGGTGAGCACCTCCACGACGTCCCCGCTGGACAGGGCCGATTCCAGTGACACCAGCCGGTTGTTCACCCGGGCGCCGATGGTTCGGTGGCCCACCTCTGTGTGTACGGCGTAGGCGAAGTCGACCGGCGTTGCCCCTTGCGGGAGGCTGATCACGTCGCCCTTGGGGGTGAACACGAAGACTTCGTCGGTGGCGATCTCGAAGCGCAGCGTGTCCAGGAACTCGGCCGGATCCTCGGTCTCGCGCTGCCACTGGCTGATCTGCTGAACCCAGTTCAGCTCGGTGCCGTCGACCTTGCCCTCTTTGTACTTCCAGTGCGCAGCGACGCCGTACTCGGCCTGCCGATGCATCTCGTGGGTGCGGATCTGCAGCTCCACCGGCTTGCCGCCGGGCCCGAGCACCGTGGTGTGCAGGGACTGGTACAAGTTGAACTTCGGCATGGCGATGTAGTCCTTGAACCGGCCCGGCAGCGGGTTCCAGCGCGCATGCAGTGTGCCCAACGCCGCGTAGCAGTCGCGTTGGGTGTCGACCAGGATCCGCAGGCCGACCAGATCGTAGATGTCGGCGAAGTCGCGTCCGCGAACCACCATCTTCTGGTAGATCGAGTAGTAGTGCTTGGGACGGCCGTAGACGGTCGCCTTCAGCCCGGCGTCGGCCAGATCGGCGCGCACCTGCTCGGTGACCTGACGCAGGTACTCCTCGCGCAGCGGGGCCCGGGTGGCCACCAACTTCACGATCTCGTCGTAGATCTTGGGCTGCAAGGTGGCAAAGGCCAGGTCTTCCAGTTCCCACTTGATGGCGTTCATGCCCAGCCGGTGGGCCAGCGGAGCGAAGATCTCCAAGGTGTCGCGAGCGATCACCATCTGCTTGTCCTGGCGCAGATGACCCAGGGTGCGCATGTTGTGCAGCCGGTCGGCCAGCTTGATCACCAGGACCCGAATGTCGCGGCTCATGGCCAGCACCATCTTGCGGATGGTCTCGGCCTTGGCCGACTCGCCGTAGGCGATCTTGTCCAGCTTGGTGACCCCGTCGACCATGGCCGCGATCTCCGGACCGAAGTCGGCGGTGAGCTGCTCGACGGTGTAGGAGGTGTCCTCGACGGTGTCGTGGAGCAGGGCCGCGCAGATCGTCGGCTCGTTCATGCCGAGCTCGGCCAAGATGGTGGCCACGGCCAGCGGGTGGGTGATGTAGGCGTCCCCGCTCTTGCGGAGCTGACCGGTGTGATAGTGCTCGGCGGTCCGGTAGGCGCGCTCGATGAGCGCGATGTCCGCCTTGGGGTGATGGGTGTGGACGATCCGGATCAGCGGATCGAGGACTGCCACCGGCTGGTTGCGCTGGGCTCCGAGCCGGGCCAGCGCCTGCCGCATGCGGGCACGCGGCTGATCGGTGGTCAGGCGGTTCCGGGGCTCTCCCGGCAGCCCATCGCCCTCACCGTAGGGACCATGGATGCCTTCGGCCGACACGCAATCCTCCGAGCTTCTCGCTGTGGGGTATCACTCTACCCGTGGCGTCCGCTGCTTGGCCGCTTGCCGCACGACCACTACCTGGTCTCCGGCGGCCAGGGCGTCCACCCCGGGCTCGTAGTAGCGGCGCATCGTCTTGTGTCGGACAACGGCCAGCACCTTCTCACCGGTCAGCTGATCGGGCAGCTGACCGATCTCGTCGGGCTCCACTTGGCGCTGGGTGACCTCCAGCCCCTCGCCGGTGGTGAGCAGGTCCTCGATCACCTGACCCAGATCCGGACTGATCGAGGACAGGCCCATCAGCCGTCCGACCGTGTCCGACGACGTGATCACCGCATCCGCTCCGGACTGCCGAATGAGCGGCACATTGTCGGAGTCCCGGACGGCGACCACCACATGAGCACCGTGGTTCAGCTGCCGCACGGTGAGCGTGGTCAAGATCGCGGTGTCGTCCCGGCCGACCGTGATGATCACTTCCCTGGCCTTCGGCAGCTCGGCGCGATGCAGCAGTTCCCGGGCAGTGGCGTCACCCTCGAAGCCGGCCACGCCGGCCCGGTTGGCTGCCGCCACGGCCAACGGATCGGTGTCGATGACGACGATCCGGTCGGCGGTGAGCCCGCCTCGCATCAGCGTCTGCACCGCGCTTTGGCCGGTGGTTCCGAAGCCGATCACGACTGTGTGGTTGCGCATGGTCTTCCTCCAGCGGGAGTCCGCCAACGCCCGCCGTCCCTCATTGGCCAGCACCTCGACAGTGGTGCCGACCAACAAGACCAGGAAGGCGATTCGGATGGGCGTGACGAGCAGGGTGTTGATCAGCCTGGCGTGGTCGGCCACCGGCGTGATGTCGCCATAGCCGGTCGTGGTCATGGTGACCGTGGCGTAATAGAGCGCGTCCAGGAAGGAGACGCCATCGCCGGCAGCATGATCGACATAGGCGTCGCGGTCGAGGTAGACGATCAGCGTGAGTACCAACAGCAGCCCGAGGGCCAGCATCAGCCGCCAGGCCAGCTCTCCCGCCCAGGTACGCCGCCGTCCGGGCAGCCGGACCTGGGCAAGCCCCACCCAGGGTGTTCGCGCTCGTCCGAAACGCACCCTGGGTGGCTCCATCACACCGTGATGACGGCTGTCGTGTTGTCGATCCCGAGCCCGGCCAGGTGATCGCGGCCACCCAGGAAGCTCAACTCAAGCAGGACGGAGACGGCAACCAGCTCCGCGCCCAGCCGGTTGATCAGGGCCGCAGTGGCCCCGATGGTTCCGCCGGTGGCCAGCACGTCATCGATCACCAGTACCTTGGCCCCGGGCATGATGGCGTCGGTGTGGACGGCCAGCGTCTCGTCCCCGTATTCCAGGGAGAAGGTCTGGGTGTAGACGTCACCGGGCAGCTTGCCGGGCTTGCGGACCGGCACGAAACCGGCCCCCAGCTCGAGGGCCACCGGGCCGGCGAAGATGAAGCCCCGGGCCTCCATGCCGACCACCACGTCGATCCCCTCGGGGGCGGACGCGGCGAGCTCGGAGATCGCGGCCCGGTATCCCGCGGCCGAAGCAAGCAGCGGCGTGATGTCCTTGAACAGCACCCCCGGCTTGGGGAAGTCCGGAATGTCCCGAATCAGCGACGAAATCAGTTCCTTGTTGGCAACGCTGGCCATTCCTACTTCTTCCGCTGGCTTCGAGTCTGCTTGGTCCGCTGACTGCGATTACCCGGGTCGAGGCGCTCTGCCGAGACCAAACCGAGCTGATCCGGCTCGACAGCCGTCGCAGCCGTCCCCGGAACAGCCACGGCCACCTTGCGAGACTTGGTCGGGTTCTTCTCGACGCCACGAGACGCGCGCCGCTCGAGCCGCTCACGATGCTCCACCATGTCCGGATCGGCCTCGCGCATCTGTGCGAGCAGCGGCGTAGCGATGAAGATCGAGGAGTAGGCGCCGGCGATCATGCCGACGAACAGGGCCAGGCCCAGATCCTCCAGCGGACCCCCGCCGAGGAAGAAGACACCGGCCGTGAGCAACGCGGCCACCGGCAACACACCGATGATGGTGGTGTTCACCGACCGCACCAACACCTGGTTCAGTGCCGTGTTGGCCAGCGCCGAGTAGGTCAGTCGCGAGTTCGTGATGTCCTTGGTGTTCTCACGGATCTTGTCGAACACCACGACGGTGTCGTACAGCGAGTAACCAAGGATGGTCAGCACACCGATCATCGTGGCCGGCGTGACCGTGAAGCCGACCAGCGCGTAGACGCCGACCGTGATCACCAAGTCGTGCAGCAAGGCGATGATGGCCGAGACGCTCATCTTGAAGTCGCGGAAGTACACCCAGATCAAGACCATGACCAGGACCAGGAAGACCACCAACGCGATCAGCGCCTGAGTGGTGATCTGCGCACCCCAGGAGGCGCCGATCAGCGAGTAAGCCACCTGCTCCGGCTGCAGCCCGGCAGCCTTGGCGATGGCACCCTTCACCTTGGTCACCTCGTCGGCGTTCAGGGCCAGAGTCTGCACTCGGACCTGGTTATCGCCCACCGTGGTGACGGTGACCTCATTGGCCTCCGCCAGGCCGAGCGACTCCACCGCGGTCCGAACATCCGGGACGGTGCTGGCGGTGACCTGCATCGGAGCCTGGAAGACCGACCCGCCCTGGAACTCGATGCCCCAGTTCAGGCCGCGGATGCCCAACGCCAGGAAGGCGATGGCCAGCGCGATGGCCGAGATGAGGTACCAGCGCTTGCGCTTGGCCACGAAGTCGTAGGAGACCTCGCCGGTATACAGCTTGTGGGCAAGACCGGCCTTGCGGACTGCGACCGGTGCGGCTTCGTCCGGCGAAACCGGCGTCTGCTGCTCGCTCATCGGGTCTCCCCTCCCACAGTCGCTGCGGCCTTGCGCCGCGAGTTGTGCAACGGCGCATTGCTCGCACCCATGTGCTCGGCCTCAAAGCCGGAGAAGCGATGCCCCTCGCCGTAGAACTTGGTCTTGCCGAGCAGGGTCATCAGTGGCTTGGTGAAGGTGAACACCACCACCAGGTCGATGATCGTGGTGAGGCCGAGAGTGAAGGCGAAGCCCTTCACCGCACCGATGGCCAGGATGTACAGCACCAGCGCCGACAGCAGCGAAACCGAGTCGGCGGCCAGGATGGTCTTGCGGGACCGCACCCAGCCAGTCTCGATGGCCGTCCGCAGGGACCGCCCCTCTCGCACTTCGTCTCGTATTCGTTCGAAGTAGATGATGAACGAGTCCGCGGTCACACCGATCGCCACGATCGCTCCGGCTACGCCGGGCAGATTGAGCGCGAAACCGATCGCTTGGCCCAGCAGCACCATGGACGACCAGGTGAGCAGTGCGGCCACCACCAGCGACATCGACACCACCACGGCCAAGCCCCGGTAGTACACGATGCTGTACAGCAGCACCAGGGCCAAACCGATCAGGCCCGCGACGATGCCAGCGTTCAACTGATCGACGCCCAACTTTGCGGACACGTTCTCCACACTGGACAGGTCGAAGGTCAGCGGCAGTGCGCCGTAGGAAAGCACCGTGGCCAGATCGCTGGCGGTCTTCTGGGTGAAGCTGCCGGAGATCGACGCCCGGCCACCGGCGATGGCGCCCTTGGTCACCTCGGGCGAGGAGATGACTTTCCCGTCCAGAACGATGCCGAACTGGTTCTTCGGGCTGGTCTGCTCGTTGAGGTATTTGGTCACTTGGTAGAACTGGTCGGCCGCGGTCGAGTTGAACTGCAGCTCGACCTCCCAGCTCACCGAGTTCTGCGGGATGCCTGCCGTAGCCCGGGTCACGTCCGAGCCCTTGATCAGGGCCGGACCGAGCAGGTACTTGTAGGTGCCGGTCTGGTCACAGGCGATCAGCGGCTCGGTGGTGACATCAGGGAACGGATCCCCGCACTTGTATGCGGCGAAGTCGGCGTTGTCCCGGTCGCTAGGCGTCCAGGCCAGCAAGTCCGTCAGGCTCTTGGTCTGGCCACCGGCGGGCTCGACACTCGGTCGCGGGCTGGCCACCGGAGTGGGCAGCGCGGGCAGCGGACGCTTGTTGGTGGACTCGGTGGCCTGCGGGGTCGGGGAGGCACTGGTCGAGGCCGCAGGCGACGCAGAGTCGCTCGGCGAGGCCGATGCCGTCGGGGTCGCGTCGCCGCCGCTGACCGTGCCGGTCGGCGATGCGTCAGCGGCATAGACCGCCCGGAAGTACAGCTGCGCGGTCTGACCGACCATCTTCAGCAGGTCGTCGCGCTGGACGTTCGGCGCGGTGACGATGATCTGGGTCTCGCCAGAGGTGGTGACTTCGGTCTCACCGACGCCCTGGGAGTCGACGCGTTGCTGCAGGATCGTCCGGGCCAGCTCCAGGCTCTTCGGGTCGACCCGACCGTCACCGGTGGAGTTCTTGGCGGTCAGCGTGATGGTGGTGCCACCGCGCAGGTCCAGACCGAGCTTGGGTGCCCAGGCGCCGGTGACCGCCATGATGGTGAACATCCCACAAATCACCAGCGCGAGAATCACCAGAGTGCGCAACGAGTGCGCGTGGTGCTTGCTTGTTGCCACTGTCTACCTTGTCAGTTCAGTTCTGTTCGGCCGCAGGAGCGTCGTCGGTGACGTCCGGCTCGGCACTTTCGGTGTTCTCATCATCGTCGGCATACTCGAACTCGTCATCCACCGGCTGCATGCTGATCGCACCCTTGACCACGGTCATCTCGACCCCGGGAGAAATCTCGAGGATGGCCTGCTTCTCGCCCAGGTGCTTGATGGTGCCGACGATGCCGGAGATGGTCATCACCCGGACGCCCGGAGCCAGGGTCTCCATGTGCTGCTTCTGCTCCTTGGCCCGCTTCTGCTGAGGGCGGATGATCATGAAGTAGAAACCCGCGACCATCAGCACGACCAGGAAGGGCAGAGTCAGGTTTTCTGGCATCTCAAAGTCCTTACCGTTTGGTGGTGGCCGACAACGAAGGCCAGCCGAGGTAGAAGCCTAGCGCCCCGACCAGCCAACTCCCATCCGAGGCCCGCCGAGTTCAGCCTTGCGGGTCGTCGAATAGATCGAGTTGGCCGAGGCCGACGCCTGCCTGGGTGGGCGGGGTGAGCCCCAGGTGCCGCCAGGCCCGGGCGGTAGCCACCCGTCCACGGGGCGTCCGCATCAGGAAGCCCTCACGAACCAGGAACGGCTCGGCCACCTCCTCAATGGTCTCCGGCTCTTCCGCCACGGCCAAGGCGAGGGTGGTCAGGCCGACCGGACCGCCGCCAAAACTGCGGCACAGCGCGTCCAAGACGCCACGGTCGAGACGATCCAGGCCAAGCGGATCCACCTCGTAGAGCTCGAGGGCGGCCTTGGCGATCTTCTGGGTCATCACGCCGTCGGAGTGCACCTGCGCGTAGTCGCGGACCCGGCGCAGCAGCCGATTGGCGATCCGAGGCGTCCCGCGGGATCGGGAGGCGATCTCGACGGCCGCGGAGGTCTCCAGCCGGATCCCCAGGACTCCGGCCGAACGGACCAGGATGTGCTCAAGATCGGCGCTGTCGTAGAAGTCCAGTTGCGCAGTGAAGCCAAAGCGGTCACGCAGCGGACCGGGCAGCAGCCCCGCCCTCGTCGTCGCTCCGACCAGGGTGAACCGCGGGATCTCCAGCGGGATGGCCGTGGCGCCGGGACCCTTGCCGACGACGACATCGACCCGGAAGTCCTCCATGGCCAGGTACAGCATCTCCTCGGCAGGCCGGGACATCCGGTGAATCTCGTCGAGGAAGAAGACCTCGCCTTCTGTCAGTCCGGACAGGATCGCGGCCAGGTCGCCGGCATGCTGAATGGCCGGACCCGACGAGATCCGAATCGGAGCACCCATCTCAGCGGCGATGATCATGGCCAAGGTGGTCTTGCCCAGTCCGGGCGGACCGGAGAGCAGGACGTGGTCGGGCACCGTCCCCCGCTGCCGCGCGGCAGCCAACACCAGACCGAGTTGGTCGCTGACTCGCTGCTGACCGCGGAAATCAGCCAGTGCCGAGGGCCGCAGCGCCGACTCGGCCGCCCGTTCGTCGGAATGGACGTTCGGATCCAGCGGGTCGAACTCGGATTCGTAAGCCACGGCGTTCACTTTGCCAGGGTTCGCAACGCGGCCCGCAGCAGCACGGCCACCGGCGTGTTCGGCTCGGCTTCAACAAGCCCGGCCACCTGATCACAGGCCGCGTCCGCGTCGCGGGAGGAGTAGCCCAGGCCCTCCAAGCCGCCACGCACCTGATCGCGCCAGTCACCGAAGACCACCCCGAGGTCTCGGGACGACCCACTGGCCGCCAGTACAGCCACCTTGTCCTTGAGTTCGAGGACCAGCTTGGCTGCCCCTTTGGCCCCGATGCCGGGGACCTTGGTGATGGCCGCCGTGTTGCCGGAACTGACCGCCTGGGCAAAGTCGGAGGGAGTGAACACCGAGACCACGGCCAGCGCGATCCGCGGGCCGATGCCCGAAGCGGTCTGCACGAGTTCGAAGCAGTCACGTTCGGCGGCCTCGGCGAAGCCGTAAAGGGTGAGTGAGTCCTCCCGGACCACCAAGGACGTGTGCAGACTGAGCTGCTCCCCCGGTCGGGCCCCGCCGGCGGTGGCCGGCGTGCAGGCGACCCGCAAGCCGAGCCCGTGAAGCTCGATCACCACCCAGGTTCCGCCCACGGCGGCCACCCGCCCGCTCAGTTGCGCAATCATCTGGTCGTCCTTCCCTGTCGGGCCAGCGCCGCCGCGATCCGGTCGTCGGCCGCGCCGCGCCACAGATGACAGATGGCCAGCGCCACCGCGTCGGCGGCGTCGGCCGGCTTCGGGGCCGCGCTCAGCTTGAGCAGTCGGGCCACCATCGCGCCGACCTGGGCCTTGTCCGCCCTGCCAGAGCCGGTGATTGCCGCTTTGACTTCGGTCGGGGTGTGGGTGTGCACCGGTAGGCCGGCCCGCGCAGCCACCAGCATGGCCAGCCCGGCCGCCTGAGCCGTCCCGATCACCGACAGCACGTTCTGGTCGGCGAAGACCCGCTCGACGGCCACCGCGTCAGGACGGTTCTCGGCAACCCACTCGCTCAGCCCGGCCTCGATCCGCAGCAGCCGCTGCGGAAGCTCCAGGTCAGACGGAGTGGTGATCACGCCCACCGCGACCAACTGCAGGGGCCGGCCCGGTCCACCCTCGACCACGCCGACTCCGCACCTGGTCAGGCCAGGGTCGACACCGAGCACCCGCATCAGCGGCCATCCGAACGCATGTTCGAAGACTAGCCCGCGCGGCCGTCAGCCACGCGGCTGCCACGCCGGGTCACTCGGCCAGTTGCTCGCCGATCTCGTCGGGCACGTCCTCGTTGGTGTAGACGTTTTGCACGTCGTCGAGGTCCTCAATGGCGTCCAGCAGCTTGAACAGCTTCTCCGCAGTCTCGACCGAGTCGATGGCCTGGCCGTACTGCGGCATGAACTGGACCTCGGCCGACTCGTAGTCGAATCCGGCGGCCTGAACGGCCTTGCGGACCTCGACCAGCACGCTGGGATCGCTGATCACCTTGAAGACCTCGCCCTCGTCGGTGACGTCCTCCGGACCGGCGTCCAAGGTGGCCTCAAGCAGGTCGTCCTCGGTCAGAGTCTTGCCGCCCTGGGCCTTGGCCACTTCGACCACACCCTTGCGGTCGAAGATCCGCGACACCGAGCCGACATCGGCCATGGTGCCGCCATTGCGGGTCACGGCCACCTTCACGTCGGCTGCCGACCGGTTGCGGTTGTCGGTGAGGCATTCGATCAGAATCGACACGCCGGCCGGGCCGTACGCCTCGTAGGTGATCTCGATGTAGTCCACCGATTCTCCGCCGAGACCGCCGCCACGCTTGACCGCACGGTCGATGTTGTCCACCGGGACGGAGTTCTTGCGCGCCTTCTGAATCGCGTCGTACAACGTGGGGTTGCCAGAGGGGTCGGGGCCACCGGTCCGGGCCGCAACCTCGATGTTCTTGATCAGCTTGGCAAAGAGCTTGCCGCGCTTGGCATCGATGGCAGCCTTCTTGTGCTTGGTGGTGGCCCACTTGGAGTGACCGCTCATGTACATCCCGTCCGTCGTCGCAGGTGCATTTTGCGCGCCCTAGTCTAGGCCACCTACTCTCGCCTTCATGAGCGAGCCTCTGCATGGCGAGTACAAGGTGCCCGGCGGAAAGCTGGTCGCCGTCGATCTGAGCGTCACCGAGGACCGAATCGAGCAGGTTCACGTCCACGGTGACTTCTTCCTCGATCCCGATGAGGCGCTCGAGGTGATCAACTCTTCGCTGCAGGGGACGCCGGTGACCGCACCACCATCCGAGCTGGCCCGCCGGGTGCGGGAAGCTCTGGATCGGGCCCGCACTGAGGCGACCCTGCCGGCTCCGTTAATCATGGCCGGTTTCGACTCCCATGCGATCGCCATGGCCGTGCGCCGCGCACTCGGCAAGGCCAGCGGCTGGGCCGATCACGAGATCAGCTTCCTGGATCCCGGCCCGTTGCCGCCGGTGATGCACGCAGCCCTGGACGAGGTGCTGGGACGCGAGTTGGCCGCCGGCCGCCGCGGACCCACCTTCCGATTCTGGGAGTGGCGCGATCCTGCCGTGGTGATCGGCTCCTTCCAGTCCCTGCACAACGAGGTCGACCAGGAGGCGGCCGCCGAGTTGGGGATTCAGGTCGTCCGGCGGATCTCCGGCGGCGGAGCCATGTTCATGGAGGCCGGCAACTGCATCACCTTCTCTCTGGTCGTCCCCGAGACCTTGGTGGACGGAATGAGCTACGAAGCCTCCTACGCCTTCCTCGACCAGTGGGTGCTCACCGCATTGGAGCGGGTCGGCGTCCAGGCCCACTATGCCGGGCTGAACGACATCGCATCGGATGCCGGCAAGCTGGCCGGAGCCGCCCAGAAGCGGTTCGTCGGCGGAGCGGTGCTGCACCACGTGACGATGGCCTACGACATCGACGCCGACAAGATGCTGCAGGTGCTGCGGATCGGTCGAGAGAAGCTGTCCGACAAGGGCACCAAGAGCGCCAACAAGCGAGTCGACCCGGTTCGCTCGCAGACTCATCTCGGCCGCGCCGAGGTGATGGCCTCGTTCAGCCAGACCTTCCGCGAGCTCTACCGGGTGGTCGACTCCGAGCTCACCGCGGACGAGTTGGCCAAAGCTGAGGAACTGGTCCGGACCAAGTTCTCCACTCCGGAGTGGACCGCCCGGGTGCCGTGATCCCTCAGTTGGCCGCGCCCTGCCACAGGTAGGGCGTGGTGCTGGTGATCGCGCGCAGGCCGGCGCGTTCCAGGATGGGCCGGCTGAACGGCGTGCATTCGGCATAGATCAGCTCACAGCCGGCGGCGGCCGCCGCCTGAGCACGTGCAGCGGTGAGGGTGCGGTAGATGCCTCTGCCCCGCCATTGCGGCGCGGTGGCGCCCCCGAACAGACCGGCCACCGGTGGCTCCAGATCCACTCGTCCGGCACAGATGGCCTGGTCGCCCTCGGCCACCAGCCACAGCTGCATGGTCTCCGGCTTCTCGGTCAGGATGGCGATGGTGCGCTCCTGCCGGTCCGGCCCCGCGTGCTCGAAGACCGAGCTGTGCAGCCGGGAGACGGCCTCCACATCGGCGGCCAGACTGGCCGCGCCAGCTCCGGCCTGGCGCAACTCGAGCCCGTCCGGCAGCGCCTCAGGGCGGGCCAGCATGGCCGGCTCTCCGATCATCACCACCTCGACCGGGTCCGGCGCGAACCCCGCAGCCCTCAGTGCAGGATCGAGCGCAGGCAGGTCGTCATGGCCGCGGGTCTTCCACTCAAACTCGACGATGCCGCGCTCGGTGAACCACTCCACCGATGACGCGATCAGCTCGTCCAGATCGGCGTTGGCGAGGTCGACGCCCTGATAGCTGACCATTCCGTAGCCGCCGAAATCGGCCAGCCACAGCGGCCCCAGCTGCGCATGCCGGGTCGCACTGGCCACCTCGCGCTGGCCACGCAGCAGCCGGTCGTGCGCGGCCAGTAGGCGTTGCAGGTCCGGGTCAGGCTCCGGCGACATGCAGCGCTTCCTCGAGAGTGAAGTTGCCCACATACAGCGCGGTGCCGATGATCGCACCTTCGACCCCGAGTGGAACCAGCTCGCGCAGTGCGCGCAGATCGTCCAGCTGGGAGATACCGCCGCTGGCCACCACCTTCGCGTCGGTCCGGGCACACACCTCGGCAAGCAGCTCCAGGTTCGGCCCGGTGAGCATGCCGTCGCTGGCCACATCGGTCACCACATAGCGAGTACAGCCGGCCGCGTTCAGCCGGTCCAGCGTCGGCCAGAGCTCGCCACCCTCGCGGGTCCAACCGCGGGCGGCCAGCCGGGTGCCACGGACGTCCAAGCCGATCGCGATCCGGTCGCCATACTCAGCGATGATCTGGTCGCACCAGTCCGGGTTCTCCAGGGCTGCGGTGCCGATGTTCACCCGTCGACAGCCGGTGCCCAAGGCGCGAGTCAGTGACGCGTCGTCCCGAATTCCTCCGGACAACTCCACCTTCAGGTCGAGCTCAGCGATGATGCCGGCCAACAGCTCGGCATTGCTGCCCCGGCCGAAGGCTGCGTCCAGATCGACCAGATGCAGCCACTCGGCACCGGCATCCTGCCAGCGCTTGGCCGCGGCCAGCGGATCACCGAAGACCTTCTCACTGCCTGCCACGCCTTGGACCAGCTGAACCGCCTGGCCGCCCTGGACGTCGACGGCCGGCAACAGTTCAAGCTTCATTGGTCTCCTTCACGACGGTGAGCCAGTTGCGCAGCAGCTGCGCCCCGGCCGTCCCCGACTTCTCGGGGTGGAACTGGGTGCTCCACAGCGGGCCGTACTCGACGGCGGCCACGAAGCGGTCCCCACCATGCTCGGTGAAGCTCGGCAGAGCACCCTCCGGCCAGCCGTCGACCTCGCGCACACCGTAGGAGTGGACGAAGTAGAACCGCTGGTCTTCGATACCGGCGAACATCCGACTGCCGGAGCCAGCGGCCACCGTGTTCCAGCCCATATGCGGCAACGGACGAGCCTCAAGCTCGGCCACCACCCCAGGCAGCACTGCCAACCCGGCGGTCTGCTCGCCGTGCTCAACCCCGTCGGCGAACATCACCTGATGGCCCACACAGATGCCCAGCACCGGACGCCCAGCGGCCAGCCGCTCGGCGACAATCCGGCCGCCGTCCACAGCCAGCAGCCCGGCCATGCAAGCAGCGAAGGCACCCACCCCGGGGACGACCAGACCGTCCGCGTTCAGGCACGTATCTGGATCGGCACTGAGCACGACCTCGGCACCCGCGGCGGCCAGTGCCCGGGTGGCCGAGTGCAGATTCCCCGAGCCGTAGTCCAGCACCGCGACCAGCGGACGCTCAGCAGTCACAGGCTGCCCTTGGTGGACGGAACGATCCCGGCGATCCGCGGGTCGATGGCGACCGCGTCTCGCAAGGCGCGAGCCAGCGCCTTGAACTGAGCCTCCACGATGTGGTGCGGATCGCGGCCGGCCAGCACCCGCAGGTGCACGGTGATGCCGGCATTCATGGCAAAGGACTCGAAGACGTGCCGGGTCATCGACCCTGCGAACAGCGGTCCCGCACCTCCGATCATCGCGTACTGCTGGCCCTCGGGCTCGCCGGTGTGCACCAGGTAAGCCCGTCCGGCCAGGTCGACCACTGCGTGGGCCAAAGCCTCATCGAGCGGGACGGTGGCGTCGCCGTAGCGGCGCACGCCGGCCTTGTCGCCCAGTGCCTCGGCGAACGCTTGGCCCAGGACGATTGCCGTGTCCTCGATGCTGTGGTGCCCGTCGATGTGCAGATCTCCGGTGGTCGCGATGTCCAGGTCGATCAGGGAGTGCCGAGCCAGCGCGGTCAGCATGTGGTCGTAGAAGCCGACCCCGGTGCTGATCGTCGATTGCCCGGTCCCATCCAGGTTCAGGCTGACCCGTACCTCGGACTCGCTGGTCCGACGCTCGCGGACAGCCGTTCGCGCACTCATCGAATCTCCTCAATCGCTTCGGACAGAGCTTGGTAGAACTGTTCCATCTCGGCCGGGGTGCCCACCGAGACCCGCAAGTAGCCGGCCGGCCCGGTTTCGCGCACCAGGACGCCGCGGTCGAGCAACCGCTGCCAGACATCATGCCGGGCGGCGAAGCGTCCGAACAGGCAGAAGTTGGCGTCGGAGTCGATCACCTCGACCCCCAGTTGAGGAAGCCGAACCAGCAGCTCGTCTCTGGTTGCGCGCAGTTCGTCCACCGTGGACAGCATCTCCTCGGCGTGGGCCAGGGCGACTCGGGCCAGCGCCTGGGTCTGCGCGGACAGGTGGTACGGCAGCCGGACGATCCGGCACGCGTCCACGATGGCCGGCGCCGCAGCGAGGTAGCCCAGCCGTCCGCCGGCGAGCGCGAAGGCCTTGCTCATGGTCCGGCTGACCACCAGATTTCCGAATCGCGGCAGCAGGGTGAGCGCGGTCTGCTCGGGGTGCCGAGCGAACTCCTGATAGGCCTCGTCCACCACCACGATGGCCTCCGTGCCGGCCAGGATCTTCTCGATCTCGGACAGCGGCGTGCTGGTGCCGGTCGGGTTGTTCGGCGTCGTGATGAACACCACTGTCGGCTGGTGGGCGGCGATCGCGGCCAGGGCGTCGTCCGCCGAGACCGTGAAGTCGTCCCGCCGAGGCGCCACGACGTACTCGCTGTGGGTGTTGCGGGCGTACTCGGGATACATCGAGTAGGTCGGAGCGAAGGTGAGCACCGTGCGTCCAGGCCCGGCGAAGGCGCCCAGCAGGTGGGTCATCACCTCGTTCGACCCGTTGGCCGCCCAGATGTTCGCCGCAGTCAGCCCATGGCCCAGGTACTCGGCCAGGTCGGTGCGCAAGCCCAGCGCCTCGCGATCGGGGTAACGATCGATCTCGGCCGCGGCGGCAGCCACCGCCTGCGCCATCTCGGCCACGATCGTCGGCGTCGGCGGATACGGGTTCTCGTTGACGTTGAGCCGCACCGGGACGTCCAGTTGTGGGGCGCCATAGGGCTCCTCCCCCACCAGTTCGGGACGTAGTGGCAGCTCCGACAGTCGCACGTCCGGCTTCACGAGCGCCGCCGAACCGTGACCGCGGCCCCGTGCGCGGGAAGATTCTCCGCGGCGGCAAAGGTCTCCACCACACCGGCCACCTCAAGCAGCGCCTCGCGCGAGTAGTCGATGACGTGCACCTGCTTGCGGAAGCTGTGCACATTCAGTCCCGACGAGTGGCAGGCGCAGCCGGCCGTGGGTAGCACGTGAGTCGAGCCCGCGCTGTAGTCACCCAGCGACACCGGGGAGAACGAGCCCACGAAGATGGCTCCCGCATTGCGGATCCGCGAGGCCACGGCGGCGGCATCGGCGGTCTGAATCTCCAGGTGCTCGGCGGCATAGGCATCGACCACGGCGATCCCCTGCTCCAGGTCGGAGACCAGGACCACGGCGGACTGGGCTCCGCCCAGGGCGGTGCGAATCCTCTCCGCGTGCGTGGTGACGGCGATCTGCGGCTCCAGCTCGGCCCGCACCGCCTCGGCCAGCTCCGGCGAGGTGGTGACCAGCACGCTGGCAGCCAGCGGGTCGTGCTCGGCCTGGGAGATCAGATCAGCGGCCACGTAGACCGGGTTCGCCGTTTCGTCGGCCAGGATGGCGATCTCGGTGGGGCCGGCCTCGGAGTCGATGCCGATCCGTCCGCGGAGCAGTCGCTTGGCCGCCACCACGTAGATGTTGCCGGGGCCGGTGACCAGATCCACCGGCGCGCACAGCCCGTCCACCCCGTAGGCGAACATGGCGATGGCCTGAGCGCCACCGACGGCGTAGACCTCTTCAACGCCGAGCAGCGCACACACCGCCAGGATGTTCGGGTGCGGGAGCCCGTCGAACTCGGCCTGCGGCGGGCTGGCCACCGCGATCGACGCAACCCCGGCCACCTGGGCCGGCACGACGTTCATCAGCACACTGGAGGCCAACGGCGCCAAGCCGCCGGGGACGTACAGACCCACCCGGCCGACCGGCACCAACCGCTGCTCGACGATCGCCCCGGCTGCGAGTTCGACGCGCACCGGCTCGTGCGCGGCCTCAGCTTCAGCAACTCGGCGGCGGCGGTCGATGGCCACCTCGAAAGCCGCGCGAACCTCGGCGTCCAGGCCGGCCAAAGCCGTAGCCAACGCCTCCGCTGGCACCCGGAAGCTGTGCGGAACCACATGGTCGAAGCGCTCGGAGAACTCGGCCAGGGCCGCGGCACCACGCTCGGCGACGGCGTCGATGATCGGCTGGACCACGGTGGTGGCGGCAGCGACATCGAAACCGGCCCGCGGCACCACGGCGCGGTAATCGGGAACGCTGACTCCGCGGAGGTCGATGGTTGTGAGCACACCGGGATTCTATTGGCTGGGCTCAGCCGACGGCCTGCACCGCGTCCGTTCGTGGGCACCTGGCCCAGCCGGCCGGGTCGCTGGTGGTTGACTAGCCCTCATGTTCATCGGGCTGGGCACCGTCGCCAATGTCGCCGCCATCGCGCTCGGTACCGGGTTGGGGGTGCTGGCCGGGCACCGACTCCGTGAGCGAACCCGCACCCTGGTCACCCAGGTGCTTGGCCTGTTCACGATGGTGATCGGTGCCTCGTCGATCGCGTCAGGGCTGTCCCCCGCACTGACCGCCGAAGTCGGCTCGTCGGCACCGTTGCTGATCGTGCTCGGCGCCTTGCTGATCGGCGGCATCATCGGCTCGATTCTGCGGATCGAGGATCGGCTCGACGGCGCCGTGAACTCTCTGCACCAACGGTTCTCCCGCGGCGCCGAGGATGGTCGTTTCGTCGAAGGTGCGGTCACCGCGACCTTGGTGTTCTGCATCGGCCCGCTGGCCATCCTGGGCTCGTTGTCCGATGGCTTAGGTCACGGTTCGGAGCAACTGCTGGTCAAGGCCGTGATGGACGGGTTCGCGGCCATCGCCTTCGCCTCCACCTTCGGGATCGGCGTGCTGGTCTCGGTGCTGCCACTGGCCATCTACCAAGGGTTGTTGACCCTGCTGGGCTTCGCCTTGGGCAACTTCCTGCCGGTCGCCCAAGTGGACGCGCTGGGAGCCACCGGCGGAGTGATTCTGCTGGGCCTGGGCTTCCGGCTGGCCGGCATCAAGCAGATTCCGGTCGGAGATCTCCTGCCGGCACTGGTGCTGGCCCCGGTCCTGGTGGCACTGGTGGGAGCTGTGCTCTGATGCCGGCGGCAACCGCTGCGCTCGAGGTTCTGGTCCAGGCCGGCATCGCCCACGTCGTCCACCCCTACGACCATGACCCTGCCGTGATCAACTACGGGGCCGAGGCCGCCGCGGCTCTCGGCATGGACCCGGAGCGGCTCTTCAAGACGCTGGTCGTCGACCTGGGTGCAGAACGTCCCGAACTGGCCGTGGCCGTGGTCCCGGTCGCCACCCAGCTGGACCTGAAGCACTTCGCGCAGGTGATGGGCGCCAAGAAGGCGGTCATGGCCGACAAGGCGCTGGTCACCCGCAGCACCGGCTACCTGCTGGGCGGAGTGTCGCCACTGGGTCAGAAGAACCCGCTGCCCACGGTGATCGACGAGACCGCCCAGCTGTGGGAGACCATCCTGGTCTCGGCCGGCCGCCGCGGTCTGCAGGTCGAGCTCGCCCCCGACGATCTGGCTGCAGCCTGTGCGGGCAGCTTCGCTGATATCGCTCGCTGAGTCCGATCAGCTCAGCGTCAGCGCCGCCGTCACCGCCGCCCGTCCCCGCTGCAAAGCCATCCGCTGAGCCTCCTGTTCCCGCTGGTCGAGCTGGGCAAGCAGCTGGGGGGTCGCTCCGGGCAGTGCCGCCACCTCCGGCCGCTGCAACTCGGCGCGGGTGACCGCGGCGTCCTGGACGGCACCGAGCTGCTCGGTGACCTGCTCCCAGGCGGTCTGCTGCTGTTCGAAGGCCGGCAGCCGGCGCGCCAGGAGTTCGGCCCCGTAGCGGGCGGCCTTAGCCGCCTTACGCACCTCATGCCAGGACGGCTCGTCGCCGCGCTGTTCAGCGGTCCGGGCGGCGGTCCCTACTCTGCGAACTGCGGCCAGCCAGTGCGCGACCAGCTCGTCCGGCTCTCCGGCGGCCGCAGCGGACAGTGCCGATCCGGCCAGGAGGCCCTCCAACCCGGCCAGCAATGCCGCAACCCGCGGACGATCCAGAGACTCCTCCAGCGACGTGCGCCGCCCCGCCAGCACCACCTGCCG
This sequence comes from Actinomycetales bacterium Actino_02, assembly GCA_001603275.1. Taxonomy (GTDB): domain Bacteria; phylum Actinomycetota; class Actinomycetes; order Propionibacteriales; family Propionibacteriaceae; genus Propionicimonas. The sequence goes on along the minus strand of LUYM01000023.1, from coordinate 135,905 downwards.
ATAGCTCGCCACGAAGCCGGCCCATTCGGCGGCCGGCTCGACCGGTCCACCCGCCAAACGATCGGCAACGACCTCGGCGTCTCGCAGCGGACTGAGCTGCAGGCCCAGCCAGCGCAGTTCCGTGCGCAGCCGTCCCCGCGAGCCCGGGGCGAACACGTCCGCGAACGTGTTCAGGACGCTGCGCAGCCGGCGGCAGGCGACGCGACCGTCATGCGCGTCACCGGCGGGCAGACCGGACGGATCCCGATACCAGTGCTGGAGTGCACCCAGCTGGGCGGCCAGATAGGACTGGACCACACTGCCGGCAGTGGCCGCAGCCGGCTGTTGATTCGACGAGCCCAGAGCGCGGGCGATCTTGGCCACGTCGGTGGCCCGGCCGATTCCGGCCGCTGCAAAGACCGCCTCCAGCTCGTCCAGGAGCGCCAGCTGGCCGCTCGCCAGTTCCAGCTCCGCCTCACGCCAGTGGTCGGTGTACGACCCAACCTCGGAGTGCACCTCGTCGATACAGAGCCGGGCCAGCACGCTGTCATCAGCACCGAGCAGGTCGCGCTCCTGCCGGAAGGTGCGCAGGGTGGCGACCGGGACCAGTGGCTGCTCGCCGAGCCGCTCGCTGACTTCATCCCAGAAGCCCTCCGGGATCAGCCCCGGGGCCTGCGGATCGATCGGCAACTGCAGCTCCACGCGGTGATCTGCGTCCGGCCCGGGTGCCTTGAGATGCCAGCCGTCGTCGCGGCCACCGGTGCGACGCCGGATCACTAGCCGGTCAGCCCCCAACCGACCGTCGGGGGTGTCGTAATAGACCGCAACCAGGTGATAGTCGGCCGCCGGACCTTCGATTACGGTACCGGCCAGCGATGGCACGTCCTGCTCGAGGCTGAGCGCATACTTGCGCTCGATCTCCAGCTCTACGGCAGGCCTCACTCGGCGTCGCTTTCCGCCGTCACCACGCCGCGCTCGTCAACACTCTCCGGCTCAGCCAGCTGCACGGAGGCCGGGCGCTTGACTCGCGGCTTTCGGTGATGCTCCTCGTCGTCAGGTCCGAGCGAGGAGATCAGCAGCACCGGAGTGACGGCGGCGAATGCCCACACTGCCAACGCCGACCAGGAGTGCAACTCCAGCGACATTCGGACCAGATCACCAGGGCTGGCCGCTGCCAGCCGGTCGTTGAAGTTGCCCGGCCCAACCAGCTGTCCCACTTGCCAGCAGACCAGACCGGCCACCAGACCGGCCCCGATGGCCAGCAGCGGCGTCGGCCAGCCGAGCGGACGGAACCAGCGCCAGGCCACGAGTCCGAGCCCGACCCCGATCAAGACGCCCACAATGACGTACCAGGCGTCGCCGCTGACGATCTCGGTGAGGCCTCGTTCGGTCATGGTCCCCGAGCCGTCCGCCCCGACCAGGTAGGCCGGCAGCTTCACCACAGCCGCCCAGAAGACCCCACCCAGCGCGCCGACGACGATCGACAGCCCGGCCAGGATGGCGATCCAGGGCAGCACTCGCGCAGGACCATCGGCAGGCAGGTGCGATGTCGAGGCAACGGGAGTCGTGGTCACGCAGGAAGCCTAGGCGCTTCGTCCGCGGCACGCACCATCGACGCACCCGCAAAGACCCGGTCAGCCGGCGACACAGGAGGGGCCTAGCAGTGCCTTGAGGTCGGCCATCAGTGGCCGGGACGTGGCCACCCGCAGCCCGTCGTCCAGCCGCCAGATCTTGGCGCCGTTCGTGGTCGAGACCAACTTCACCCGCACCTCCGTCGGCCCGGGATGCGAGCGCAGCACCTGCCGAAGCTGCTCCACCACGGCCGGCGTGCATCGCACCGCGGGCAACTGGATCACCAGCGGACCGGACGGTCCTTCGGAGACGTCCGGGAAGGCGACCTCCTGTCCGGTCAGCTCCAGACTGTCGTCCTTGGTTCGCACCCGGCCCTTGATCCGCACCACCACGTCGCTGGCCAGCCCGGAGGCCACGGTCGCGTAGACCTTCGGGAACAGCAGCACCTCGACCGCGGACTCCAGGTCTTCAACGGTGACAATCGCCCACAGATCGCCGTTCTTGGTCTGCTTGCGGACGACCTGGGTGATCATCCCGGCGATGGTGATCATGCCGTCGCGCGGGCCGTCGTCGGCGCGCAGTTGGCCGATCGACAGGTCGCGTTGGGCCAGCAGAATGTGCTCCAGCCCCTGCAGCGGGTGGTCGCTGACATACAGGCCGAGCATCTCCCTCTCGAAGCCCAACCGCACCCGCTTGTCCCACTCGGGCAGATCCGGCACCGGCGCAGCGGCCACGTGGTCCGCGCTGCCGATGTCTCCGAACAGATCGTCTTGGCCGTTGGCCTGGTTGCGCTTGAGGTCGATCACCTCGTCGACGCGGCGTTCGAAGCACTCCATCAGTGCGCGCCGGGTGTGCCCCATCGAGTCGAAAGCGCCCGCCTTGATCAGCGACTCGATCACTCGCTTGTTGCACACCACCAGTGGCACCTGGTCGAGGAAGGCGTTGAAATCCGCGGCCTTGCCGGACTCGGTGCGTGCTTCGACGATGCCCTTCACCACGTTGTCACCGACATTTCGCACGGCGGCCAGGCCGTAGCGCACGTCCTCACCCACCGGGGTGAACATGCCCTCGGACTCGTTCACGTCCGGCGGCAGCACGTGGATCCCCATCCGGCGGCATTCACCCAGATAGAGCGCGGTCTTGTCCTTGTCCTGCTTGACCGACTCCAGCAGGGCGGCCATGAACTCTGCCGGGTAGTTGGCCTTCAGATAGGCCGTCCAGTACGAGATCACCCCGTAGGCAGCCGAGTGCGCCTTGTTGAAGGCGTAAGCCGCGAAGGGGACCATGATCTCCCACAGTGTGGAGATCGCGGCGTCGGAGAAGCCGTTGGCCTTCATGCCGCTGCTGAACGGCTTGAACTCGGCCTCCAGAACTTCCTTCTTCTTCTTGCCCATGGCTCGGCGCAGCAGGTCTGCCTGACCCAGGCTGTAGCCGGCCACCCGCTGCGCGATCTGCTGGATCTGCTCCTGATAGACGATGAGGCCGTAGGTCATGTCCAGGATGTCGGCCAGCGGCTCGGCGAGCTCAGGGTGGATCGGCTCGACCTTCTGGCGTCCGGTCTTGCGCAGGGCGTAGTTGGTGTGACTGTCGGCACCCATCGGGCCGGGCCGATACAGCGCGATGGTGGCCGAGATGTCTTCGAAGTTGTCCGGACGCATCATCTTCAGCAGCGAGCGCAGCCCGCCACCGTCGAGCTGGAACACCCCGAGCGTCTCGCCCGAGGCGAGCAGGTCGTAGGTCGGTCGATCGGTCATGTCCCGGCGCAACGCGTCCAGGTCGAGGTCGATGCCGCGGTTGATCTTCACATTGCGGACGGCGTCGTCGAGGATCGTCAGGTTCCGCAGCCCCAGGAAGTCCATCTTGACCAGGCCGAGCGACTCGCAGCTCGGGTAGTCGAACTGGGTGATGATCTGGCCGTCCTGCTCGCGCTTCATCACCGGGATCACGTCCATCAACGGGACGCTGGACATGATCACGCCCGCGGCATGCACGCCCCACTGCCGCTTCAGGCCCTCGATCCCCCGCGCTGTATCGACAACGGTCTTGGCGTCCGGATCGGACTCGTACAGCTCACGGAACTCGGTGCCTTCGCCATAGCGCTCATGCTCGGGATCGAAGACATAGGGCAGCGGCAGGTCCTTGCCCTGGACCGGGGCCGGGTAGGCCTTGGTCAGCTTCTCCCCCATCGAGAACGGCATGCCGAGCACCCGACCGGCGTCCTTGATGGCCTGCTTGGCCTTGATGGTGCCGTAGGTGACGATCTGGCAGACCCGGTCGTCGCCGTACTTCTCGGTGACGTAGCGAATCACCTCGCTGCGACGACGATCATCGAAGTCGACGTCGAAGTCGGGCATCGAGGGACGCTCAGGATTGAGGAAGCGCTCGAAGATCAGACCGTGCGGCACCGGGTCCAAGTCGGTGATGCCCATGGCATAGGCGCACATCGAGCCGGCACCGGAGCCGCGGCCCGGCCCGACCCGGATCCCGTTGCGCTTGGCCCAGTTGATGAAGTCAGCCACCACCAGGAAGTACCCGGCATAGCCCTTGCCGAGGATCACCTCCTCCTCGTACTCGGCCTGCTTGATCGCGTACTCGGGAACCTGACCGCGATAGCGCTTGTCCAGACCGGTGCGCACCTCCTTGATGAACCAGGAGGTCTCAGTTTCGCCGTCCGGCACCGGGAACTGCGGCATGTAAGTGCCGGTGCCCTCTTCGAAGTGGGTCTGGCAGCGCTCGGCGATGGCCAAGGTGTTGTCGCAGGCTTCCGGCAGATCGGCGAACAGCGCCCGCATCTCCTCAGGCGACTTCAGGTAGTAGCCGTTTCCGTCGAACTTGAACCGGTTCGGGGTGTCCTTGTTCGCCCCCGCAGACACGCACAGGAGCGTGTCGTGGTCCTCGGCGTCGTGGGCATGGACGTAGTGCAAGTCGTTGCTCGCAACCAGGGGCAACGACAGGTCCTTGGCCAGCCGGAGCAGGTCGGAACGAACCCGATTCTCGATTTCGAGGCCGTGGTCCATCAGCTCCACATAGAAGTTGCCGGCACCAAAGATGTCCCGGAACTCCGCTGCCGAGGCCACGGCGTCCTTGTACTGGCCCAGCCGCAAGTAGGTCTGCACCTCTCCCGAGGGGCATCCGGTGGTTGCGATCAGCCCCTTGCCGTAGCGGTTGAGCAACTCCCGGTCGGCGCGTGGCTTGTAGAAGAAGCCCTCCAGCGAGCTCAGTGAACTCAGCCGGAACAGGTTGTGCATGCCGTCGGCGCTCTCGGCCCACATCGTCATGTGGGTGTAGGCGCCCTTGGACGCCACATCGTCGCCGGTCCCGTCCCCGAACTGGACGCGCTTGCGCTCACTGCGATGAGTCTTGGGAGTGAGGTAGGCCTCCAGGCCGATGATCGGCTTCACCGGGGAGTTCTTGGCGACCTTGTAGAACTCGTAGGCGCCGAACAGGTTGCCATGATCGGTGACCGCCAGCGCGTTCATGCCCAGCTGTTCCGCGCGCCCGACCAGATCCTTCAGACGTGCAGCACCGTCCAGCATCGAGTACTCCGAGTGGCAATGCAGATGCACGAAATCGGCGGTCACGCTGACCGAGCCTCCGAACTGTGGAAGTGACAGATAACCCGCTGGGGGAAGTCAGCGAGTACTCACCCTAACTCCGACGACGCCGCATCCGGACCATCGACTCACCGTGCGGGTTCAGCCCTCAGCAGATCCACCAAGGTGCTCATCGTACGCAGGTTGCGAGCGGTTGCCAGGGCCGGCGACAGTGCCTCGATCAGGCCGGCCGCGAGCCGCGAGCGGGCCTGGCCGTCGGGGAAGCTGGCGTACAGATCCTGACCGCTGGCGGCCAGCGCGAACTGCTCGTCCCCACGGCGCAGCCTGCCCAGCCGGGCCAGTGCCGCCGCGTCGATCGGACGGTCACCGCAGGCCACCATCACCCGCGAAGGATCGCCGTCGGCGTAGGGATGCGCCTCCAGGAGCGTCCGGAGCCGCTCCTGGTCCCGAATCACCACATCAATGTGCAGTCCACAGCGCTGGTCAAGTGCGGCACCGAGTTGCCCGGCCACGTCCGCGTCGCTGCCCGGCGCCTGGAAGATCAGGTTGCCCGACTGCAGGTGGGTGGCCACACCCGTCCAGCCCAGGCCGGAGGCCAGCGCCCGCAACTCAGCCATGGACATGCGTCGCTGGGGGCCGAGGTTCACCCCGCGCAGCAGCGCCACCCGTGGCTCGAGGTCGCTCATCGGTCGTGCCTGGGCAGCCAGAGCCGATAGACGTCGACCTGGCCCGCGGGCTGCCACTCGGGCGACTCGTCCAGCTTGCGGACCAGGTCGCTCTCGCCGAGCGAGAGATCCAGGGCGACACAGGTGGCGCCAACCGGAATGAGGTGATCTCCTTCGCCGATCCGGTATCGATAGCTGCTCAGGATGCGGTCCCGTCCGTAGTAGTCGGCCCGCCCGTCGATCCACACGCGCACGTCCGGGCGCAGCAGGATCGTGGGGCCGGCGATGCCCACATCGCTGTACAGAAGGCATCCTGCGGGCAGCTTTGCCACCAACTCAGCCTCAGCCGGAACCGCATGGTTCGCCGCCAGGACCACAGTGGGCACCGTCAGCACGGCCGCGGTCAGCCACAACACGACCCGCCAGACCCGCCCAGTCGTGTACTCCCACCAACGCGAACCGGCCGTGTGCTGCCATCGACGCCGAATCCCATCCACAGCAGTGGTGACCATGGCCGCTACCAGCGGGGCCATGGTGAGAAGGCCAATCCCGAGGAAGCGGATGGCGGTCAGCCCGGCCAGACAGGCCGGCACCGCGATCGTGGCGAGTGCGAGCGCCGCGCCGAGCGCCAGATCCACGGGGCCGCGGCGCACTCGCCGCCACAACCAGACCGCAGCCCAGGCCGAGATCACAGTTGCGATCAGGGCCATGGCGAGCAGCTCAACGGGCAGCCCCGCGGTGAACGGCGAGGACCACTCCACCACGACGCCCTGGCAGGCCGCCTGGACCGCCGCGGTGCGCTCCAGCCCGCCGACCAGTCCGTAGGGCGACAGCAGCGGGCCCAGTCCCCAACCGACCAGCCCGGCCACGCTGAGCGCGGTTTTCACCGCTCTGGTCACCGGGGCGAAGAACCACACCACCAGCCAGACCACACCTAGCCCTGGGCCGATCAGCAGGAAGGATAGATGCACCCAGTTGCCCAGGGTGGACAGCCCCATCGCCAGCACGAAGCCGAGGGTGAGGTTGACCGGCCAGCTCAGCCGCCGGGCCGGGCCGTCCGCCCATTCCAGCGCGATCAGCACCGCGCCCAGAATCAGCACCTGCGCAGCCAACGTCGCTCGGGGCGACAGCATGGCCAAGGTAGAGCAGAAGACCGCGAGCAGTCCGGCCAGACTCGGCAATGGGCGCGCACCCAATCGCAGCGCCAGCCGCTCGGCCAACAGAAAGTAGCCGGCCATGGTGAGCACAGTGACTGCGAAGAGTCCCCAGAACCCACCACCGGCATAACCCAGCCCCAGGAAGCTGTCCCACAGCGGTGAGTTCTGATACCAGTCACCGCCGACCGGCGCCCAACTCCAGGTGTCGGGACGGGCCAGTGGCTGGCCGGCCAGGTTCTCCAGCCCAGCCCGCACCTGCCAGTACGGGTCGCGCTCGTTGAACCGGGCCGAACGCGCGACGGCGAAGCCCACCAGCCAGATCGCGACCAGGAGTCGATCCCAGCGAGGCGTGGCAACACCCGACAGGGCTGCACGCACCCGGCCCATCAGCTTCCTCCCTCGGACGGCAGGTGCGATTCTAGGGCTAGACCGCTAGTGGACGTTCCGTCGGCAGGATCGGCTTGGGCAGCCGGGACTCGCGCTGGTTCAGGTAGGCGTCCACCCCATTGGCGCACGAGCGTCCTTCGGCGATGGCCCACACGATCAGCGACTGGCCACGTCCGGCATCTCCGGCCACGAAGACCCGATCAACACTGGTGGCGTAGTTCTCGTCCCGGGCAATGTTCCCGCGCGGATCGAGCGCGACACCGAGTTGCTCGACAACGCCCTCGCGCTGCGGTCCGGTGAAGCCCATGGCCAGCAACACCAGCTGGGCGGGCAGCTCGCGAGTGGTCCCCTCGACGGTTTCCAGGCGTCCCTCGACGAAGCGGACCTCGTTCAGCTCCAACCCGCTGACGTTGCCGGACTCGTCACCCAGGAAGCGCTGCGTGGAAACCGAGTAGAGCCGCTCGCCACCCTCCTCATGGGCCGAGGAGACCCGGTAGACCATCGGGTAGGTCGGCCACGGCTGGCCGGACGGGCGAGCCTGCGGCGGGATCGGCATGATCTCCAGCTGGGTCACCGAACGCGCACCCTGGCGCAGTGAGGTGCCCAAGCAGTCGGCACCGGTGTCACCGCCACCGATGATCACCACATCCTTGCCTGTGGCCAGGATCTGATCGGGCACCTCCTGACCGACCGCGACCCGGTTGGCCTGCGGCAGGAACTCCATGGCCTGGTGGATGCCGGCCAGCTCACGACCGGGCACCGGAAGATCACGCGCCACAGTGGACCCGATCGCCAAGACCACCGAGTCGAAACGCTCCAAGAGCTGCTCACCGGTGATGTCGACGCCGATGTTCACTCCGGTCTTGAAGACCGTCCCCTCCAGCACCATCTGCTTCAGGCGCCGGTCCAGGACCTTCTTCTCCATCTTGAACTCGGGGATCCCGTAGCGCAGCAGGCCGCCAACGGCGTCGGCCCGTTCGTACACGACGACCGTGTGCCCGGCTCGGGACAGCTGCTGCGCAGCGGCCAAGCCCGCCGGGCCGGATCCGACCACGGCCACCGTCTTGCCGGTGTGCCAAGCCGCCGGCTGAGCGACAACGCGACGGTCACCCCAGGCGCGGTCGATGATCGAGACCTCGACGTTCTTGATGGTCACCGGCTCACGGTTGATCCCGACCACACAGGCGGTCTCACACGGTGCCGGGCAGAGCCGTCCGGTGAACTCGGGGAAGTTGTTGGTGGCATGCAGCCGCTCCAAGGCCCCGGCCCAGTCGTCGCGCCAAATCAGGTCGTTCCACTCCGGAATCAGATTGCCCAGTGGACAGCCGGAGTGGCAGAACGGGATGCCACAGTCCATGCAGCGCCCGGCCTGTCGGCTGATGATCGGAAGCACGGCCGTACCCGGAGTACCCGGGTAGACCTCGTTCCAGTCCTCCACCCGCTCGGCCACAGGGCGCCGTTCGGCAACTTGCCGCGGGGTGGTGATGAATCCTCTGGGATCAGCCATGGGACGCCTCCATCATCATCTTCACGGTGGTCTCTTCATCCAGCCCGGCAGCCTCGGCCTCGGCTCTGGCTTTCAGTACTCGGGCGTAGTCGCGCGGCACCAAGGTGGTGAACCGGCTGCGCAGCGTCTCGGAATCGAGCTCGAGCAGCGCCGCGGCCACGGCCGAACCGGTCTCCTCCAGATGCTTGGTCAGCAGCGCACGCACCCGGTCCAGGTGCTCATCGCTCAGCGGTTCCGCGTCGACCAGTTCGGCGTTCAACCGCTCCCGCACCAGATCCAGCACCCAGGCCACACCACCGGACATGCCGGCAGCGATGTTGCGCCCGGTCGCGCCGAGGATCAACGCCTCACCACCGGTCATGTACTCGCAGGCGTGGTCACCCACGCCCTCGACAACGGCCGTCGCCCCGGAGTTGCGGACGCAGAATCGCTCGCCCACTTGTCCGCGGATGAACAACTCGCCGCTGGTCGCGCCGTAGCCGATCACATTGCCGGCGATGATCTGCTCCTCGGCCCGGAACGGCGCATTGCCGTGCGGGCGCAGAATCAGCCGCCCGCCGGACAGCCCCTTGCCGAAGTAGTCATTGCTGTCGCCGACCAGACGCAAGGTCACGCCACGCGGGAGGAAGGCGCCGAAGCTCTGTCCCGCCGTACCGCGCAAGGTCAGATCGATGGTGTTCTCCGGCAGACCAACACCTTCGGTCGCCTTGGTCACGTAGTGGCCCAAGAGCGTGCCCACGGTGCGGTCGACGTTGCGGACGGTCAGTTCGGCCCGGACCAGCTCACCGTTCGTCAGCGCCGGCTGGGCCATCTCGATCAGCTGGATATCCAGCTTGTCGTCCAGGCCGTGGTCCTGTCCGGAGGTCCGGTGCAGAGCAGCGCCCTCGGGCAGCTCGACCCGATGCAGCACCGGCGCCAGATCCAGGCCCTTGGCCTTCCAGTGCTCGATGGCGTCCCTGGTCTTCAGCGCCTCGACGTGGCCGACGGCCTCTTCGATCGAGCGGAAGCCAAGTTCGGCAAGCAGCTCGCGGACTTCCTGAGCAATGAACTGGAAGAAGTTCACGATGTAGTCGGCGTGGCCGGAGTACTTGGCCCGCAGCTCCGGGTTCTGGGTGGCCACCCCCACCGGGCAGGTGTCCAGGTGGCAGACCCGCATCATCACGCAGCCCGAAACGACCAGCGGCGCGGTGGCGAAACCGAACTCCTCGGCACCCAGCAGAGCGGCGATCACCACGTCCCGTCCGGTCTTCAGCTGGCCGTCGGCCTGCACCACGATCCGATCGCGCAGCCCGTTGAGCAGCAGCGTCTGCTGAGTCTCGGCCAAGCCGAGCTCCCAGGGGCCACCGGCATGCTTGATGGAGGTCAGCGGTGCGGCACCGGTACCACCATCGTGACCGGACACCAGCACCACATCGGCCTTGGCTTTGCAGACGCCGGCCGCGACCGTACCGACGCCAACCTCGGCCACCAGCTTCACATGCACTCGAGCCGCCGGGTTGGCGCACTTGAGGTCGTGGATCAGCTGCTTGAGATCCTCGATCGAGTAGATGTCGTGATGCGGTGGCGGCGAGATCAGCCCCACGCCGGGCGTCGAATGCCGGGTCTTGGCCACCCATGGGTAGACCTTCTGGCCGGGCAGCTGACCGCCTTCGCCAGGCTTCGCACCCTGTGCCATCTTGATCTGAATGTCGTCGGCATTGGTCAGGTAGTCACTGGTCACACCGAACCGGCCCGAGGCCACCTGCTTGATGGCACTGCGCCGCGCCGGATCGTGCAGCCGCTCGGGATCCTCGCCGCCTTCACCGGTGTTGGACTTGGCGCCCAGCCGATTCATGGCGATGGCCAGGGTCTCGTGCGCCTCCCGGCTGATCGAGCCATAGCTCATCGCGCCGGTGGAGAAGCGCTTGACGATCTCGCTGATCGGCTCGACCTCGTCGATCGGCACCGGGGCTCGGCCCGAGTCGAACTCGAGCAGGCCGCGCAGGGTCATCAGCCGCTTCGACTGATCGTTCACCCGCGCGGTGTACTGCTGGAAGATGTCGTAGCGGCCCTGCCGGGTGGAGTGCTGCAGCCGGAAGATGGTCTCCGGATCGAATAGATGCGGCTCGCCCTCGCGGCGCCACTTGTACTCCCCGCCTCCGGACAGCGTGCGGTGCGGCAGCGGGATGCCGTCCGGCGGGTAGGCCCGCGCGTGCCGCTTGGCCACCTCTTCGGCAATCTCGTCCAGGCCGATCCCCTCGACCCGACTGGTGGTCCCGGTGAAGTAGGCCTCGATCAGCTCACTGGACAGGCCCAGGGCCTCGAAGATCTGAGCACCGGTGTAGGAGGCGATGGTGGAGACGCCCATCTTGGACATCACCTTCAGCACGCCCTTGCCCAGTGCCTTGCGGACGTTGTAAACGGCTTTGTCCGGGTCGACATTGACCAGCCACTCGCGGCGGGCCAGATCCTCGGCGGACTCGAAAGCCAGGTACGGGTTCACCGCAGCGGCGCCGTAGCCGATCAGCAGCGCCACGTGGTGCACCTCGCGGACGTCGCCTGCCTCGACGATCAGGCCAACCTGGGTCCGGGTCTTCTCCCGAACCAGGTGGTGGTGGATCGCCGCGGTGAGCAGCAGCGACGGGATCGGAGCCAGATCGGCGTTCGAGTGCCGGTCGGACAAGATGATCGTCCGCGCACCGCCGGCGATCGCCTCGCTGACCGCCGCACACAGCTCCTCAAGCTTCGCCTTGAGTGCAGCCCCACCGCCCTCGACCGGGTACAGACCCCGGACGACGTGGGTGTCGTAGGCCGGCATCGAGCCGTCTCGGTTGATCCGGACCAGCTTGGCCAGCTGATCCGAATCCAGAATCGGGTAGCCGATCACGATCTGCCGACAGGAGTCCGGTCCCGGGGCGAGCAAGTTGCCTTCCGGGCCGAAGGTAGCCGAAAGCGAGGTCACCAGCTCTTCGCGGATCGCATCCAGTGGCGGGTTGGTCACCTGCGCGAACAACTGGGCGAAGTAGTCGAACAACAGCCGGGGACGCTCGGACAGCACCGCCACCGGCGCGTCATTGCCCATCGAACCGATCGGCTCGGCACCGGTGTTCGCCATCGGCGCCACGATCATCCGCAGTTCCTCATGGCTGTAGCCGAAGACCTGCTGACGACGGGTGACCGAGGCGTGGCTGTGCACGACGTGCTGCTGCTCTGGCAGATCGTTCAGATCCACCCGTCCCTCGGCCAGCCACTCGGCGTAGGGCTCGGCGGCAGCCAGCTTGGCCTTGATCTCGTCGTCATCGATCAGCCGATGGCTGGCCAGGTCGACCAGCAGCATCTTGCCGGGCTTCATCCGTCCCTTCTGGACGACGTGCGCCGGGTCGAGGTCGAGCACGCCGGCCTCGGAGGCGAAGACCACCAGGCCGTCATCTGTCACCCAGAAGCGCCCCGGACGCAGCCCGTTGCGGTCGAGCACCGCGCCGATCAGAGTGCCGTCGGTGAAGGTCACCGACGCCGGGCCGTCCCACGGCTCCATCAGCGAGGAGTGGAAGGAGTAGAAGTCGCGCCGGGCCTGGTCCATCTCGGTGTGGTTCTCCCACGCCTCGGGGATCATCATCAGCACCGCATGCGGCAGCGAGCGTCCACCCAGGTGCAGCAGCTCCAGCACCTCGTCGAAGGACGCCGAATCGGACCCGCCCGGAGTGCAGATCGGGAACACCCGAGACAGATCGCCGGGAATCAGGTCACTGGACAGCAGCGCCTCCCGGGCCCGCATCCAGTTGCGATTGCCCTTGACCGTGTTGATCTCACCGTTGTGGGCCATCAGCCGGTACGGGTGGGCCAGCTCCCAGGCCGGGAAGGTATTGGTCGAGAAGCGGGAGTGGACCAGCGCCAGCGCGCTCTCCATCCGCTCGTCCAGCAGATCCGGGAACACCTCGGCCAGCTGCTGCGTGGTGAGCATGCCCTTGTAGACGGTGGTGCGTCCGGACAGGGACGCGAAGTAGACCCCGGCCTCGCCGCGAGCGCGCTGCCGCAGCGGGTACACCGCGCGATCCAGCTCGATTCCGCTGGCGAGGTTGATCGTGGAGACGAAGAACTGCTCGAAGTGCGGCATGTTCTCCCGCGAGATCGGGCTGAGCGTCGAGTCATCGGTGGGCACCTCGCGCCAGCCGTTGATCACCAAGTGCTCCTCGGTGGCCATGAACTCGATCGTCCGCTTGGCCGAGGCACGCTTGGCCGGGTCGGTGGGCAGGAACGCCATGCCGACGGCGTAATGGCCCGGCGCCGGCAAATCGAAGTCGACGACCTCACGGAAGAACCGATCCGGAACCTGAAGCAGCATGCCCGCACCGTCGCCGGCTGCCGGGTCGGCACCGGTAGCTCCTCGGTGATCCAGATTCTCCAGCGCAATCAGGCCCTTGGCGATGATGTCGTGGCTGGCCTCCCCGCCCAGCCGCGCGACGAAAGCGACGCCGCAGGCATCGTGTTCGAAGGCGGGATCGTAGAGTCCCTCGGCGGGTCGGTTCGGCATCGACAGCTTCGCCATGTGTTGTCTCCCATCTACGCCAAGCGTGGGGCGCGCGCCAGCTGGCCACCCCCGGCCGACGATTCGCTTTCGGACCGCGAGCCTACCCGAACGACCCGCGCTCGTAACGGTTGTCTGCTGTGTGGCGGACGGCGCCCGAGCCGGTCACGGATTCCTCAGACTACTCTCCTAGTCGGAGCCGGGTTCCACGGAATCGTCCGGAGTCTCACCCACCGGCCCAGTGGACTCGTCCACGGACGGCGCGTCCATCAGGAGAGACGAATTCGTCTCGGAGACTGGATCAACACTGCTTTCCCGGCCCGGACGAAACTTCACCAGGAGCACCAACGCCACGATCCCGACCAGGCAAATCAGCATCGCTACGGCCGCATTGAACCGCAGCGGGCCGAAAACGTCGTAGGAGTAGTCGGTACGCAGCGATTCGGTGAAGATCCGACCGAAGCCGTAGAGGGCCACGTAGAGGGCGAACACCTTGCCCCGGCCGAGGCGGAACCGGCGATCAGCCCAGATCAGCACTGCGGCCACCAAGAGGTTCCACAACAACTCGTAAAGGAACGTCGGGTGGAAGGTTGCGAAGCGCTCCAGCCCGGGAACCCGGTGAGCCGGGTCGATTTCCAACCCCCACGGCAGATCGGTCGGAAGCCCGTAGAGCTCCTGGTTGAACCAGTTGCCGAAGCGGCCCAGTGCCTGTCCGACGGCGATGCCGGGTGCCAGCGCGTCCGCCAACGCCGCGAAGGCGACCTTCTGCCGCCGGGCCACGACGAAGGCCGCAAGGGCTCCGAAGCCGATCGCACCGTAGATGGCGATTCCGCCCTCCCAGATGGCCCACCAGTGCTGGTCTGCGCTCGGCCCGAAGTAGTCGCCCAGGTGGGTCATCACGTGGTAGAAGCGGGCCCCGATGATGCCGACCGGGATCGCCCACAGCAGGATGGTCTCGAAGTTCTCGGTGTTGCCGCCTCGGGCTTTCCACCGTCGCGAGCCGATCACCCAGGCCGCAGCAATCCCGGCCAGCAGGCATAGCGCGTAGATGTGAATCGTCACCGGCCCCAGCGAGAAGGAGCTGATCGAGGGACTCGGAATGAAGCCCGGAATCATGACGGCCTTTCGCTCGATCAGGACCGGCGCCGGACACCGTCGGCCAGGTCGGCCAGGACGGCGCGCAGCCCGCTCAGATCGTCCGGATGGCCGGCAGCCTCGGCGGCAAGCAGCGGCTTGATGAAGGCCGAGCCAACGATCACGGCGTCCGCATAGCTGACCACATCCGCGGCCTGATCGCCGGTGGAAACGCCCAGCCCCACACCGACGGGCGTGCCGGGGGCCAAGGACCTGATCCGCGAGACGAGCTCCGGGGCCGCACTCGGACTGGAGGTTCGGGTGCCGGTCACCCCCATCACCGAGGTGGCGTAGACCCACCCGCGGCAGGCGGCCACCGTTGAGCTGATCCGCTCATCGGTGGACGACGGCGACACCAGGAAGATCCGATCCAGCCCGTGCGCCTCGGAGGCACTGAACCAATCCTCGGCCTCGTCGGGGATCAGGTCGGGGGTGATCAATCCGGACCCGCCGGCGTTGGCCAGGTCGCGGGCGAAGGCGTCCGGACCGTAGTGGTCGACGAGGTTCCAGTAGGTCATCACCACTGCCGGAGTACCGGTGGACCGGACCGCCTCGACCGCCGCGAAGACGTCGCTGGTGCGGACGCCTCGCTCCAGTGCCTTGGTCCCGGCCTGCTGGATCACCGGGCCGTCCATGATCGGGTCGGAGTACGGCAGACCGATCTCCACCAGGTCGACTCCCGGGCCGTCGCCGCCGACGCCGCACAGAGCCCGTAGCGCCTCCAGGGACCCGGGCACGCTCGGGTAGCCCACCGGCAGATATCCGACCAGGGCTCCCCTGCCTTGGGCGGCTGCGGCGCTGAACGCCGCCTGTGAACTCTCGGTCATGCCACGCCTCCGGTGTACAGATCGGGATGCCCGGGAAGCCCGAAGTAGCTGATCGCGGTGTCCACATCCTTGTCGCCGCGGCCGGACAGACACGCCACGATCAGCGGCTCGGCGTCCGGCTGCTCGGCGGCAAGTCGCTGGCCGAGCCGGATCACTCCGGCCAGTGCGTGCGCGGACTCGATGGCCGGCATGATCCCCTCCGTGCGGCACAGCAGCTGGAAGGCCGCCATCGCCTCGGCGTCGGTGACCGCCTCATAGTTGGCCCGACCGGTGGCAGCCAGCCAGGCATGCTCGGGACCGACACCGGGATAGTCCAGGCCAGCCGAGATCGAGTGCGACTCCTTGGTCTGGCCATCGGCGTCCTGAAGAATGTAGGTCCGCATGCCGTGCAGGACGCCGATCGAACCGCCCTGGATCGACGCTGCGTGACGGCCGGTCTCAACACCGTCCCCGCCGGCCTCGAACCCGTACAGAGCGACGTCCGGCTCGTCGATGAAGTCGGCGAAGGTCCCGATCGCATTCGACCCGCCGCCGACGCAGGCAGCCACCGCATCCGGCAACCGCCCGAATCGTTCGCTCGCCTGCGCCTTGATCTCGGTGCTGATCACCCGCTGGAATTCCCGGACCATCTTCGGGAAGGGGTGCGGTCCTCCCACGGTGCCGATCAAGTAGTGAGTGTTGTCCACCGAGGCCACCCAATCCCGCATGGCCTCGTTCATGGCGTCCTTCAGGGTCTGGCTGCCCGACTCGACGGCCACCACTTCAGCACCAAGCAACTGCATCCGGGCCACGTTGAGCGCCTGCCGGTCGGTGTCCACCCGGCCCATGTACACCCGGCACCGCATGCCGAGCAGGGCTGCCGCTGTTGCGGTGGCCACGCCGTGCTGGCCGGCGCCGGTCTCGGCGATCACTCGGGTCTTGCCCATCCGCTTGGTGAGCAGGGCCTGACCCAACACGTTGTTGATCTTGTGGGAACCGGTGTGGTTGAGATCCTCACGCTTGAGGAAGACCCGGGCTCGACCGCAGTGCTGGGCGAACTTGGGCACCTCGGTCAGCGGAGTGGGACGTCCGGAGTACTCCCGACGGAGCCGATCCAACTCCTGCCAGAAGGCCGGCTCCAGCGACGCCCGATCGAACTCGGCCTCCAACTGATTGAGCGCGGCGATCAGCGCTTCAGGCACGTAGCGACCACCGAAGGCGTCAAAGTGCCCGGCCTGATCCGGCAGGGAAATGTGGTTCATTCGTCTATTCACTCATACATGGACGGCAAGGTCACGCCAGCGACCGCAGTGCGGCCACCATTGCTGCCGGATCGCCGTCGCGGACCAGGAGTTCTCCGACCAGCACCGCATCGGCCCCGGCATCGCGCATCCGGCGGGCGTCGGCCACGCTCAGGATGCCGGACTCGGCCACCCGAATCGTGGGCCCATCGATCAGCGAGGCCATCTCCTCGAAGTTGGCGAGATCGACCTCGAGGGTCTTCAGGTTGCGGTTGTTGATGCCGAGCACCTCCGCGCCCGCGTCACGCGCCTGGCGAACCTCATCCGACGTATGCGCCTCGACCAGGCAGGTCAGTCCCAGCTGCCGTCCCAGCGCCAAGTAGTCGGTCAGCTGGGACGGAGTCAGGGCCGCCACGATCAGCAGGGCCAGATCGGCCCCGGCCGCAGCCCCTTCCCAGAGCTGGTACTCGGTGACCACGAAGTCCTTGCGCAACACCGGCAACTCCACCGCAGCTCGGACGGCAGCCAAGTCCGCCAGGCTCCCGCCGAAGCGTCGGGCTTCGGTGAGCACCGAGACGGCCACCGCGCCGCCGGCCTGGTAGGACAGCGCCAAGGCCGCCGGATCGTCGATCGATGCCAGATGTCCCTTGCTCGGACTGGCTCGCTTCACCTCGGCGATCACCGACAGCCCGTCGGCTCGCATGCCCGGCTTCGGATCGCGCGGCTGCAACCCCCGAACCGCCTCTTGCAGAGCCTCCAGGGGGCGCGCGGCCTGCCGGACCTCGAGATCCGCCAGCACGCCGGCGATGATCTCGTCCAGCACCGTCACGTCAGTCCTGCCCGTAGTCCATTCGCCGGACCACCGCTGGAGCCACGACGGCAAGCACCAAGGTCACGAAGGCCAGCCACAGCAACGTCCAATTCGGACCAGTGACGGCGGCCACAGCGGCCAGCCCCAGTCCGAGGAAGACCAATGTCGCGCCGACTCGGGAGGCCAAGGACGACTCCACGCTCGGCAACTCCGCGACCGATTCCTCGGTCTGGCTTGCGCCATCGATCATCGTTGCCCGCTCCTTCCGCCCAAGGTCGGCTGATGAAATCCGCGAGCACCATCATGGTCGCTCTCCGACCGAATGGCTAGGGGTCTGGTTACCCAATCGTGACCAAATCCCGGCCTCGGCGATCGCACCCAGGACGGCAGCCGCCTTGTTCACGCTCTCGGCATCCTCAGCGGGCGGCAGAGAATCGGCCACCACGCCGGCACCGGCCTGGACGTAGCCGATCCCGTCCCGGATTACGGCGGTCCGGATTGCGATGGCGGTGTCGGAGTCGCCGGCGAAGTCGAAGTAGCCCACCACTCCGCCGTACAGGCCGCGCCGAGACACCTCCAGCCGGTCGATGATCTCCATGGCCCGGACCTTCGGCGCCCCGGACAGTGTTCCGGCCGGGAAGCAGCTCAGGGTGGCGTCGAGGGCTGTGCGTCCGCTGGACAGCCGGCCGGTGACCGCGGCCTCCAGATGCATCACATGGCTGTAGCGGCGCACCTTCCGGAACTCGACCACCGCCACTGTGCCCGGATCGCAGACTCGACCCAGATCGTTTCGACCCAGATCCACCAGCATCAGATGCTCGGCGGCCTCCTTCGGATCAGCCAGCAGCTCCGCCTCGAGCGCCACGTCCGCCTCGGCACTGGCCCCGCGGGGCCGGGTACCGGCGATCGGGTGGGTGGTGGCGTGTCCCTCGCTGACCTGAACCAGAGCCTCCGGGCTGGACCCGACCACGGCGAAGCCGTCCAACCGCAGCAAGTACAGATAGGGGCTCGGGTTGCTGCGGCGCAGCACGCGATACACGTCCAGTGCATCCGAGGGGCAGTCGATCTCAAACCTCTGGCTGACCACGATCTGGAAAGCCTCGCCGGCCCGGATCTCCTCGATGGCCTCGGCCACGGCCTGCTGGTAGGCAGCGGGTTCGCGCTGCCGCCGTGGGGCCGGCAACTCCCCGCTGCCGCGCACGGCCACCAGCGGAGCCACCGGCTCCAGTAGTGCGTCGGCCATGGCCTCCACACGGCGACAGGCATCCTGATACGCCTGGGTGATTCGGGCGTCCGAGCCGTCAAAGTTGATGGCGTTCGCGATCAACCACAGTTCGCCTGTGTGGTGATCGAGCACGGCCACATCGGTGGCGAGCATCATCACCAACTCGGGCAGCTCCAGGTCATCGGGGTTCTGGTCAGGCAGCCGCTCCAGCCGCCGGACGACGTCGTAGCCGAGGTAGCCGACCATTCCCGAGACCAGTGGCGGAAGGCCGGGCACCCGCGGGGTGTGCAACAACTCCAAAGTCCCGGCCAGCACCTGCAGCGGGTCGCCGCCTTCAGGCAAGCCGACGATCGGGCGTCCATCCCAACACCAGACCGCCTGTCCGTCGCGTTCGATCAAGGTGGCCGCGGACCGCACCCCGATGAATGAGTAGCGAGACCACACCCCGCCCTCGGCAGACTCCAGCAGGAAGGTATTGCTCCGTTCGCCGCACAACTGGTGATAGAGCCCTACTGGGGTGAAGTCGTCACCCAGCAGCCTGGCGTGCACGCTGACGACGCGCTGCTGCGCGCCGATCTGCAGGAACTCGGGAAGCTCCGGGGTGATGTTCAGGTTCACGACAGCTCCCAGACCAGGTCGGCGTCGAAGCAGGTTGTCGTCCCGGTGTGGCAGGCAGGCCCGGTCTGGTCGACCTTCATCAGGATCGTGTCGCCATCACAGTCCAGCCGAAGCTCGCGGACGGCCTGTCGGTGTCCACTGGTCTCCCCCTTGACCCAATAGCTTCGTCGACTGCGTGACCAGTAGGTCGCCTGGCCACTGGCCAGCGTCCGACGCAGTGCCTCATCGTCCATCCAGGCCAACATCAGCACGGCGCCCGAGGTTGCTTCCTGGACGACGACGGGGACCAGCCCGTCAGCATTGCGCTTCAGCCTGGCCGCTAGCGTGGGATCAAGATCAGCTGTGGTCACCGGCTCATTGTGACAGGGACCCCCTCGCCCCTGACTCCCCCGGACGCCCCCCGGACGGCTCAGCCGAGCAGGCTGTCGTCACGGGCCACTCGGGCCGCAACCTCGGCCCGACGGGTGCCGCCGGTTCCGCCGGCCAGTAGGGTGCCGCCGACGCCGCCGGCCAGCAGAGCCACCGTGACTCGCTGCTGCGGCTCATCGATCACCGCCCAGTCGACGGCCAGTGAGTCGATCAGCGAGCGGCCAACCCCGGTTCCATCGGACTCGGCTGCTGCCGGGGTGCGCCCGGCAGCGACTTCGAGTACCCGAAGTCCGACCAATGCCGGCCCCGCCGCGCCGACCACCACCTGGGCGCGGTCGGCTGCACTGTGCCGGACGGCGTTCAGCAGAATCTCGCGGAGGACCTCCACGCAGGCGTCCGCCGCGTCATCGTTGGCCGACAGCAGCCGCAGGCCTCCTGGTCGCATCTGCAGCTCCACCGTCAAGATGCCCGCCCAGACGCCGGTGACCAGGGCCAACCGCTCCTCGACGGTGCGAGAGGGTTGGCCGTCGAGTTGAGCAGCCAGCTCCAGCGTGCTGCGCACCCGATCGATCAGGGTGGCGTCCAGCTCGCCCGTGGCCTCCAAGCCGGCTCTGGCCTGTCGGAGCACCAGGCCGGCCGCGGTGAGGTTCGCCTGCACGCGTCCGTGCAGAGCCAGGGCCAAGCGACGCCGCTGCGCCCACAGCCGTTGCCGCGTCCGGCGCAGATCCCATTCGGTCTGCGCAATCACCCGTTGTGCTGCCCGCCCCTCTTCCACGCGCAGCTCGTAGAGCGCAGCGACCACACACAGCACCGAGCCCAGCAGCGGTGGCACCAGGTACGGGTCCAACGAGGAACGGAACCCTGCCTGGGTCATCAGCAGCAGGCCAGCCAGGCCGAGCAGATACTGCACCAGGTACACCGTCGTGGTCACCAATAGAGCGGTGCGGCTGCGCATCTTCTTCAGCGAGCCGGAGAGCAGTCGGTTGGCAGCGAAGAGGTAGAGCAGCTGTGCCGCCAGGGCCGTCAGCGAGTCCAGCGAGTCCAGGTCGATGTGGTGCGGCTCAGGCAGATACAGACCGGCAACGGTGATCGGCAAGCAGACGATGGCGACCAGCACCGGCTGGAACGGGTGCGCCGTCGGAATCCGCCGCAGTGTGGCCGGGACGAGCTCGCGCCAACCCAGCCACAGCCGCTCGACCTCCGGCGCACGCAGGTCATCGGGCATCCGCGCCAGGTCGTGGCTGACCGGGCGGACCTGATGGGAGACCACCAAGTCCACATATTCGGTCAGGTCGTCCAGGGCGGCAGCGTCCAGTTGCCCGTTCAGCCGGCGGCCGATCTCAGTGAGCGACTCCTCGGTGCTGGCCCTCACCTCGGCCAGGCTGCGATCGGCCTCGGCCAGAGCCTGGCTGGTCCGGGCCCGGGTTCGCAGGAGCCGCTCGTACTCGGTGCTCAACTCGATCCGTTGCCGTCGCGCGCGCAGCATCCGATTGGCGAGCAGGGCGCCGGCCGTGTACCAGCTGACCGCGCTGACGATCCGCACCGGCAGCAGCCAGGTGGCCAGGAAGGGTACGTCGGTGGGAGTGAACACCAGCAGGACACTGCCCTCGATAGCTCCGGCCAGAACGTAGCCGGCCAGCGCCGCGATCACCTTGCGACCGGTGCCATCGGCAAGCCGATCCAGAACCGGTCGAAAGAGCAGTCGCAGAATGACGACCATCGTCCCCTGCGCAATCAGTCCGATTGCGAAGGAGGTCAGCGGCCCCCAGCCCAACTGGCGCGCGTAAAACGTGTCGCTGGCCAGGAACCAGAAGAACGGCAGCAGCACCACCCACCAGGAGACCGGGTGAGTGCCGAGGGCCTCGCGCCACTCCGACCAAATCGGACGCAGCCAGCCCGCGGCGACAACCTGGCTCACGTCGGATTGGGACCGTGCGCGTAGTAGAGCTTGGCCAACTGCACGCGCGGGTTCGTCGTCGAGCTCTTCTCGATGTTCAGCCGGGTGATCAACCGCTGCACGATCTGCTCGACCCCATGCGCCGAGGTTCCTCGGCGCATCCCGATCTCCGCATTCGACAAGCCGGCGGCGATCAGCCGGAGTACCTCCAACTGGTCGCGGCTCAGCCCGCTGAGCGGGTCGCTGCGCGAGGCGTCATCACGGCGCGGTGCCTCATCGCTGAGCACCTCTTCCAGAGTCCGGATCAGCACCCCGGCATCGGCGAGATTGCGCTTGTGCAGATAAGCGGCCCGCTTGGGAATGAGTTCGCCGGCGACACCGGCCACCGCCGGCGAGGGGGCATTGGTGAGCACCACCAGCGCCGACCATGGCGCGGCTCGATCAGCATAGGCCAGCACCTCGGCCCCACCGGGACCGTCGCCAAGGTTCAGATCCACCACGAGCGCGTCCGGGTCGAACTCACGCAGCTCCTCGATGGCGTCGGTGGCATTATCGACGCCCACCGACTCGAAGCCGGCGCTCTCCAGCAACGAAATCACCAAGGATCTGATCAGCGGCTCATCCTCAACGACCAGCACTCGGCGCGCTTCAGCCGGCGGGCGCTGTGAGCCCGCGCTCTCCTGCACTGGCATGGCTCTCCTCACTTCCTGGGGTGGCCTCATCCTCGCATTGGGCTGCCTGGCTCACCCGGTTGGCGCGCCGCAACGCCGGAGCCGGGCGTGAGGCTAGCCCCTCAACACCGCTTCGTCGCTCCTCCCGCAGGGCTAGATTCACCGCAACGGACAACGAAAGCCCTCGGAACCGCCTTTCATCGCCGGTCGGTCCCTCCCCCCATGTCCAGGGGACCGGCCAACAAACGATGGAGCCGAAGGAGACCCCCCAAAATGAACATCGACAACTTCGTCATCGCGATGCGCCGTGATCGAGACGCGGCCCATCGCGCCCGCGCGGCCGCCGGCAAGGCACCCCGAACCTCGCCCGTAAGCCCTCGAGTCGCCCCGGCCCCGGTGGTGGCGCGCACTGATCGCTGAGTCGACGCCGGTGGACGATAGCGTCCACAGATGCCGGTTGCGCGGAGGCCCGTGTCATCCAACTGACACAATGTGAACATGCGCGTACACAACTTCTCCTCCGGTCCGGCAATGCTCCCCTTCGAGGTCCTAGAGGCAGCTGCCTCCGAGCTGTCTGATTGGCGCGGAAGTGGCATGTCTGTGCTCGAGGTCTCCCACCGCGGCAAGGACTTCGTCGCCTGTGCCGCGGAGGCTGAGGCCCTGCTGCGCGAGGTCATGGAAATCCCCGACAACTACAAGGTGCTGTTCCTCCAGGGAGGGGCATCGGGACAGTTCGACGCGATTCCTTTCAATCTCACTGCAGCCGGCGACCGGGTCGATTTCCTGAACACCGGCCAGTGGTCGGCCAAGGCGATCAGCGCCGCCAAGCGGCAGGGTCTGGAAGTCTCGGTGCTCGCCGACCAGGCAGCCTCGAAGTACACCGACACCCCGGCTGCTGGCAGCTTCGAGGTGCACCCAGACGCCGCCTACCTGCACTACACGCCGAACGAGACCATCGGCGGCGTCGAGTTCGGCTACGTCCCTGACGCCGGTGCCGTGCCGCTGGTGGCCGACATGAGCTCGACGATTCTGTCCCGGCCCATCGACGTCAGCCGCTACGGTCTGATCTACGCCGGCGCCCAGAAGAACATGGGCCCCTCCGGATTGTGTGTGGTGATCGTTCGCGACGATCTGCTCGACAAGGCGCGTCCGAACACTCCCTCGGTCTGGAACTACTCGGCCATGGCCGCCGCCGACTCGATGCTGAACACGCCGCCCACCTTCGGGGTGTACCTGCTCGGCAAGATCCTCCAGTGGGTCAAGGACGCCGGCGGGCTGACCGCCATGGCCGACCGCAACCGAGCGAAGGCCGAGGCCCTGTACGGCTTCATCGACGGCTCGGGTTACTACTCCAACCCGGTGGCCACCGACTCCCGCTCCTGGATGAACGTCCCCTTCCGGCAGGCCAAGGACGAACTCGACAAGACCTTCGTGGCCGAGGCGACTGCGGCCGGACTGACCAACCTGGCCGGACACCGCAGCGTCGGTGGCATGCGGGCCAGCATCTACAACGCCATGCCGCTGGAAGGCGTGCAGGCGCTGATCGACTTCATGACCGACTTCGAACGCCGCAACGGGTGAATCAGATGACCTACAAGATCAAGACCCTCAACGCCATCAGCAAGGTCGGCCTGAACCGGCTGCCGGAGGCTGACTACGAGATCGGCAACGATCTGGAGAACCCGGACGCCCTGCTGCTGCGCTCGGCCAGCCTGCACGGGGTGGAGATCCCCGACTCCGTGCTGGCCGTGGCCCGGGCCGGCGCCGGCACCAACAACATTCCGATCCCCGAGTACAGCGCGCGCGGCATTCCGGTGTTCAACACCCCGGGCGCCAACGCCAATGCCGTCAAGGAACTTGTGGTGGCTGCACTGTTCCTGGCTGCCCGCAACATCATTCCGGCTGCGGCTTTCGCGCATCGGTTGGACGGCGATGCGGCCAGCATGGACAAGGCCGTGGAGTCCGGCAAGAAGGCATTTGTCGGCTTCGAGCTTCCGGGCCGCACCCTCGGCGTGATCGGCCTGGGTGCGATCGGTGTCGAGGTTGCCAACGCCGCCGTGGGCCTGGGCATGAAGGTGCTCGGCTACGACCCCGGTGTGACTGTCGAGCACGCCTGGAAGCTGTCCTCGTCGGTCGAACACGTGACCAACCTCGACTCGCTGCTCAAGCGGGCCGACATCGTCACCGTGCACGTGCCGCTGGTGGACGGCACCCGAGGCCTGATCGGGGCGGACAAGCTCGCCCTGATGCGCAAGTCCTCGGTACTGGTCAACTTCTCCCGCGGGCCGATCGTCGATCAGGAAGCGGTGGTGGCCGCCCTCGAGGCCGGCGCCTTGCGCGGCTACGTCTGCGACTTCCCGACCCCCGAGCTGAACAAGCACGATCACGTGGTGACGCTGCCTCACCTCGGCGCTTCCACCAATGAGGCCGAAGAGAACTGCGCCTACATGGCCGCAGAGGAGCTGCGCAACTACCTGGAGAGCGGCACCATCAAGAACTCGGTGAACTTCCCGGACGCCGAACTGCCCCGCTCGGAGGGCACCAGCCGGATCGCCATCGCGAACAGCAATGTGCCCAACATGGTCGGCCAGATCTCCACCCTGGTCGCCGGCAGCGGCCTCAACATCGCCGACCTGCTCAACAAGTCCCGCGGCGAGTTGGCCTACACCTTGGTCGACGTCGAGGGCGTTGTGCCCGACTCCCTACTGGATCAGATCCGCTCGATCTCGGGAGTGCTCTCCGCACGACTGATCTGAGTCGGGTTCCCGGACAGCCAATGAGGCTGTCCGGGAACTGACCGGCTCCGGTTTCGCGAGCCTGTCCAGTGCGCGGCCTGTGGTGCGCGATGATCGCCGTGTGGTGCGCGCGAGGCGTGCCCGGACGAGCTCGCAGGAGAGACACGATGGTGGTTCTGAGCTGCCCCACGGCGGAGATGCTCGATGTCCAGCGCTGAGGCGGTCAGTGCGCCGGAACATCCGGACCCGGCACTGATCCGCAGATTGGTCCTGGGCAGCACGCTGATGCTGTTCCTGGAGCTGTCGCTGATCCGCTGGCTGGGATCCAATGTCGTCCACCTGAGCTATTTCTCGAACTTCGTCCTCCTCGGTTCCTTCCTTGGCGTCGGCCTGGGCTTCCTGATCGCCCGGAAGTCCTGGTCGATCCTGCCGGCCGCACCGCTCATCCTGGCCGTGCTGGTGATCGCCACCCTGGCAG
The DNA here is from genome assembly GCA_001603275.1 of Actinomycetales bacterium Actino_02. GTDB lineage: Bacteria > Actinomycetota > Actinomycetes > Propionibacteriales > Propionibacteriaceae > Propionicimonas. Next base: position 110,595 of record LUYM01000023.1, on the reverse strand, counting down.
CGCCGGTCACCATTGACCGCGCCGGCGATCAGATCATCTACTTCACTTCGCTGAGCACCACCGGCCCGCCCGCCTGGCTGGCCCTGCCGCTGATCTTCGTGTTCGTGGCCGCAGCTTTGGCCGGCCCTGCCGAGGTGGTTGGCCGCTGCTTCGCCGAGCTCAGCCCGCTCACCGCCTACCGGTGGGACCTGGTCGGCTCCTTGATCGGCATCACCTCTTTCACACTGCTGTCCTTCCTCCAGGCACCCTCGGTGGTGTGGGGAGTGCTGGTCGCGGCCGCCTTCTCGGTGCTCTGCGTTCCCAAGAACCGACTGCTGACTGCTGTAGCGGGTCTGGCCACCGTGACCGTGCTGTTGGTCGAGTCGTTCGCGCCGGGCGTCTCCTGGTCGCCGTACTACAAGATCCAGACTCACGAGCAGACCTACGCGGGAGTGCCACTCACCGACATCTCCGTGAATGGCGTGCCGCACCAGATCATGCGCGCCGCAGCTCAGCGGCTCATTGAGGAGCCGCAGTACGGGCTGCCCTATCAGCGCACCCCCGGCAATCCGCTGAACAACGTCCTGATCATCGGGGCCGGCTCCGGTTCGGACGTCGCGATCGCACTGTCCAAGGGAGCCAAGCACATCGACGCGGTGGACATCGACCCGCGGATCATGCAACTGGGTGCCGAGCGAAACCCCGACCACCCGTACAGCGACCCGCGGGTCACCCGCTACGTCAACGATGGACGCGCCTTTCTGGAGAGCACCTCGAGCAAGTACGACTTGATTCTGTTCGCACTGCCGGACTCGCTGGCCCTGGTTACCGGCGCGTCCCAGATCCGCCTGGAGAGCTTCCTTTTCACTCAGGAAGCGATCACGGCCGCCCGGGCGCACCTGACCGATCAGGGCGCCTTCGCCATGTACAACTACTATCGCGAGGATTGGCTGATCGACCGGCTGGCCGGCACCGTACAGACGGCCTTCGCCCATCAGCCCTGCGTCGATCTACCCGGCGATAACCAGGCCGTGATCACGGCCGCACTGAACGAGGCCAACCAGACCTGCGGGAGCAGCTACGTCCCAGCCGGCGCGGTGATCGCCCCGGCCAGCGATGATCGTCCGTTCCTCTACTACCAGGGCGGTCCGATCCCGGCCATCTACCTGTGGACCCTGGGCGGCATCCTGCTGATCTCGCTGATCGCGGTCCGGGCTCTGGGTGGGCCGCTGCGCGCGATGCGTCCCTATGCGGACCTGTTCTTCATGGGCGCCGCCTTCATGCTGCTGGAGACAAAGAACATCGCGACCTTCGCGCTGCTGTTCGGCACCACCTGGCTGGTGAATGCCCTCGTCTTCGCCGGCGTCCTGCTCATCGTGCTGGCAGCTGTCGAGACGACCAGACGATTCAAGACACCACCACTGCCGGTCGTCTTCGGCGGCATCGTGGCCTCCCTCGCCGTGACCTTCTTCGTCGAACCCGCGTGGCTGCTGACCCTGCCTGTGGTTCCACGATTGATCGTGGCTGTTCTGCTCGCCTTTATCCCGATCTACCTGGCCAACGTCGCCTTCTCCAAGAGGTTCGCGGCCTCCGACGACTCCCAGTCAGCTTTCGGGCTCAATCTGCTGGGTGCGATGCTGGGCGGCTGCCTGGAGTACCTCGGACTGCTGACCGGCTACCGCAATCTGCTGATCCTGGTCGCGTGCATCTACCTGGTGGCATTCCTGGTCACGCCCCGAGGCCGTGCGTCGCTCGGCTCGAGCTAGCCGCCAGCTCTACTGACCGATCGGTCAGTAGAGCTGCGCAGAGGATCCGGTTTCCCCTATGGTCAACCGGCGGGACTGGCTATCGTCGCAGGCATGGAGCCTGTGATCGGAATCTTCGTTGTCCTGCATTTCCTCGGCCTGGCCACCATCCTCGGTGGCTGGCTGTCGGTTCGACTCGGTGCCTCCCGGGGCACCACGGCCCTGGTCTGGGGAGCACGTGCTCAGCTGTTGATCGGCATCGTCCTGGTCGGGCTGCTGGAGATCGCTCACGAAGACCTCAACATGGCCAAGATCGGCGTGAAGCTGGTCGTGGCACTGGCCGCTGTCGTCTGCGCCGAGATCGCCAACACGCGCCAAAGGAAGGCCACCCCGGCACCTCGACTGGTCGATCTGGCGGCCATCCTCGCCGTGATCAACGTCATGGTCGCCGTACTCTGGCAGACCGGCTCCTGAGCTAGGCGCTGGCCAGCCACTGACGAGCCAGCTTGATCCGCGCCTCCACCTGCTCGGTCGTCGCCTGCGCGAGCGGCGGACCGCCGGCCTCACGCCGCAGCCCGGCGTGGACGTGGCTGTGCGGCACTCCCCGCACCCGTGCCACCTGGGAGACCAAGCCGTTGAGTTCCTTGCGCCGCCCTTCCAAGGCGCGGAACAGGCTGACGTCGGCCGGCACCTTCTCTCGCTTCTCCCGACGGGAAGCTCGGTTGAGCTGTCGCCGCTGCCGGTCGGCCAACAGGGTGGCGACCTGATCGGGTTCGAGCAGCCCCGGCAGGCCCAGGTAGTCGGCCTCATCGACGCTGGTCGGATCAGCCTGAATCCCGTAGGCGTGAGCGTCGAACAGGACATGGTCGAAGACGGCGTTCGCCTCGAGCGTCTCCTGCTCCCCCTCGAAGTCGGGCATCCGCCGAGTCCGGTTCGCCTCGGCGAGCAGGGCTTCCTCCTCCGCCCATAGGTCGTCTCTGCGCTGCGGGCGACCCAGCACATGGTCCCGCTGTCGCTCGAGAGCTCCGGCGTGAGCCAGCAGAATCGGAATCGTCGGCAGGAACACGCTGGCGAGTTCGCCACGGCGGCGGCTACGGACGAAACGACCCACCGCCTGGGCGAAGAACAGCGGCGTGGAGGTGGCGGTGGCGTAGACCCCCACCGCCAATCGGGGCACGTCCACCCCTTCAGAGACCATCCGGACCGCGACCATCCAGCGATCCTCGCCCGCGGCGAAGGCCTCAATCCGCTTGCTCGCTCCCGGGTCGTCGGACAGCACTGTGGTCGGCTTCTCGCCCGTGATCGCCGCCAGTGCCCGCGCGTAGGCGCGGGCCTGCCTTTGGTCGGTGGCGATCACCAGCCCCCCGGCGTCCGGCACTTGCCGGCGCACCTCACTCAGCCGCCGATCGGCGGCCTGCAGGACGGCCGGCATCCACTCGCCGGCCGGATCCAGCGCTGTCCGCCACGCCTGCGCGGTGAGGTCCTTGGTGAGCGGCTCGCCGAGGTTGGCGGCCAGCTCGTCCCCGGCTCTGGTCTTCCACCGCATCGGACCGCCGTATGCCAGGAAGACCACTGGACGCACCACATGGTCGCGCAGCGCTTCGGCATAGCCGTAGGTGTAGTCCGGCACCGAACGACGGGTGCCGTCGGCGTCCTCGGCATAGTGGACGAACGGAATCGGGCTGGCGTCGGATCGGAATGGGGTGCCGGTCAGCGACAGCCGTCGGGTGGCGAGAGCGAATGCCTGGGCGATCGCCTCCCCCCAGCTGAGGGCATCACCGGCGTGGTGGATCTCGTCAAAGATCACCAAGGTGCGCGCGTTGGCCGTCCGCGCTTCGTAGGCGAACGTTGCCGCCGCCACGCCGGCGTAGGTCACGGCCTGGCCCTGGTACTGCCGGGACCGACCACGGCGCTGTTGACCGAGGCCGGGATCCAAGTGCAGGCCGACCTTGGCTGCGGCCTCGGCCCACTGCACCTTGAGGTGCTCAGTGGGAGTGACGACGATCACCTGCTCGATGGTGCGGGCCTCCAGCAGCTCGGTGGCCACCCGCAGCGCGAAGGTGGTCTTGCCGGCCCCCGGCGTCGCCACCGCCAGGAAGTCGGTGGACGCCAAGCTGCGATAACGGGTCAGCGCCTCTACCTGCCATGCGCGCAGTCGCGCCGCAGTGCCCCAGGCGGCCCGCCCCGGGAAGGCCGGGGACAGGTCATGAATCGGCACCAATCAGCTCCCGGCCCGACTCAGTCGCCGCTCGATGAGCAATGCCACAGCGATCCCGACCAGGTCGGCCACACAGTCCCACACGTCGCCATCCCGAAAGGGCAGGAAGCGCCACTGGACGAGCTCGCTGATCGGCGCGTGGACGGCGAAGATCGCGCCGACCAACCACCGCCGTCGGGTCAACCTCACCAGAAGGAAGGTGGGTACCCCAAAGATGAGCGCGTGAATCACCTTGTCAGCGCCGACCACGGTGACGAACTGCTCGCCACCGGGCGACCCTGGCCAGTACACAGCGCCGAGTTGAACCAAGACCGCCACGACGGCAGCCAGCCACCACCAGGGTGAGCCGTCCGCCGCGTCGACCTCCGCGTCGACCATCTTCTCCGGAGACGCCACAGGCTCAGCTCAGGGTGGCCAGGACCAGTTCGCGGACCTTCGCAGCGTCGGCCTGACCGCGCATTTCCTGCATCACGGCACCGATCAGCGCGCCCACGGCCTGCACCTTGCCGGATCGAATCCGCTCAGCTACCTCGGGGTTGGCCGCGATGGCCCGCTCGACGGCCGCCGCCAATGCGGAGTCGTCGCTCACCACTGCCAAGCCGCGGCCGGTCACGACGTCGGACGGACTCCCCTCGCCGGCCAGCACGCCGTCGATCACTTGGCGAGCCAGCTTGTCGTTGAGGGTTCCGGCCTCGACCAGCGCCTGCAACTCGGCGACCTGCGCCGGGGTGATCGCCAGCTCGGCGAGCTCACAGCCGGCCTCGTTGGCTCGGCGGGCCAGTTCGGTCAGCCACCACTTGCGTCCCGCCGCCGGGCTTGCCCCGGCCGCGACCGTCGCCTCGATCAGATCCAAAGCGCCGGCGTTGACGATGTCAGCGAACTCCTGATCGGCGAAGCCCCACTCGGCCTTGAGCCGCTTGCGCTTGCGATCGGGCAGCTCCGGCAGCGTTTCCCGCAGCTCGGCGATCCACTCCGGACTCGGTGCCACCGGCACCAGATCCGGCTCGGGGAAGTAGCGGTAGTCCTCGGCCGTCTCCTTGGATCGGCCCGGAGTGGTGTGCCCCTCCTCGTGCCAGTGCCGGGTCTCCTGATGCACCTTGCCGCCGCCGGCCAGCAGCGCCGCCTGACGCCGGATCTCGTAGTGCAGAGCCGCCTCGATGCTGCGCAGCGAGTTCACATTCTTGGTCTCGGTGCGCAAGCCGAACTGAGTGGCCCCCTTGGGCATCAGCGAAACGTTCGCATCGCATCGCAGCGAGCCCTGCTCCATCCGGACGTCGGAGACGCCCAGGGCCAGCATCAGATCGCGCAGGAAGGCCACGTACGCCTTGGCCACGGCCGGCGCCTTGGCCCCGGTGCCGGTGATCGGCTTGGTGACGATCTCGACCAGCGGGGTGCCGGCCCGGTTGTAGTCGAGCAGCGAATAATCGGCATCGCCGATCCGTCCACTGAGCCCGACATGGACGCTCTTGCCGGCGTCCTCCTCCATATGTGCCCGCTCGATCTCGATCCGGAACGGCTCCCCGTCCACGTCGATCTCGACCCAGCCATTGAAGGCGATCGGCTCGTCGTACTGCGAGGTCTGGAAGTCCTTGGTCATGTCCGGGTAGAAGTAGTTCTTCCGGGCAAAGCGGCACCACGGCGCGATCTCACAGTTGAGGGCCAGGCCGATCCGGATCGCCGACTCGATGGCCTTGGCATTCACCACCGGCAGCGAACCGGGCAGGCCGAGGCAGACCGGGCAGGTGCGGGTGTTCGGCTCGCCGCCGAACACGTTCGCGCAGCTGCAGAACATCTTCGAGACCGTGTTCAGCTCGACGTGCACCTCCAAGCCGAGCACCGGGTCGAACTCGGCCATGGCCTGATCGAAGTCGTACAGCTCGACGCTCATCGCAGTCCTCCTTCGAGGTAAGCCCCTGCCGGTGAGGCAAGCAGCTGGTCGAGCAGCGAACCGCCCCAACCGGCGGCCAGTTCGGCCTCCAGTGCCGCACCGACCCGGTACAGCCTGTCGTCGGCCAGCGCCGGAGCCATCACCTGGAATCCCACCGGCAGCCCGTCGGCCAGGCCGCACGGCACCGAGATCGCGCAGTTCCCGGCCAGATTGGACGGGATCGTGCACAGATCGGCCTTGTACATGGCCAGCGGATCGTCCACCCGCTCGCCAATGGTGAACGCGGTGGTCGGCGTGGTCGGTGAGACCAGGACGTCCGCCGTGGTGAAGGCGGCGTCGAAGTCGCGCTTGATCAGCGTGCGCACCTTCTGTGCCGAGCCGTAGTAGGCGTCGTAATAGCCGGCCGACAACGCGTAGGTGCCGATGATGATCCGTCGCTTGGCCTCGGCACCGAAACCGGCTCCGCGAGTCAGATTCATCACTTCCTCGGCGCTGGTGTTGCCGTCGTCGCCGACCCGCAAGCCGTAGCGCATGGCGTCGAAGCGGGCCAGGTTGGAGCTGACCTCGCTCGGCATGATCAGGTAGTAGGCGGCCAAGGCGTAGTCGAAACTCGGGCAGGACACCTCGACGATTTCCGCCCCACGGCGCTGCAGTGCCTCCAGCGCCTCGGCGAATCGCTGCTCGACTCCGGGGGCATAGCCCTCGCCGCCGAGTTCGGTGACCACGCCGATTCGCATGCCGGCGATGTCCCCGCTGCGGGCCGCGCCGACGACGTCAGGTAGCGGAGCGTTGATCGAGGTCGAGTCCATCGGGTCCCAGCCACCGATCACCTGGTGCAGCAAGGCCGCATCCAGCACCGTCCGCGCACAGGGGCCGGGGGTGTCCAGCGAGGACGCCATCGCCACCACCCCGTAGCGGGAGGTGCCGCCATAGGTCGGCTTGACTCCGACCGTCCCGGTGACCGCGGCGGGCTGACGGATCGAGCCACCGGTGTCGGTGCCCAGCGCCAGCGGAGCCTCGAAGGAGGCCAGCGCCGCAGCCGAGCCACCGCCAGAGCCGCCGGGAATCTTGGTGTTGTCCCACGGATTGTGAGTGACGAAGAAGCCCGAGTTCTCGGTCGAGGAACCCATTGCGAACTCGTCCATGTTGGTCTTGCCCAGCACGACGACACCGGCCTGGGCCAGCCGAGAGGTGATCGTCGCGTCGTAGGGCGGCAGCCAACCCTCGAGGATGCGGGACCCACAGGTGGTCGGCATGCCCTGAGCACAGAAGATGTCCTTCATCGCCAACGGCACCCCGGCCAGCGGACTGAGCTGTTCTCCGGCGGCACGCTGCGCATCGACGGCATCCGCGGCGGCCAGCGCACGATCTGCGGCCACATGCAGGAAAGCGTTCACCCGGCCGTCGACGGCGGCAATCTGATCGAGATGAGTCTGAGTGACCTCACGGGAGCTCACCTCGCCGTCGGCGATCATCCCGGCAAGTTCGGACGCGGTGGCCCGCAGCAACTCGTTCACTGTTCCTCCCCCAGGATCCGCGGCACTCGGAACCGACCGTCCTCGGCGGCCGGCGCAGCCGCCAGGACCGCCTCGGCCGCGAGCGACGGACCCACCACGTCGGGCCGGAAGACATTGGTCAGCGGCACCGCATGAGAGGTGAGCGGCACGTCGGCACTGGCCACTTCGGCCACACCGGCGACGGCGTCCAAGATCACATCCAGCTGCGGTGCCAGTGCGGACAACTCGTCTTCGGTGAGCCGGATTCTGGCCAGCTCAGCGAGCCGGGCCACATCGGCTGGGGTCAGGGCCAAGACACATCTCCTGTGGGGATGGAGCGGGGCGAAACCGTCCGCTCGGTGACGAGGTCTCACTCTACCGGTGCCGTTTGACACCCTCGTAACACCGATGAGGCAGACTGTCGGAGTGTTCCTCGTACGCGTGCTCCTGCCAGATCGTCCCGGCTCCCTTGGTGCCGTAGCGACAGCCATGGGTGTCGTCGCCGCCGACATCAACGCTGTCGAGATCGTCGAAAAGGGCGATGGCTACGCCGTGGACGACTTCATGGTGGAGCTCCCGGCAGGTTCGCGGCCCGACTCCCTGGTCAGCGCTTGCGCCTCTGTGCCCGGCGTTGAAGTGATCTGGGTGTCCCACTATCCGGAAGCCTGGGGCCTCCAAGCCGACGTGGACGTGCTGGACGCCATGACCGAAGACCCCGAACACGCCGAGGTCATCTTGACCACGGAGGCACCGGCGGTGTTCCGCGTGACGTGGGCGCTGCTGATCGACCGGCACACCGGAGCCGTGGTGGCAGCCACCGATCTGGCACCCGACCTGGACGAGAACGCAGTCGCCGCTCTCGGTGCTCTGGATGCCGTGTACGACCGTGAACTCCCCGAAGGCTGGACGCCCGGCTGGGGTGAGACGCTGATCGGCGTTGCCCCGTTCCGCAGCGCTAACTCGATCGTCTTGGGCCGCCACGGTGGCCCGGAGTTCATGAAGTCGGAGCTGGCCCGGCTACGGCATCTGGCCGCACTGGCTCACTAGCCACGAACCAGCGTGTAGATCCAGTAGCCGTACCCGACCACCACACCCAGCACCACCACGAAGGCGCCGATCGCGTACCAGCGCCAGCGGCGCTTGGCCCGAGTTCCGGGCACGTCCAGCGGACCCCACTCGCCGATCTGCGGCATCACTCGCGGTGGCGCGCCGGGGTTGAGGTTCAGGTCGGAGTTCAGGCCTTCGGGCACGTCAACAGCCTACCCAGCGACCGCAGAAGGCCCACCGGACAGCAGCGTCTCGAACTGATCGGCGGCCAGCACCGGCACCCCGAGGGCCACCGCCTTGTCCAGCTTCGAGCCGGCTCCATCGCCGGCCACCACGTAGCTGGTCCGAGCCGACACCGATCCGGACGCCTTCCCACCCCGGGCCACGATCGCCTCGCTGGCACCGTCGCGGCTGTAGCCGGGAACCGAGCCGGTGACCACGATGGTGAGTCCGGCAAGAGTCTGCTCGATCTGCTCAGCTGTGACTGCTTGATCGGCCATCTGGCAGCCGGCGGCCAGCCACTTGTCGACAATGGCTCGATGCCAGTCGACCGAGAACCACTCCGAGATGGACGCGGCCAGCACCGGGCCGATCCCCTCCACAGCGCTCAGCTCCTCGACCGAGGCCGACCGCAATGCCTCGATGCTCGGGAACGCCGCAGCGACGTCGGGAGCCACTCCCTTGCCGATGTGCCGGATCGAGAGTGCCACCAGGAACCGGGCGAACGGACGGCTCTTGGCCGCTTCGAGGTTCTTCAGCAACTTGTCCCCGTTGGCGGACAGCCGTCCGTCCTTGGTGACGAACACTCCGGCCTTCACCAGGCTCTCCGCGGTCAGGTCGAATAGATCGCCCTCATCGGTAAGCAGGTCGGTGCTGAGCAGGGCGTCGGCTGCCTTCTCGCCCAGCATCTCGATGTCGAGGGCCTGCCGCGAGGCCAGGTGGAACAGCCGCTCCCGCAGCTGGGCCGGGCAGGACCGCCGGTTCGGACAGCGAATGTCGGCGTCGCCCTCCTTCTCGTGCCGCAGTTCGGTGCCGCAGGAAGGGCAGTGCGTGGGCATCACCCAATCGGTGGTTCCCTCGGGCCGAAGCTCGATCACCGGGCCGAGGACCTCGGGAATCACATCGCCGGCCTTGCGCAGCACGACGGTGTCGCCGATCCGGACGCCCTTGCGGCGCACTTCGGTGGCGTTGTGCAAGGTGGCCTGCTCCACCGTTGAGCCAGCCACGAATACTGGTTCCATGACCGCGTACGGGGTGATTCGGCCGGTGCGTCCGACCCCGACCCGGATGTCGAGCAGCTTCGTGTTCACCTCTTCGGGCGGGTACTTGTAGGCGATCGCCCAGCGCGGCGCGCTCGTGGTCCGACCGAGCTGCTCCTGAAGCCTGCGGTCGTCTACCTTCACCACCACGCCATCGATCTGATGCTCGACCGAATCTCGATCCTCAGCGAATCGCTCTACATAGGCTCGGACTCCGGCCGCGTCCTGGCGGGACAGATAGTGAGTGCTGGTCGGTAGACCCCAGCTTTGTAGCAATCGGTAGCCGTCGGATTGAAGCTCGAGGTCGTCGCCGCTGAACGTTCCGATGCCGTGAACCAGGAAGTGCAGCCTGCGTTCCGCCGTCACGGTCGGGTCCTTCTGCCGCAACGAGCCGGCGGCCGAGTTCCGTGGGTTCGCGAACGGAGCCTTCCCCGCCTCGACGAGCCTGGCGTTCAGAGCCGCGAAATCCTCGATCCGCATGAACACCTCACCGCGCACCTCGACCACGGCAGGCACCTGGTCGCCGACCAGCTGGGACGGAATCGCCTCGATGGCCCGCACGTTGGCCAGCACGTCCTCGCCGACGGTGCCATCGCCTCGGGTGGCAGCGCTGGAGAGCACCCCGTCCCGGTAGACCAGATCCAGGGCTAGGCCGTCGATCTTGAGTTCACACAGGTAGCCAGCCTCGGCCAGCCGCGGACCCGCGAGCTTCTCAGTCCGATCGAGCCATTGGTCCAGTTCCTCCGTCGAGAACACATTTCCGAGGCTGAGCAATGGCGTCAGGTGAGTGACCTTCGAAAAGCCCGGCGCAACGGCGCCACCCACCTGCTGGCTGGGGCTGTCCAGAGTGCGCAGCTCCGGGAACTCGTCCTCCAGCGCGAGCAACTCGCGCATCAGCGCGTCGAACTCGGCGTCGGAGATCGACGGCGCGTCCTGCTCGTAGTAGCGGCGCCGATGCTCGGTGATCTCGGCGCTCAACCAGGCGTGACGTTCGGCTGCGCGGGAATCCGTCATGGCCGCAATCTAGCGCCCGGTGCCGACACCGCCCAGCTCAGTCGGCCAGTTCCTCGGTCAGCTGCCGGCCGGCGGACACCAGTTCGGTGAGAGCCTCCGACACCATCGGCGCCGGCCATCCGGCCAACCCGCACGCCGGGGTGATCACCAGCTGCTCGGAGCCGATCCCGCCGAGCTGGTCCAACGCCCGCAGCGCGCGGCGACGCAACTCGTCGCTGCGCACGACGGCCGGGGTGGTGGTCGGCAGCACCCCCAGGTAGATCGCCGCCCCGGACTGTGCCAGTTCGGCGACGGCGTCGAAGTCGGCTGTCGCCAGCTGCGTGAGATCGAAGGAAAACCCGACATCCGCGGTGTCGCCGCCAGCACCGAGCAGCGTCTTCAGCGGCCATCCCGCACCGGGCCCCGACCACGGCGCGCAGCTGTGCAGCACAACCCCCTCGACCCGTCCGACCTCACGCACAGCGGCGACCACCGTCTGGATTCCCTCGGCAAGCTCAGGCAGATCGATGCTGCGGTGGCGGAAGAAGCCGCCCGGCGTGGGCACCGCCCCGGCGGCCACTGCGGGTAGTGCCGGCTCGTCCAGTTGCACGACCAGCTGTGCGCCCGGTAGCCGCCGGGCCAAGTCCGCCACCAATTCGGAGGCGCTGGCGGCCAACGACTGGGCCAGATCCCGGCGGGCACCGCGGTCGGCCAACACTCGTCCGGCATTGACGACGCCGGTGGTCGCAGCCAGACTCCATGGGCCGGCCACCGCCACCTTGAACCGTCCGTGATAGCCGGCCAGCTGCTCTTCGAGCTGCTCCAGGTCATCGCGCCAGGTGGCCCGGGCCCGGCGCTGATCGATGCCCGGGGTGTCCGACAGCTGCCACTCCCCTGCCGCCAACTGTGCGGGGAGCCCGGACGGGAGACCGAGCCCGCGCCCGGTGAAAGCCGCCCACGGCCCGCGGGCGGGAAGCTCGGGCAGATGTGCGAAGTCGCCGAACTTGTCCGCGACGAGGCGGACTGCAGCTCCGAAATCGGTTCCCGGCAGCGAACCCAAGCCGGTGACCGCGACCATCAGGGCCTCGTGGCAGCGATCGTGGCAGCGCCGATAACGATGTCCTCGTCGTAGTGAACTGCTGCCTGGCCAGGAGCGATGCCGAAGGCGGGCTCGTCCAGCTCGATCACCAGGCGCTCGGCCTCGGCCACGATGGTGGCCGGCATCGGCTCACCGTGGGCTCGCACCTGAACCAGACCACGTCGGCTACCCAACGCCCGCGGCCCGGCCCAACTCGGACGAATCGCCTCGATGGTGCGCACCCGCAGCAGCGAGTGCGGGCCGACTGTCACCACTCGACGCTGAGGGTCGACCCTGGTGACATAGCGCGGACGTCCGTCGGCGGCCGGCACCGACAAATGCAGGCCGTGCCGTTGCCCCACGGTGAACTGCTGAGTACCCGAGTGGGCTCCGACGACCTCTCCGCGTTCGTCGACGATGTCGCCGGGGTCAGCGCCGAGTTGTTCGCGCAGGAAACCTGCGGTGTCGCCGCTGGGGATGAAGCAGATGTCATGACTGTCTGGCTTGTGCGCGACCAGCAATCCGCGCGCCTCGGCCTCGGCCCGGACCTCCGCCTTCGATACCGCATCGCCCAGCGGGAACAGCGAGCGACTCAGTTGCTCTCCGTTGAGGACGCCCAGCACGTAGGACTGGTCCTTGGCCGGGTCAGCCGAGCGAAGCAGCCGTAGCTGGCCGTCCCGCTGTTCCAGGCGGGCGTAATGGCCGGTGGCCACCGCATCGAAGCCGAGAGCCAGCCCGCGCTCGAGGACGGCGGCGAACTTGATCTTCTCGTTGCAGCGCAGGCACGGGTTCGGGGTCCGGCCCGCTGAGTACTCAGCCAGGAAGTCGGCCACCACGTCCTGCGCGAACCGCTCCGACAAGTCCCACACGTAGAAGGGGATGCCCAGCAGGTCGGCGACTCGGCGCGCATCGTTGGAGTCCTCCAGCGAACAGCAGCCACGCGATCCGCTGCGGTACAGCTCGGCGTTGCGCGCCAACGCCAGATGCACGGCGACCACCTCGTGGCCGGCCTCGACCAGGCGTGCGGCAGCGACCGAGGAGTCCACACCCCCGGAAAGTGCAGCCAGAATCCGCATTCGCTCCCCGATCGACGCCAGCAGTCTAGGCGGACGGTTCAGCCAAACGCTCGCCGGGCCCTGGCCACCGCCTCGGGCAGCACTGCGACCAGACGCTCGATGTCCCCGGCCGTGGTATCCGGCCCGAAGGAGAACCGCAGGCTTGCCGCGGCGTCCGCCTGGCTTCGCCCCATGGCCAACAGGACCTCACTGGGCTGATGCACCCCGGCCGAACAGGCCGATCCCGTGGATGCTTCGATTCCGGCCTCGTCCAAGAGCAACAACAGGTCATCGGCCCTGGTGCCAACGAAGGTCGCATTGACGATTGCCGGTCCGGCCGGTTCGACGGTGTTCACCCGAACCTCCGGGAGGCGAGCCAGCTCGGCGATCAGTCGATCGCGCAGCGCGCGCAGCCGCGCGGCCTCCGGCTCCAGACGATTGCAGGCACGCTCAACCGCGGCCGCGAAACCCACCGCCAAGGCAACCGGGACGGTGCCCGAACGCAGCCGAGCCTCCTGGCCACCGCCGAAGCCGATCGGACGCAACCGCACCCCGCGACGCACGATCAGGGCGCCGATCCCCACCGGTCCGCCGACCTTGTGCGCGGACAGCGACAGCAGATCGATAGCGTTCGACGAGAGGTCGACCTCGACGTGCCCAAGCGCGGCCACCGCATCGGAGTGCAGCAGCGCGCCATGACGGTGAGCGAGCTCGGCGGCCGCCACCACTGGTTGAATCGCGCCGGTCTCGTTGTTCACCCAGAGCAGGCTGACCACAGCGGTCTGCGCGCCTACCAGCTGCTCAGCGGCGTGCAGGAGCACGTGGCCCTCCGGATTCACCGGGAGCCGGACGACCTCGCCGGCCCGGCCCACCACCGCGGCCACCGAGGCGTGCTCTACCGCGGAAATCGCCAACTGTGGCCGCGCTGGATCACCCAGCGAGCCCAGAACCGCCAGGTTGTTCGACTCGGTGCCCCCGGAGGTGAAGACCACCTCGCTGGGTTGCACGCCCACTCGGGCGGCGATCAGTTCCCTGGCCTCTTCGAGCATTCGACGGGCTCGCCGACCGGCGGCGTGGGTCGAGTTCGGGTTGCCCGGCAGGCCCAGCGCCGGGACCATCGCGTTCACAACCTCCGGCAGCACCGGGGAGCCGGCAGCGTGGTCGAGGTAGCTAGGCTCGTCCACACGCACCTCCGCAACACGAGTCCCCGGCGGAACCCAACCGGTGGGATCTTGGGTACATCCCGAGCAAGATTAGGTCGTCAGGGCTACGAAAGGGACCAACCGCATGGACAACCCGGCAGCTGAACCGCCGATTACCGCCGTACTCGGAGCCGAAACCGACGATGCCGGAACCACTTTCAGCCTGTGGGCGCCGCGGGCCACTCGGGTCGAGTTGGTCCTGGTGGACGACCAGCTGGATCAGCAGAACTACGATCTCGAGCAGTACCCGGACGGAGTCTGGCGGCGCCACCTTCCCGAGGTAGGCGGCGGGCAGCGCTACGGCTATCGGGTGCACGGCCAGTGGGCTCCCGAACTCGGCCAGCGGTTCAATCCGGCCAAGCTCCTGCTCGATCCCTATGCCAAGGCGATCACCGGTGGTGTGGACTACTCCGGCCCGATCACCGACCACACCGCGGAGTCGAACTTCCAGCCCGACCCCACCGACTCCTTCGGGTCCGTCCCACTGAGTGTCGTGGTCGCCGACAGCCCGGCACCGGCTCCGCTGGCAAACCCCCGTCCGCTGGATGAGCTCGTGGTCTACGAGGTTCACCTACGCGGCTTCACCAAGCAGCATCCCGAAGTGCCCGAACACCTGCGTGGCAGCTATGCGGGGCTGGGCTACCCCAGCGTCGTGGACTACCTGGTCAAGCTGGGCGTCAACGCCGTCGAACTGCTCCCGGTCCACCACTTCGTCTCCGAGCCGTTCGTGATCGGTCGAGGGCTAGTCAACTACTGGGGCTACAACACCCTGGGCTTCTTCGCCCCGCACGGCCACTACTCCTCGACCGGCACCACCGGTGAGCAGGTCGCCGAATTCAAGGCGATGGTGAGCTCCCTGCATGAGGCAGGGATCGCGGTGATCCTGGACGTCGTCTATAACCACACCGGTGAAGGCGGGCACGAGGGACCCACCCTGTGCCTGCGCGGCATCGACCACGGCGAGTACTACCGGCTGACCGAGGATCACCGAAACGACTACGACGTGACCGGCTGCGGCAATGCCGTCGACACCTCCAAGCCGGAAGTCTTGCGGCTCATTCTGGACTCGTTGCGTTACTGGGCCACCGAGATGGGGGTGGACGGCTTCCGCTTCGACCTGGCCACGACCTTGATCCGGGACGGCGCCCACCACGTCGATCAGAATCACCAGTTCAAGCAGGCGATCGCCGCGGATCCGGTGCTGTCAGGCAAGGTGATGATCGCCGAACCGTGGGATCTGGGTCCCTACGGCTACCAGGTCGGCCGCTGGGGTGCCGACTGGACCGAGTGGAACGACCGGTTCCGCGGCTTCGCCCGCGACTTCTGGCGTGGCGCCGTCGGCGGAGTCCAGGAACTGGCCACCAGGCTGTCGGGTTCCTCCGACATCTTCGATCACGATGGACGCCCGGTCACCGCATCCCTGAACTTCGTGACCGCCCATGATGGCTTCACGATGCGCGACCTGGTCACCTACGACCTCAAGCACAATGAGGCCAATGCCGAGCGCAATCGGGATGGCGCCGACGACAACCGCTCCTGGAACCACGGCTACGAAGGCGAGACCGACGACCCGGCGATCAATGCGGCTCGTCAGCGTGCCGCGCGCAACCTGATGGCGACGCTGGTGCTCAGTGCCGGTATCCCGATGATCACCGCCGGCGATGAGTTGGGCCGGACCCAAGGCGGCAATAACAACGCCTACTGCCAGGACTCGCCGATCTCCTGGCTGAACTGGAACACCCGCCAGGAGTGGCCCGAGCAGGAAGAGTTCACCCGCGCACTGCTCGGTCTGCGAGCAGAGCACGCGCTGCTGCGTCCGCAGAGCTGGCGCCGGCACGGCAAGGTCACCGATGCGAATGGACGCAGTCTGGGCCGGTCTCCGATCGCCTGGTTCAACGAGACCGGCAGGGAGATGACCAACGACCATTGGCATGACCCGGGCCGGCGCACTTTGGGGATGTACCTGTCCGATGCCAATGAGGGCCTGCTGATCTGGTTCCACGCCGGCGCCGACCCCATCGAGATCGAACTGCCCGGAGCGCCGTGGGGCCTGGAGTACCAGGTGCTGACCCACAGCGGGCTTCCCGGCGAGCTGCCCGAGGATCCGATCCAACCCGGGGCCAGCTTCCAGCTGCCCGGAGCCACCGTTGTGGTGCTGGGGGTCAAGGTGCGAACCGGCGCTGCCTAGATGCCGTGCGCCATGGGCAGGGGCTAGGTTTGGGCCGTGAGCAGCAGCCCGTCGCGCAAGCGCCCCGCCAGCCCCCAGGTCCCGCCCGCAGCAGCGGTCGTGCCGACCGCCCTTCAGCTGGGCGCACCGAGCGTGCCGAGCTATGGCTTCGGCCGCATCCCGGTGGCCGGTCTCAGCCCGGTGGTGGAAGCCGGCAGCTACCCGGCGAAGGCTGCCGTCGGTGAACTGATCCCGATCCGGGCGAAGGTCTTCCGCGAGGGCCACGACGCCGTCAACGCCTCGGTCGTGCTGACCGCTCCGGACGGAACTGTGCAGCGCGTGGCCATGGTGGCCATCGAACCCCGCGGCCTCGACCCTTGGGAGGCGTGGGTACGCCTGGACAAGCCGGGCCGCTGGCAGTTCCGAGTCGAAGGCTGGTCCGACCCGTGGGCCACCTGGCTGCACAATGCCGAAGCCAAACTGCCGGCCGGCATCGACGTGGAGCTGGTCTGCCTGGAAGGCCGCCATGTCCTGGAACAGGCCGCAGCCCACGCAGATGCTGCCGGTGATCAGCTGGACGCCTCCGTACTGCGCTCGACAGCCGACCTGCTTCTGCCGAACCGCGCTCCGTCCGACCTGCTGGACGCCGTTGCGGCCCGGGCCATCGCTCGGGCCATGGCCGCGCACGGACCTCGGGAACTGGTCTCGCCAACGGCCGACTATCCGATCCAGGTCGATCGCAGAACCGCGCTGTTCTCCAGCTGGTATGAGTTCTTCCCCCGCTCACAGCAGGCCAAGTACAACCCCAAGACCAAGAAATGGACCTCCGGAACTTTCGACTCCTGCCATCGGCGCCTCGAGGAAGTCGCGGCCATGGGCTTCGATGTCGTCTATCTGCCGCCGATCCACCCGATCGGCACCGCCTTCCGCAAGGGCCGCAACAACAGCCTCACCCCCGGTGCCGCTGATCCCGGCTCGCCGTGGGCGATCGGATCGGCCGAAGGTGGGCATGATGCGATCCATCCCGACCTCGGCGATTGGGATTCCTTCGATCGCTTCGTGGCCAAGGCGCGCACCCTCGGCATGGAGGTGGCGCTGGACTTCGCCCTGCAGGCATCGCCTGATCACCCCTGGGTGCGCGAGCACCCCGAGTGGTTCACCACTCGGCTGGACGGCACCATCGCCTACGCGGAGAACCCGCCGAAGAAGTACCAGGACATCTACCCGATCAACTTCGACAACGACCCGGTCGGGATCTACCACGAAGTCCTGCGCATCCTGAAGCTGTGGATGTCCCACGGCGTACGGATCTTCCGGATCGACAACCCGCACACCAAGCCGGTCCAGTTCTGGGCCTGGATCCTGCAGCAGCTGCGCGAGACCGACCCGGACGTACTGTTCCTGGCCGAGGCCTTCACTCGTCCGGAGATGATGCACACCCTAGGCAAGGTCGGCTTCCACCAGAGCTACAGCTACTTCACCTGGCGTACCGAGAAGTGGGAGCTCACCGAGTACCTCACCGAACTCAGCCAGGATTCCGATGCCTTCTATCGTCCGAACTTCTTCGTGAACACCCCGGACATCAACCCCTTCTTCCTGCAGTCGGGCAACCCGGCGGCCTTCGCGATCCGAGCAATCCTCGCCGCGACCGGCTCACCCAGTTGGGGCGTCTATTCCGGCTTCGAATTGTTCGAGCACAAGGCGCTGCGTGAGGGTGGCGAGGAGTACTTGGATTCGGAGAAGTACGAGTACCGGCCCCGCGACTACAGCGCGGAGCCCAACCTGAATCTGCTTCTCGGCAAGCTCAACCGGATCCGCCGGGACCATCCGGCATTGCAGCAGCTGCGCCGGATCAGCTTCATCTCCGCCGCGAGCGATCAGGTGTTCGCCTTCGCCAAGAACGACGGTGACGACACGGTGATCGTGATCTGCAGCCTGAATCCCGAGCAGACCGTGGAGAGCGAGCTCTATCTGGACCTGCGAGCGCTGGGCATCAGCTCCGACACCGTCGACCTGCGCGACGAGCTGACCGGCGCGAACTTCACCTGGGGCGGGCTCAACTTCGTCCGGCTCACTCCGACCAACCCCGCACACATCCTGCATGTCTTGGGACGCTAACGCCGCGGCGGCCTGGCAAAGGCACCTGGAGCAGGCTCGCTGGTTTGCCGGCAAGGGCCGCTCGGCCCGAATCACCGCGCTGACCCCGCTGGGCTGGTACACCGCGGCCGGAAGCTGGCCGGCGATTCGCTCCGAGCTCGCCACGGTGAGCTACCCGGACGGGCCCGACGAGGTCTACCAGTTGCTGGTTGGCTATCACCGCCCCGGCACCCTCGACAACCACCAGGTCGTGGCCACCGTCGAGTTGGACGACCTGGGTCGGGTCGACCTCTGTGATGCCACCGACGTGCCCGACTCGCTGAGCGCATTGGTCGCCGCGCTGGTCGCCGATCCGCCTGCGGGGATGCGGTGGCTGGATCGCTCGGCGATCGATCCGGGCGTCCCGATGCGCCGGTACCTCGGCGAGCAGAGCAACACCACGGTGCTGCTGGGAGACAGTGCCCTGCTCAAGCTCTTCCGCAAGCTCGAAGCCGGGGTGAACCTCGATGCCGAGGTCCTGGAGAAGTTGCCCGGCCAGATCACCCCCCACCTCTTCGGCGTGCTCAGTGCGGCCGGGTACGACCTGGGGATGTTCTATGAGCGGATCACCGCGGTCACCGACGGTTGGGTCTTCGCCAGCGCTGCCGCCGCAGACGAGCACAGCTTCGCCGATCCTGCGCGCGCTCTGGGCGAAGAACTGGCGGTACTCCATGACGAGCTGGCCTCCGCCTTCGGCACGGCAGACCGCAGCGGGGACGAGCTGGCCGACACGATGCTGGACCGCTATCGCAGTGCGGCGTCCGCGGTTCCCGAGCTGGCCGAGTATGGCGAGGCTGTTGCGCTGGTCTTCTCGTCGCTGCGGGGCCAGCGGTTGGCCACCCAACGCGTCCACGGCGATTTCCATCTGGGGCAGGCACTGCATCGCGACGCTGCCGAGGTCGGACCTGCCTGGGTGATCATCGACTTCGAGGGCGAGCCCCTGAAATCGCTGGCCGAGCGGCGGGAGTTCGATTCACCGGTCCGCGATGTCGCCGGCGCCCTGCGCAGCCTGGATTATGCACGCAGTGCGGCAGCGGATCCCAGCTCGGCATTCGCCCTCGAATGGACGGCCGAGGCCCGTCGAGCTTTCCTGGACGGCTACCACCAGCACCGTCCGGCTCAGCTTTCGATACTTCGGTCCTACCTGCTGGACAAGGCGATTTACGAAGTTGTCTATGAAGTGCGGAATCGGCCGAGTTGGGCCCACATTCCGCTTCGCGCGGTCCAAGATGAGCTTGTGAGAGCTCAGAGCGGGCCCACTATCAGACCGAAGGAGTTCTGATGGCACACGATCTGGCCGGCGGCCTCACCGGGATCGATCTCGAGGGCTTTCACTCAGGAGGCGACACCGAATGCTGGCGCAGGCTGGGTGCCCATGAGATGGTCCTGTTCGACGACGAGCGGGGCGAGATTCACGGCACCCGGTTCGCGGTCTGGGCTCCGAACGCCACCCAGGTGCGGCTGAACGCCGACTTCAACTGGTGGACCGGCGACGACATGCACCTGATCCCCGGCTCAGGGGTATGGGCGCTGTTCGTCGAGGGCGTGGGCACCGGAGCACTCTACAAGTACAACATCCTGGGCGCGGACGGAGCCTGGCATGAGAAGGTCGATCCGATCGGCTTCTTCGCCGAGCAGGCCCCCAACAATGCCTCCATCGTCTACTCCAGCACCTTCGGCTGGGGAGATCAGGAGTGGCTCGAGCGACGGGCCCAGGCGAAGCCCCACGCCGAGCCGATGTCGATCTACGAGCTGCATCTCGGCTCATGGCGCAAGGGCAAGTCCTACCGCGAGCTGGCCGACGAGATCGTCGACTACGTGACCTGGCAGGGCTTCACCCACGTCGAGCTGATGCCAGTGACTGAGCACCCGTTCGAGCCCTCGTGGGGCTACCAGGTGACCAACTACTTCGCTCCACAGTCCCGCCTGGGGCATCCCGACGAGTTCCGCTACCTGGTGGATCGGCTGCATCAGGCCGGCATCGGCGTGATCCTGGACTGGGTGCCGGGCCACTTCCCCAAGGACGAGTGGGCGCTGGGCCGTTTCGACGGGACCGCACTCTATGAGCACGCCGACCCGCGCCAAGGCGAGCACAAGGACTGGGGCACCTACATCTTCAACTACGGGCGTAACGAGGTGAAGTCGTTCCTGGTCTCCAACGCCCTGTACTGGGTGACCGAGTACCACATCGACGCACTCCGGGTGGACGCGGTGGCGTCCATGCTCTACCTGGACTACTCCCGCAATGAGGGCGAGTGGGTGCCGAACATCTACGGCGGCCGGGAGAACCTTGAGGCCATCGACTTCCTGCGCTACGTCAACAAGCACCTCTACGAGCGAGTCCCGGGCGTGGTGATGATCGCCGAGGAGTCGACCTCGTTCGGCGGGGTGACCAAGCCCGTCCATGCCGGCGGGCTGGGCTTCGGCTTCAAGTGGAACATGGGCTGGATGAATGACTCGCTGCGCTACCTGGCCGAGGAGCCCATCCACCGGCAGTACCACCACGACCTGATGACCTTCGCCATGGTCTACGCCTACTCGGAGAACTTCATCCTGCCGATCTCCCACGACGAGGTGGTGCACGGCAAGGGCTCGATGATCAACAAGGTGCCGCAGGACAGCTGGCGGCAGTTCGCCACCCTGCGCAGCTTCTACTCGTTCATGTGGGGCTTCCCGGGAAAGAAGCTGATCTTTGCCGGCTGCGAGTTCGGACAGCGCTCGGAGTTCAATGAGTCGGTCGCACTGGAGTGGTGGGTCAGCGATCTGTGGGGCCATCGTGGCCTGCAGTTGCTGTTCAAGGATCTGAACCGGATCTACCGGGAGAACCCAGCCCTGTGGCAGCTGGACAGTGATCCGGCCGGCTTCCGGTGGATCAACGCCGATGATCGCGGCGCCAACACCTTCTCCTGGATCCGCAGCGATGAAGCCGGCAATCAGGTGGCGGTGATCTCGAACTTCTCCTCCGAGCCCTGGACGGCCTACCGGATCGGCCTGCCTGCGGCCGGCACCTGGAAGGAGATTCTGAACTCCGACGCCGAGATCTACGACGGCACCGGCAACTTCGGCAATCTCGGCCAGGTGACCGCGGTCGCCGAGCCGTGGAACGGTTTGCCGGCCAGTGCCACCGTCGTCGTGCCGCCACTGGGCACGGTGTATCTGCGACATCTGGGATAGTCCAGGGATCAATAGATCTCCTTGCCGGAATAATTCGCGTCGCGAGTATGGTTAGCCAGGTGCTAACTACTCACTAAGGGTTCCGCGATGACTCTGCCCCAGACTGCTCCGGCCCAGCCCCGGCGCCTCGGCGCGCTTCTGGCGATCTACCTGCTGGGCATCTTCATGGGGGCGATCGACACCGGGATCGTGACTCCCGCGCGGACGCTGATCCAGAACGACCTCGGGGTTGACGACCAGACCGGGGTGTGGATGCTCACCATCTACACCCTCGCCTACGCCGCCTCTATCCCCGTGATGGGCAAGCTCGCCGACCGGTACGGACGCAAACCGATCTACCTGGTGTCGATCACCCTGTTCGGGCTCGGATCGCTGGCCTGTGGCCTCAGTCAAGACTTCGGCAGCTTCGAGTTGCTGATCATCGCGCGGGCGGTCCAGGCCCTCGGTGGCGGCGGCATCGTCCCCATCGCTACCGCCGAGTTCGGCACTTCGGTGCCGGCCGAAAAGCGGGGCATGGCGCTCGGTCTGGTCGGCGGCGTCTACGGTGTCGCCAACATCTTCGGCTCGAGTGCCGGCAGCCTGATCCTGGACGCCTTCGGAGCCCACAACTGGCAGTTCATCTTCTACGTCAACGTTCCGATCAGCGTCGTCATCATCGTCGCCGGCCTCATCCTGTTGCCCAACCACAAGGCCGAAAGCGTCGCCAAGATCGACCTGCTGGGGATCACCCTCCTGGCGGCGATGATCCTTTCTCTGCTCTACGGGCTCCGCAACATCGACTTCTTCGACCTCTCCAGCATCGCCGGGCTGGACGTATACCCGTACTTGCTGGCGTTCGTCGTGCTCGCTCCCCTTTTCGTGTTGGCCGAACGTCGCGCCCAGGATCCGGTGCTCAACCTGAGCTACTTCACCGACTTCGCGATCGGCGTCACCTTGCTGCTCGCGCTGCTCTCCGGAGTGATCTTGATGGGGGTGATCTTCGTCCCGCAGTTCGCCGAGAATGCGCTGCGCATCCCGACCGGCCAAGGTGGCTACTTCGTCATCATCCTGGGGCTGTTCTCCGGCATCGGTGCGCCTCTGTCCGGCACGCTGACCGACAAGGTCGGACCCAAGCTCGTCCTCGGGTTCGGCGTCCTTACGTCGGCGATCGCTGCGGCCGTCGGTGCCTGGTGGGCAATCCCGTATCCGTCCTGGTGGAGCGTCTGCGTCACTTTGGCCCTGATGGGTCTGGGCCTGGGTTTCACCATCGGCTCACCGCTCAACTACATGATGCTGGATCGCACCCCCGCCGCGGAGTCGAACTCTGCCCTGGCCACCCTCTCCCTGGTCCGCTCGATCGGCACCACGCTGGCTCCGGCCTTCCTGATCGGCTTCCTGGCTCATGCCGGCACCGGGCTGCAGGCCGCACTCACTGCGGAGTTGCCCACTCGGCTACCGGCGCCGGCCCTCCCCTATGCGCAGGAGCTCCAGCAGAAGTTCGACAAGCTCAAGAGTGACCCGAATCTGAAGGACAAGCTGGCCGGAGTCGACTTCCCCGACCTCGGCGGCCAGACCATCACCATCAATACCGACGGCGGCGGCTCCTTGCCCCCCGACCTCGTCGAGCTGCTGAAGACCGCCGATGTCACGAACATCACCGAGCGCACCAAGACAGTCGCCGACACGATGTTCGCTCAAGAGACCCCGTCGGTGATCTCCGACATCACCGACGGCGTCAACACCGGACTTGCCAGCCTCGACAGTGCCGCAAACGACCTGGCCAAGGCGCAGGCGAAGCTCACCAAGGCCGTCGACGGAGTACAGAAGGGCATCGACGGGATGGAGAAGGCTCGCACAGGGATGCGGTCGGGGATCAACGGAATGACGAAGGCGATCACCGGGATGAACTCCGGCATCGCCGGAGTCTCCAAGCCGATCGCCGCCTGGACCAAGGGCATCGCCAAGATCGATCGGGAGCTTCCCGGCCTGCGGGCAATGCTGAGCCAGCTGGAAGGCTCGTTGAACGCCATGCTGGCTCTCCCACCCGATCAGCAGGACCCCGCCGCCATCGGCCAGCTACAAGGGCAGATCGCCGGAGCGAAGGCGGCCATTGCCGGAGCCGAGAGCGGGCGGGACTCCCTGGTGAAGCTTCGGACGCCCGCTCTGGCCTCCCGGGCCAAGCTGATCAGCCAGCGCAACACCCTGATCGCCAAGCGCAGCACCCTGCGCTCCTCGCTGGCCACGCTGGAGGGCAAGCTCGCCAAGGCCGGCAAGGATCGCGCCAAGCTGGTCGACGCCCGCGAGGAGTTGGCCAGCGCGCGGGCCGAGCTCACCGATAGCCGCGACAAGCTCGTGGTGCTGCGCGATGCCGTCCCCGGAGCCTTCGAAACGAGTCGAAAGGAATACCTGGCCAAGATCGACGAACTCGGCCCGACTCTGCAGACAACCTTCGCGAACACGCTCAACGAAGGCTTCCGCGGGATCTACTTGTCCACCCTGGTCGCTTCGCTGCTGGCGGCACTACTGCTCGTGCTGTACCCGAGCCGCCGCAAGCAGACCGACGAGTCGGCCGAGCCGGATACCGCTGCCGCCCAGCCGTCGCAGAACGGCTAGAACAGGGCGCTCATCAGATCGCGACGGGCCTTCACCACCGACGGATCGGTGGCGCCGACCGTCTCGAACAGCTCCAGCAGTCGCAGTCGCACCTGCTCGCGCTGCTCGCCGGAGGTGAATCGGATCACCTCGATCAGCCGAGCGAAGGCCGCGGCCGCCGCACCGCCGAAGACCTCGGCATCGGCGGCCGCCAGCTGCGCCTCGACATCGGACGGCGCCGCAGCGGCGCGCTGCATCACCTGGCTGGGATCGAGGGCGCTCACCCGGCCCAGCAGGGCAGCCTGGGCCCGCCCCGCCTTGGCCTCGGCGTCATTGGGTGACGCGGCCAGCAACTTGTCGAACTCGGCCACGGCCGCGTCGAAGTCACCCTCGGCCAAGGCCGCATCGGCGGCCGCGAACCGCGGATCAGGCCCCGCATCAGCGTCGACGCTCACCGGGTCGGCACGTCCGACTACTCCGTTGCTTGCGGCCACCTGCAACAACTGGTCCAGATAGGCCTGCGCCTCAACCTTGTCCTTGGTTCCCTGCCACAGCGGGGCCAGCTGCCCGCCCACCACGCCGATCACGGCGGGGACGGCCTGAATCCCGAAGGCGGCCGCGACCTGCGGTGCAGCGTCGACGTTGATCCGGCCGAGCAGCCAGGCTCCACCCGCCGCGTTGGCCAGCTCGGTCAACGTCTGGGACAGCGCATCGGCGTTCGCGCGGGGCGAGTTCAGTTCGAGCACCACCGGGAACTTCAGCGAAAGGGAGACCACCTGCTCGAGGTTGCGCTCGTCCACCTCCAGCACGTAGCTGGCTCCGGGAGGGGGCGGCGGCGCCTTGGCTGCGGCCACGATCGAGGATAGGTCCATTGCACGGGTGGGGTTGAAACCAGCAGGAGTCACCCTGGCATTGTGCCAGTCGTGTCGAAAACCTGCGCGGCTCCGCCGTTCGCGTGGCCGTCAGCCCTCCGGCTTGGCAAGATGGAGCCATGGTTGATGCGCGCGCCGGGCTCCTCGCCGGAGAACAGGATCTGATCGATGTCGATGCCCTGATCGGGGCGTACTACGACCTGGTCCCCGATCCGGATAATCCCGATCAACAAGTGGTCTTCGGCACCTCTGGTCACCGCGGCTCCAGCCTGGACATCGCCTTCAACGACGCCCACATCGCAGCCACCACCCAGGCCATCGTCGAGTACCGGGCCACTCAGGGCATCACCGGTCCCCTGTTCATCGGCAAGGACACCCACGCGCTGTCCGAGCCGGCCTGGCGCACCGCCATCGAGGTGCTGCACGCCAACGGCATCGCGATCCGCGCGGAGCGTGACGAGGACTACACCCCGACCCCGGCGGTGTCCCGCGCCATCATCGTCTACAACAAGACCCACTCCGGCCCGCGCGCCGACGGGATCGTGGTCACCCCTTCGCACAACCCGCCGCGGGACGGTGGCTTCAAATACAACCCGCCGCACGGCGGACCGGCCGACACTGACGCCACCGGCTGGATCGCCTCCCGAGCCAACCAGTTGCTGGCCAATCCGTCCGCCATCGCCCGGACGCCGTATGCCCGCGCCGCTGCCGACGTCATCCGCGAGGACTATCTCAGCGCGTACTGCGACGACCTGCGCAATGCCATCGACCTGGACGCCATTGCCGGCGCCGGTGTCCGGATCGGAGCCGACCCGCTCGGCGGCGCCTCTGTGCAGTACTGGGGCTACATCGCTGAGCGGCTGGGCATCGATCTGACGGTGATCAACCCGAAGGTCGATCCGACCTGGCGGTTCATGACCCTGGACTGGGATGCCAAGATCCGGATGGACTGCTCCTCGCCGTACGCGATGGCCAGCCTGATCGCCAATCGGGACCGCTTCGACATCTCCACCGGCAACGATGCCGACTCCGACCGGCACGGCATCGTCACTCCCGATGCCGGCCTGATGAACCCCAATGCCTACCTGGCGGTGGCGATCGGCTACCTGTACCGGAACCGGCCGAACTGGCGCCCGGACGCCGGCATCGGCAAGACCCTGGTCTCCTCTTCATTGATCGACAAGGTGGCCGCTGACCTCGGACGCACCCTCGTCGAGGTGCCAGTGGGCTTCAAGTGGTTCGTACCCGGCCTGATCAGCGGCGAGCTCGGCTTCGGCGGCGAGGAATCGGCAGGCGCGTCCTTCCTGGCCAAGGACGGTTCGACCTGGACCACCGACAAGGACGGAATCCTGCTGGCGTTGCTCGCCTCCGAGATCACCGCCGTCACCGGGAAGACTCCCAGCCAGCATTACGCCGAACTGGAGGCTCGTTTCGGGGCGTCCAGCTACGCGCGCATCGATGCGCCGGCCAGCCGCGAGCAGAAGGCCAAGCTGGCCAAGCTCGACGCCTCCGCCGTCACCGCCACCACTCTGGCCGGTGAGCCGATCACCGCCACTCTGACGCACGCCCCCGGCAACGGCGCAGCGATCGGTGGCCTCAAGGTGGTCACCGACTCGGCCTGGTTCGCCGCGCGCCCGTCCGGGACGGAGAATGTGTACAAGATCTACGCCGAATCCCTGCGTGGCCCAGCACATCTGGCACAAGTTCAGGACGAAGCCAAACAGGTGGTCGACGCAGTTCTGGGCTGAGCAACTGTGAAAGGCTGAAGTTATGAACAATGACGATCTCTTCATCTGCATCGACCACGTCGGGCTTGCCGTGCCCGACCTGGACGAGGCGATCAAGTTCCACACCGAGGTGATGGGCTGGCGCGTGCTGCACCGCGAGACCAACGAGGAGCAGGGTGTCGAGGAGGCGATGATCGGGACCGGAGACCAGCTGCCGGAGAACGCGCAGATTCAGCTGCTCGCCCCGCTCAACGAGAACTCCACCATCGCCAAGTTCCTGGCCAAGAACGGCCCGGGCATGCAGCAGCTGTGCTACCGCGTTGCCGACATCGACGCGGTGTGCGCAACCCTCCGCGAGCGCGGCGTCCGGCTTCTCTACCCGGAGCCCAAGACCGGCACCGGCGGCGCCCGGATCAACTTCGCCCACCCGAAGGACACCGGCGGCGTGCTGCTCGAGCTCACCCAGCCGGTTGCAGGCCACTAAGTCCTGAGATTGGCGCTGGCCCGGCACTGCCATCGGCGGTCCGGGCCAGTAGCATTTGCAGTCGAATGTGAAAGGGATCACAACGTGAGCAATGACGAGACCACTACCGGTCTGGACCTGTTCGATGAGACCGCTTCTGCGGTCGGAAACTTCCCCGCAGCCCTTCGTGGCTACGACAAGGGCGCTGTCGACGCCTACGTCCGGGATGTCGAGGCCCAGCTGGCCAAGGCGAAGGCGCAACTGCGCCAACAGCACAAGCAGATCACGACGGCGACCGCCAATGCCGAGAACACCGATTTCTCAAAGCTCGGGTCGCACGCACGGGGAATGCTGCGTGCCGCCGAGTCTCAGGCTGAAGAGCTCATTGCCACTGCCCAGGCACAGGCGAACCGGCTGATCACCGACGCCAAAAAGCAGGCTGACAAGCTGACCAGCGAGACCCGCGTTCAGCTCGACGCCTCCCGCGAGGCGTCCACTGAGGAACTGGCCGCGCTGCGCAAGCGACTCAGCGAGCAAACCGCGACCGAACTCAGTGAAGCCAAGGACGAGGCCGGAATGATCCGGGCCGCTGCCCAGCGCGAAGCAGAGCAGATCGTCGCGGAGGCGCAGAGCAAGGCCGCCCTGCTTGCCGAGCAGGCCGCGGCGGCCGCCCAGGCCCGCCAGGCCGAGGTCGAGCGTCTGGCCGCCGAGCAGGCCACCAAGACCCAAGCCGAGAAGGAGGCCGCCCTGGCCGCCCTCACCCAGGCACAGAACGCGGCATCGGCACAGCTGGACGGGATCGTGGCCACGGCCCGAGCCCAGGCTGAGGAGTACCAGCAGAAGATCAACGCCGACTCGGTGACCTGGAGCCAGCGGCGCCAAGCGGCAATCGACGAGGCTGCGAACATCGTGGCTGCTGCCAAGACGCAGGCCGACAACATCGTGGCCAGCGCCAACAACAAGGCCAAGGCGATCCACAACGCCGCTGTCGAGGCCGCCGAGGCCAAGCGCAACGAGATCGAAGCGCGCGTGCAGCTACTCAAGGGACGCCAGCGCGCGATCCTCGGCCAGCTGGGCGAGCTGTCCGCGCTGGCCGGAAAGAGCATGGTCGAGTACGCCGATGATGACGAGCAGACCAGCTCGGCAATCCCGGCCACTCCGGCCAGCCCGGTCGAGGCACAGCCGGAGCCCGCTCCGGCCGAAGCTGAGGCGAATCAAGAGTCATGACCAACGCCGAGGGGCAGCCCCAAGCGATTCCTCCCACTCCCGGACCGGGGACGAACCCGGCGGGATCGGCGAGGACGCCGTCGGCTGCCCCCGGCTCAAGTCGTAGCTGGCTGCAGCGCTGGCGACGGATCACCCAGCCGACCCCGCCCGACCTGGCCGCAGCCATGGGTAACGAGCCGGAACAGCGGACGTCCCTGCTCAACCGGAACCCGATCCAGCTCGGCTTCGAGGTCACCATCGGGGTGCTGGCCGCCATCGGGGTGGTGAACCTGGTGATGGGCGTACGGGACGTGCTCATCCTGGTCTGCCTGGCCTTCGCCATTGCGCTCGGCCTGAACCCGACGGTGAGCTGGCTGCACAATCGCGGACTTCGCCGAGGCCTGGCCGTCCTCATCGTCGCTTTGGGACTGCTAATCCTGCTCGGCCTGGCCGGGTGGGCCTTGGTGCCACTGGTCAGCGATCAGGTGACCAATCTGATCACCCAGGCGCCGACCCTGCTGCAGAATCTGCGGCAGAATCCACAGATCGCGGCGCTGGATTCCCAGTTCGGATTGATCTCGAAGGCGACCACCTTCTTGACCTCGGGCAACCTCATCAGCGGCCTCTTCGGCGGCCTGGTCGGTGCCGGTCAGCTGGTAGCCACCACCGTCTTCTCGGTCACGATCACAGTCGTGCTGACCCTGTACTTCCTGACCGCACTGCCCTCGATCAAGGACATCATCTACCAGCTGGCTCCGGCATCCCGGCGTCCGCGGGTCCGCTACCTGGCCAACGAGATGTTCAAGCGGGTCGGTGGCTACGTGTCCGGGCTGTTCACCGTGGTGTCGATTGCCATGGCGGTGGCCTTCACCTTCTTGAACATCGTCGGCCTGACCCAGTACTCGCTGGCCCTGACCGTGGTGGTTGGCATCTTCGCCTTCGTTCCGCTGGTGGGCACGACCATCTCGATGGTCATCGTCTCGATCGTCGCTTTCGCCTCGAATCCGACCACCGGCCTGATCACCTTGATCTTCTTCCTGGCCTATCAGCAGTTCGATGCCTACTTCATTCAGCCGCGGATCTTCGCCAAGTCAGTGCAGATCCCCGGCATCCTGGTGATGCTGGCCGCCATCTCCGGAGGCCTGCTCCTGGGCATCGTCGGTGCCATTCTGGCTGTGCCCACGATGGCGGCCCTGCTCCTGCTCTACCGCGAGGTGCTGGTCCCCCACCTGGATCGCACCTGAGGCCCGCTCGTCGGCTCGCTCTAGAAGAGCCGCTCCTCGGCGTTGTCGAGGCCGCGTAGTCCGTCGTAGTCGAGCAGGACGCATTCGATCCCGCGGGTGCCCGCCAGGGTCCGTGCCTGCGGCTTGATCTGCTGGGCCGCGAATACTCCGCGCACCGGGCTCAGCAGTGGGTCGGCGTTCATCAACTCGAGATAGCGGGTCAACTGCTCGACACCGTCGATCTCGCCTCTGCGCTTCACCTCGACGGCCACGTAGGCGCCCGCCGAGTCCCGGTACAGCAGGTCGACCGGTCCGATCGGGGTCTGGTGCTCTCTGGTCACCAGCGTCCAGCCAGGACCGAAGGTCTCCGGGTTAGCCGCGAGCAGTTGCTGCAGATGCGCTTCGACGCCGTCCTTCTGCAGGCCGGGATCAAGTCCCAGCTCGTGATTGGAGTCATGGACGACCTCGCCGATCGAGATCAGCAGTCGGTCCCCGTCCCTGTTGCGCACCTCCCACAGCTCGGTGAGATCGGTGGGCAGCCCGTCGGCGAGCTCGCTGGTAGTCGGGTCGTGCAGGGTGAGCGTGCACGGTGCACTCATCCAGTTGAGCGGCTTGTAGGCGCGGTCATCGGCATGGACCGAGACCGAGCCGTCCGACTTCACCATGATCAGCCGCAGCGCCATCGGCAGATGGGCGGACAGCCGTCCGGCGTAGTCGACCTGACATTTCGCAATCAACAAGCGCACTGCAACAACTTACCCTGAGCGGCGACTTGCCTGTGGGAGCGACCTTGGCATAGGACTTCGGTATGGCCAAGCGACCCTCCAAGCACCTGCGGCCGGCGCGGCCGCTGTCCAGTGGCGCCTTCGCGCGTCTGGAGCACAAAGGCGACGGCGACTGGATGGTTCAGACCATGCCCGCCGACGCGGCCGACAAGACCTACCTGTGCCCCGGATGCAACCAACAGCTACTGCCAGGGACGGCCCATCTGGTGACCTGGCCACGAGAAGCCAGTCTCGGCTCCACCTCAGCGGTCGAGGAACGTCGGCACTGGCATACCTCCTGCTGGGCTCGGCGGCGCTGATGGCCACTGGCATCTACACCGAGCTGGTCGGCCGCGGACGTCCCCGCTTCGCGATCCTCCCCGGACTGTTCGGGCGTGGGCGCAACTGGACGGGCGTCGCCCACTCGTTGGCCGACCAGGGGTATCCGACCGTCCTGTTCGACCTGCCCAACCACGGTCGCAGCGCCTGGACCGAAACCTTCAGCTATCCCGAGCTCGCCGACCAGGTCGCCGAGGAGATCGAGTTGCGACTCGGATCGGCGGCCCGGCTGATCCTGGTCGGACACTCACTGGGTGGCAAGGTGGCCATGCTGACTGCCTTGCGGCACTCACCTCTGGTGGCGGCCCTCGGAGTCGTCGACATCGCCCCGGCAGTCTCCGACCAGGTCGGGAGCTTCGCTCCCCTGGTCAGCGCAATGCGCAGCCTCGACCTCACCACGCTGGAGTCGCGGACCCAAGCCGACCAGCTGCTGTCCACCCAGGTCCGCGACGACGCCAGCCGTGGTCTGTTGCTGCAGAACCTGCGCCGCCGGGGCGGCTGGCATTGGCAGCTCAACCTGCAACTGCTCGGCGACTCGCTGGAGGAGATCTCCGACTGGCCCGATCCTGGCCCGGTCAGCTATCCGGGACCGACCCTGTGGATCACCGGCGAGCGATCCCGCTACTGCCGACCCGAACACCTGCCGGTGATGCAGCGGCTCTTCCCCGCCGTCGAGCAGGTGATCGTCCCCGGCGCCGGGCACTGGGTGCACGCCGACGCCCCGGACGCCGTCACCAGCGCTCTGGTCCGGCTGGCCACGCTCAGCGAGACGTGATCGACTCGATCACGGCCGGCGCGTTCGGCTTTCCGCCGCCGGCACTGCCGAAGGAGTTGTCCTGGCCCTTCTTCGCGATCGCTCGAATGGCCTGAATCCCTGCGGCATCGATAGAACCGAACACCGTGTAGCTGGGCGGCAGCTGCGAGTCGGCGTAGACGATGAAGAACTGGGAACCATTCGTGTTCGCACCCGCGTTGGCCATGGCCAGCGTGCCGGCGCCGTAGGTCTCTTCACCGGTCAGCTCATCGGCGAACTGGTAGCCCGGCCCACCCGAGCCCGTCCCGGTCGGGTCGCCGCACTGGAGCACGAAGATGCCCGAATCGACGAGCCGATGGCAGGAGGTGTTGTCGAAGTAGCCCTGAGCGGCCAACGAGACGAAGGAGTTGGTGGTACACGGCGTCCGCACACGATCCAGGGTCAGACCGATCTTGGTACCACTCAGCGTCATGGTCAGTTCGACGCTACCGGCGTTGGCGACTCCGCTCGCTGGCGGCAGGTTCACCTTCTTGGCGGGGTTTCCCGCGGCCTGGTAGTTGCAGTTGACGCCATCGGCCGAGGCAGCTGCACTCTCGGTGCCACTGCCGCTGGGTCGCGGTGTCGCAGTGATCGGCGCCACACACCCGGTGAGGGCGAATGCGCAGGTGGCGAGGGCAATGATCCAGACTCTGTTCACTGTGCCACTGTGCCAGGTCTTGGCGTTTGACAGCACCAACGCCGCGGTGTTGATTGGACGGCATGGTCAAACTCACCAAGATCTACACCCGTACCGGGGACGGCGGCACCACGCGGCTGGCCGACCTGAGTGAGGCCAGCAAGACCGATCTTCGGGTCGAGGCGTACGGCCAGGTGGACGAGGCGAACTGCCTGCTCGGGCTGGCCGCGGCCCAGCCCGATCTGCCGCCGGCGGTGGCGCCGGTGATCGCCCACCTGCAGAACGAGCTCTTCGATGCCGGAGCCGACCTGGCAACCCCGCTCACCGACAACCCGCCCTACCCGCAGCTGCGGGTGATTCAGGCCTACATCGATCGGCTCGAAGGGTGGTGCGACGAGTTCGGCGATGAGCTGCCGACCCTCCAGTCGTTCATCCTGCCCGGCGGCGGCCTGGCCGCATCGTGGCTACAGCTGGCCCGGGCAGTCGTCCGACGTGCGGAGCGGACGGCCTGGCGGGCCGCCGAGGCTCACGGCCTCGGCCAAGAAGGCGGCGTCAACCCGCTGGCGATCACCTACCTGAACCGGCTCTCGGACCTGTTGTTCATCCTGGGCCGCAGCGCCGGTCAGAGCGCCGGAGAGGTGCTGTGGGTGCCCGGCAAGGACCGCGAGGTCCTGGACCCGCGTGGACGTCGCCAGCGCGAACGGATCAGCGGTAGCGAGCGCCCGGAGGAGCCGACTCCAGCCAGCTGAGCAGGCCGGTGAGCGAGGCAACCGACATGGCCAGCTCCCAGCTGCGACCATCGGCCAGCTCCATGGTCAGGATTCGCTGGTCGTCGTAGAGCAGCACTGACTCGATGGCGTCGGGATCTCGCTGGACTCCGGCGCGAGAGATCGACCGCGGGAAGATCACCTTGGGTCGCAGCGAGATCGAAAAGGCCCGGAACCACTCCAGATTGTCCCCGCTGTAGCGGGCCACTCCGAGCGCCCAGCCCGCACCGGGCGATTTGGTGGACAGTCGCACGCTGCAGTCGAAGAGACCACCTTGGCGTGACAGCCAACGACGGCGTCCACCGAGGTAGAGCACCGGAAGCAGGAGTGCGATGACGACGACCAGGGCGATGGTTTCCGCCCACCCGAACCAGTCCATCGTCGCGAAGTCTCCGGCTCAGTTCTCGCGGGCCATCCGAGCCGCACGTACCTGAGCCTGAGCTCGCAGGAAGTGGTGGCGGGTCTCTTCGTCCAGTTCGCCCTCGTTGATCCGCTTCTCGGCTGCGGCCAGCTCATGCTCGGCCGCGACCAGGTCGATCTCCTGAGCGATCTTGGCGAACTGACTCAGCAGCGAAACCCGGTTGTCGGCCACCGAGATGAAGCCACCATCGATGGCCACCACCTCGCGAGTGTCGGACGCGCTGAGCACCTCGGCGGCGCACGGCACCAGCGAGGCCAGCAGCGGCTCGTGGTTGGGCAGGATGCCGATGTCGCCCTCGCTGGTCCGAACGATCACGCTGCGCGCGTCGCCCTCCCAGACGATTCCGGTCGAGGAGACCACCTCAACCCTCAGGACGTCGGACACGTCAGCCTTCCTTCTGGATGCGATCCCAGTTGGCCAGAACCATATCCATCCCACCCACGTTGAAGAACGCCTGCTCTGCGATGTGGTCGGCCTCGCCGTCGCAGATCATCTTGAACGACTCGATGGTGTCCTTCAGCGGCACGGTCGAGCCGGGCACGTTGGTGAACTTCTCGGCCATGTAGGTGTTCTGGCTCAGGAACTGCTGGATCCGGCGGGCCCGGGCCACGATGATCTTGTCCTCTTCGCTGAGCTCGTCCACACCGAGGATGGCGATGATGTCCTGAAGCTCCTTGTTGCGCTGCAGGATCTGCTTCACCCGGGTAGCCGTGGCGTAGTGCTCGGCGCCGATGAACTGCGGGTCCATGATCCGCGAGGAGCTGGACAGCGGGTCGACGGCCGGGTACAGACCGCGGGACGCGATCTCACGGGAGAGCTCGGTGGTGGCGTCCAAGTGGGCGAAGGTGGTCGCCGGAGCCGGGTCGGTGTAGTCGTCCGCGGGGACGTAGATCGCCTGCATCGAGGTGATCGAGTGACCCTTGGTCGAGGTGATCCGCTCCTGCAGCTGGCCCATCTCGTCGGCCAGGTTGGGCTGGTAACCCACCGCGGAGGGCATCCGGCCCAGCAGCGTGGACACCTCAGAGCCGGCCTGGGTGAACCGGAAGATGTTGTCGATGAACAGCAGCACGTCCTGGTTCTGGACGTCCCGGAAGTACTCGGCCATGGTCAGCGCGGACAGCGCCACCCGAAGTCGGGTGCCCGGCGGCTCGTCCATCTGGCCGAAGACCAGGGCGGTGTCCTTCATGACGCCGGCCTCGATCATCTCGTGGATCAGGTCGTTGCCCTCACGGGTTCGCTCGCCGACACCGGCGAACACTGAGGTGCCGCCGAAGTTGTGGGCGATTCGGTAGATCATCTCCTGGATCAGCACGGTCTTGCCAACGCCGGCGCCACCGAACAGACCGATCTTGCCGCCCTTCACATACGGGGTCAGCAGGTCGAGCACCTTGATGCCGGTCTCCAGCATCTCGGTCCGCGGCTCGAGGGTGTCGAAGGCCGGCGGATCGCGGTGAATCGGCCAACGCTCGGTGATCTCCAAGGTCGCCTCATCAGCGTTCAGGCACTCACCGGTGACGTTCCAGACCTTGCCCTTGGTCACATCACCGACCGGCACCGAGATCGGCGCACCGGTGTCGATCACCTTCGCGCCGCGGCGCATACCGTCGGTCGGCTTCAGCGAGATCGCCCGGACGATGTTGTCACCGACCTGCAGCGCCACCTCAGCGGTGATGGTGCGGGAGAGTTCTCCGGCCTCGATCTCGATCAGCAGGGCGTGATAGATGTCAGGCATCTGATCGGCGGCGAACTCGATGTCCACCACCGGCCCGATCACCCGGACCACCCGTCCGGTGGCCACGGCTTCGGCGGTCTTGTCAGTCTCAGTCACGGTCATCGCTTGCCTGCCTAGTCGTTCTCGACGGATTCGGCCAACGCACTCGCGCCGCCGACGATCTCGGTGATTTCCTGGGTGATCTCGGCCTGCCGCGCCTGGTTGGCCTGCCGAGTGAGTCGTTCGATCAGTTGCTGCGCGTTGTCGGTGGCCGACTTCATGGCCTTCTGCTGGCTGGCCAGCTGAGAAGCGGCCGACTGCAGCAGGTAGAACCAGATTCGGCTGCGGATGTAGAGCGGCAGCAGCGAATCGAGCACAGTGTTCGGGTCTGGCTCGAACTCGTACAGCGGGATGGCTTCGTCCTCGCCGACCTCGTGGACGCCTTCGACGACTTCCAGCGGCAACACCCGGCGCACCCGCGGCACCTGAGACAGCATGGACTCCATCCGGGTGTAGACCGCCCAGATTTCGTCAACGCCGCCTTCCTCGGTCGGACGCAGGAAGTCGGCCAGCAGCCGATCGGAAATCTCGACGGCCCGGTCGTAGGTCGGTGAGTCGGAGAAGCCTTCCCAGGACGCTTCGATCGGGATCTGCCGGTAGTTGAGGAAGCCGATCCCCTTACGTCCCACGACGTAACGGACGATCTCCTTCCCCTCTTCGGCGAGCCGCTGGCGAATCTGCGCCACCGTCTTGATCACGTTCGAGGAGTAGGCGCCGTTCATTCCTCGGTCGGAGGTGATGAACAAGACGGCCACCCGCTTCGGGTTCTCCACCGACCTGGTCAGCGGATGGTCCTGGTGGGAGTAGTTGGCTACCGCCGACACCGCCCGGTTCAGCTCGCGGGTGTACGGCAGCGCCCGCGCGGCGGCCTGCTGCGCCTTGATGATCCGCGAGGATGCGATGAGTTCCATCGCCCGGGTGATCTTCTTGGTGGCAGTCACCGACTTACGCCGCTGTCGCAGCTCGCGAAGGCTGGTCGCCATCGATCAGCTCCGCTTCTTCTTCACCACGATCTGCTCGTGGCTGAGATCGGCATCCTCGATGGCATCGGCAGCGGGGTCACCCTCGGCCAAAGAGGCACCCGAGGTGCTCACCCACTGCGCACGGAAGGCGGTCAGCGCATCCTCGGCTGCCTGCTTGGTGTCGTCACCGAACTGGCCGGTCTCGGCAATCACGTCGAGCACCTTGGTGTTGTGCTTGAGGTAGGACAGGTACTCCTGCTCGAAAGCCAGCACGTCGGCCACCGGGACCTCGTCGAACTTGCCTGTGGTGCCGGCCCAGACGCTGATCACCTGGTTGGCAACCGGGTAGGGGCTGTACTGGGGCTGACGGAGCAGCTCGACGAGCCGCGCACCACGATCGAGCTGGCGCCGCGAGGCGGCGTCCAGATCGGAGGCGAACATTGCGAATGCCTCCATGTCGCGGTACTGAGCCAAACCGATCTTCAGAGTGCCTGCCACCGACTTCATCGCCTTCACCTGGGCGGCACCACCGACTCGGGACACCGAGATGCCGACGTCGATGGCCGGACGCTGGTTGGCGTTGAACAGGTCGGACTGCAGGAAGATCTGGCCGTCGGTGATCGAGATCACGTTGGTCGGGATGTAGGCCGAGACGTCGTTGGCCTTGGTCTCGATAATCGGCAGGCCGGTCATCGAACCGCCACCGAGTTCGTCGGAGAGCTTCGCGCAGCGCTCCAGCAGGCGGCTGTGCAGGTAGAAGACGTCGCCGGGGTAGGCCTCGCGGCCCGGCGGACGGCGCAGCAGCAGCGACATGGAGCGGTAGGCCTCGGCCTGCTTGGTCAGGTCGTCGAAGACGATCAGGACGTGCTTGCCGCCGTACATCCAGTGCTGGCCGATGGCCGAGCCCGTGTAGGGAGCGATGTACTTGAACCCGGCCGGATCAGAGGCGGGCGAGTGCACGATGGTCGTGTACTCCATGGCACCGGCCTCTTCCAGGACGGTGTGCAGCGCCGCGATCGTGGAGCCCTTCTGGCCGATCGCCACGTAGATGCAGCGCACCTGCTTCTGCGGATCTCCGGTGGCCCAGTTGGCCTTCTGGTTGATGATCGTGTCAATGGCGATCGCGGTCTTGCCGGTCTTGCGGTCACCGATGATCAGCTGCCGCTGGCCGCGACCGATCGGGGTCATCGAATCGATCGCCTTGATGCCGGTCTGCAGCGGCTCGTTGACGCTCTGCCGCTCCATCACGCCGGCCGCCTGCAGCTCCAGCGGGCGATGCTCGGTGACGTCCTTGATCTCGCCGAGGCCGTCGATCGGATTGCCCATGGCGTCCACGACTCGGCCGAGATAGCCGTCGCCGACCGGGACGCTGAGCACCTCACCGGTGCGCTTGACGATCGAACCCTCGTCGATTCCTTCGGACTCGCCCAGGACGACCACGCCGATCTCGCGGACGTCCAGGTTCAGCGCGATTCCCAGGGTCCCGTTCGAGAACTGCAGCAACTCGTTGGCCATTGCCGAGGGCAGGCCCTCAACGCGAGCGATGCCATCGCCGGAAGTCACCACGGTGCCGACCTCGTCGGTGGCTGCCACGTCCGGGTGGAACTCCGACACGAACTTGTCCAGCGCGTCCCGGATCTCCTCGGGGCTGATGGTCAGTTCCGCCATTTGGGTACCTTCTGCTTTCGGTCTCTACTTGGTCAGATGTTGTTCAGCGGACGCGAGCCGGCTGGCCAGGGTGCCTTCGATCACCTGGTCGCCGACCTGGACGCGGACCCCGCCGATCACGTTCGGGTCGATCAGTACGTGCAGATTCACCTGCCGACCGAGCTGGCGAACCAGCACTGCGGCCAGACGGTCATACTGCTCGGGGGTCAGCGGGCGGGCCACGGTCACGGTCGCAATCGCGCGCTGGCGCGCCTGTGCCGCCAACTGCAGTTCTGCGTCGATGCCGCGCTCAAAGCCGCCTTCGTCAGCCTGGACGGCCTGCTCGGCCAGAGCCAGCGTGACCGGATCCACCTTGGCGGCGATCAGCTCGCTGATCAGCCTCCGGCGGGCCGCGATCGGGGTGCTGCGGTCGTCCAGAGCCTTGCGAAGCTCCGGACTGCCGGCCGCAGCACGGCCCAGGCGGAAGAGCTCCTCCTCGACGGTGTCCAGTCGTCCCTGCTGCTGCGCGACGCCGAACAGGGTCCGAAGGGCCTGCCGACGCAACGCATCCACCAGCCGTCCGCCGCTGCCCCACTTCAGCGAGGCCGCCTGGGCGACCACTGTGGTCGCGTCGGCACCGAGTTTGCCGCTCAGCAACCCCTCGGCAAGCACACGGCGACGTTGATCCGCTGTGGTGGGATCGGACAGCGCACTACGCAGTCGAGGCTCACCGGCCAGCAGCTCGGCCACCTGCAACAGCTCCTCGGCCAGCGTCGTCGTCGGGGCGGCCGCATCCACGCAGCGATCCAACTCCGACTGCCTGGCCAGGGTGGCTGTGTTCATGCACTCACCTCGGGCTGGGCTTCAAGCTCGGCGATGAACCGGTCGACGGTGCGCTGTGCGCGCTCCTCCGATTCGAGCGACTCACCGACGATCCGCCCGGCCAGCTCGGTGGCCAAGCCACCGATCTCGGCGCGCAACTGATGCATGGCGGCGATCCGCTCAGCCTCGATGGCGGCCTTTGCGCTGGCCAGCATTCGCTCCGAGTCGGCCTGGGCCTGGTGCCGGATCTCCGCGGCGATGGCCGTGGCCTGAGCCTTGGCCTCCTCGCGGATCTGGCCGGCCTCTGCCCGGGCACCGGACAACTGCTCGGTGTAGGTGGCCAGCGCCTCCGCGGCCTGCTTCTGAGCAGCCTCGGCCTTCTCGATGCCGCCGGCAATCTCGGCCGTGCGCTCGGCGTAGGTGGCCTCGAACATCGGGACCACCTTCTTCGCGGCCACGAACCAGATGATCCCGAACAGGACGATGCCGATCAGCAGCTCCGGCAATGCCGGCAGCAGGACGCCGATCCCTCCCTCGGAACCGGTCTCCAGTGGGGTCAGCAGCGGCAGCATGCCGTCAGCCTCACTTGATGACGAAGGCGAGGGCGATACCGATGATCGCCAGCGCCTCGACCACGGCGAAGCCGATCCAGGCGGTGCTTAGCATCGCGCCGCGCGCCTCGGGCTGGCGGGCGGTGCCGTTGATCACCGAGGAGAAGATCCAGGCCACGCCAAGACCCGGGCCGAGCGTGGCCAGGCCGTAGCCGATCATGTTCAGTGAACCGTTGAGGACGGCATCCAGAGGCAGCATTTGCGCTTTCCTTTCGGTGGTTTACAGGCGTGTCAGTGTTCCTCTGCAACTGCAGAGGAGACGTATTGGGCGGTCAGGACGGTGAAGATGTAGGCCTGCAGGAAGCCGACGAACAACTCCAGGGCGAAAATGGCGAAGCTGAAGATCAAGGACATGCCGCCGGCAGCCACCAGGAAGGCCTGGCCGCTCTCCAGCAGCAGGGTGCCGCCGAGGACGAACACCAGGATCACCAGGTGTCCGGCAAACAGGTTGGCGAACAGACGAAGCGCCAGAGTGACCGGTCGCACGATGAAGTTCGACAGGAACTCCAGTGGGATGATCAGCGGCCACAGCAGCACGGGGACGCCCTCGGGCAGCGTCGCTTTACGCAGGTAGGTGAATAGGCCGTACTTGTGGATGCCGGCT
Source organism: Actinomycetales bacterium Actino_02 (assembly GCA_001603275.1). Classification (GTDB taxonomy): domain Bacteria; phylum Actinomycetota; class Actinomycetes; order Propionibacteriales; family Propionibacteriaceae; genus Propionicimonas. Next base: position 70,958 of record LUYM01000023.1, on the reverse strand, counting down.
CCGTTGTAAAGGATCCAGGAGCACAAAGCCAGGCCCCAGACATAACCGATCTTGGAAAAGGTCGGGAACATGAACAGGAAGAACTCGCCGAACAGGTTGTTCACCAGGATGAAGCTGAACAGGGCGAGGAGATAGGGCAGGAACCGGCGGTACTCGTGACCGAGGATGTCGCGGGCGATGCTGTTGCGAACCAGGTTGTAGGCCAGCTCGCCGAAGAACTGCCGCTTGCCGGGCACCACCTTCTGCTCGCGAGCCATCCACAGCCAGAATCCGATCACCAAGACGGTGGCAATCACAGCCTGAATCAGGTGGTTGTTCACCCAGTACCAGGACGGACCCAGTTCCGGGAACAGTGGCTTGGAGTCGAAGCTGTTCACTCCGGGCGGGAAGCCCTCAAGCGGGATCAGCAGTCCGATCATCGCGGACACCGAACCTCCTGTCTGCTCGATCAAACCGAACGTCCATACCGCACAATGACCATGTAGATCCCGGCCACCATGCCGAGAATCAGACCCACTGGTAGCAACCAGGACGTGTGCAGCCAGCTATCGAGCAGCCAACCCAGCCCTCCGTAGCAGAGCAGACCCGAGATCAGGATGCTGATGGCCCGGATTCCGGCGTCCATGCCGCTGCGCTCATCCATGGTTTAACTGACTCTAGCAGTCGACAGGGAGCCCTTTTACCACCGGTGCGGGCGGGCCTCACCGGGGGTCATCTGGTGGATCGAAGCTCGGAATGCGCAGCCGGGTGAAGACGAAGATCTCGGCACCAAGCCAGCCGATCACCACCGCGATGGCGGTGACTGCAATCGCGACTGGATTGAGCCCGACCAGGCGCCCATTCCAGGCCTGCGCCCAGGCCAGCAGCCCGCCCAACGCGGCCGCGCGAAGCAGGTAGGACGTCATCGATGCGGCGAACACGGTCTTGGCATCGGCATCGGCCACCAGCACCTGGATCCCTTGCCCGATGGTGAAGAAAAGGACTGTGACTAGGCCTGATAGTACCGACCACAGTGCGCCGTAGGGGCCGGACGCGATGCCGAAGACGGCCACGCAGACCAGCATCACCAGATGCCCGCCGAGCAGACCCCCGTTCAGCAGCCGGATCGCCCGGGCCTGCAGAACGGTGGTCCGACGCGCCGATCGCTCAGGTCTTGGCATCGCCGGATCGGCGGGCCGGACGCCCCCAGGTGAGGAACGCGGCCAGGGCGATCCCGACCAGGACCCCCACATAGGTGAGCGGCAGAGGATACAACCCGATAAGTACAACTCCGTAGGCGACCACTGCCGACCAGAGCCACAGCAGAGCCACAGCTCCCCGATGGCTATGGCCGAGGTTCAACATCCGGTGGTGCAGGTGCTGCTTGTCGGCTTGGTACCACAGCTTCCCGGCCAAGGTGCGCCGGACGTAGGCCATCACCAGGTCGAGGAAAGGCAGCGCCATGACCGCCAGCGGCAGCAGCAGCGGCAGGTAGGCGGCCGCCGTATTGGCGCCGAAGGCGTTCAACCGGGACGGGTCGAGCTGGCCGGTCAGGCTGATCATCGAGGTCACCAGCAGGAAGCCCAGCAGCATCGAGCCGGAGTCACCCATGAACATCCTGGCTCGATGCAGGTTGTAGGGCAGGAAGCCCAGACAGATGCCCACCGTGGCCACCGTGACCAGGCTGGCAGTGGTGGCCCGGACCAGCTCCTGATCCCAGGCCAGCAGGTAGGCGTAGACGAAGAAGGCGCCGGCTCCGATCGCCACCACACCCGCAGCGAGGCCGTCCAGCCCGTCGATCAGGTTGATGGCATTCACGGCCACGAAGATCAGCACCAGCGTGACCACGATCGAGCTCCCGTCGTCGAGGGAGATGATCGCGTCCGGCAGCGGGATCCAGAAGACCTTCACGCCGTTGACCACGGCGATTCCGGCCGCCAGCAGCTGGCCGGCGATCTTGGCCAGGGCGTTCAGTTCGAACAGGTCGTCCAGGACTCCGACGGCGCAGATCACTCCCCCGGCCAGCAGCACCGCGCCGGCGTCGTGCGTCACCGCGGGGAAACCCCCCAGCCAGGGCAGTTTGGTGGCCACCAGGAAGGCTGCCGCCAGCCCGAACCACATCGAGATGCCCCCGAAGTACGGGACCGGACGGGTGTGGACGTCACGGTCGCGGACCTTGGCCACCGCATTGAACCGGAACGCCAGCCGACGAGCCAACCCGCTGAGCAGGTAGGTCACGGCCGCCGCAACCAGTCCGACCAGGAGGTATACGCGCATCCTCAGCCCTCGACCAGACCGGGCAGATAGCGGGAGAGTTCGGCGGCGGCGATCCGTCCGGCCCGCAGGATTCGCGGTTCGCCGGTCAGGTCGACGATCGTGGACGGGACCGGTCCGCTGGCCGGGCCGCCATCGAGATAGACCGCCACCGATTCGCCGAGCTGCTCGACGGCTTCGGTGATGCTGCCGGCTGCCGGATTCCCGGTGGTGTTGGCGCTGCTGACGGCCAGCGGCCCGGTGGCCCGCAGCAGTTCGCGAGTGAAATCATGGTCAGGCACTCGGACCGCAATGGTGTTACCCAGATCGCCCAGGTCAAGGCCCAACTCGGGTTGGAGCGGCAGGATCAGAGTCAGTGGACCGGGCCAGAACGCCTCGGCCACAGCCAGCGTCTCATCAGACAGCTCGTCGGTCAGCGACCGGAGTACGGCAGCGTCGGCGATCAGCACCGGCGGCGGCATGTCCCGTCCGCGCCCCTTCGCCTCGAGCAGCCCGCGGACCGCGTCGGAGGAGAAGGCGTCGGCGCCGATCCCGTAGACGGTGTCGGTCGGCAGCACAATGCACTCACCCTCACGCACCGCTTCGGTGGCGGCAGCGATTGCGGCTTCGGGGTCGGCGTGGATGTCGAGGATCTCGGACATGGGTCTCATCCTGCCAGGTTGCCGGCCCGGATGGCCGTGACGAACCGGGGGCGATCATTGAGGTCACGGTGGTCGGCGACTTTCACGAAGCTTCCGGCCTCCACGAACACGTCGAGCACGGCCTCGGACTGCACCTCGGCATGCTCAGCGCACACCCGGCCTCCCGGCCGGAGCAGCCGGCGGGCCACCTTCGCAACCACCCGCATGGCGTCCAGGCCATCGTCGCCGGAGAAGAGAGCGATCTGCGGCTCGTGGGCGCGCACCTCGGCCGCAACGTGCTCCCACATCTGCAGCGGAATGTAGGGCGGGTTGGCAATCACCAGGTCGACCTGGCCATCGAGTTCGGTGAAGGCGTCGGCCATGTCACCCAGGCGGACGTCCACCTCGCCGCCGGCCAGGTTCCGCACGGCGGCGTGAAAGGCCGGCTCGGACAGCTCGACGGCGAACTGCCGACAGCCCGGACGTTCAGCCGCAATCGCCGCCGAGATCGCACCGCTGCCTGCGCACAGCTCGACCACGGTCGGGTTCGGGCCAAGCGCATCCAGCTGCTCCAACGCCCAGCCGACCATGACCTCGGTCTCCGGACGCGGAATGAACACACCGGGCTCGACCTGGACCGAGATCGTCCGGAACCAGGCCACACCGGTCAGATACTGCAGCGGCTCCCCGGTGGCTCGACGAGCCACCAGATCGCGGAAGGACTCTTCGACCGCAGGCTCGATTGTGGAGAGCAGAACCAGCCGGGACGGCTCGACGCCGGCCGCGTGGGCCAGCAGCGTCCGCGCCTCAGCCGCCGAGCCCAGTTCGGACGTCGCCGCCGCCAGCAGCGTCCCGATGCCGGTCATCCGGCGGTGGTGCCGAGCCGCTCGGCCAACTCGGCCGCCTGCAGCGCCTCGACCAGGGGCCCGAGGTCCCCGGCCAGCACCTGATCCAGGTTGTGCGCCTTGTAGCCGATTCGGTGATCGGCGATCCGGTTCTCCGGGAAGTTGTAGGTGCGGATCCGCTCGGAGCGGTCCACCGTTCGCACCTGTGCGCGCCTCGCCGCAGAGGCAGAGGCAGCCGCCTCCTCCTCGGCGCGAGCCAGCAGGCGGGCCCGCAGCATCCGCATGGCGGTCTCCTTGTTCTGCAGCTGCGAGCGCTCGTTCTGGCAGGAGACCACGATCCCGGTCGGCAGGTGGGTGATCCGGACCGCCGAGTCGGTGGTGTTCACGCCCTGGCCGCCCGGCCCGGACGAGCGGTACACGTCCACCCGCAGGTCGTCATCGTTGATCTCGACCTCGGTGGCTTCCACCTCCGGCATCACCAGCACGCCGGCCGCGGAGGTGTGGATCCGTCCCTGGGACTCGGTGACCGGAACCCGCTGGACTCGATGGACGCCGCCTTCGAACTTCAGCACGCCGTAAGGGGCATTGTCCGGCTCCGGGTTACCGGAGGCCTTGACCGCAGCCGTGATCGACTTGTAGCCGCCAAGATCGGTCTCCTGGGAGTCCAGGATCTCCAGCCGCCAGCCCTTGGTCTCGGCGAACTTGGCGTACATCCGCAGCAGGTCACCGGCGAACAGTGCCGACTCCTCGCCGCCTTCGCCGGACTTGATCTCGATCAGGCAGTCGGCCGAGTCGTTGGGGTCTCGCGGCGCGAGCAATCGCGCCAACGTCTCCTCAAGCTGCCCGATCCGGGTACTGAGCTCCTCGGCCTCGGCCGCGAAGCTGGCATCCTCGGCGGCCAACTCCTGGGCGGCGGTCAGGTCTGCGCTGAGCTCTTCGTGAGCGGTCAGCGCCTTCACAATCGGGGTCAGTTCGGCGTAGCGACGTCCGATCTTCCGGGCCAGGGCGACGTCGGCATGCACCGCGGGGTCGGCCAGCTTTGCCTCCAGCGCGGCGAACTCCTCAGGGATTCCTGCGGCAGCTTCGAACATCGGTCCTCCTTGATCGGCCCTGACAACGACAAACGCCGGGCACCAGGATGGCCCTGGTACCCGGCGTCGACGAAGCTACTTCTTCTTGGCGTAACGCTTCTCGAAGCGTGCCACCCGGCCACCGGTATCAAGGATCTTCTGCTTGCCCGTGTAGAACGGGTGGCAGGCCGCGCACACCTCAGCGTGAATCACGCCGTTCTTGGAGGTGCTCCGCGTGGTGAAGGTGTTGCCGCAGGTGCACGTCACCTGGGTCTCGACGTAGTCGGGATGGATTCCCTGCTTCATGTTTTCTCCTGGTTTCGAGGGCACCGGGTCGCCATTTCGATGTGGAGCTGGATCTACTCCGCGGCGTGAACCGGAACCAAGGGTCTATTGTGCCTGATCAACCTCGCCGAACCAAACCGTCCGACGCTGCAGCGCATGCCCACCCTGGCCGGTCGCCACGCTACCGCCCCACGAGACCTGACTACCGCTCCATGCGCGGCGCTACCCGTCTATCGGTAGCACAGCGACGAACCGGTAGCACGGACGGCCCGAATCGCTCGCGCGGCCAACAAACCACCGGCGCGCATCCTGGCGGCTGGCGATCAGCAGGCTCGTACAGGCACAGTGGGATCCATGACCCAGACCTCACCTCAGTTGCCTGACGGTTTCCGCGAGCTTGCCCTCGGCGACGACCGATTGCGCGACGTGCTGGAACTGGACGCCTGGGCGTTCGCCAACACGCAGAGCGTGGATGATCTCCTCACCCTGCCCAGCCCGCTGCCTACCGATCGCAGCTGGGCGCTCTCCCCCGACGGTCAGTCATTGGCTGCCATGCACGCGTCCTATCCGTTCGCGGCCAGCCCGGTTCCCGGCGGACGCGTGGATGTGTCCGGGTTGACCTGGGTCGGCGTGCACCCGCAATGGCGGCGCCGCGGCCTGTTGCGGACGATGATCGCCAGTCACTTCGCGCACTCGCTGGCTCGCAACGAGCCGGTCTCGCTGCTCTTCGCCGCCGAGCCGGGCATCTATGGACGCTTTGGCTACGGGCTGGCCGCCCGGTCCACGACGCTGACGCTGCCGCGCCGCGCCGCGCTTCGCCCGGTGGCCACCGACGGCTTGGACGTCCGAATCGAGACGGTGCACCCCGACCGCCATGCCGACCTGGTTGCCGAACTGCACGCCTCCATCGATCGCCCCGGCTGGGTCACCCGTCCCTCGGAGGCATCGCGCCGGACCCGAGTCATCAACTCCCCGCTCTTCGCCGAAGGCCGGGAGACGCAGCGCATTCTGATCGCCGAGCGTGCCGGGGTACCGGTCGGCTACGCGATGTTCCGCCGCAAGCCGCATTGGACCGACACCGGCAGCCCCGCCTACGAGGTACACGTGTTGGAGTCGGTCACTCCGGATGCCGCTGTCGCTCACCTGATCTGGTCCCGGCTGCTCGATCTCGACCTGACCACCAAGGTGGTCACCGGCATGCTCGCTGTCGACGATCCGTTGCTCAGCCTGTTGGTCGATCTCCGCACGGCCAACCCGATCTGGTCTGATCAGCTGTGGCTGCGACTGCTCGACGTCCCGACTGCCTTGACCGCTCGCCAATACCAGGCACCGCTGGACGTGGTGATCGAACTCACCGACGCCGACCTGCCCGCCAACGCCGGACGCTGGCACCTGCAGGCTGCGCCATTCGCGCAGGTCCGCGTGCAGCGTACCGACCGGGAGCCGCAGTTGCGCTTGGACGTCCGCGAGCTCGGTGCGGCCTATCTTGGCCAGACCAGCCTGTGCGAGCTGGCCGGCGCCGGACTGGTCGAGGATCTGACCGGCACCGCGCTGTTGACTACCAGCGCAGCCTTCGGCTGGCCGATCGCTCCCGTGGCGAGCTGGGTCTTCTAGCCGGAGAACGCCTGCTGATAGAGCTCAGCCAGGCCGGGGGTGTCGCTGGTGCCGGAGTACCCGCAGCCGACCAGCGCACCTTTGTCCGAGGCGATCAGATAGTTGCCGCCCACGGCGACCGTGCCGCCCATCAGCGACTCGCTGCTGCCGTCCAGGGTGATCTGAACCTGCTCGGCCTTGCTGCCGCGGAACACCGAGGTCACGCTCAGAGTGACCTCTGGCCCGTCGATCTTCACCACCGTGCCGGCGAAGGCGAAGTCCGCGCCGCCGGCCAGAATCCCGGCTTCGGGCGGACGGCACTTGGCCAGCTGTGAGCCCGCCGTGAGCTGGATCGCCGCGGCCGGAACGCTCGGCGCTTGCGGCTGCACCGCCTGGTGGCTGCCGAAGAGCCAGCCGCCAGCGGCCACTACCAGCACGGCGGCGGCCGCGGCCACCCCACGCCAGTAGTGCCGAGACGTGGTGGGAGAGGTCGATGCCATGGTTTCCTCCATCAGGCGGGAGAGCTGATCGGGAGCCATTGGTTCAGCTGAAGCGGCCGGGTCGGCTCGCCGCAACCGCTCGCGCAGCTGGTCATCGCTCACTGCACGCTCCCTTCTGTCGCCTGGATATGTCCGGACGCACCGGCCGGCTTTCCAAGTTCGTCCCGAAGCCGCTGGCGGGCTCGGTGCAGACGCAGGTTGGCCGCGTTCACCGAGATCTGCAGCACTTCGGCGATCTCGGTCGGGCCCAGGTCCTCCCAGCCCCATAGCCGCAGCACTTCGGCATCCAGTGGACGCAACCGCGCCAGTGCTCGACCCAGTTCAGGATCGGCCGGTTCTGGAGGTGTGATCGGCCGGGGCGGATCCACCACGGACAGCCGGGCGAACAATCGTCCGCGACGACGCGCGGCACGCTCGGCGTTGGCCAGGCAGTTGCGGGCCACCGCGTATGCCCATGCGGTCGGCGGATCGGGCAGTTCGTCGAGGCGTCGCCAGCACACCAACAGCGTCTCGGACAGCACGTCCTCGGCCGTGGCCGGGTCTGTGCGCCGGGCCAGGTAGCGCCGAAGCTCACCGATCAGTCGCGGTGCCAGCTGCTCGAAGCGCTGCCAGCGCGCCTGCTCGTCCATGGAGTCCACGTCGGCTCATGTCCGGCAACGGCGTTCAGCTTTCACGCCGACGCCGAGATTGTCGGGCCGACTACTCCGGGTTCGGGGTGGTCTTGGAGATCACCATCAGGAACTCGCGGTTGCTCTGGGTCTTCCGCATCCGGTTCAGCAGCATCTCCAGGCCGGCCTGCGGCTCCTGGGCGCTGAGCACGCGGCGCAGCTTCCAGATGATTGCCAGCTCCTCGCGACCGAGCAGCAGCTCCTCGCGGCGAGTGCCGGAGGCTACCGGGTCGATGGCCGGGAAGATCCGCTTGTCGGCAAGCTCGCGGCGCAAGCGCAGCTCCATGTTGCCGGTGCCCTTGAACTCCTCGAAGATCACCTCGTCCATCTTCGAGCCGGTCTCGATCAGCGCCGTGGCCAGGATGGTCAGCGAGCCGCCGTCCTCGATGTTGCGGGCCGCGCCGAAGAACTTCTTCGGCGGGTACAGGGCCGCCGAGTCGACACCACCGGACAGGATGCGTCCGGACGCCGGGGCGGCCAGGTTGTAGGCGCGCCCTAGCCGAGTGATGCCGTCGAGCAGGACGACGACGTCGCGGCCGAGCTCGACCAGCCGCTTGGCCCGCTCGATAGCGAGCTCGGCGATGGTGGTGTGATCGTCGGCCGGACGGTCGAAGGTGGAGGCGATGACCTCACCGGAGGTGGTCCGCTGGAAGTCGGTGACCTCCTCGGGACGCTCGTCCACCAGGACGACCATCAGGTGCACCTCGGGGTTGTTCGCGGTGATCGCGTTGGCGATGGCCTGCATGACCAGGGTCTTGCCGGCCTTCGGCGGCGAGACGATCAGACCACGCTGGCCCTTGCCGATCGGCGAGACCAAATCAATGATGCGGCCGGTCATGTTCAGCGGAGTGGTCTCCAGGCGGAACCGCTCCTGCGGGTACAGCGGGGTCAGCTTCTGGAACTCGGGACGATCCTTGGCCTTCTCCGGGGCGTCGGCGTTGATCGCATCGATGCGGACCAGTGGGTTGAACTTCTCCCGGCGCTCGCCCTCCTTGGGTGCCTTGATCGCGCCGGCGACGATGTCACCCTTGCGCAGGCCCCACTTCTTCACCATGGACAGCGAGACGTAGGCATCGTTCGGTCCGGGCAGGTAGCCGGTGGTACGGACGAAGGCGTAGTTGTCCAGGACGTCGAGGATGCCGGAGATCTCGAGCAGGACGTCGTCCTCGCTGACCACCGGGTCGGCTTCCATCCGGTCCAGCCCGGGGATCCCGCCGCCACCGCCGGGACGGCGCCGGTTCTGCTGCTGACGATCGCGGTTGCGACGACGCCGGCTGCGCCGACCCCCGCCGCCCAGCTCGTCGCCGTCATTGCTGGGCAACTGCTGTTGCTGCTGCGGGCGCTGCGGCTCGGAGTTGCGCGACTCATCGTCGCCACCGTCGCGGCGACGCCGGTTACGTCCGCCGCCCTCACCACCGGACTTCAGCGCCTCCAGCCGGGAGGCGACATCGTCGACCTCGGCGGAGTTCGTGCTGCGCTCCGGAGCGCTGGCCTGCTCGTTGCGCGAGCTCTCGTTGCGAGGGGTCTCGTTGCGCGGAGTCTCGTTGCGAGGAGCGTCGTTGCGGGGAGCTTCGCTGTGGCTCGCAGCCTCGGCCCGGGGTGCCTCGCTGCGGACCGGCTCGGACGCCGGCTCAGCGGCGGGAGCCTTCTGCCGACGCGATGACGTACGCGGACGCTCGGTCTTGGCCTCGTCCGACGCTGGACGAGAGCCGGCCTGGGCGCTCTTGATGGCGGCGACCAGGTCGCCCTTGCGCATGGCGTTGGCGCCCTTGACTCCCAGGGAGGAGCCGAGCTGCTTGAGTTCGGGCAGCAGCATGCTGTCCAGCCCCGAGCGCTTGCGGGGCGTGCTGGTCGTGGCGTCGACGGTGTCGGTCACGGAAGTCCTTTCGGATCGGTCGGGCTCCGTTGCACTCGAACGGGCTCGGCCTGGCTCATGGCTGAGCTACGGGGATTGACTGCCAGATCTGAAATGCCAGTGATTCGATCTCGCTGCTGGGATCTCTCGACGTAACGCGCATCTCGACTGCGTTCGTCCTGCCCGATCTGGGGGCGGCGCCGACTGGCGCAACCAAAACTGTAGCACCGACTGCCCAGCACGGCAGCAAACCCAGTGGCGATCAGCTGAGCGCGCTGAGGAAGGCCTGATGGAGCTCGGCGTAGTCCGTGGTCACCGGGAACTGCGGGAACTCCTCCACCACATTGGCCGGCGGCCGGAACAGGATGCCAGCATCGGCCTCGGCCAGCATGGCGGTGTCGTTGTAGGAGTCTCCGCTGGCCACGACCTGATAGTTCAACTCATGGAAGGCTCGCACGGCTGCCCGCTTGGAGTCTGGCTGACGCAGTTGGTAGCCGACCAGACGGTCCTCGCTCACCAGGAGTCGGTGGCAGAAGAGCGTCGGGTAGCCGAGCTGCGCCATCAACGGCATGGCGAACTCGTAGAAGGTGTCGGACAGGATCACCACTTGGAAGTCCTGGCGAAGCTCATCGAGGAACTCACGAGCGCCCGGCAGCGGGCCCATCTCGGCGATCACCTTCTGAATCAGCGACAGCCCCAGGCCGTGCTCGGCCAGGGTGGTGATCCGATGCTGCATGAGCACGTCGTAGTCGGAGACGTCGCGCGTTGTCAGCCGCAGTTCTTCAATGCCTGTGGCTTCGGCCACCCGGATCCAGATTTCGGGGACAAGGACCCCTTCCAGGTCCAGGCAGGCCAAGTTCATCAGGCGCCCTCCACCCGCATCAGGGAGATGCCGGCGTGGACTTCCGGCATTCGGTCGAGTTCGGCAATGGCCTCCACCACTTGGTGGTGCTTGGCCAGGTGGGTGGTGACGCCCAGTCGGGCCTCGGCTCCCTGGCTCTCCTGGCGGACGGCTTGCAGCGACACCCCGTGCTGGGCAAAGCAGGTAGCCACCGCGGCGAGAACGCCGGGCTCATCGTGAACGGTCATCGAGACGTAGTAGCGAGAGCTGATCTCGCCGGCCGGGGTGATTCCGCGCTCGGAATAGTGCGACTCCCCCGGGCCGAGGCCACCACGAACCCGATTGCGGGCCGCAGTCACCAGGTCACCCAATACGGCGGACGCGGTGGGCGAACCTCCAGCGCCGGGACCCATGAACATCAACTGGCCGGCGTTGCGGGATTCGATGAAGATCGCGTTGTAGGCGCCCGGAATCGAGGCCAGCGGATGCGCCTTGGCCACCATGGTCGGGTGCACGCCCAGCGCGATCGAGCCGTCAGAGCTCAGTGAGCAGCGGGCCAGCAACTTGATCACGCAGCCACGCTCCTTGGCCGCAGCGATGTCGGCCGCCGTCACCGAGGTGATCCCCTCCCGGTCGACGTCGGAGAGCCGAACTCGGGTGTGGAAGGCCAGGCTGGCCAGGATCGCCGCCTTGGAGGCCGCGTCGAAGCCTTCGACGTCGGCGGTGGGGTCGGCCTCGGCGAAGCCGAGCTGCTGGGCCTGCACCAAGGCGGTGCTGAAGTCGGTGCCCTCGCTGTGCATCTGATCGAGGATGAAGTTCGTGGTGCCGTTGACGATCCCGACCACGGCCGTCACCTCGTCACCGACCAGTGACTCCCGCAGCGGGCGGACGATCGGGATGGCACCGGCCACGGCGGCCTCGTAGTAGAGGTCGACGCCGGCTTCCTCGGCCGCGCTGTAGATGGTGGCACCGTCCTCGGCCAGCAACGCCTTGTTGGCCGTGATCACCGAGGAACCGGCCGCGATCGCGGCCAGAATCAGCGTGCGGGCCGGCTCGATACCGCCCAGCAGCTCGATGACCAGATCCACATCCGAGCGGGAGGCCAGCGCCAAGGCGTCATCGGTGAGTAGGGCGCGGTCAATTCCGGGACGCTCGATCTCCAGCCGGCGAACGGCGATCCCCACCAGTTCGAGCGGACGTCCGATGCGGGCCCGCAGATCCTCGGCCTGCTCGAGCAACTGCCGGGCCACCTGCGAACCGACAACGCCACAACCCAGCAACGCCACCTTCAGTGGCGCCGACTCCGACCTCGTCATGACTCGCTCTTCTCCAGCCCGGCATCCAGCGCGAGCAGATCGTCCAGCGTCTCTCGGCGCAGGATGGTGGTGATCCGACCGTTGTTCACTGCGACCACCGGCGGCCTTGGCGTGTGATTGTAGTTGCTGGCCATGGCCCGGCTGTAGGCGCCCGACGCCGGCACGGCGAGCAGATCCCCAACCCCGGTGTCTCCGGGCAGGAACTCGTTGCGGACCAGGATGTCGCCACCCTCGCAATGCACACCCACAACCCGGGAGATCACCGGCTCGGCCGTCGAGGTGCGGTTGGCCAGCGCCGCGGAGTACTCCGCGGCGTACAGCGCCGGACGGATGTTGTCGCTCATCCCGCCGTCCACTGACAGGTAGCGGCGGCTGAAGCCCGATCCGAGCTCGACCGGCTTCACGGTGCCGACCCGGTACAGCGCCGTCCCGGCCGGACCGATCAGGGCACGACCCGGCTCGATCGACAACCGGGGAATGGTCAGCCCATAGCCCGCGCACTCGTGCCGGACGATCTCGCGCAGCCCGGCCGCCAGATCGGCCGCCGTCGACGGGGTGTCCTCCTTGGTGTAGGCGATGCCGAAGCCACCGCCCAGATCCAACTCGGGAAGCTCCTGGCCGGTCGCCTCCCGGAACTGGGCGAACAGCTTGAGCGTCCGCCGGGCAGCCACCTCGAAGCCGTTGGTGTCGAAGATCTGGCTACCGATGTGGGAGTGCACCCCGAGCAGTTCCAGGTGCGGGCTGTTCTGACAGCGGAACAGCGCCACCAGCGCCTGGCCGCCACCAATCGAGAAGCCGAACTTCTGATCTTCGTGTGCCGTGGCGATGTACTCGTGGGTGTGCGCCTCGACGCCGGTGGTCACCCGGACCATCACCTTGGCGGTGACGCCCAGTTCGGCACACAGCCGCTCCAACCGGGTGATCTCGTCGGAGGAGTCCACAACGATGCGGCCCACCCCGCTGGTCAGCGAGACCCGCAGTTCGGCGTCGGACTTGTTGTTGCCGTGATGCGCGATCCGGGCCGGGTCGACGCCACCGCGCAGCGCCACCGTCAGCTCACCCAGCGAGGCAACGTCGACGCTGAGACCTTCCTCGGCCAGCCAGCGAGCCACCATCGTCGAAATGAAGGCCTTGCTGGCGTAGTACAGCGTCCAGCCTTCGAAGGCTTCCCGCCAGGTGCGGGCCCGCTCTCGAAAGTCGGCTTCGTCGATCACGTAGGCCGGCGTGCCGACCTGTTCGGCCAGCTCGGTGAGCCGGACGCCGCCGATCGAAATGACCCCGTCCGCCTCGCGTGTGGTGTTGCTGCTCCACAGCTTGGTAGTCAGCTCGTTGACGTCGTCAGGCCGCGTCAGCCACACCGGTGCCGGTGAGGCGACGTCGGCGTGGATCGCGCCGGCAACGTGCATGTGGGTCATGGCCGCAACTGTGCCAGATCAAGGGCCTCGACACCGGCGGTGCAGCCGGATCTGGACGACCCGCGACACGCCAGACGGCCGCATCCGCATTCGGCCACGCGCGTTGGCGATGCGGCTTCTGGGGCCGCGGTTTGCTAGAGTCCTCTTCGGCCCACGTGGGCCGGGCCCCCGTAGCTCAGGGGATAGAGCACCGCCCTCCGGAGGCGGGAGCGCGCGTTCGAATCGCGCCGGGGGCGCCCAAGCAGTGCAGGCCTTGGCCAAAATGCTTAGCTCTTTCCTATTCCAATTACCCCCTATGGCGACCGCGTCGGTGGCCCTGTGGTGAGTACCATCGAGCGGAAGTGCATCGATGCCGCCATAGGAGATAGCCAAAGTGACTCAAGCGCCGCGAAAGACCGCGCCGTCCGCCACGGGCGACGAATTCGGGGCCAACGATTGGTTGATCGAGGAACTGCGCGAGCAGTACCGGACTGATCCCACATCGGTAGAACCAGCCTGGGCGGCGTACTTCGCAGCCGAGAAGCCGGACGCCCCGGCGGCGGCCGCACCCCCGGCGGCGCCGACGCCCACCCCAAGCCCGGTCCCCGCGGCACCTGCGCCGGCGGCTCCGGCCGCTCACATCGCGCCCGCCGCCGAGCCGGCACCGGAGTCGCAGGGGCATGCCAGCCCGGAGGGACCCGGTTCGGGTCGCGGCGTCTCGGCCGACCGACCGCGCAGCCCGCAGCCGGTCACCAAGACCGCCACCGAGCCGATCAAGACGCCGTTGCGCGGTGCCCCGGCCCGCACCGCCGCGAACATGGACGTCTCGCTGAGCGTGCCCACCGCGACCAGCGTCCGCGAGGTGCCGATGAAGCTGGTCATCGACCAGCGCGAGATGATCAACACCCACCTGGCCCGCAGCACCGGCGGCAAGGTCTCCTTCACTCACCTGATCGGCTGGGCCATGGTCCAGGCGCTCAAGGCCATCCCGGAGATGAACAACTCCTACGAGCTGATCAACGGCAAGCCGAACCTGGTCACTCCGCCGACGATCAACCTGGGTCTGGCCATCGACTCCAAGCGTCCCGATGGAACTCGGCAGCTGCTCGTCCCCAATATCAAGCACTGCGAGGATCTCGACTTCGCCGGCTTCTGGAATGCCTACGAGCGGCTCGTCGTCCGTGCCCGCGAGGGCTCCCTCGGCGTGGACGACTTCGCCGGCACCACGGCATCGCTGACCAACCCCGGCGGCCTGGGCACCAACCATTCGGTGCCGCGGTTGATGGCCGGACAAGGCGTGATCCTTGGCGTGGGGTCGATCGACTACCCGCCGGAGTTCCAGGGCGCCAGCAGTGCCCGGATCAACCAGCTGGCCATCTCGAAGGTGACCACGCTCACTTCGACCTACGACCACCGGGTGATTCAGGGCGCCCAGTCCGGGGAGTTCCTCAAGCGGATCCACGAACTGCTGATCGGCAAGCACGACTTCTACGACGAGATCTTCGACTCGCTGCGGGTGCCGTACACCCCGATCCGTTGGGCCAACGACATCAGCGACGAGAAGCTCGGTTCGATCCCCCGCAGCGCCCGGGTGTTCTCGCTGATCTCCGCCTATCGCAATCTGGGCCATTACATGGCCGACATCGATCCGCTGGAGTACCGGCAGCGCAGCCACCCCGAGCTGACCCTGGAGTTCCACGGTTTGACCTTGTGGGACCTGGATCGGGAGTTCCCAGTGGGCGGCTTCGGCGGCCTGAACGGCCAGGTGCTTCCGCTGCGCGAGATCCTGGTTCGACTGCGTGACTCCTACTGCCGCACGGTCGGCGTGGAGTACATGCACATCTCCGACAACACTCAGCGCACCTGGATCCAGGACCGCTTCGAGCAATCGTTCCAGCCGTGGCCGAAGGAAGAGCATCTGCGAATCCTGGATCGGCTGAACGAGGCCGAGGTCTTCGAGACCTTCCTGCAGACCAAGTTCGTCGGCCAGAAGCGGTTCTCCCTTGAGGGCGGCGAGTCGGCCATCGTGTTCCTCGACGAGCTCTGCGAGCAGGCCGCCGACGACGCCGTCGAGGAAGTCGTGATCGGCATGCCGCACCGCGGCCGCTTGAACGTCCTGGCCAACATCGTCGGTAAGTCCTATGCCCAGATCTTCCGTGAGTTCCAGGGCAACTACGATCCTCGGCTGCAAACCGGCAGCGGCGACGTGAAGTACCACCTGGGTGCCGAGGGCGAGTTCACCGCGGCCAGCGGACGGGTGATCAAGACGTCGGTGGCGGCCAACCCATCTCACCTGGAGGCGGTCAATCCGGTCGTCGAGGGCATCGTCCGCGCCAAGATCGACCGGATCGGCAAGCGTCCGGACTGGCCGGTGATGGCCGTCCTGCTGCATGGCGATGCGTCCTTCGCCGGACAGGGCGTCGTGTACGAGACCCTGCAGATGAGCCAGCTGCGCGCCTTCAAGACCGGCGGCACGATCCACCTCGTGGTGAACAACCAGGTCGGCTTCACCACCGCCCCCATGGACTCTCGCTCCAGTGTCTACGCCACCGACGTGGCCAAGGGCTTCCAGATCCCGGTCTTCCACGTCAACGGCGACGACCCCGAGGCGGTGGCCCGGGTCGCCCAGGTGGCCTTCGACTACCGGCAGCGGTTCGGACGCGATGTCGTGGTCGATCTGGTCTGCTACCGGCGCCGCGGCCACAACGAGGGCGACGACCCGAGCTTCACCCAGCCGCAGATGTACGACCTGATCGAGCAGAAGCGCAGCGTCCGCAAGCTCTACACCGAGGCCCTGATCGGCCGTGGCGACATCACTACCGACGATGCCGATCAGGTGCTGGGCCGATTCCGCGAACGCCTCGAAGGCGTGTTCAAGGAGGTCCGCGAGGCGGCCACCGGGCCGGTTGAGGAGCCGAAGACGCCCTACTACCCGGCCAAGCTCGGCAAGGACCAGGGCACCGCGATCACGCCGGAGCAGATGGAGTCCATTGCGGCCGCCCACCTGCGCTTCCCGGAGGGTTTCGCCGTCCATCCCAAGGTTCTTCCGCAGCTCGAGCGTCGCGCCGAAGCGATCAGGAAGGGCCCGATCGACTGGGCCACTGCCGAGTTGCTGGCGCTGGGCTCGCTGATGATGGAGGGACGCCCGGTTCGCCTGGTCGGACAGGACACGCGCCGCGGCACCTTCAGCCAGCGTTTCGCCGCCGTGGTGGATCGGGTCAGCGCCGAGTCGTATGTGCCGCTGAAGCACCTCAGCGAGGATCAGGGCTCGTTCTACGTGTTCGACTCGCTGCTCAGTGAGTACGCCGGGATGGGCTTCGAGTACGGCTACTCGGTGGCCGCACCCGATGCCATGGTGTTGTGGGAGGCCCAGTTCGGCGACTTCGCCAATGGCGCCCAGACCATCGCCGACGAGTTCATCGCCGCCGGCAACGCGAAGTGGACCCAGAAGTCGGGCGTGGTGCTGCTGCTCCCCCACGGCTACGAAGGCCAGGGACCGGACCATTCGTCGGCCCGGATCGAACGCTGGCTCACCCTGTGCTCCGAAGGTGCGCTGGCGGTCTGCCATCCGTCCACCCCGGCCAGCTACTTCCATCTGCTGCGCACTCACGCCTACGTGAACTGGCACCGCCCGGTGGTGATCGCGACCCCCAAGTCGATGCTGCGGCACAAGATGGCAGTCTCGCCGGTCGAGGAGTTCACCCAGGGCAAGTGGCGTCCGGCCCAGGGCGATCCGACGATCACCGACCCGAGCAAGGTGCGCCGGATCCTGCTCTGCTCGGGCAAGATCCGCTGGGAGCTGATCGCTGCCCGCGAGAGGGCCGGCCTGAACGAACAGGTGGCGATCCTGTCCTTGGAGCGGCTCTACCCGCTGCCCACGCCCGAGCTTGCCGCCGAGCTGGCCAAGTACCCGCAGGTGAGCGACATCCGTTGGGTGCAGGACGAGCCGGAGAATCAGGGAGCGTGGTGGTTCCTGCAACTGCACTTGCCACAGGCGATTGCCGAGGCGATCCCGGGGTACCAGTTGAACCTGCGCGGCGTGACTCGGCGGGCGGCGTCCGCACCCTCGGTCGGGTCGGTCAAGGCACACCAGGCACAGGAAGCCGAGCTCTTGGACAAGGCGCTGGGCGACTAGTGTCAAGTACCCAACTGACCTTGTGAATCAGTTCGCCACAAGCGCAAGTTGGTGGCAAGGCGTGCAAAATCAGTGCGTATCTTGGCTGAGCACGCTAAAGTTATGAGGCTGTGACGCGGGCCGGAAGGATGGCGCGCCTGAGTGCGTTCGCTCGCAACTCGCGGCTTCACCAAGTATGAGGAGTGGGTAGTTCATGGACTGGCGCCATCGCGCAGCCTGCCTGACCGAGGATCCGGAGTTGTTCTTCCCGATCGGTAACACCGGCCCGGCACTCATGCAGATTGCGGAGGCCAAGAAGGTCTGCCGCCGCTGCGACGTACGCGAAGCCTGCCTGCAGTGGGCCCTGGATGCTGGTCAGGATCACGGCGTTTGGGGTGGCCTCAGCGAGGACGAACGCCGCGCCATGAAGCGCCGGGCGGCCCGGATGCGGGTCCGCAACAACTGAGGTTCAGCTCAGCGGCACCCGGACAGTCGCCACCGTGCGTTCGTCATCGGACGCCAGGCTGAATTCACCCTTCAAATCAGCCACCAGCGTGCTGACGATCGACAGGCCCAAGCTGTTCGACCCGGCGATCGTGAAGTCCGGCGGCAGCGGCTCGCCGTGGTTCTCCACCTCGACGACCAGCATGCCGTCGACCTGACTCGGCCGGACGTACACCTCACCGGAGGTGTCCTTCAGGCCGTGCTCAACGGCGTTCTGGCAGATCTCGGTCAACACCAGCGACAGGCTGGTGGCCACATCGGCAGGCACGGAACCGAACGAGCCCTGCCGGATCATCCTCACCTTGCCGCCGGTGGCGGCGACATCGCCGACCATGCGCAGCAGCCGGTCGGCGACGTCGTCGAAGAACACGGTCGAGTCGAAGTCCTGGCTGAGGATCTCGTGGACCACGGCGATCGCAGCGACCCGCTTCATGGCATCGTTCAGCGCGCCCTTGGCCTCCGGCGAGGAGATCCGCCGCGCCTGCAGCCGCAGCAGCGCGGCCACGGTCTGCAGGTTGTTCTTCACCCGATGGTGGATCTCGCGGATGGTGGCGTCCTTGGTGACCAACTGGCGCTCACGGGAGCGGAGCTCGGTGGTGTCCCGACAGAGCACCAGCAGACCGTCCGGCTGGGCGTCCTTGATCAGCGGCAGCACCCGGAGTCGGACGTTCGCCGTGGGCGACTCCAGATCCGCCTCGGCCGAGCCGCGTCCGGCCAAGCTGGCGGCCAGCGGCCGCTCCACCGGACCACGCTCCTTCAGCAAGGACTTGGTGACGGTGACGAAGTCCTCGCCGTACAGATCGCTGGTCAGACCGAGCCGCCGGTAGGCGCTCATCGCATTCGGGCTGGCGTAGGAGATCATCCCGTTGGCGTTGACCCGCAGCATGCCGTCTCCGACCCGCGGGGAGACCCACGGCACCCGCCGCTCGCCGCCCAGCGGGAACTGATGGTGGTGCACCATGCCGGTCAGCACCTGTGCGGCCTCCAGGTAGGCGTCCTCGAGCGCCCCCGGGGCGCGGACGCCCATCTGGTTGGTGTGCATCTCCACCACAGCCACGCAGCGCTCGTCGTCCATGATCGGGATGGCGGTCACGTCCACCGGGATGCCGGCGTGCAGCTTGTTCCCGCTGGTGTGGCAGATCTCACCGGAGAGATACGCCTCGGTGACCAGGTGTTCTGGGTCGTAGCTGATGTCCTCGCCGACGACGTCGTCCTCCAGCGAGGTCGGTCCGGTGGCCGGACGGACCTGGCCGCAGGCCCAGAAGATGTTGTCGTCCACGCCGGGAACCCACAAGATCAGATCTGCGAAAGCCAGATCGGCCAGCAGTGACCACTCATCCATGAGTTGATCGAGCCAGGCTCGATCGGTCTCACTGAGGTCACAGTGCTCGGCCATCACTCGATCCCGGTTACGCATGAGGCACACCCTACTTACCCAAGTTGGAACACTGCTGTCGTGACTGGCAGAATGGGTTCTCGCGTCAACCGACGCCGCACGTCGATACGATCGAGGAGACCGAGATGGGTAAGGGTGGCCGCAAGCGCCGTTCCCGCAGGAAGAACAGCGCCAACCACGGCAAGCGCCCGAACGCCTGACGCTCGCCTGTTCGAACACATCGAGCCCTCGCCGATCACGGCGGGGGCTCGTTGCTTGTGCGCGTGGTAGCGGCGGCTAGTCTGACTCGACCTCGACCTGTTCGGTGAAGCTCGCCTGGATCCGTACCCGCAGTCCCTCGGGGGCCAGATCCTCGCGGCAACAGCGACGGATCAGCATCCGCATGGCCTCCTCGACCTGGAATCGATCCAGGCAGGGTTCGCAGGCCATCAGGTGCTCGCGGATCTCGTCGGCCTCTTCAGCGCTCAGTTCGTGGTCGTGGAAGGCGTAGACCTGCTCGATCACCGAGCTGCAATCGTGGAGGTCGTGGCGGTGCTCACTCATCGCCACTCCGATCGATCAGGCCCTGCTCCACAGCGAAGTCGGCCAGCCGATTACGCAACTGGGTGCGTCCGCGGTTGAGCCGGGACATCACAGTACCGATCGGGGTGCCCATGATCTCGGCGATCTCCTTGTAGGAGAAGCCCTCGACATCGGCCAGATACACCGCCAGTCGGAAGTCGGCCGGCAGCGCGTTCATGGCGTCGGTGACCGCCGAATGCGGCATCCGATCCAGCGCCTCCATCTCGGCCGAGCGCAGCCCGTCGGAGGTGTGCGACTCGGCCCGGGCCAACTGCCAGTCCTCGACCTCCTGGCCGGAGGTCTGCGGCTGGCGCTGACGCTTGCGGTAGGAGTTGATGAAGGTGTTGGTGAGAATCCGGTACAGCCAGGCCTTCAGATTGGTGCCCGGCGTGAACTGGCGGAACGAGGCGAACGCCTTGGCGTAGGCCTCCTGAACGACATCTTCGGCATCGGCCGGGTTGCGGGTCATCCGCAGCGCGGCACCGTAGAGCTGGTCGAGGAAGGGCAACGCCTCCGCCTCGAACCGCGCGGACAACTCGGCGTCGGTCTCGCTGAAAGCGGGTACCGCCACCTCTTGGTCTGGCAAGGTCGGCAGGTTCATCACGAACGAGCCTAGCGGGTGGCTCGGACGGCCCAAGACGCCACCGGCTACGCCACGCTCAGCTGCTGTTGTGATCACGGCCATTCAAACGCTGATCGGCCCCTCGCCTATTCCCCCTCGAGCGGCTCGATCAATTCCGGACCGTCGTTGGCTACCTGGTTTACCAGCTGCGGCACCCGGCAATAGCTCATCGCCGCAGCCGGGACGTCCAGCAGCGCGCGGGGTTGGCCGTCGAAGTGCGGATCCAGCCAGGGCGTCCAGTGTTCGCGCGGCACCGCCATCGGCATCCGGTCGTGCAGCCGGCCCAACTCGTCGGTGGCGCTGGTAGTGAGCACTGTGGTGGTCGTCAACCAGCTGCCGTCGGGCGCCTTCCAGAACTCGTACAGCCCGGCCATCACCAGCAGCCCGCCGTCGGCCGGACGGATGAACGACGGCTGCTTGATCGGCTTGCCGGTCTCTCCGACGGCCGACTTCCACTCGTAGTACCCGGTGGCCGGGATCAGGCAGCGGCGGCTGGCGTAGGCCTTGCGGAAGGACGGCTTCTCGGCGACGGTCTCGACCCGGGCATTGATCAGCCGAGCGGCGCCGGAGGGATCCTTGGCCCAGGACGGAACCAACCCCCAGCGCAGTTCGGCCAGAATCCGCCGCGGCCCCTCTTCACGGTTGCGTTCGAGGACGGCGATCACCGGGTCGGTCGGGGCGATGTTGTACGACGGTGGCGGCAGCGGATCGGCCACCTCGTCGATCTCGAAGATGTCGGCAAGGTCGGCACCGGCAAGGCTCAGCGCGTAGCGTCCGCACATGGCCACGACCCTACGCCGCAAGTCGTAGCCTCACCCGCTTGGCACCGCCGGGGGTTCAGGGTAGTAATGGAGTATGAGTCTGTTGCGGTTCGTCGCCCGGTCGATGCTGGCCAGTTACTTCGTCGTGAACGGGGTGCAAGCGCTGATCAAGCCGGCCGAGCACACTGAGCTCGCCGCGCCGGCGCTCTCGCTGGCTCCCACGCTGCGTGATGCCTTGCCCGAGGCCGCACGCAGCTACGTCCCGACCGACGCCGTCTCGATGACGCGCTGCATCGCTGCCGCACAGGTGGCCGGTGGGCTGAGCCTGGCCACTGGAGTCGGACGCCGCCTCGGCGCGGCCGTCCTGGCGACGACTCTTGCGCCGGCGGTCATCGTGGCCAAGCCGTGGCGACAGAGCGTCGACAAGGCCCAGCTCGGCACCGACGTCGCTCTGCTCGGTGGGGTCGTGCTGGCCGCGGCCGACACCGAAGGCAAGCCGGGTCTGGCCTGGCGGGTCAGCCAACAGCGCAAGCTGGCTGCCGAGCAGAAGGCGAACCTGGAGCGGGCCGCCAAGGACGCCACCGCCAAGGTGCGTCGAGTGCTGGAAGTGCATTCTTGAGCCCGACGCCCTGGCCGGCCCCCGTGGCCGCCGGGCCGGTACGCGGAACTCTCAGCGTCCCGGGGTCGAAGTCTGCGAGCGCCCGAAGCCTGCTGCTTGCTGCACTGGCCGACGGCCCGTCCACGCTGTCCGGAGTGTTGGCTTCGCGTGACACCGACCTGATTCGTGCCGGCCTGACCACGCTCGGCGCCCAGTTCGAGGAGTCGGACGGGCAACTCTTGGTCAGCCCGGTGCAGACCATCCGCGGTGGCGGACGAATCGACTGTGGGCTGGCCGGCACCGTGATGCGTTTCCTGCCGCCGGTCGCCGCTTTGGCCGCGCAGCCGACACACTTCTTCGGCGATCCGGCGGCCCGCCAAAGGCCGATGGCCCCGCTGCTGGGCGCCTTGGCCGAGCTCGGTGCCGAGGTCAGCCAGCCGCACGCCCTGCCGTTCACCATTGCCGGCGGGAGTTTCCGTGGCGGAGCCGTCAGCCTGGATGCCAGCGGCTCCAGCCAGTTCGTCTCGGCCCTGCTGCTCAGCGGCGCCCGGTTCCCCGACGGGATCACTGTGACCCACTCCGGCGGCACGCTGCCGTCGCTGCCGCACATTCAGATGACCGTCACGCTGCTGAACAGACGCGGAGTCGATGCCACCCAGACCGGGCCGGTCAGCTGGCAGGTCTCCCCCGGCCCGATCGCCGCGCTGGACGAAGCCGTCGAGCCCGATCTCACCAATGCGGCCACCCTGCTGGCCGCAGCCCTGGTCACCGGCGGTGAACTCACCACGGCCTGGCCGGACGGGGTGCAGGCCGGCCACGAGCTGGCTGGCGTCCTGGCCGCTTTCGGCGCCCGGTTGGCCTACGCCGATGCAGCCCACGGCACTCGAACCCTCACCGTCTCCGGCATCGACGGCCTGCGTGGCGCCGATCTCGATTTGTCGAAGGTGAGCGAGTTCACTCCGGTCGCCGCTGCCTTGGCCGCCCTGGCCCCCGAGCCGAGCACCCTGCGCGGCGTGGCCCACATTCGCGGCCACGAGACCGACCGGCTCGCCGCCCTGGCCACCGGCCTGGGCGAGCTCGGCGCAAACGTCCGGCAGACCGCCGACGGGCTGGCCTTCGATCCCGCCGTGTTGCACGGTGGCGGCTTCGCCACCCACGCCGACCACCGGCTCGCTCACGCGGCCGCCCTGGTCGGGCTGGTGACGCCGGGCGTCCTGCTCGACGATGTGACCTGCACCACCAAGACCCTGCCCGACTTCCCGGGCATGTGGACGGCGCTGATCGGCGCCCAGCGATGAGCCGCCAGGGCATCACCATCGACCCGCACGACGGCTTCGATCGCCCTGGACGCCGCAGCCGTCCCCGGACCAAGGACCGTCCAACCTACGACAAGGCCGTCGACGCCATGGTGATCACCGTCGATCGCGGACGGTTCCGCTGCCTGGTCGAGGGCCAAGAGCAGATCGTCAGCGCCACCAAGGCTCGCAATCTGGGTCGCAAGGCCGTGATCGTCGGCGATCAGGTCCGCCTGGTTGGCGACACCAGTGGGGACGAGGGCAGCCTGAGCCGGATCGTCGAGGTGACCGAGCGCCGCACGGTGTTGCGCCGCACGGCCGACGACGACGATCCGTTCGAGCGTCCGATCGTGGCCAACGCCGACCAGCTGGTGATCGTCACCGCGCTTGCCGATCCGCCGCCGCGAGTCGGCATGATCGATCGGATTCTGGTCGCCGCCTACGATGCCGGCCTGGAGCCGGTGCTGGTGTTGACCAAGGCCGATCTGGCCAGCCCGGACGAGCTGATCGCGGCCTACCAGCCGCTCGGCGTTCCGGTGGTGACCACCGAGCCGGGCGCCGAGCTGAGCGCCCTGCGCGAGTTGCTGGCCGGGCACCGCAGCGTGCTGGTCGGGCATTCGGGCGTCGGCAAGTCCACCCTGGTCAACGCGCTGATTCCGGACGTCCACCGCGAGGTCGGCCACGTCAATGAGGTCACCGGACGCGGCCGGCACACCTCCACCAGCGCCATCGCGCTGGCCCTGCCTGAGCCGGGCGGCTGGGTGATCGACACTCCGGGCGTCCGCT
Organism: Actinomycetales bacterium Actino_02; assembly: GCA_001603275.1. GTDB lineage: Bacteria > Actinomycetota > Actinomycetes > Propionibacteriales > Propionibacteriaceae > Propionicimonas. The sequence goes on along the minus strand of LUYM01000023.1, from coordinate 47,081 downwards.
CGTTCGGGCTCAGCCATGTCACCCCGGATTCGTTCATCGCAGCCTTCTCCGATCTGGCCGACATCGTCGCGGACTGCCCGCGCGGCTGCCGGCACGACTCCACCGAGCCCGAATGCGCCCTGGACGCCGCCGTGTCAGATGGACGACTCAGTCCTGAGCGGCTGGAGTCGTTCCGCCGGATGGAGCGCGCATTCGGCTAGATTGCTGAACATGCCCGACCAAGCCCTGCTCGACGACCTGCGCCTTGCCCATGTGCTGGCTGACCAGGCCGATGCCATCACGTTGGCCCGCTTCAAGGCCAGTGATCTGCAGGTAACCGCCAAACCTGACCTGACCCCGGTGACTGACGCCGATACCGCTGTCGAGGATGCGATCCGGACCAGCCTGTCCCGGACACGTCCGCGCGATGCCGTCCACGGCGAGGAGCGCCCCGACTCCGGGTGGGGACCTCGGCGTTGGGTGATCGATCCGATCGACGGCACCGCCAATTTCGTCCGCGGTGTTCCGGTGTGGGCAACCCTGATCGGCTTGATGGTGGGCGACGAAGTCGTGGCCGGCGTGGTGTCTGCTCCGGCACTGGGACGGCGCTGGTGGGCTCTGAAGGGCGGCGGCGCTTTCACCGGCCGCAGCCTGCTGCAGGGCGTGCCGTGCCGGGTGTCCGGGGTCTCCGAGATCGAGGACGCCTCGCTGTCGTATGCCTCGATCGGCGGCTGGATCGAGGCCGGTCGCGGCCAGCAGTTCGTCGATCTGCTGCGCGACTGCTGGCGGACCCGTGCCTACGGCGACTTCTGGAGCTACATGCTGCTGGCCGAGGGGGCGGTCGATCTGGCTGCCGAGCCGGAGCTCGCCCTGCACGACATGGCGGCGGTCTCGATCGTGGTCACCGAAGCCGGTGGCCGATTCACCAACCTTGACGGCCAGGACGGCCCGCACGGGCCCGGCGCGATCGCGACCAACTCCCTGCTCCACGACGAGGTCGTCGGACGGCTCAGCCTCGATCAGGACTGATCGCGTCCGGTGCTGCGAATCCGCGGCACCGCGGCCAGGAGCGCCTGGGTGTAGTCCTGCTGTGGGTCGGCATAGATTGACGCCGTCGGGCCGGCCTCGACGATCCGTCCAGCGCGCATCACAGCGAGCTGATCGCACAGGTGCCGCACCACCATCAGGTCGTGGCTGACCACGATCAGGGTCAGCCCAGCCGAGGTGACCAGGTCGGTGAGCAGGTTCAGCACTTGGGCTCGCACCGAGACGTCCAGGGCGGAGACCGGCTCGTCGGCGATCAGGACGTCCGGCTTGGGGGCCAGCGCCCGAGCGATGGCGATCCGCTGCCGCTGGCCGCCGGAGAACTCGTGCGGGTAGCGATCGGCGGCATCCGGCGGCAGGTCGACCGCGGCCAGCACCTCGGCCAGGCGCTGCTGGTGATCGACGTCGGCGGGCAACTGGCGGCGAACCAGCCGTGAGCGCAACGGCTCGGTGATGATCTGGCCGACCCGCATCCGTGGATTCAGCGACGAGCGCGGATCCTGGAACACCAGTTGCACTGAGGCGCGCAGGAAGCCCAGTTCACGCTCCGGCAGGGCCGAGATCTCCCGGCCTTCGAACCACACCTTCCCGCCTGTCGGACGATCCAGCCCGGCCAGCAGCCGGACCAGGGTCGACTTGCCCGAGCCCGACTCCCCCACGATGCCCAGGCGTCCGCCGCGAGCCAGCTCGAGATCGACTCCGGCCAGGGCTGGGACGACGCGTCCGCTCGTGGTGAAGGTTCTGGTCAGCGCCTCGGCGCGGTAGAGGGGCTCGGTCATCGCCGGCCTCCTGAGTAGAAGTCCTCGACCACCGGCAGCCGCTGCCCCGGCGCCACCTGATCGAGCCGCGCGGTGGCCACCAGGCCGCGGGTGTAGGGGTGCTCTGGGTTGGTGAACAGCTTCTCGACGCTGCCGGTCTCGACGATGCGTCCGTCGAGCATCACCATCACCTGATCGCACACCTGGGAGACCACGGCCAGGTCGTGGGTGATGAACAGGCAGGCCGCGCCGGAGCTGGTCAGTGCCTCGTCCAGCTTCTGCAGCACCATCGCCTGCACGGTGACGTCGAGGGCTGTGGTCGGCTCGTCGCAGATCACCAGATCCGGGGAGTTGATCAAGGCCATGGCCAGGATCGCCCGCTGCCGCTGGCCGCCGGACAGCTGATGCGGGAACGAGTCGGCGACCCTTTCCGGATCGTCCAGCCCGACCTCGGCCAGCATCGCCACCACCCGCTCGCGGGCCGGTCCGGACTCGGTGCCGGCGTGCAGCCGCAAGACTTCGGCGACCTGGCGTCCGACTCGCATTGTCGGGTCGAGGGCGGTCATCGGCTCCTGGAAGACCATCGAGACCAGGTTGCCGCGGCGCTTAGCCAGCTCAGTCTCGTTCAGGCCCAGCAGCTCGTCGCCGCCGAGCCGGACCGACCCGCTGACAACGGCATTCGGCGGCAGCAGACCCATGATGGCCAGTGCGGTGACGGTCTTGCCGGAGCCGGATTCGCCGATCAGACCCAGCCGCTGGCCGGGCTCAATGGTGAAGCTCACGCCATCGAGGGCGCGGACGCGGCGTCGTCCGAACTCGATGCCGAGGTCGCTGACTTCGAGCAGGCTCATGGCACCTCCCGCAGCCGCGGATCCAGGTAGTCGCGCAGCCCGTCGCCGAGCAGGTTGAAGCCGAGCACGGCCACCGCGATCGCCAGGCCCGGCCAGACCGCCTGCAGCGGCGCCACGAACAGGTACTGCTGGGCGTCGCGCAGCATGTTGCCCCAGGTGGGGGTCGGACGCGGCGTGCCCAGCCCCAAGTACGACAGTGCCGCCTCGGCCAGGATCGCCGTCGCGAAGCCCACCGAGGCCTGCACGCCGACCACCGGGGCGATGTTAGGCCCGACGTGGCGCACCGCGATCCCCCAGCGCGACGTCCCCGCCCCGCGAGCAGCCAGCACGAAGTCGGAGGCGACCACCTGCAAGGTGCCGGCCCGAGCGACCCGAGCGAACGCCGGAATTGAGGCCACCCCGATCGCCACCATGGCAGTCAGCGTGGACGCGCCGAACACCGAAGCCAGCAGGATGGCCAGCAGCAGCGCAGGGAAGGCGTAGACGACGTCGGAGACCCGCATCACCAGCTGATCCAGCCAGCCGCCAACCTGGCCGGCCAGCATGCCCAGCGGCACCCCGATCACCGCGGCGATCCCGACCGAGATGATGCCCACGATCAGGGTGGTCCGGGCACCGACCAGCAGCCGGGAGAAGATGTCGATGCCGAAGCCGTCGGTGCCGAGCAGATGCGGCCAGCCCGGGCCGAGCAGGCGCTGGCCGGGGACGACCTGGATCGGGTCGTACGGCGTCCAGACCAGGGAGATCAGCGCGGCGACGATCACCGCCCCGACCAGGATCAGCCCGGTGACTAGCTGGGCCCGTTTCACCGCGCACCGCCGTGGGACGTGCGCTGGCGCGGGTCGATCAGCAGGTAGGAAAAGTCGACAAGGGCACTGATCGTCAAGACGGCCAGCACCAGGAACATCACGGTCCCCTGGACGACGAACAGGTCGCGCTGGGCGACGGCGTCCAGCAGCAGCGAACCCAGGCCGGGCAGGCTGAACACGGTTTCGACGACGATTGCCCCGACCAGCACCGACGACAGCTGCAGCCCGACCACGGTGACCAGCGAGATGGCCGCATTGCGCAGCCCGTGGCGCAGCAGGGCCCGCATCGGCGTCCACCCCACCGAGCGGGCGGTGCGGTAGTAGTCCTCGTTCAGCACCTCGAGGAAGGCTGAGCGGACGTAGCGGGTGAGCACCGCCGCCTGCACCCCGGCCAGGGTGAGGCCCGGCAAGATCAGGTGTAGCGCCCACTGGCCCGGATTGGTCAGCAGCGGGACGTAGCCGTTGGCCGGCAGCCAGCGCAGCCACACCGCGAACACAACCACGGCCAGGATGCCGCCCCAGAACACCGGGATCGCGATGCCGATCTGGGCGCCGACGCTGACCAGGGTGCCGGCCCAGGAGCGTCGCTTGAGGGCGGCGATCATGCCGGCCGGGATCGCCAGCAGGATCGAGCCGATCAGGCCGATGCCGACCAGCCACAAGGTGACCGCGATTCGCGGCGCCAGCAGGCTCAGCACCGGATCACCAGACAAGTGGGAGTGCCCGAAGTCGCCGGTGAGCAGCCCGCCGAGCCACGAGAAGTACTGGACGGCCAACGGCTGGTCGAGGCCGAGCTGAGATCGCAATGCAGCCACAGCCTCGGGGGTCGCGTCCGTGCCGAGCAGCACCTGGGCGACGTCCCCAGGCAGAGCCTTGGTGACCAGGAAGATCAGCAGAGAGGCACCGAGCAGGCTCGCCACAAAGACGCCGAAACGGCGCAAGAGGCGTAGTGACAGGCCCATCGGTGGACGATTGGGCTAGCGACTGGCGATCGTGGTGAGGTCGAAACTGAGCGTCGTCGCGTTCGCCGGAACTCCAGTCACCGTGTTCTTGGTGACCACCAGGTTCGGCAGCGCGAACAGCCAGATCGCCGCGCAGTCATTGGCCAGGTAGCGGACGGCCAGCTTCATCTTCTCGACTGCCTGATCGTCGGTGGCCTCGTCCGCCTGCTGGTAGAGCTCGGCGAACTCCGGCGAGCCGTAGTGCCAGTAGTAGTTCGGGTTGGCGAACTTGCCCAGGTCGCGGGCCTCGACGTGGGCGACGATGGTCATGTCGTAGTCGCCGTTGGTGAAGACCTCGCTGAGCCAGCGGCTGAAGTCGAGCTCCTCGACCTTCACCGTCACCCCGATATCGCGCAGCTGGCTGGCCACGAACTGCGCCGACTTCACCGCGTACGGCACCACCGGAACCCGCATCCGCAAGGTGAGTCCCTTGGCGTAGCCGGCCTCAGCGAGCAGCTGCTTGGCCTTGGCCGGGTCGTACGGGTTCACCCCGGACAGGTCCTCGTACCAGGGGTCGGTGGGCACAGCCATCGAGCCGATCAGGGTGCCTTCGCCGTTCCAGACGGTGTCCATCAGCGCCTTGCGGTCGATGGCCATGGTCAGCGCCTGGCGCACCTTGAGGTTGGCCAATGGCTTGCTCTTGTGGTTCAGGCCGAGGACGACCTCGCCATTGGTCGTCCCCTTGGTGACGGTGAACCGGCTGGTGTCGGCGAACTGCGGCAGCGAGTCGGGCGCCTGGAGGTTCGAGATCACGTCCAGGTCGCCGCTGAGCATCGCGGCGTTCTGCGCGTTCGGGTCGGAGATGTAGCGGAAAGTGACGTCGTCGTAGCGGGCCGGGGTGCCCCAGTAGCTGTCGCTCTTGGCCAACACGATGTCTTGGCCCTTGTCATGGGCCTTCACGACGTACGGGCCCGAGCCAGCGGTCGTGTTCGACAGGTCTCCGGTGAAGGACGGATCGAGGATGATGCCCAAGGTCGATGACATGTCGTACAGCCACATCAGAGACGGACGAGTGAGCGTGATCGCCACCTGGCCGTCGTCCACCACCTTGGCGCTGGCCACCACGGCCAACTGGGCCCGCAGCGTCTCGATCAGCTTCGGATCGTTCTTCATCCGCTCGATGTTGGCGACCACCGCGGCGGCGTCCACCGGCTTGCCGGAGGCGAACTTCGCGGCCGGGTTCAAGATGAAGGTGTAGGTGAGCCGGTCTTCACTGAGCGTCCAGCGCTGGGCCAGCAGCGGCTTGATTGCGCCCTCGGAATCGATCTTCACCAACGTCTCGTAGACGTTGTAGAGCAGCACCTGCGGAATGGATGCCGCCGTGTTGTGCCACGGATCCAGAGAGGCTGGCTCGAGGGTGGCCGCAACGCTCAGAGTGTGCTCGGGCGGTGTCTCGCTCGGAGTGGAACCACCGCCGCCACCACCACCGCTGGTGCAGCCGGCCAGAGCCAGCATCACCGCCAGGCCCATCGCCACCAGGCCCCGGCCGAGAAGCCGGTTCGGTACGCGACTGGACGAGTTGGCGTCGGTCATCTGCCCTCCACGAGCTAAGTCCCTACTCAGCGCAGGGAGCGCAGAGATTCTACCGAACCGGCCCGCTCCAGCCGTCCGCCGACCCGACCCGGGCGATTCGCACTGCTGCCCAGAACCCCGATTTGGGCGATCGGCCGCTCTCACCTAGACTGGCACAGCCGACGCGGGGTGGAGCAGCTCGGTAGCTCGCTGGGCTCATAACCCAGAGGTCATAGGTTCAAATCCTATCCCCGCTACGAAAAGTGGCCCTGACTAGCACGACTGGTCAGGGCCACTTCGCCCATGAGGAACCACTTTCGGTTCTCACTCACCGGCGATGAGGTGAGCCCCCGAAGCGCATTGCGCTGGAGGCCGAAGCTTCTGGGCAGCAGATACCCAGGAATGGCCCACGGTCATTCGTCTTCGGCGGAGCGAGGCGTTCCCCCGGGGGCTCCCCCATACATTCCAAGGCGGTAAGCCGGTCACACGGACGACGACCCACTCACGGGCGAGTTGCCGGGGTCGCATTACCGAGAGGAGGTTCCACGAAGCAGGAAACCGGGCCAGCACAGAGACGCTGACCCATACGAGCGCTTTAGTATGAAGTCTAGGACGTGTCGCAGTTTCAGCCGAGAGGACTCCCAGTGAAGTTCGCCAAATTCGAGTTCGTCAACTTCAAGGGCATCAAGTCGGCGTCCGTGTGGCTCCTACCTGCAGAAGGCAAGAGCAACATCGCGACACTGGTCGGCCTGAACGAAAGCGGAAAGACAACAATACTTGAGGCGATAGACCAGTTTTACCCTGGCGAGGTGGATGAGGAGATCAAGCCCAAAAACCTGCTCGGGATAGTCGATCAAGACCCCTTCGACTTTATTCCCATTGCGTCGAGGGACAACTTCAACGATAGCATCGAGATCATTGCCACGGTGCGGCTTGACGATGCCGATAAGGAGTTCATCCGCAAGGGTGTAGCCAGGTCTGCGACCAAGTTTCGAGTGACCTCACTTCCAGACGAGATCGAGATTACAAATCGATACACGTTCACGAGCAGCAAACTCACCGAGTCCGCGACATTGTGGCCTTCCCTTCTCGGTGAAGGGGTCACTCCACAGGGAAAGGTTACTCATCGCATCACTGCTGGTGGGCGCAGGATGGACTGGCGCACCGTCATCAACGAGGTGCGGAAGCTTATGCCGCGCATTTGGTACTTTCCAAACTTCCTATTCGACTTTCCCGAAGAGGTGCAACTTACTCAGAGCGATGACGAGACTCCGGAGAACAGGCTCTTCCGCAACCTCATGCAGGACATCTTGAGCTCTGTGGACCCGAACGCGACCATTCAAGAGCACATAGTCGACAGGGCCGTGTCGTCGGCGGGCTCCGACAGGGCGAGCCTCGGCCAGATTCGATCGTCGATTGGCGGCGAGGTGACAAAGAGCGTCGTAGCGCGATGGAACGAGATGTTCGGTGGCTCGGCGATGGAGGGCAAGAGGATATTCTTCGAAGTAGAGGCCTCGCCTTCCGGCGTTGTCACTGGGAAGTTCGTACTCGAGGATGGGATCGAGATGTTCTCAATCCGTGAACGATCCTTGGGATTCCGGTGGTTCTTTGTCTACCTGCTCCTTACGACCTACCGGGCGCGTCGGCCAGAGCACGGTGGTATCGTGTACCTGCTCGATGAACCCGCAAGCAATCTGCACTCGTCAGCTCAGCGGGTGTTGCTCGACAGCCTACAGAGGATTGGTGAGGATGCCCAGATCATCTACACCACCCATTCCCAGCACCTGATTAATCCCAAGTGGCTTGAATCGACGTTCGTGGTGGCAAATGGAGCAGCAGACCCATCTAAAATCACTGCCGAAGTGCTCTCTCGAAGGACCGATATCTCGATATCGAGATATCCTGACTTTGCCTATCAGCATCCCGGCAAGCAACACTACTTCCAACCGGTCCTCGATGTACTGGCCTATAGACCGACGGACCTCGAACTTGTGCCGGACGTCGTCATGACGGAGGGCAAGTCTGACTATTACCTGCTCGAGTACTACATTCAGGTATTGTCAGACTCGTCCTCCAAGATTCACCTAATGCCGGGCCGCGGGTCAGGCTCACTTGACGAGGTGATTCGATTGTATCTTGGTTGGGGCAGGAATTTCGTGGTCCTTCTGGACAGCGACAAAGGCGGCGAAGACGCAATCAAACACTACGGCAAGGAGTTTGGACGAATTGCGCAGGAGAGACTTCTTGGGCTGGCGCAGGTGTGTCAAGATCCAACCACAAAGACCATTGAGAGCCTGCTTGCCGAAGAGGATAGGTTGGCTTTCCAAAGGCTCGTCGATCCCGACGCCTCTACGTGGAACAAGAGAGCCTGGTCGCAGGGTGTCGAGCATGCGCTGGCCGTCGGGAGCAGGGTGGTACTGTCCAAGGCGGCCTCGACTCGCCTCGCCGCAACTGTTTCCGCTCTTGAGAATGAGCTCAGGATGAGACGGGATGCGTTGCCTGGCGCTTAGCGTCCGCGCGCTACGCTGTGGACTCCTTCATCCACCCGCCGGGCTCACGATCTCTACCCTTCTCCGATGGCGCCAGGAACCGTCACGGAGGCACAGCGCGGCGAGAGGATCTCTTTCAGTTCTCCCCAGGTGTCCGGCCTTCTGCCGGGAGCGGCTTCTGGCGTGGCGCCCTGGGCATGCGCTGGCAGTGCGATCCCGGCGAGGTAGGCACAACATGGACAGCGACGGCGACCGGCCAATCGTCGGGCCACAGCGTCACCTTCAACGTCGGATCGAGGACCTAGCGGAGCTCGGCCATCAGGGTTGGTGAGAGTGATACCGAACCCACCCTTCTGACGGCCACGCGCCAGGGCTAGTTGCTCAAGTAGTTGGGCCTCCTAGACTCGGCAGTGTCGAGGATGTCGAGATTCGACAAGATCAACCGTGCGGACGGCGGCAGAACAGGATGCTCAGGGAGCGATGTTGGTTCGGGCTGCCGGCGCAGCGGCGTGAGGCCGCAGTACGCACGCCGCATGCTAGGCGGAAGTGCGGCGGGCTCTCAGCCGAGGCGAGTCGACTCTCGCGAAAGCGAAACGTGAGGCCGACCAACAATCTCCGCGGCAAGGGCTGCGAGCGCCGCTAGACGCTGGTCCGCCTGATGCCCCTTCGGGGGAGTGAGCTCACTGGCCGCAACGGGGTGGGCGTCGAGGAGTGCGTGCATCCAGTCTGGCTCGACGCCGAGTGCGTACCTGACCTTGCCCTGTAGGTGCCTTGTCGAGTGGGCGAGTTGCCTCTCGTCGTCTTCCTCGTCGATCCAGTGCCAGAAGTAGCGTGTGTTGCAGTGGTCCGCGAGTCCGAACTTCTCGATGAAGTAGAACTCTTGGCGGAGCTCTCGCTTGAACCGCTTGGGTAGCCTGGGGTGGTCGGGCTCAGCGACCCTCAGCCCCGTGACCGCGATGCTCTGTCCGCGACGGCGTAGGCGAGACTTTTCGAGGTTGAGTGTGTAGCCGAGAGGCTGCAGCGCGGACTGAACCACACCCGTCATGTCGAACTCGGAGTCGGCTGAGAAGGTCAGGTCATCCGCATAACGCGTGTACGACACCCCAATCGAGGCCGCTTGGTCGGCCACGCTGTTGTCGACGGAAGTGAGAATGAGGTTCGATAACAGGGGACTACACGGCGCTCCCAGGGGGAGGCTTCCCCGGTCCGTGGTGAGCTTGGTTAGGAGTTCCGCGACGGTTTGGTGTGCACCTCGCTCCATCAGTGCCTTGGTGACGATGTCGGGCGTAGTGCGTGGAAAGAAGTCCTTGATATCGAGCCGCTGCACCCATCGAGCACCGCAGTGCGGAGCCGCGTTGGTGGTCGCCGATCGCCCGGGTGTGTACCCGTGGCAGGCGGGGTGGAGTTCGAGCGAGAGTGGCCACAAAAAGTCGGTGATCCGGCGTTGGAGTGACATGACCGCATCCACGGGCACTCCAAGCTCGCGGATCTTGCCGTGGATGGACTTCCTTCGGTATTCGTAGGCCTTGCCTATCGCCGCCAGGTTGCCGACGTACTCAAAGAGAGCGACAGGCACACCGAGTGCCAATGCTAGGTGCTGCTCGCTCAGGATGTAGCCGAAGGGCCCGGACGGGGTGCTCATTATGAGACTAGATTAGGACGACTGACGCCCGGGAGACGACTCGCTCCCCCCATACGCAACCCCGACCGGGCTCACAGGATCCTAGCAAGCCGACGCTTGTGGACGGCGTGGTCAAAGTCGATTAGGTGCGCGATATGCGGCCCGATACGCGCGAAGCGGGCAAGGCGGAAGGCATTCACGTCCCCGCCCTCCACTCTCTGGAGGTGGGCCTCCGTGAGCGCGAGGACGTAGTCAACGACAGACAGCCCACCCAACGGCTTGTCACCGATCCTCGCAGTGGCAGTCGCTCGGGGAGCTCTGGCCAAGTCCAGGCTCTCCAGCGCGTGCATCACCAACCGGCCGTAGAGCGGGTCCATCTCCGACTTCGTCTCGAAGACGAAGTCGACCGTCTCGCCGGCGTAGCGGCGAAGGAGGTTGCGCACGAGCGCGTGATACATGACCAACAGCAGGTCGGTGTCGCCGATGCCCGGCAATGCTCGATGCGTGTAGCAAACGTGCGCACGGAAATTGAGGGTCTGCATCGTCTCGATGAATCGATCGCGGATCGTGTCATCGTCGTCGTGATGGTGGAATCCAGCGTCCCGAAATAGCGGGCGCTTGGAGGAGTCCGGCCACAGCGATGAATCGGCGGCAACTGCTTCTCTCCGCTGTTTGACCGCAAGCTCAAGATCATCCGCGTCGAGCGTGACGACGGCGCCGACCATCATCCTTCTGGAGCTCGAATGAGTCCCGGTCTCGTCCAGATATGCCGTCACACACATGCTACGGAGCGTAGTGCGTGACCCTTTGGCGTGCTCGACTCGCGGCCCGCCAGCGTGCACCGGCGGGCCAACTTGTGGACAACACGCTTCGCGAGCTCGTCACTACCTCGCAAGCTGAGCTGCAGGTAGACCCCCAGCGGCCGACTGTCGAAAGCATCGATTTCGTTGAGCTCTACCCACCAGACATCCACGATGCGGAGAGCACGATCGACTCACGCCGGACGGCCCGACTATTTGGGCCGTCAGCGAGTGCCCGAATCGGTCACTCGATGCCCCGCGTGCGGCCCCTGGGGGGGGAAGCGCACTCATCGGCACGAGCGGACGGCTTCCGCAAGCGAACTCAGCTAGCAGCCTTCGACGGGCTTGGCCTTCAAGGAGAGTTCGCGCGGGTCAGGGGCGGCGACGGTGATCGGGCCGGCCTCGATCCCGGCAAGGACGGACGCCTGCGCATCACCGGCCGACGCGGGCAGAATCGGCAAACCGATCGTCGTCAGCATCCGGACCATGCCCGAACCCATCTCGGCGGCAACCACAGCCTCGATCCCCTGCTCCTTGAAGAACCGGGCCACCCGAGCGTGATGAGCACCATGGGTGCCCTGGTCGTGGGCGATATCCCATGCGATCTCATGCACCTGCCAGTCGCTGATCACACCATCGGCAACCTCAGCCACCGCAGCCCAATGAGCACGGGTGACTGCCTGCTCTCTGGCGGGCCCATGAAGCCGCACCCTTCCAGTCCGACGCCTGTGATCGGGACTCATGGAGTGGCGCCCTGTGCGCTCACCCAGAGTCCGTGACATGGTTGCGGCATGCCGACGACTGACCTTCGAGTGAGCGACCTGCGGGCCGCGATGACCCGGCTCCTCGACGCGATAGAAGAGCAGTTCGGCGCGGCCGTGCGCCTCGAGGACGACTACTACTGGAACGTCCCAATGGACGCCGCCACAGCCGTGCACGACACACCTGAGTTGGACCTGGGCTCGGTCGTGGACGACGCCGCATCAGTCGGTGAGTTCCTGGATCGGCCAGACGAACCCGTGTCCATCTGGCACGAAGCCGAACACCTCGCCGGCATCCTTCGCTCGATCGCCCGTCTCGATCTGCCACCAGCCTGACAAGAACCCGCCCAGGCCTCGCGGACTCGACATGCGCTGCACCCACGCGAAGGCTCGTTGAGTGTCCCGCGTCACTCGTAGTGAGTCCACATTCGTAGGACGTGAACCACGTGCCCGTCGGCGAGAACCTCATATACCAAGCGGTGTTGAATGTTGATCCGTCGTGAGTAGCAGCCGGCCAGATCGCCGACGAGCTTCTCGTAGCGCGGAGGACTCGCGAATGGGTCCGCGGCGAGGATGTCCAGCAACTCTTGGGCCTTGGGCTTCAGCCCAGAGGCCGCCAGCTTCCGCGCGTCCTTCTGAGCAGCCTTGGAGTACACCAACCGCCAGGCGTTCACCATTCGAGGGATTCCGAGCCCGCCTCGATCCCCTCAGAACGTGCCTGCCGGATCGACTCAGTGAGCCCAGGCACACCAGCCAGGAACAGACTCTCCTGAATCGCGCGCCAATCGTCCTCACCGACCAGAACAGCGTTGCCACGCTGTCCGGTGATGGTCAGCGGCTCGGACTCCTCGTTGACCTGGTCGATCAGCCGATACAGATTCGCCCTCGCCGAGGTCGCACTCACAGCCGTCATCTCTCAACACCTCCACCACAAGCGTACGCATTAACGTACGCGACGCAAGAGTGTGCGGCAAGTCCGCGCTGGTTCGAGACGGCGCCAGATTAGCCCTAGGGCCCCACGAGGCGCGCCAACCTCGGCTGGGTTGGCGTCTTCAGGCAGCGTCACTTCGCTGCTATCATTTTCGTGGCTTCGGTACCACCACGCTCACTGACGTTCCCCGTACTTTGGAACCTAAACGGTAATCCTCGCGGATAGCCCAGCGAGCCGATTCCGAAGCCTTATCCATTTGCGAATGAATGAGCGCCACCACGGGCGATTCCTCAGTGCGCCTCTGAAATGCTCTCGCCGTTATCCGAGCTCCCCGTCCGTCCTCGCCGGCTGAGCCCTCGCCCGGCGGCGTACGCCGCTGCGATCGACGCCAGAATCAGCGCTGCCACAATCAGCGTCCCGAGAAGCTCGTCCCCTACCGGCACCAGCGACCCGAGGCTGTACAGCGGACCTCCCGCAATGATCAGCAGCACGAGCATGGCTCCGTGCCACGGCGCGACCCCGCCGTTGCCCTCCACGGCGATCGTCACCATCGCGAGCAGCAGCACCGCCACGATGGCGAGCCACACAAGCGCTGCCGTGATAGCGAACGGGAAGTAGCGCTGGTAGCCGGACCACACGGCCAGCGCGATCCAGGCCAGGGCGCTGGCCGTCGTCGCGAGGATCGCAGCAAGTGGCGCGGGGTGTCCGAACATGAACTCGTTGAACCCGAAGCCCATGCTGCACAACTGCCACACTACGACGGCCACACCTGCGAACCAGATGCGGTTCATCCCTCACGCTCCCACCTGGCAACTGCCGGATCGTCAACACGCGTCCTTTGGAGCGTAGCGACTGTCAGTGCGACGGGGACGGGATTCGACGAGATCTCGGGGTGAACTGCTGAGCAGCATTGGCCGCGTGCAGGCCCGCCGGACAATCCCCAAATGGGGCCGCCGAAGCAGCGGGCGGCCCGGCGCAATCGCCCCGACGCCCGTGATGCCGCCTATCCGACCGACCACTGATGCGCTGGGGCGCGGGTCGGCCACCCGCCATGCCAGTATCTGAGGGTGCACACGCCTCCGCTCTTGGCTTTGGCGCTGGGGGGCATTCTCATCGTCAGCGCCACACTCCTTGCCCTCTTCTTGCTCGCCTTCTCGAGGCCAAAGGGCACAGCTGGTACCTGGAACCGCGATGGGCTGAAGTCGGCCGGCATGGTCTTCGGAGTCACGCTGGTAGCGGTTCTGGCGTTCTGGTGGCTGATGCCTTGATACCGGGGGCCTGTTTGGGGCTGCCTGAGCGGGGGGTGAGAGGCTTTCACGGTGAATCCGGAGGAGGACGTACCAGACCGCTGGCCTCGGCTCGTCGCCGCGGTTCAGCAGGCGCTCGCGGCCTACCCACCCGACGTCGCCAAGCTGGTCGTCGACAACCACCAGCAGTCCATTCAGATGCAGCCCCGCAACGGCGGTGCAGCCGCTGTCGAGGTGAGCTACTGGGGCACCGACGAGATCTACTTCGGCGTCGGGATGACGGACAGCTGGATCTGGGATGGGTCGGCTGGCTCAGTTGAAGAAGTGTTGTACCAAGTCTTGGCGGAGGTGATGGCCGGGCGCTTCGAGGAGGCCGGCAGCCTCAACGCGAGCGGACGAGTGCAGACGTCCGAGTGTGAGATCCGACTCGGAGGTACGCCCGTCATTCCGCGGCCATGGCGGTGGCGACGCCGGCACACCTACGCTCCATACGCATAGATCAGTTACCCGTCCCGGTCGCACACCGGGTGCATCAGGCTGAGCGCGACAAGGTCGTGCATTCCAGTCCCTGGCGTTGTCATGGCCTAGCCTTTCGGCGTGGACGTCCTCGGGGTTGTGGAGCGCTCCGTTCCGAACGCCCCGCTCGGCGATCGGTCCGGCTCTCAGGTGAAATTCTTGGACTGGACCGTGAATGGCGTCCTGCTGCGATCGATGCTGGGGTGGGCGGATCCGCCGCTAATGACGACCTGCCTTCGGGCGGGCTGGGTTCTTGGGCCGGTGTTGGCATCGCTTGCCAGCCTGACAGCCGCCGGCCGAGGCGAGTTCCCAGACGGCCGAGCCGCAATCTTGGTCTGCGAACAGTGCGGTGATCTGGAATGCGGCGCGGTGAGCGCGCGCATCGAGATCGGCGACGGAGTTGTTCACTGGACCGATTTCGGGTGGCAAGTTCCCAGCGAAGACGGTTTCGACCCCCTCGAAACGCCGCTACGTCTCACGTTCTCGGAGCGGGAGTATCAAGGGTTGTTGGCCGGCGTTCGCGACAGGCTTCTATCGACAGCCACTCCCTCCTGGTTGTTGCGCCCGTTGCGGCCCTGGCTGAAGCACCGCTCGATGTACGTCGCGATTTGAGCTGAAGACGGCCGGGCAAACCGCGGCCGACACGCGCCGCAGCTCGCTATCCCACGTCAGCCGTGCCAGTCGATTGCGGTGATCGCCGCGTCACACAATCGAGTCACCGTCGCTGCCAACCCGTCGGCGGCGCCAGAGAAGCGGTGCCGGTTTGCCACCAACAGGGCTCGAATCTCGGCCCAGGTCGTCCACGCCAGGGTGTCGGGTAGAGCGCTGAGCAGATCCTCAACACGTGACGACGGTTCCCCACCAGTGACCACCCGATCAAGCCGCTGGACGATCGCCTCCTCCAAATGAACTCGTCCCGGGATCTGGTCGACGACCACGGGGGGCGGGGAACCAAGGATGACCAGCAGCAGCGGAATCTGATCGCTGGCCTGCTGCAGCGTCGCGACGAACTCACGAGCCAGCTGGTCGGCCTGGAAGCGCGAAGACCGTATGCGCTTTGCCTCGACGAAGGTGTAGGTCGATGGGCTGGTCAACAGCACGTCCGGCTGTACCCGAATGCTCGACTCGGCCAGCTGAACATCCCCGTGCAGCAAGGAGATCTGCGCATCTTCGATCTCGGCGGCCACCCGACGCCGAGCAGCGTCAGCCCCGTGAGCCTGGGTGACGACTTCCCCGAGGAAAGCGGCTCGGGGCAGAAAGCTGAGCGGGTAGAACACCTCGGCGGTCAGGACGTTCTCTTTACCGCGGCCACCGCCCCGGTACTTCTTTGCGTTACCCTCCCACGAGATCTCATCCAGAAGACGCCCGATGATCGAGTCGTTCTCCAAGCCGGCGGCATCACCGGCAATGCCATCACTCATGGCGAAATCGTAGAGCGGCCACGTTCGCGCAGGTCACGAGCGAATGCGCTCGCCGCTGCAGGAACGGATGAATGGCTCCGCGCGCGACCAGTCCATCCGGCGTTTCAGGTGGGTTCAGGCCGCCGCGCGCAGCCATCAGACACCGCAAGGCCGACTAGCGGCCTTCGACGGGCTTGGCCCTCAGGGTGATCTCGCGCGGATCGGGAGCGGCCACGGTCATCGGGCCAGCCTCGATCCCGGCCAAGACGGACGCCTTCGCATCGCCGGCCGAGGCGGGCAGAATCGGCAAACCCATCGTGGTCAGCATCCGAACCATGCCCGGACCCATCTCCGCAGCCACCACAGCCTCGATCCCGTGCTCCTTGAAGAAGCGAGCCACCCGAGCGTGATGAGAGCCGTGGGTTCCCTGATCGTGAGCGAGGTCCCAGGCGATCTCATGCACCTGCCAGTCGCTGATCACACCATCGGCCACCTCAGCCACCGCAGCCCAGTGGGCACGTCCGAAGTGGGAGCCGGACTGACCGTCCGCGGTTACTGGGGTGAAGATCTTCATCGGGTACTCCTCTGGGTATGTGCAGCGCCCAGGCTACCTGGCCAGGAAGACCCGCAGCTGCGCCACGACGAAGGCGTGATCGTCCAGCTGCGGCAGTCCGGAGACCCCGACCGCACCGATCACCGTGCCACTCACCAGCTTCAGCGGCACCGCCCCACCATGCGCCGCATACAGCCGCGGATCCAGCCGGGAGCCGGTGTCGAAGTCGCGTCCGCGTTCCCGGAACTGCTCCCCCACCGCCAGCGACGCCTGGCCGAAGTGCAGGGCTACTCGGGTCTTGTTGGCCAGCCAGTTGTCGTTGTCGGCGCTGCTGCCGGGCAATGCGGTGTGGAATACCCGCTGCTGGCCGAGCTGGATCCCGATCGCGATCGGCAGGCTCTGCGCCACCGCGGCGGCCCGCAGCTGCGAACCGAGCTCCCAGGCGTCCGCGAGGGTGAAATCGGTGAACCGCAGCTCGGCGTCCTCTGCACGCAGTTGATCGGCCAGTTCTGACACGTCGAATCCCTTCCCTGCCTTGTGGTGGCACCAATCTAGGCCTCGGGCAGGCGAGCGTGGCAAGGGTCGGCTTGCTGGTTGTGGTGAGATGGACCTTG
Organism: Actinomycetales bacterium Actino_02; assembly: GCA_001603275.1. Taxonomy (GTDB): domain Bacteria; phylum Actinomycetota; class Actinomycetes; order Propionibacteriales; family Propionibacteriaceae; genus Propionicimonas. The sequence goes on along the minus strand of LUYM01000023.1, from coordinate 30,195 downwards.
TGTCATCCGCCGACAACCTGAGCTACCCGATCCACCAGCGCCGCCTCAGCAACGGCCTGCGGGTGGTGGTCAGCCCCGATCACAGCGTCCCGATGGTGGCCGTGAACCTCTGGTACGACGTCGGCTCCCGCGACGAGCGGCCCGGCGAGTTCGGCTGGGCGCACCTGTTCGAGCACCTGATGTTCTCCGGCTCGGCGCACGTCGGCAACGGCGAGCACCTGAACTCCCTGCAGGCCCTGGGCGGCTCGGTGAACGCCACTACTTGGTTCGATCGGACGAACTATTTCGAGACCCTGCCGGTCGGCGCGGTGGATCTGGCCTTGTGGATGGAGGCTGACCGGCTGGGCACCTTGGCCGAGCACCTCGACCAGACCAAGGTCGACACCCAGCGCGAGGTGGTCAAGGAAGAGAAGCGGCAGCGCTACGACAACGTCCCCTACGGCGAGGCCATGACGAATCTGGTCGAGCTGGTCTTCGGCGCCGACCACCCCTACGGCCACACCACCATCGGCTCGATGGACGATCTGGATCGGGCCACCCCCGAGCAGGCCGCCGCCTTCTTCGCCCGCCACTACCGCCCCGACAACGCCGTCCTCACCCTGGTCGGTGACGTGACTCCGCGCGAAGGATTCCGCAAAGCCGAACGCTTCTTCGGCGGACTGCCGGCCTGGAATCCCAAGCCGCGGCCGATCGCCAAGGTGCTCGAACCGATCAGCGGCGTGCCGGCGCGCACGCTGAACGTGGACGTCCCGGCGCCGGCCACCTACCTGGGCTGGCGCGTGCCCGTCCGCGACACCGCGGAGGCGGACGCCGCCGAACTCGCCCTGGCGATTCTGGGCTCCGGCCAGACCGCCCGACTGCATCGCCGGTTGGTCCGCGACGAGCAGCTGGCCGCCTCGGTCGGTGCGTCGATGATGCCGCTGATCGGCGGTAACTCGATGGCGGTCGCCATCGTCCGCGGCTTCCCCGGGGCCGACCTGGCACCGGCCCTGGCCGCCCTCACCGAGGAACTCCAACGGATGGCCGACGAAGGTCCCACCCCGGCCGAACTCGACCGGGTCAAGGCGCAATACCAGCGCCAGTGGCTCACCGAGCTGGCCCGCTTCGACTCTCGCGCCGACCTGATCAGCAGCTACACGCTGCTGCACGGCGACCCGGAGCGGATCAACTGGCGACTGGCCGAGATCGAGTCCCTCGGCTGCACCGACGTCACCAAGGCGTGCGCCCAGTTCCTGCTCCCCGCACAGCGCGCGCAACTCAACTACCGACCGGAGGTGGCCGATGCGTAAGGCCGAACGTCGCCCCGAGGTGAAGGCACCGCTGCGTTGGCAGTTCCGCGAGCCCGAGCGCTTCTGGCTGGACAACGGCATGCAGCTGCTGCTGGCCCACCGCGAAGGCCAGCACATCGCCTCGGTGGCGCTGCTGCTCGACATTCCGCTGAGCCTCGAGCCGACCGGACGCCACGGGGTGGCCACCATCACCCAACGCTGCGTCGACGAGGGCACCACCACCCACCCGGGCACCGCCTTCAGCGAGGCTCTGGAGGACATCGGCGCTGAGCTGTCCGGCGCGGCCGGCTTCTCAGCCACCGAGTTCTACCTCGACGTCCCGGTCGCCCACCTGGCCGAAGGCTTGGAGCTGCTGGCCGAGGCCGTCCGCGAACCGATTCTCGACGCCAGCGACGTCCGGCGCCATCAGCAGCTGCGGCTGGCCGAGATCGAGCAGTCCGAGTCAAACTCCGCGCACCGGGCGAACCTGTCGTTCAGGGCGGCCTGCATTCAGCGCCGATTCCGGGCTGCCGAGGCCCCCGGCGGCGACCGCGAGCAGGTCGGCGCCATCGAACCGTCCGACGTGGCCGAGTTCCACGCCCGGCACTATCGCCCCGAAGGTGCCACCCTGGTGATCTCCGGCGCCTTCGGACGCGACCTGTCCACCCTGGTCGCCGAGACCTTCGGCGACTGGCTGCCCGAGCCCGGGCCGGCGTTCCTGCACCAGGTACCCGAGCCGCGCCGTCCGCATCTGTGGCTGGTGGATCGTCCCGGCTCGGTGCAGGCCGACCTGCGGCTGGGCGGCTTCGGGATCGACCGTAGCGACCCGCGCTGGGCCGACATCCAGGTCGGCACCTACGCGCTGGGTGGCGCCTTCCTCAGCCGGCTGAACAAGGTGCTGCGCGAGGAGAAGGGCTTCACCTACGGCGTGCACCTGGTGAACACTCCGCTGCGCGACGGCGGCCTGATCGCCGTCCAAGGCTCGTTCCGCACCGAGGTGCTGCCCGAAGCCCTCGAGTTGGCCCGTCACCAGCTGGACGTGGTCTCGGCACCGATCACCGTCGCCGAAGTGCAGGATGCGGTCAGCTTCACCAACGGCGTCGCCCCGCTGCGCTACTCGACCGCGCAGGCCGTCACCGAGCGAATCGCTCAGCTGACCGCGGCCGGGGTGTCGGTGGACTTCATCAACGCCAACGCCTACGCGATCACCCAGGTGACCCCGGAGTCGGCCACTTCGGCCCTGGCCGAGTTGCTGCCGCCCGACCAGTTGAGCCTGGTCGTGGTCGGTGATGCCGACCGGCTGCACCAGCCCCTGGTGGAGGCCGGCTGGCCGGTCAGCATCAAGCGCTGAGCTACTTCTTGCCGAGCTTGGTCAGGGCCTCTTCGACAGCCTTCTTGGCCAAGTCGACCTGGCGCTGATATTCGGCCAGATCGCCGGACTTCAGCGCGGCTTCTGCTGCCTGGAAGGCGGCATCAGCCTGCTCCATTGCCACCCGGGCTCCGGCCTGATCCACGGGTCCGGTGGCCGTCGGCGTGCTGGTCGGGCTGGTCGTCGGGCCGGACGTCGGACTCGTCGTCGGCGACGTCGTCGGCTGCGTCGACGGATCGGTGGTCGGCTGCTCACCGGTGTTGGCGCCGGCATCACCGGCAAACACCTTGTCCAAGGCCTCCTGCAGGGTCTCACCGATCCCGACCTGGTCGCCGAACCGGGCGGCCACGAAGCGCAGCACCGGGTAGGAACCGGCGCTGCCGGTACGGGTGGTGTAGATCGGCATCACGTAGAGCAGGCCGCTGCCCATTGGCAAGGTCAGCAAGTTGCCGTACTTGGCCTCGGCCGAGCCCTGGTTCAAGTACGAGCGCAACAGTTCAGCGAAGGTCGGGTCGTTGGTCATCGCGTTGAAGGTCTGGCCCGGACCGTCCACCTGGACGGTGCCCGACATCCGCAGCACTCGCATCTTTCCGTAGTCGGGGCTGGTGGCTTCCGAGATCACCGACAGGTACGCGCTCAGGTTCGAGCGGGCATAGGGGACGAAGACCGCGGTCTGACTGAAGATCGCCGAATCGTCGCCGGGCCACTTGATCGACAGGTAGTAGGGCGGCTCGGCGACCCCGGTGGAGGCACCGGAGGTCGCACCGGAGTTGTTGCCGGTCGACCCGCTCGACTGCGCCGGGTCGGCCGGCACCTGCCACAGGTCCGAACCCTGGAACCAGGAGGCCGGATTGGTCATGTGGTAGCGAGCCAGTACCTGGCGCTGCACCTTGAACAGATCCTCGGGGTAGCGCAGGTGCATCAGCAGGTCGGAGCTGATCGCGCTGCGCGGCTGGACGGTGCCCGGGAACACCTTCATGTAAGTCTGCAGAATCGGATCCGACTCGTCCCAGGCGTACAGCGAGACGCTGCCGTCGCTGGCATCCACCACGGCCTTCACCGAGTTGCGCAGGTAGTTCACCTGCTCGTCGATCTGCCGTCCGGTCAGAGCAGAGGACGCGTCGGTGGTCGAGGCCCGCAGCGACTCCAGCTGGCTGTTCGGGTAGGTCGAGCTGGTGGTGTAGCCGTCGACGATCCAGACCAGCCGCCCCGACACCACCGCCGGGTAGATGTTGGAATCCAGCGTCAGCCACGGCGCGACCTCGGCAACCCGCTGCTTCGGGGTGCGGTCGTAGAGGATCTTCGAAGCCGAGCCGACCCGGTCAGACAGAATGATGTTCAGATCGGCGAACTTGGCCGCGTACAGCATCCGGGTGAAGAAGTTGCCGATCGGCACCCCACCGGTGCCGCCGTAGACGTTGTAGGTCTCACTACCGCCGGTGCCGCCGGCCGGAGTGTCGAGCTCGATCGGCTGCTGGCCGGGCTCGCGGCCGACGATCACGAAGTCGTTGCTCTGTTCACCGAAGTAGATCCGGCCTTCGTAGTCGCCCAGCTGGCCGGTCGAGGGCAGGTCGTGCTCGATCCAGACCGGGTCACCGCCGGCGCTGCGCCGGTTGCCGTAGGCGGCGACCAGCCCGTTGCCGTGGGTGTAGACGGTGTGCAGGTTGTTCCAGTTCTGATCGACCCGGCTCAAGTCGAGTTCGCGGGCGGCCACCACCACATCGGTCTCGCGACCGTCCAGCTGGTAGCGGTCGACGTCCAGAGCGTCAGGGAAGCTGTAGTAGCCCTTCACCTGCTGCAACTGGTCGAAGGAGGACGAGACCACGGCGGGATCGATCAGCCGGATCCCGGGCAGCGCCTCGGCATCCTCCTTCAACTGGCCGGGGCTGACCTTCACCACGGCCGCGTACTCGGTGACCTTGGTGTCGGCGATCCCGAACGCCCTGCGGGTCGCGTCGATGTTGGCCTGGATGTAGCTGCTTTCCTTGTCCGGCTCGTTCGGCTTCACCGTGAACGACTGGACGATGGCCGGGTAGATCAGGCCGAGGATGAGTCCGGACGCCAGCATCAGAACCAGGCCGACCACCGGCAGCGTCCAACGCTTGAGGAATCCGTTGGCGAAGAACAGGCCGGCGCAGATGAAGGCGATGATCGCGATCACGAGCTTGGCGCTCAGCCGAGCGTGATCGTCGGTGTACTGCATGCCGGTGAACAGGCTGCCCTGGGAGACGAGCATCCCGTAGCGGTCCAGGAGCTGCTGGACGCCGTACAGCGCCAACAAGATGCCGGCCAGGATCGACAAGTGCAGTCGGGCGGCGCGTCCGTCCAGGCCGCGGGGACGACCGCGTCCGGTGGTGATCCCGCCCACCGCGAAATGAACCAGCAGCGCCGCGATCATGGCGAAGAAGATCGCACCCATCGCGAAGGCGACCAGCTGGGTGTACACCGGGTAGTCGAAGACGTAGAAGCTGGCGTCCAGCCCGAAGTACGGGTCGGTGCTGCCGAACGGAGTCCGGTTCCACCAGGCCAGCCAGACCAGCGGATCTCCGGACGCCGAGAGCCCGGCGATCACCCCGAAGGCGGCGGCCGGCACCCCGATGCTGAGCACCGGACGCAACTCGAACAGATCGCGGTAGCGATCCAGGATCGCGCTCTGACCCGTCCGGCGAGCCACCGGACGCGACCGGAAGGCCAGCCACATGTTCAGTCCGACCACTCCGGCCATCAGCAGGAAGAAGGCGGCGAACAGCAGCACCTGGGTGAGCAGCTGCACGTCGAAGACCACCGGCATGCCGAGCGCGTCGAACCACAGCTTGCGGGTCCACAGTTCGGTGAAGGCCGAGAAGGCGATCACCACACCCACCAGGATCACAACTGTCGGCAGCCAGCGTCTATTCAGTCCGGCTACGGCATTCGAGCTCATCAGGTCTCCTCATCCGGCGGCGGCCGGCTCGTCTGTCGCGGTCACTCCAATGTATGCGCCAGGGCGTCAGCCAGCGCCGGCACCATCTCGGCACCTTCGAGCAGCTCCTGCTCGGCCGACCGAATCCGGGCCACAGCGTGGCGAGACCCGTCCCGGGTCACTCCGACCACAACCCGCAGATCCAGCCGCTGCGGATGCTCGGCAACCACCCGTGCAGCCTGCTCCGGATCGTCGGGCAACTCCGCCTCGGCGTCGGCCGGCAGGAAGGCTCGCTCCAGGGACAGCACGCAACCGGTCACCGTCGGCGGCCAGACCATCCTGGCCAAGGTCTCGGCCAGCTCATCCCCGGCGTGGAAGTCGTCCTGCTCGATCGAGGTGAACCCGTCGGGATTTGCCGCGGCGAACTGGGCGGCCAGCGACGGCTCGGCAGCCACAAACTCCCTGGTCGGAACCAGGGCGAAGATCCGAGCCGGCTGATCCCAACCGGAACGTCCCACATGCCGCTCGACCTCGACCAGTGCGGCCACTAACGCTTCGTTCACTGACACCCCGTCACTGTGCCGGCCGGACCGACGCCGCCACCTTGCAGCGCCGAGACGGCATCCCCCAAGTTGTCCACCGCGACCACCGAAATCGTGTCCGGAATCGGGCCAAGATCCACGCAGTTCGCGCGTGGGGCCAAGAAAATCGTCGACTGGTCACGAGCGGCCGCGGCCAGCTTCTCCTGGATTCCACCGATGGCGCCGACACGCCCGTCCGCGTCCATGGTGCCGGTGCCGGCGATATCTCGGCCGTCCACCAGGTCCTGCTCGCCGAGCATCGAGTAGATCGCGATCGAGAACATCAGCCCGGCGCTGGAGCCGCCGATGTTCTCACCCACCGCGAAGCTCACCTTCGGGGCGTAGCTGTAGCCGATGGCCAGCCGGACGCCGATGGCCGGCTCCTTCGGCGCGGCCTCGGTGGCCCGAGTGACGATCGTGGCGTGCTTGCGCTGCCCGTCCCGGAAGAAGGTGATCGACACCGAGTCGCCCACGTCGTGATCCCGGACGGCGTCGGTGACGTTCTGCCGCGACTCGACGTGGCGGCCGTCCACGGACTCGATCAGATCACCGGGCTTCAGGACGCCGTTGGAAGGCCCGGAGTTCACCACGGCCGAGATCATCGGCATCTCGGTGACCGGCACCTGCGCCGCCCGCAGCGCCGCCACCACCGCAGTGGTCTGCGAGTCGGTCATCAGCTGCGCTTCTTCGGAGTTCAAGTCGGTGTCGGAAACGCCGGGGCGGTAGACGACATCGCGCGGCAGCACCTCACGCGAGGGCAGCCAGTAGGAGATCAGCGCCTCAGGAAGGCTGAGCACGCCGCCAGGCGAGGTCACCGCCACCGTCGTCAGCCGCAGCTTCCCGGACGGATGCCTGGTTGAGATCCCGGTGATGGTGATCGCGTCCTTGCCGTCCACTTGGCCGAGCAGATCGTGGGTGGCACCCGGTGCCCAGGTCACATATGGCACCGGCACCAGTGCGATCACGGCGGCAAGCAGGACGAACAGGATCGCCGACAGCGTCGCCGTCCAGGTCTGCTTGGTCAACCCAATCCCCTCGCCAAAGCCCGGCCGTCGCGGATGCGCTCGGCCCGTCCTCGAAACCCTACCCGCTTGCAGGCCGCGACGGCTTGTTGGCGGGGAGAGAATGGAGACTCGATCCACCAAGGAGTTCACATGACCGAGCCGGGCAGCCCGGACGACGACGCCCTTCTGCGCTTCCTTGCCCAGTTCGGGATCACTCCCGGCGAGGACGGGCAGCTCGATCCGGCCCAGCTGATGGCCCGGATGCAGCAACTGATGACCTCGTTCTCGACCCAGTTGGCAGGCTTCGGCAACTCCGACCCGGCCAGCGGGATGAACTGGGGCTTCGCCCGCGACATCGCCCAGCGCACTACCGGCTCGCTTGGCCCCGATCTGGCGCCGGACGCCGCGGTGGTCGCCCGGCTGAAGGATGCCGTCGGGCTGGCCGACCTGTGGCTGGATGAGGAGATCGCCTTCCCGCGGCTGACCACGGCACCGGCCGCCTGGACGCGGCAGGTCTGGGTCGACCAGACCTTCGCGGCCTGGCAGGAGTTGCTGCGCCCAGTGGTCACCCAGCTGTCCCGGGCCCTGCGGGAACTCGTCGACGCCGAGGTGCCGGGCTTGGAGCACATGCTGCGACTGTCGGTGGCCGGCATGTTCGCCGGCCAGGTCGGCCAGGCACTGGGCCAGATGGCCGGGCAGGTGGTCACCGCCGGCGACATCGGCCTGCCGCTGACCGAGCGTCCGGTGGTGGCGATCCTGCCCACCAACCTGGCCGCCTTCGGAGACGGCCTGGAGCAGGACGAGGCCGATCTGCTGCTGTACTGGGCGATCCGCGAATCCGCACGTCAACGGCTGTTCGGCGCCGTGGGTTGGCTGGGGCCTCAGCTGTTGGCCCTGGTCGATCACTACGCCAGGGAGATCAGCATCGACGGCACCGCCCTGGAGCAGGCCATCGAGAGCCGGCTCGGCTCGGTGAGTTCTCCGGAGGAACTGGAGGCCGCCGGGCAGGCCCTGGCCGGCAGCCTGTTCGCACCACTGACCTCCCCGGCCCAGCGCGAAGTGCTGGCCCGCTTGGAGACGCTCCTGGCCCTGATCGAAGGCTGGGTGGACGAGGTGGTCGCCCAGGTGGCCGGTGCGCGGATGCCCGCCGCCGCCCCGCTCACCGAGACGCTGCGCCGTCGACGGGCCTCCGGCGGCCCGGCCGAGTCGGCGCTGAAGACCCTGTTCGGACTGGAACTGCGTCCGCGCCGGACCAGGGACGCGGCCAATCTGTGGGCAGCACTTCGGGCCGGCCAGGGTGGCGCGGCGCGCGACGCCGTCTGGCAACACCCCGATCTACTGCCGTCGGCGTCCGACCTGGACGATCCGCTGGGCTTCCAGCCGTCCGCAGCCCCCACCGATGCGCTGGACGAGGAGCTGGCCCGGCTGCTCGACGAGAGCGAGGATCAGGAGTAGTCCAGCTCGGGTTCCGGATCGGGCTCGTCCGTGGCCGGCGTACCAGCGCCGTGCTGGAAGCCGAGCAGGTAGGCCTTGGCCCGTTCCGCGTCGGGATAGGCATTCTCCAAGGCATGGAACTCGGCCGAGTGGTTGGGCTGGTGCAAGTGCGCCAACTCATGGATCAGCACGTAGTCGCTGACCCACAACGGCATGGCGCGCAGCCGATCCGACAGCCGGATCTCCCCCGACCAGGCCGAACAGGACCCCCAGCGATGCTGCTGCCGGCGGCTCCATGTGACGGTGAAGCCGGGCGGCTCGGTGCCGGTCAACGGCTGCAGGTAGCGCCGATACAGCTCAAGGGCACGCTGGCTGAGCTGATCGGTGGCCTGCGGCAATCCCCTCTTGGCCTCGTTGCGCAGGAAACGCCGGACGAGCGGAGGAATCAGCTCCTCCTGGCTGCTCGTCGACAGGAACTCGGGCACCACGGCGACCAGCCGTCCACCCTCGCGGAACACCGTGAGCGTCCGCGTGCGACGCCGGCTCCGACGCACCTCAATTGGCTCCTGACCAGTCACAGCAGGCACCCTACGACACCACACCGACAGTCCAGTTGACCCGGACCTGAGCGGGCACTACGTTCTCTACCGAGGCCCCCAGGGGTGGTCGCTCGCAGGGGAAGGCAAGCGCACCGCGACTGGGGGTTCTCCTTGCTCCCCGCCGTGGTAACCGTGCTGGCTGGCCACTCGGGCATAGACTCCAGCCAGCATTGAGCGCCGGCCCGGTCCTGGGTTGGCCGAACTACAGGAGGATTACGTGGCTGAGGACACCTACACCGGATCGTTCTACTGCGTGAAGTGCAAGGACCACCGTGAGGCCCAGGGCGAGGTGGTTGTGAACGCCAAGGGCACCCGGATCGCCAAGGCGAAGTGCCCGGTCTGCAGCACCAATCTGACGCGGTTCCTGCCCAAGGCCTGAACCACTTGCGAAACGCCGGCCCGTCGTGGCCGGCGTTTCGCGTTTGCTGATCCGGACGTTGTTGTCCAGATCAGAGACGTGTTGTCCGTTCGGCCGACCCAGCTGAACGGTCCGCGTCGCGGGGCAGACTCTGCTCATGAGTCACCCCCAGGACTGGCGGCTCGAGGCCGTCCGACCCCTCATCGGGCTGTGGCGCGGCCCACATTCGCTTCAGGTCGGCCTGGACGCCCAGGCCGTGATCCTCGAACCCGTCCCGACCGCCACCCTCGGATTGCTCGGCGCCCTCAATGAGCCGCGCAGCGTGGCCGAACTCGGCGAGCTATGCCCCGAGCTGAGCCCACAATGGCTGGACACACTGCTCCAGCTCCTCACCGACGCCGGCCTGATCCGCCGCTGGCGCGCCGCACTGACGCGGAGCGTGGTGGTGTGGGGTGCCGGCCCTCTGGCTGAACGCATTCATCTGGGCTTGCAGCGCGCCGAACTGCAGCCGCTGCCGCTGGGCCAACGATCCTGGCCCGCCGCGAGCCGGCCACTGATCGTCCTGGCCACCGGCACCATCGAGCCGGATCGTTGGCTCACAGACCGGCTGGCCGCGACCGGTCACTGCACCCTGGTGATCCGGGCCGAACCGGGGCGCGGTGTGATCGGCCCCGTCGTCAGTCCGGAGCTCGGCCCCTGTCTGCGCTGCCTGGATCTGCTGCGATCCGAGCGCGATCCGCAATGGCCGCTGCTGCTGGCCCAGGCCTGTCGAACTCGCGTGGCCCCGGACGCCCGACTCCGCGAATGGCTCGTCGGTGAGGCCGTGGCCGAGGTCGCCCGCTGGTGTGCGGGCCAGCCACCAGAACTCGTCGGACGGACCCTCGAACTCCGCCTTCCGGAGCTGCGCCGTACGCAGTCCACCTGGCCGCTACACCCGGCCTGCCGCTGCCAAGAACAGTCCCCCGCCCAGCACCTTGGCACACTGGCAGGGTGAGTGGATCTTCGTCCGAACCCCCGGTGCTGCCTTCGGGCAGCTTCGGCCGCGCGTCCAAACTGCTCGGACTGCCGCTCGGCGCGGCCGCGCGAGCCGGGGCCGATCTGGGGCGGCGGCTACTCGGGACGCCCGCCGAAGATGTCGCGGCACGATCCCGGGAAGCGGCAGCCGAACAGCTGTTCACCGTGCTCGGCGAGCTGAAGGGTGGCGCCATGAAGTTCGGCCAGGCGCTGAGCCTGTTCGAAGCCATGCTGCCCGAGGATGTCGCCGAGCCGTTCCGCGATCGGCTGCGCGCGTTGCAGGACTCGGCTCCGCCGATGCCGGCGGCCAGAGCACAGGCCGTCCTCAAGGCCGAGCTCGGTCCGGACTGGCGTCGGCTGCTTCCCGAACTCGACCAGCGCCCGGCAGCGGCCGCGTCGATCGGGCAGGTGCATCGTGGCCGGCTGGCCGACGGCACCGAGGTGGCCGTCAAGATCCAGTACCCGGGCGCCGATGTGGCCCTGGCCAGCGACCTGCGCCAGTTGCAGCGACTCTCCGGAGTGGCCACCACGCTGACCGGCGGGCTGGATCTGGTGGCGCTGAGCAAGGAGCTGTCGCTGCGGGTCGCCGAGGAGGTCGACTACACCCAGGAGGCCAGCCATCAGGCGGCCATGGCGGCCGGAACCGCTGGGCACCCTCGGTTCGTGGTGCCACGCGTCCACCACGCCACCCGGCGGGTGCTGATCAGCGACTGGATCGAGGGACGCAAGCTGACCAGCGTGATCGGCCGCCCACAGGCCGAGCGCAACCAAGCCGCCATCGACTACGTCAGCTTCCTGTTCTCCGGCCCGGAACTGGCCGGCATCCTGCACGCCGATCCGCACCCGGGCAACTTCCTGCTCACTGCCGACGGACGGCTCGGCGTTGTCGACTTCGGCCTGGTCAGCCGGCTACCGGACGGCCTCCCGGCCCCGATGGGACGGCTGATCCGACACGCCGTGGACGGCCAGGCCGAGCTGATGAGGGCCGGCCTGATCGAGGAGGGCTTCATCGGCCCCGACGTCGGCGCCGCCGAGGTGCTGGACTACCTGGCACCGTTCGTCGAGCCGGCCCAAGTCGCCGCGTTCAGCTTCAACCGGGACTGGGCTCGCCAGCAGTTCCAGCGCGTCCAGGACGCCATGGCCGCCAAGTCGGTGGCCACCCGAATCTCGCTGCCCCCGGACTACCTGCTGATCTATCGGGTCTGGCTGGGCGGCATCGCCGTGCTGGCCCAGCTCGACGTCCAGGCCGACTTCGCCAGTGTGCTGCGGGCCCACCTCCCCGGCTTCGCGCCCGAACCCGACTGAGCCAGGCCCGCCGCAGCAGTCGGTACCGTTGTGCTCGTGCGCAGACACCGCAAGTGGCTGATCCCGTCCATCGTGGGCGTGGCGCTGGTCGCCCTGCTCGCCGCCGGGTGGCTGTGGGCCCAGCAGTTCCAGCAGGCCGCCAGCACCGCCAAGCGCGCCGCCAGCAGCGGCGTCAAGACGCTCACCGCTCTCGACCTGACCACGGCCGGCCCCCAGTTCGCCCTGGCCGAGCAGGAGTTCGGACGAGCCCGCACTCTGCTCGGGCCGGACTGGCTGCAGGGCGTCCCGTGGCTCGGCACTCAGTTCGCCGCGGCCGCCCAGCTCACCGAGATCGGCGGCACGGCCGCTTCGGCCGGCGGCCAGCTCACCGACCTGCTCGTCCAGACCACGGCAGGGTCAGCCGGTGACCGTTTCGGCACCCTGGCCGGCCTCTCGGCCAGCCACCTGGAGCCGGCGCTGAGCAAGCTCGCCGAGGTCGACCGCCGCACCGCGGCGCTGTCCGCGGACGGGCTGGTGCCGCCGCTGGCCGATGCCGTCGGCGAACTGAAGCGGCTCATCGAGCCTTACCAGGGCGTCCTCGCCCAGGCCGACAACGCGCGACAACTCGCCCACTACCTGTTCGGCAGCCAGCACCGGTTCATCCTGCTTTCCCAGAACAACGCCGAACTGCGTCCGCTGGGCGGTTTCCCGGGCACCTATGGCCTGGCCAGCATCGGACCCAACGGATTCCGGCTGGAGAAGTACGCCGGGATCCATCGGCTGCCCACCGACACCCTCAACCTGGCCGCACCCGAAGGTGCCCTGATGAACGCGAAACTGCGGTTCCGCGATGCGAACTGGTGGATCGACTTCCCGACCAGCGCTCCGGTGATGCTGAAGTTCTGGGACAACCTTCGCCAGCCGCCGGTCGACGGAGTGATCGCCATCGACGTAGTCACCCTGCAAGACCTGCTCACCGTCTTCGGGCCGGTCACCCTTCCCGGCACCGGCGAGCAGCTGACCAAGGACAACGCCGTCCGCAGGCTGACCGAGTTCATCGAGTTCGATCGCGCCTCCTACGGCAAGCGGGCCAAGGCTGAGGCGCTGATCCCGCTGGTCGAGTCGATGCTGAAGCGAATCGAGAATGTGCAGATCGATCAGCTCACGCCGCTGCTCACCACGTTCAACAAGCTCACCGCACAGAAGCACATTCAGTTCTACGCGACCGACGCCCCCGCCGAAGCTGCGTTCGTCGCATTGGGTGTGGCCGGCGCCATCGCGCCACCACCGAACACCACCGACCTGCTGGTGGTCAGCAATGCCATGGTTCGAGCCAGCAAATCCAACCTCGGGGTCAGCAAGTCCCTGGACTACCAGGTCAGGCTGGCATCGGACGGCTCGGCAACCACCCAGCTCAGCCTCGGCTTCCGCAAGACCGCCGAGACCTACCCGGGGCTACCCACCCAGCTGTTCTGCGACTACCTGCGGGTCTACCGGGCCCCGGGCACCACGGCCACAGCCAGCACCTCCGACGGCTTCGTCGATCGGCCCGAGGACGGCCGTCCGGTCTTCGCCAAGTACTTCGAGCTGGCGCCGGGCCAGCAGCTCAGCCAGCAGCTGCACACCACCGTTCCGCAGGCGCTCACCCTGGCCGCCGACCAGCGGACAGCCCACTACCGGCTGCTGCTCGTCCGCCAGGCCGACTTGGCCGCCACCACGGTCAACCTGAGCGTGACCGCCCCGCAGGGCTGGCAGTTCAGCTCCGGACAGGCCAACTGGCGTCCCGAGGGCGGCAACCCGGTGACCGTGCAGCTCAGCGGCGGCACCGCCAGCCTGCACGGCACGCTGGACCGCGACCTGATCGTCGATCTGGAGCTGACCAAGGCCTAGCAGCCTGCGGAACTCTCAGGTCCCGGCTCCGGCACGCTCTCAGCCGCGCTCGGCGATCAGCTTCAGCAGATCGGCCGAGTACGCCTCGAGCTTCGCCTTGCCGACGCCCGGAATCGCCAGCAGCGCCTGCTCGTCGGTGGGCAGTTGCTCGGCAATGGCCAGCAGGGTGGCGTCGGTGAAGATGCAGTAGGCCGGCAGCGACCGCTTCGCAGCCACCGTGCTGCGCCAGCTGGTCAGCTCCTGGTAGAGCGCCTCGTCGAAGTCCACCGCGCAACTCAGGTGCCGGGACAGCTTCCGTTCGGCACCGGTGCTCAGCGGGCCGCCACAGACCCGGCAGCGGGCGCTCATCTCGGTCTTCGGCTTGCTGCGCCGGGCCGGACGCGGCGCGACGCTGCGGGCACTGGAGGTCAGTCCATTGAGGAAGCGGGACGGCTGGCGCACCCCGCCGTTGCGGAACCGGGACCAGGTGATCAACAGCCCGCGTCGAGCCCGGGTGATCCCGACGTAGAACAGCCGAGCCTCCTCCTGGAGTTGCTCCGGCCCGGCCGCTTGGGCCAGCGGGAGCGTCCCCTCCTGCACGCCGACTAGAGCCACCGAATGCCACTCCAACCCCTTGGCACCGTGCAGCGTCGACAAGGTGACTCCGTCGGCGGCCAGCGGATGCTCAGCCTGGGCTCGCTCAGACAGTTCGGACATCAACCCGGCCAGATCGGGATTGCCGGCCGCCACCAGCTCCTCGGCCAGGACCAGCACGGCAGCCAGCGACTCCCAACGCTCCCGGACGCGGCCCTGCCCACTGGGCGCCTGCTCGGTCCAGCCGGTCGCGGTCAGCACCGCGCGGCAGGCGTCCAGAGCATCGGCAGCCGGCTCCCGGCGGGCCCGGTCGGCCAATGCCGAAATCACCTGGCGCACCTCGGGCCTGTCGAAGAAGCCCTCACCGCCGCGCACCGTGAACGGCACCCCGGCCTGGGTCAGCGCCGCTTCGTAGGCCGGCGACTGGGCGTGCACCCGGTAGAGCACGGCGAGTTCGCGCCAGGGCACCCCCTCCTCGTGCCGGGCCACCAGCCACGCCGTCACGGCCGCCACCTCGTCCGCCTCGCTGGAGCAGCCCAGGAAGCGCGGCTCGGGCCCCGGCCCAGCTTGGGATTCCAGGGTGACCGCTGCGATCCGGGAGCGCACCGACAGCTGGTTGGCCAGCTTCACCACCGGCTCGCTGGAGCGATAGTCACGGACCAGCCGGATCACCGCGGCATTCGGGTGCCGCACGCTGAAACCGGTCAGATAGCCCGGCGTGGCCCCGGCGAAGGAGTGGATCGTCTGCGCCGGGTCGCCGACCACGCAATGGTCGGTGCCCTCGCCCCACCACAAGTCGAGCAATCCCTGCTGCAGCGGGCTCACGTCCTGATACTCATCGACCAGCAGGTGCCGGTAGGTGGCCCGGACCTGTTCGGCGACGTCGGCGTTGTCGCTGAGCAGGGCCACCGTGCACAGCAGGATGTCGTCGAAGTCGATCACGCCACGCTCGGTCTTGACCTGCTCGTAGCGGCCCAGCACCTTGGCCACCGTGGCCGGATCCATCCCCGACACTTCTCGTCCGGCCGGTTGGGCCAGCTGCGGGTAGTCGGCCGGCAGCACATTGGAGACCTTCGCCCAGGAAACCTCGCTGACCAGGTCGCGGAGCGTCGCGGTGTCAGGGCTGGGCAGCCGCAGCCGCCGGGTGGCCTCGGCCACCATGGCCATCCGTTCCGTGCTCACCGGCGGCAGCTCGCTGCCGTACGCCTTGGGCCAGAAGTACTGGGCCTGGCGCAGCGCCGCAGAGTGGAAGGTTCGGGCTTGGACCGCAGGAATGCCGAGTCCACGCAACCGGGATCGCAGTTCGCCGGCGGCGCGGGTGGTGAAGGTGACTGCCAGCACTGCCGACGGGGAGAAGCGCTCGCTGGCCACCGCGTAGGCGATCCGATGGGTGAGCGCCCGGGTCTTGCCGGTGCCGGCCCCGGCGATCACCGCCAACGGCTGACCGAAAGTGGTCGCCACCGCCCGCTGTTCCGGGTCGAGTCCACGCAGCAGGGTTTCCGGATCGGCTAACACGCCTGACACTGTAGGCAATCGGGACGACATTTCGTCGGTCGGGGCCCCTAGGGTGAACGTCATCATGCGGATTCACCACGTGCCCACTGCCGAAGCCTTGGCGGCAAAGCTGGGCCAGCTGTGGGCTGGACCGCGCTCGGATCCGTTCGCCTTCGACCTGGCCGTGGTGCCCGGTGCCGGCTTCCAGCGCTGGCTCTCTCAGCAACTGTCGGTGTCCGGAGCTGAGCCGGGGATCTGCGCCGGGATCGAGTTCGCCAGCTGGGCGGCCTTGGAGCGCCGGATCTTTCCCGACGATCCCTGGCGGCCGGAGCGGCTGGCCTGGACGATTCAGACCCTTCTCGACGGCGACGCCGCGACCGACCCGGCCTTGGCCGTCCTGCGCCGTCACCTGGACGCCGCACCCGAGCACTACTCGGCCTGCCGGCGAATCGCCGGTGCCTTCGCCGGCTATCTGCGGCACCGTCCGGCCCTGATCGCGGGCTGGCTGGCCGGCGGAACGGCCGACGAACTCGGCGAGCCGTTGCGCGAGGACGTCTGGCAGGCCCACCTGTGCCGGCTGCTGCAGCAGGCCAACGGTGTCGACCCGATCGCCGAGCGAGCGGCCGCTCTGGCCCGGCTCACCGCGGCTCCTGCAGCTGAGCTCCCCCACCGGATCGCGGTGATGGCTCCGGTACAGCTGGATCCGGCGGCGTCCGAACTGTTGGAGGCGTTGAGCGTCCAGCACCAGGTCGATCTGCTCCTGCTCTCCCCCGTTCCGGAGGCGCCGGCGGCCGACACGCCGCTGCTGGGCCGACTGCAGCAAGCCCTGGCCGGCGGATCACCGGCTTCCGGGGTGCTCGGCGGGGTGGACGCATCGGTGCAGGTGCACCTGTCCCACGGTCCCGACCGGCAGGTCGAGGTGTTGCGCGAGGTGCTCACCGCCACCTTCGCCGCCGATCCGAGCCTCGAGCCCCGCGATGTGGTGGTGCTCACCCCCACCCCGGACCGGTTCGCGTCCCTGATCGGCGCCACCTTCGCCGTCCCCGATCATCCGGCGCATCGCTTCCGGGTGCAGCTGGCCGACCGCTCGATCAGCCAGGTGAACCCGCTGGCCGGGCTGCTGCTCGACCTGCTCAACCTGCCCGACTCCCGGGCCGAAGCCTCGTCCGTGCTGGAGCTGGCCCTGCGTCCTGCCGTGGCCCGCAAGTTCGGCTTCGGTGCCGACCGGCGCGACCGACTGGTCGAACTCGTAGAATCCTCCGGGGTGCGTTGGGGCTTGTCGGCGCGGCATCGCGAGCAGTTCGGACTGGTCGGCTTCGAGCAGAACACCTGGTTCGCCGGCCTGCAGCGAATGCTGCTCGGGGTCACCTTGGACGAGTCGGAGCTGGTCACCGCCAAGACGGTGCTGCCACTGGATGACGTCGAGTCCACCGATGTCGAGCTGATCGGCGGTCTCACCGAGCTGATCGGACGGATGGTCCGAGTGGTAGATGCCTTCGCCTCGTCCGCCCCGGTTGCCGAATGGGTGGAGCGCTGCCGGGCGGCGATCGGTCTGCTGGCTGCACCGTCGTCCGCCGACGAGTGGCAATTGGCCGACCTGTGGTTCGGCCTGACCCGACTCAGCGCGTCCGCCGGCCCCGGACCGGTCGGACGCAATGACTTCCGCCGGGTGGTCGAACACGAGTTCACCAACACCCGAGCCCGGGCCACCTTCGGCAACGGCTCACTGATCGTGGCCGGCCTGGAGTCGCTGCGCCACGTCCCGCACAAGGTCGTGGTGCTGCTCGGCTGGGATGCCGATCACTATCCCCGCAGCGCTCCGCGCGACGGCGACAATCTGCTGCGGCGGCATCCACAGCCCAGCGATCCCGACCCGGCCGGTTTCGACCGGCAGCTCCTGAGCGATGCCGTCCAGGCCGCCCGACAGCAGCTGATCGTGATCTGCCGAGCCCGCAGCGAGGCCACCAATGAGCAGGTTCCGCTGGCCGGACCGATCCTCGACCTGCTGGCCGTGGTCGACGAACTGGCCGGCACCGGCGCGGGTCTTCGGCCCAGCGAGGAGATCAGCGTCCAGCACCCGCTGCAACCCCACGATCCGGCCTACTTCGGTGCCGATCCGAGCCGAGATCGCCTGGTGAGCGCGGACGTCCACGCCTACCGGGCCGCGTTGGCCGGGCTGGAGCCGTCGCCGTCGATCCCCCGCGGCCGGTATCACCTGGATCCGCTGCCGCCGATCAGCCTCGAACAAGGGGTGACCCTCGACGAACTGACCGGCTTCTTCGCCCATCCGGCGCGGGCGCTGCTACGCGTGCGGGCCGGGCTCAGCCTGGGCGATCGGACGACCACCGGCGACGAACTGCCCATCGAGCCGGATCACCTGGCCCGCTGGCAGGTCGGCAATCGGGTGCTGCAACGGCTGCGGGACGGCTTCCCGGCCGAGGCCATCGAACGCGCCGAATGGCTGCGCGGCGACGTGCCGCCATTCGCACTGGGCAGTCGCGATCTGCGGTCCGTCCTGGATCAGGCCCGCTCGACCGTGGCGGTGCTGCCCGCCACGCTCGGCGAGCCGACCCTGCACGAGATCGCCCTCACTGTCCCGGTCGGCGATCGGCAGGTGCAGCTGGCCGGACGAGTGGTCAGCCACGGCCAGGAAGTGGTCGGGGTCGAGTTCTCCAGTCTGCAGGCCCGGCATCGGCTGGTCGCCTGGCTCCGGCTGCTCTGTCTGGCCGCTGCCGAGCCCGGCCCCTGGCAGGCCCGCGTGATCGGCAAGGGCCGCCGGGCCGCCTATCAGGCACCGTCCGCCGAGCAAGCCGTGGAACTGCTCGGCCGCTACCTCGAGCTGTACCAGCTCGGGCTGAGTCGTCCGCTCCCGGCCATGCCGCGGCTGGGCGCCCAATGGGCGGGCTATCTGGCCTCGGGACGGGATCCGCACGAGGTGCCCGGCACAGCCTTCCGGACCAACTGGGACTACGACCAGGATCCGGCCTGGTCGGCCTTCTTCAGCTACCCGTCGGTGCTGAGCATCGAGCGCGAGTTCGTCGTGCCGGGTGCCGATCCGGCCGAGCGGGGTCTGTTGGGTGCCTTGGCTGATGCCATCTGGACGCCGATCCTGGCTGCGGAGGTGGCGCCGTGATCCCCTTCGACCCGCGCGGTCCGCTGCCCACCGGCACCACCGTGCTGGAGGCCAGTGCCGGCACCGGCAAGACCTATGCCATCGGGGCGCTGGCCGTCCGCTATCTCGCCGAAGGCGTGGTCGGCGTGGACGAACTCGCTGTGATCAGCTTCAGCCGGATCGCCTCTGCCGAGCTTCGGGCGAAAGTGCGGCAGCGGGTCCTGGCGACGATCTCGCACCTGTGTGGTGAGGCGCAGGGGGCGCCGGATCCCACCGACGAGTTGCTCGCCGCTGGCGGGCCGGACGTGGTGGCCGAACGGATCGCCCGGCTCGAGGCGGCAGCCACCGACCTGGATCGGGCCGCCATCATGACCATCCATCAGTTCTGCCAGGCGATGCTCGCTGAGTTGGGCGTCCAGGCCGCAGTGGACACGCAGGCCCGGCTGAGCGAGGACCTCAGCCAGTTGCTCACCCAGGTCTGCGCCGACCTCTATCTGGCTCGCTATGCCCGGCACCCCGACGGGGTCCCGTTCGGGTTGGCAGTCGCCCAACAGATCGCGCGCGAGGCCGTGGAGCGGCTGACCAGCGAGCTGCGCCCCAGCGGAATCGACGGCGCGGCCGGGGAGCGCCGCGAGTTCGCGGTCGCCGTCCGGGCCGAGTTCGAACGCCGCAAGCAGGCGGCCAGCCTGTTCACCTTCGACGACCAACTACTGCGACTGCACCAGGCTCTACAGGGGCCCACCGGGCAGGTCTGCGCGGAACGGATGCGGCAGCGCTGCCGGGTGGTGCTGGTCGACGAGTTCCAGGACACCGACCCGATTCAGTGGGCGATCCTGCGGGAGACCTTCCATGGCCACCTCCCGCTGGTCTTGATCGGCGATCCCAAGCAGTCGATCTACGCCTTCCGAGGTGCGGACGTCCAGGCGTACCGCAATGCCGTCTCCTGCGCGGCCGAGCACTACTCCCTCGGCGTGAACCGGCGTTCCGATCCCGGCGTGGTCTCCGCGGTGAGCGCCCTGTTCTCCGAAGTCAGCCTGGGAGCCGGAATCGAGGTGCCGCCGGTTGACTGCGCACAACCGGCGTCCCGGCTGATCGCTCCGCCGGGATCACCGTGGCGAGCGCCAGCCCGGCTGCGCTGCCATGCTCCCCGACGTCCGGCCATGGCCGTGGATGCCCGGCGGCTGATCACCGAAGACCTCACCGCCCAGGTAGTCGATCTGCTCAGCGCAGGCCTGCAGGTGGTCACGGCAGAGGGGACGCGCCCACTGCAACCTCAGGATGTCGCGGTGCTGGTCACCCGGAACCGCCGCGGCAAAGAGCTGGCTGACGCCCTCACCGCCGCCGGTGTCGCGGTCTCCTTCGGCGGCGCCGACTCGATCTTCGCCAGCCATGCCGCCGCCGACTGGCTCACCCTGCTGCGCGCCATCGACCAGCCGCGGCGGGCCAACCTGCGCGCGGCCTTCCTCACCGACTTCATCGGCGCCGACCTGACCGGCCTGGCCACCGCCGACTCCGCGCAGCTGACCGCCTGGGCCGGTGAACTCCAGTCCTGGGGGCACCTGCTGGATCAGGCCGGTGTGGCCGGGCTGTTCGCCGCCGTCGAGTCGTCCGCCGAGCCGCTGCCGGAGCGGGTACTGCGCCGTCCACGGGGCGAGCGGGATCTCACTGACTATCGGCATGTGGCGCAACTGCTGCACGCCAAGCACACTGACGGCGTCCGTGGCGGTGCGTTGGTCAGCTGGCTTGAAGAGCAGATCGCCGACTCGGCGACCACCACCGACCGGCTGCGCCGACTGGAGACCGACCGGCAAGCCGTCCAGATCATGACCGTGCACAAGGCCAAGGGCCTGCAGTTCCCGGTGGTGCTGTTGCCGGAGGCAGCCGACCTGTGGGTTCCGGACGAGGACGACGGCCGCTGCCTGGATTACCACGACGGGGAGGTGCGAGTCCTCGACGTGGGCGGCGCCACGGCTCCCGGCCGCGCCGAGCGGCTCAGTCAGTACCGGCTGGAGAACAGCGAGGACCAGCTGCGAGCTCTCTATGTGGCTCTGACCAGGGCGGAAAGCCAAGTGACCATGTGGTGGGCGCAGACCAGATACAACACGGCCGCGTCCCCACTGCATCGCCTGCTCTTTCGCCGGCACGACCTGCCCGGGGCGCCGGACCTCGGCTATCCGGTGGATCGCTCCCCTGGCAACAGCCACCCCAGCGAGCTCGAGTGGCTGAAGACGGCCGGCATCGTCGTCGAGGACTGCCCGACCGTGGTGCCGACCGCCACCGTGGCACCGGCCCGCCCGGTGCTGACCCGGGAGCCGCTGGCCTGGCGTCGCAGCATCGACCAGACCTGGCGTCGCACCTCGTACTCCGGTCTCACCGAGGCCGTGCATGCGCGGACCCCGATGACTCCCGAGGACGGACCCGAGCTGCTGGACGAGCCGCTGGAGGCCGAGGCGAGTGCGACCCTGGTGCCGTCCGGGCGTCCGTCGCCGATGGCCGAACTCCCCGGCGGCACGGCCTTCGGTTCACTGGTGCACGAGGTCTTCGAGAACCTGGACTGGTTCGCCCCGACCCCGGCCGACCAGGACGGCCTGGCCGAACGCCTGCTGGCCGCAACGGTGGCCGCCAACGCCCGATTCTCGGTGCCCGGGGTGAGCGCGCCGGCGCTGGCCCAGGCGCTGCTCCCCGGCCTGCTCACGCCACTGGGCCGGCTCACCGATGACCGTCCGCTGGCTGCTGTGGCGATTGGCGACCGGCTGAGCGAGCTGTCCTTCGAGTTCCCGCTGGGACGGGCCACATCCACCACCTCGTTGGCCGAGGTGGCTGCTGTGCTGCGCCGCTGGCTGCCGGCCGACGACCCCCTGGCCGACTATCCGGACGCCCTGTCCGAACCGAACCTGTCCGGACAGCTGCTGCGCGGCTTCCTCACCGGAAGCATCGACTCGGTCTTACGGGTCGGCTCGGCCACGCAGCCCCGGTTCGTCGTCATCGACTACAAGACCAACCGGCTCGGCGGGGACGCGCTCACTCTGGAGCACTACTCGCGCCAGGCCATGACCGAAGAGATGATCCGCACCCACTACCCGCTGCAGGCGATCTTGTACTGCGTGGCGCTGCATCGCTTCCTCGGCCAACGCCTCCGCGGCTATCAGCCCGAACAGCACTTGGGCGGGGTCGGCTATCTGTTCGTGCGCGGCCTGGCCGGCCCTGAGGGCGGCCCCACCGGAAACTTCAGTTGGTTCCCGCCGGCCGGTCTGGTGGTCGAGCTGTCCGACCTGCTGGCGGATCGGAGGCGCGGATGATCGATCCGGCCAGTTCTCTGCGTCCTGGGTTGTTGGCCGATGTGCATCTGGCCGGCGCCTTGTCCTGGGCCGACGTGCATGTCGCTCAGAAGCTGGGCCACCTGTTCGGCGAGAGCGACCAGCGGGTCCAGCTGGGTCTGGCTCTGGCCGTCCGCGCGTTGCGGGCCGGGTCGACCTGCCTGGAACTCAGCCACGCCCACGAACTCAGCGTGGTCACCGAGGACGAGGCGGACGTCCCGGTGCCGGTCGAGCTGCTGCCACCGGTACAGCTGTGGCGCGAACTGCTGGCGGCCAGCCCACTGGTCACCCTCGGCGCGGACGGGCCGGGGCAACGTCCGCTGCGCCTGGTCGGCGACCTGCTGTACCTGGAGCGCTACTGGCAGGAGGAGTCGCTGGTCGCCGATCAGCTGCGAGCCCGTCGCTCCCGGGTGCCGACCCCGGTGAGCTCCGAGCTGTTGGCCGCGGCCGATCAGGAGCTGCTCAGCGAGCGGGTCGACCCCGATCAGCGGCTGGCCGCCCTGGCCCCCGCGCAGGCCTCGGTGACGGTCATCGCCGGCGGGCCCGGAACCGGCAAGACCCACACCCTGGCCCGGCTGCTGGCGGTGCTGCTGCGCGCACTGCCCGGACCGGTGTCGATCGCCTTGGCCGCCCCGACCGGCAAGGCAGCCATGCGGATGCAGGAGGCACTGGCCGGCGAGACCGCCGAGCTTCCGGCCGACCTCGGCGTCGAACTGGGCCGGCTGCAGGCCACCACCATCCACCGACTGCTCGGCTGGGTGCCGGGCGGGCGGCACCGCTTCGCCCACCACAGCGGCAATCCCCTGCCGCATGACGTGGTGGTGATCGACGAGACGTCCATGGTGAATGTCACCCTGATGGCCCGGCTGCTCGAGGCGCTGCGCCCGCAGGCGCGGTTGATTCTGGTCGGCGACCCCGACCAGCTGGCCCCGGTCGAGGCCGGCGCCGTCCTGGCCGACATCGTCGCCGCTCCGGCACCGTCGGACGGTCTGGCCCTGCCGGTCGTCCGGCTGCGTAGCAACCACCGTTCCCGGGCAGCCATCGCCGAGCTGGCCGAGGCCGTCCGCAGCGGCGATGCCGACCGAGTGATCAGGCTGATCGACGACGGCCTGGACGGGGTCACGCTGGCCGGCTCGGTCGCCCAGACCGACCTGCGCCCCCAGGTGACCGACACTGGTTTGGCCATGATCGACGCCGCCCGCGCCGGACACATCGGCGATGCCTTGGCCGCACTGGATCGGCACCGGCTGCTGTGTGCGCACCGCAACGGGCCGTTCGGGGTGGCCGTGTGGTCGCGTCAGGTCGAAGACTGGCTGCTGGCCGCCGGCGCCGGCTTCGATCCGTTCGACGCGTGGTATCCGGGACGTCCGGTCCTGGTCACTCAGAACAACCCCGAGTTGGGCGTCTTCAATGGCGACACCGGCGTGGTGGTGAGCGCCCCCGACGGCCTGCGGGTGTGCTTCGGACGCGGCGGACAGCTGCACCACGACGTGTCGCCGTTCCTGCTGGACAGCGTCCAGACGATTCACGCCATGACCGTCCACAAAGCCCAAGGCAGCCAATTCGAGCAGGTCAGCGTCGTCCTGCCCACCTCGGACTCGCCGCTGCTCACCCGGCAGCTGCTCTATACCGCGATCACCCGAGCGAAGTCTCGGGTCACCCTGATCGGCTCGGCCGATGCGCTGCGGCATGCCGTCACCAACAGCGCCCAGCGGGCCTCCGGCCTGGCCGGACGACTCTAGGCCGAGCCGTCATAGGCTGCTGGCCATGATCGAGTCATTCACCACCGAAAGGCTGAGCCTGCAGCCCTGGCAGCCGGACGAAGCCGAGGCCGTCCTCGACCTGTACTCCCGCTGGGAGGTGATGCGCTATCTGGGTGCGAACCCGCAGGTGCTGACCGATCTGGATCAGGCCGCCGCCAAGATCGCCGGTTGGCTGGCCTTCCCCGGCCCGCTGCACGGCGTGTGGGCCATCCGGGTGGACGGACGCCCGATCGGCACCGCGCTGCTGAAGGTGCTCCCGCTCAGCGGCGGCGCCCAGCCCTCGGGGATCACCGAGGTGGGTTGGCATCTGCATCCCGACTTCTGGGGTCACGGCTATGCCACCGAGGCCGCCAGCCGATTACTCGACCATGCCTGGGCGCACGGCCTCGACCGGGTGGTCGCCGTGACCTACCCGCAGAACGCGGCCTCGCAGGCGGTCTGCGGACGCCTGGGAATGGCCGCGCGCGGCCTAACCGACCAGTACTACGACGTGACCAGCGCGTTGTTCGAGATCACGGCGCCGGCCAGGCCATCGGAGCTGAGCTCACCGGCCAGCCAGGCCTGAATCATCCGCGCGGCGATCGACGTGGTCGACGGCGGCAGCACCTCACCGCTGGCGAATGCCGCCCGCAGCTCCTCGCGGGTGAACCAGCGGGCATTCTCGATCTCGTCCTCGGCGATGCGCACCTCGGCGCTGACGGCCCGGGCCGCGAAGGCCACCATCAACGATCTCGGGAACGGCCACGGCTGCGAGCCGAGGTAACGCACGCCGGTCAGTTCCAGGCCGACCTCCTCGGCCATCTCCCGGTGCACCGTCTGCTCCAATGACTCACCGGTCTCGGCGAAACCTGCGAACACCGAGTGCCGCCGCGGCGCCCAGGTGGCCTGCCGGCCCAGCAGCAGCCGATCCTCACTGTCGGTGATGGCGACGATCACGGCGGGGTCGGTGCGCGGATAGGACTCGGTGGCGCAGTCGGTGCAGCGACGCGCTTGCCCACCGGCAACCACCTTCGTGACCGCGCCACACTCCGAGCAGAAGCGGGAGCGCTGATGCCAGCCGACCAGCCCCACCGCCGCGAAGGCGATTTCCAGCTCCGGGTCGGACAGCCGCTCCATGGTCTCGCGCAGCGCCGGCGCGTCGGCCGCGCCTTCGGCCACGAAGACCGCCGCCCCATCGACCAGGCCGAGCAGCAGGTGCCGCTGCGGGTCGTAACTCCCCGAGCACGGCTGCCAGGTCAGCCGGGTGCCGGTCAGCGGAACCCGTCCGCCACCGACCAGGAGCAGCCGGGCCTGCGGTGCCGTCCACAGCTTCGCCAGGTGGGACGGGTCGGTGCGAGCCTCCAGCGCCCGATCCAGGCGGCTGGCCAAAGTCCAGTTGATCACCGGTTCAGGCTAGCCCGCGAACCGATGGGCCAGTGCCGCCAGCTCATCGCGGACCGGCAAGGCCGACGGACGGACGATCGAGCCGTCCTGCAGGTCGTAGAAGACGGCGTCCACCTCGTCGGGGGGTCTGCCGTTCAGCTCGGCCCAGGCCAGCCGATAGCAGGCCAGCTGGAGTGGGTCGGAGTTGCGCGCACCGCCGGTCTTCCAATCGACCACCTGATGGCGTCCATCGGGCAGGGCGAAGACCGCATCGATCCGGCCGCGGATCAGCCGTCCGCCCAGGACCAGGGTGAACGGGTGCTCCACCGCCAGTGGTTGCAGGCCGCCGTACGGCCCGGTCTCGAAGGCCAGCCGCTGCCGTTCGAACTCGGCACCGGCCAACTCCGCATCCTCCGCATCGTCGACCAGCGGCAACTGGTCGCGGAACCGTCCCTCCAGCCAGCGATGGAAGCTGATCCCCCACCGCTGCGCCTCGGTCACCAGCCGGGGCATCGGACGACTGAGCTGAGCGGCGAATCCCTCCGGATCCTTGACCAGCCGAGCTAGGGCGGTCACCGACAGGTAGGACGGCAGCTGGCCGCGGGACTGCTCCCGTTCGGCGAGCTCTGTGTCGACCAGCTGATCGGCGGTGCGCCGCCACTGCTGGGCCCGCAGGACAAGATCGGCCGGCAGCTCGCCGGGGGCGACGGCGATCGGGTCGGCGGCCGCCCGCAGCAGGGCGAGCCGCTCCGGGTCTCCGAGCACGGGCCAGGACTGGGGCTGGGCCGCGGCGATCAGCGGGTTCGCCGCCGCCGACTCCTCAACCAGCTGTACCTGCTGCGCGTGATCGACCAGCGCTGTGAAGTAGCTGGACGCGCTGCGCGGCTTGATCAGGGTGCCTTCCCAGGTGTGCGTGCTGGCCAGCAGCAGCCGCCGGGCCCGAGTGACGGCCACATAGGCGAGCCGATCCTCGCTGAGCCGCTGCTGCTCGCCCAGCGCTTCGGCAAACGAGCTCACCTCGGCCGGGTCAAGGCTGCGCAGATCCGGCAGCGACACGGCATCGCCACGTAGCGGGTAGGGCAACACAGCGGCATTGCGCAGCCAGTTGCCGCTGACCCGGTCGCTCGGAAATACGTCGCTGGCCAGCCCCGGGACGAAGACCACATCCCACTCCAGACCTTTGGCCTTGTGCACGGTCAGCACCTGGACCGCGTCCGAACGGCTGGGCAGACCCTGCTCCAGGCCGGTGCCGTACTCACGCTCGGCGGCAAGGTAGGCCAGCAGCCCGGACAGCCCGGCTTCGGCGTCGATGTCGGCGTAGTCGCTGACGGCCTGGACGAATCTGGCCAGCGGCCGGCTTCCCCCTCGAACAGCCACCTCGGCCTCGACCACAGAGCCCAGCGTGGCGATCACCCGGCTGACCAGCTCCGGGACCGGGTCGGCGGCGTGCCGGCGCAGGCTCTGGAACTCGCGCGCGAACCGACTCAGCCGCTGCCGAGCCACCTGGCTGAAGCCCGCGCCACCGAGCTCGGCGGCCGCCTCCAGCAGGCTGGGCCGCTCGGCGCTCTCGCCGACCAACTCCTGGGCGCGGCGACCCAGCAGGGCCAGGTCGGGCAATCCGATCGCCCACCGCGGCGAGGTGAGCAGGCTGATCGCTGCGGGATTGGCCGCCGGATCGTCCAGCAGGGTCAAGGTGGCCACCACCTCGGTCACGATCGGCAACTCCAGCAGCCCGCCCAGCCCGACGATCTCGGCCGGGACGTCCCGCTCGGCCAGTGCCGCATAGACGGCCGCGACCTGGCTGTTGCGCCGCCCCAGGACGGCGACCTGCGACCAATTGGCGACGGCCCCGGTATCGTGCAACTCGACGATCCGGTCGGCGATCGCTGCGACCTCCTCGGGCCAGGTCTGGAAGGAGCGGGCCTCGACCCGAGCCGGCTCAGTTTCCGGTGGCGCGACCAGATCCAGGCTCAGTCCGTGCGCGGCGAGCGCCGGGTCGGCGCGGACGGTCGCCGCCAGCTGATTGGCCGCATCAAGCACCTGCTGGCCGCTGCGCCGATTGACGGTGAGTGCGTAGGCCCCAGCCGGACGCCCCTGGACAGTCGGGAAGTGCCGGGCGAAGTCGAGGATGTTGTTGGCGGCCGCACCGCGCCAGCCGTAGATGGCCTGGCAGGGATCGCCGACGGCTGTCACCGGATGGCCGAGACCGTGCGACGGGTCGGGACCGGAGAACAGACTGCGCAACAGACTGGCCTGGGCGGCCGAGGTGTCCTGGTACTCATCCAGCAGCACCACCGCGAACTCCGCCCGGAGCGCCGCCCCCACACTCGGCACCCGCTCGGCCAAGGCCGCGGCGGTAGCCATCTGGTCGGCGAACTCGACATAGCCGAGTTCACGCTTGAGCCGCTCGTAGTCGGCGACCAGCTCGGCGAGCTCCACCCGCTCTGCGGCGGCGGCCTGGGCCAGCTTCAGATCGGCGTAGACGTCGCCGCGTGGATTGCGCGGAGCCGCGGCCACCTGCGCGTCCACCTGGGCGGCATGAGCGATCACCTGCTCGGGGCTGACAAGATGAGACCGAAGTTCGCCGGAGAGCTGCAGCAGCCGCTCGACCACCATGGCCGGACGCAGCCGCGACAGCTGGGTGAGCGGTCCGGCGGCGTTGTTCACCACCCGGGCCGCCAGCCGGTAACGGGCCGCCCCGGTGATCAGTCGGGCGTCGGACTCGACCCCAAGCAGCAGACCGTGTTCGGCGACCAGCCGACCGGCGAAGGCGTCATAGGTGAGGATCAGCTCCTCACCGGCCTCCTGGTCGTCCAGGACTCCCGCCGCGGTCAGCGCCCGACGCACCCGGACCCCGAGCTCGCCGGCCGCCTTGCGGGTGAAGGTCAGTCCGAGCACCTGCTCGGGCCGCACCTGCCCGGAACCGACCAGCCAGACCACCCGGGCAGCCATCACTGTGGTCTTGCCCGACCCGGCCCCGGCGATGATCACCCCGGGCTCCAGGGGCGCACTGATCGCGGCCAGTTGCTCCTCGGAGAACGGCAACCCGAGCACCGCCGACAGCTGCTGGGGATCTGTGAAGGTCATCGCCGTGGCTCCTCGATCAGCGCCGGGCAACCGTCGGTGAAAGCGCAGCCGCGGCAGTGCGGGCCTGCACTGGCCGGGAAGCTGCCCTCGGCCACGATGGCGGCGGCCTGAGCGACCCGCTCATGCACCCAGGTCGGCTCGCCCTGCACAGCCGGCTGAAGCAGCTCCTTGGGCTGGCCGCCGGCCCGCTCGGGGACGCGCAGGTAGACCGCACTGGCCCCCGCGCTGGCCACTCCGGGCGGCAGCCTCTCGCCGAAGCCACCGGAGGTGACCGCGAGCTGATAGACCCCCAGCTGTTCCAGCTCGGCCACGACGGCCTTGGTCGGGGCCCGCCGCGCGGTCTTGAAGTCGACCACCCGGGCTCCGGCCGAGGACAACTCCAGCCAGTCGACCTGCCCGTCCAGCACGACGCTGAGGTCGTCCAACTCGAGGCGCAGTTCGAAGGGCAGCTCAACGCCGATGAGCTCAGCCTGGCGGGCCGACCGCCAGGCAAGGAAGCGGCTCAGCGCGAGTTCGATCTCGGCCCGCTCGGTGGCCGAGAACCAGGCCGCCTCAATCGGTAGCCGATGCCACAGCTGATCCAACTGCTCGGTGAACTCCGCGGCCCCCCAGCCGCGCTCCACAGATTGCTGGATCAGCCGGTGGACCAGGCTGCCCAGCTCCGCAGGCAGTCCGGGATCGGAGTCGGCCCGGGCCTGCCGGGACAAGAAGTAGCGCCGAGCACAGGTCAGCACTGAACCGACCTGGCTGGGGCTGAGCCGCACCACCGACCGCGGCGCCAGCGGCTCGGCCGGACGGGACAGCTCGGCCACGCCCCACCAGGAGCGGGAGTCGGCGGACGGAACCAGCGCCCGGTCGGCCGAATCCCGGACCTGTGCCAACCGGGACAACTCGGCGGCGGCCAGCGCCCGCTCCTCGACGGTCGCCGCCGGGTTCAGCGTCCATCGCCGCAGCTCGATGACCAGGCCATTCAGGCTGAGGCCCGGCTGATCCGGCTCCGGACGGACCGGATCCACCCCCAGTTCGGCCAAGAACCGGGACGGGGCGTCCGCCTCTCCCTCGGTGCCGCTGGCGGCCACGGCCACCAGTCGGCTGCGCGCTCGCGAGCAGGCCAGATGGAACAACCGACGCTCGGCGGCCAACCGTTCCCGATGACTGGTCGCGGGCTGTCCGCCGGACTCCAGCATCGCCGGATCGAGAACCGTGCTGACCCGGCGTCCGACCGGCCACACACCCTCCTGGACGCCGGCCACGACGACCAGCTCCCACTCCTGGCCACGGGACCGGTGCGCCGTCATCACCGGCACCCCGCGCCCTCTCGGACGCGACTCGCGCTCGTGATCGGCCGGGATCTGTTGCGCGGACAGCTCGGCCAGGAAGGCCCGAACTCCGGCCGCTCCGCCGCGCCGATCCCCGGCCGCAGCGAGCTCGAAGAATGCGCAGACCGCATCCAGGTCGGCGTCGGCCCGGGCACCCAAGGAGCCGCCCGCAGCGACCTCCTTGGCCAGCCGGGTCGGCCAGGTGGTGCCCTGCCAGAGCTTCCAGCACAGTTCGTCCACCCGGCTACCGGCGGCGACCATCCGCCGGGCTTCGGCCAGCAGCTCGGCCAATCGCAATGCGGCCTGCCCGGCCGGGGTCGGCGCAGCCTCGACCAGCCAGGCCGGCTCGTTCAGGGCTTCGGC
The DNA here is from genome assembly GCA_001603275.1 of Actinomycetales bacterium Actino_02. Taxonomy (GTDB): domain Bacteria; phylum Actinomycetota; class Actinomycetes; order Propionibacteriales; family Propionibacteriaceae; genus Propionicimonas. Next base: position 102 of record LUYM01000023.1, on the reverse strand, counting down.
CAGCTGTGCGGCCGGCGCGGCCACGGCCGGCTCGTCGCGCCCGGCCCGCCAGCTGCGCAGCAGCGAACGCACCGCCACCGGGTCAAGGCCGCCCAGTGGCCC
>LUYM01000022.1 GCA_001603275.1 Actinomycetales bacterium Actino_02 | reverse complement strand
TCCGCAAGCAGGACATCCAGGCCGCCGCCGAGGCCAAGAAGGCGGCCGCTGCTGCCGCCGCCGCACCGAAGCCCGCTGCCCCGTCCGCTCCGGCGGCCGCCGCGGCCCCGAGCGCCGATGCCGCCAAGCGTGGCACCACCGAGAAGATGACCCGGCTGCGGGCCACCATCGCCAAGCGGATGGTCGAGTCGCTGCAGGTCTCGGCGCAGCTGACCGCCACCGTCGAGGTCGATCTCACGGTGATCTCCAAGCTGCGGGCCAGGGTGAAGGACGACTTCCGGGCGCGCGAGGGCGTCGGGCTCAGCTACCTGCCGTTCATCGCCAAGGCCACCACCGAGGCGCTCAAGCAGTTCCCGAAGGTGAACGCCACCATCGACACCGAGGCCGGCACCATCACCTACGCCGCTGCCGAGCACCTGGGCATCGCCGTGGACACCGAAAAGGGCCTGCTGGTCCCGGTGGTCGCCGACGCCGGCACCCTGTCGCTGGCTGGCTTGGCCAAGAAGATCGGCGATCTGGCCGCCCGCACCCGGGCGTCCAAGGTCACTCCGGACGAGCTGTCCGGCGGCACCTTCACGATCACCAACTACGGCTCGGCCGGCACCCTGTTCGACACCCCGATCATCAACCAGCCGCAGGTCGCGATCCTGGGCACCGGCGCCATCGTGAAGCGTCCGATGGTGGTGGAGGATCCGGCTCTGGGCGAGATCATCGCGGTCCGGGACATGATGTACCTGTCGATGTCCTACGACCACCGCTTGGTCGACGGTGCCGACGCCGCCCGCTTCCTGAGCTTCATCAAGGCGCGCCTCGAAGAGGGCGACTTCGGAGCTGAACTGGGCCTGTGAGCCTGCCCGCCCAGCCGCTGCCCGAACCGATCCAGTTCGACTACCTCGGCCTGACCGAGGGTCAGCTGGTCGGCTATCGGGACGGCTGGGCTCGCCAGCGCGAGATCCACGCGCAGGTCGCTGATCACGGCCTGCCGCCGCAGGTGCTGTTCGTCGAGCACGACCACGTCTTCACCGCCGGGCATCGCACCGAGCCGCATGAGCGGCCCGTGGACGGCACCGAGGTGGTCGAGGTCGATCGCGGCGGGAAGATCACCTACCACGGCCCCGGCCAGCTGGTCGGCTACCCGATCATCGGGCTGCCCGAGCGCGTCGGCGTGGTCGACTACGTCCGTCGGGTCGAAGAGGCGCTGATCCGAGTGCTGGCCGACTACGGGCTGACCACCGGACGGATCGAGGGACGCACCGGCGTCTGGCTGGCCGCCTCCGGCAGCCGCCCCGAACGCAAGATCGCCGCCATCGGCGCCCGAGTGTCCCGACGGACGACCCTGCACGGCTTCGCGCTGAACGTCGACCCCGATCTTTCCTGGTTCGGACGGATCGTCCCCTGCGGCATCGACGATGCCGGCGTCACCTCCATGGCCGCCGAACTCGGCACGGCCCCCAGCCTCACCGAGGTGGCCAAGGCCGCCGAGCCGCACCTGGCCGCACTGCTCGACTTCAGCGCCTACGCCCCCTCGGCACCACTGGCTGCCGAGCCGGGCCCAGCAGTGCGGTACGGCCTCACCGGAATCACCGTCTAGATCGAGTGGGAAACGCCTCGCAATTCACCAATACAGAGGTGTATCTCCCCTAGTCTTATGCGTGGTCAGTCACACCGCCATGTTTCGTCGATTGAAGGACGACCTTCACATGACCCGCCACCCCCGCATGATCGCCGGTATCGCGTCTCGCCCGACCTGTCGAGTCCCGCACCAGCCGCGCCGCGTAACGCTGACTGCTGCTGCTCTGCATCCCTGAAGCTCTGTCCACCGCCGTGCCGGTCGATGGGCAGCTCGCCTCATCAGGCGTCTCTCACCCCTCTCGATCAGCACAGTCACCTAGAGACCGGCCGCTCCGCGGCCCCTCCCGGACCCCGCGGGACCGCCATCCCGCGGGGTCTGGCTATGCTCGGCACCGTGACCGACATCGCGCCACGCAAACTGCTCCGTCTCGAGGTGCGCAATGCGCAGACCCCGATCGAACGCAAGCCTGCCTGGATCAAGACCACGGCAAAGATCGGCCCCGAGTACACCGAACTGCAGCAACTCGTCCGCGACGAGGGGCTGCACACCGTCTGCCAGGAAGCCGGCTGCCCGAACATCTTCGAGTGCTGGGCCGACCGCGAGGCCACCTTCCTGATCGGCGGGGACGCCTGCACGCGCCGCTGCGACTTCTGCCAGATCGAGTCCGGCAAGCCGTCCGGCTATGACCGGGAGGAGCCCGAGCGGGTGGCCGAGTCGGTCTCAAAGATGGGACTGCGCTACGCCACCGTCACCGGGGTCTGCCGCGACGACCTGCCCGACGAGGGGGCCTGGCTGTACGCGGAGACGATCAGGGCCATTCATCGGGCCAACCCGGGCGTCGGAGTCGAGATGCTGGCTCCGGACTTCTCCGGCAAGGCTGAGCTACTGAGCCAGATCTTCGATGCGGCTCCGGAGGTCTTCGCGCACAACGTGGAGACCGTGCCGCGAGTCTTTCGCCGGATCCGCCCGGGCTTCGACTACCACCGCTCACTGGCGGTGCTCACCGCGGCCCGGGAGCGCGGACTGGTCACCAAGTCGAACCTGATCCTCGGCATGGGTGAGACCCGGGAGGAAGTCAGCCAGGCGCTGCGGGACCTGCACCAGGCCGGCACCGAGCTGATCACGATCACCCAGTACCTGCGCCCGTCCGCTCGACACCTGCCGATCGACCGGTGGGTGACCCCGGAAGAGTTCGACGAGTTGTCCGCAGAAGCCACCGAAATTGGCTTTGTGGGCGTACTCAGCGGACCATTGGTACGTTCTTCCTACCGGGCCGGCCGTTTGTACCGTCAGGCGGTGGCCGCCCGGGAGGCATAAGCGGTAACCAAGACCGGAGTGGATAGATGGCGAGCGAGAAGGCCAAGGAACTGGCCGCCAAGCAGAAGGCTGAAGTCAAGGCGGCCAAGCTGGCGAAGAAGAACTCCACCAACCCCCGGGATTGGCCCTGGTACAAGCAGCTCTGGCAGACCTACAAGGTCACTGCCGAGGTCGATCCCCAGCTGAACTGGTACCTGCTCGGCGCCTTCCTGGCCACCCTGGTGGTCTGCACTGTGATCGGCATCTTCCTGCCGCCGCTGTGGATGTGGGCGATCCTGGGCACCACCGGCGGCATGGTGGCCGACCTCTACCTGCTGACCGACCGCGCCAAGAAGGCCACCTACGTTCGCTTCGCCGGGCAGCCGGGTTCGGCGGAGGTTGCACTGAACCTGCTCCCCTCCAAGACCTGGAACTACACCATCGGGATCACCGCGAACCGCCAGATGGACCTGGTGCACCGGGTCGTCGGCCCGGCAGGAATCGTTCTGATCGGCGAGGGTGCGCCGGTGCGGGCGCGACAGATGCTGGCCGCTGAGGCGAAGAAGCATGAGCAGATCGCCTACGGCACCACGGTCACCACGATCATGATGGGTGATGCCGACAACCAGGTGCCGCTGGCTAAGCTGGCCGCCGCCATCCGCAAGCTGCCCAAGTCGCTGTCCAAGACCCAGATCGCCGACGTGAACTCGCGGCTGCGGGCACTGGACGCCGCCCGGCCGCGAATGCCGATCCCGCGCGGACCGCTGCCCAACATGAAGGGCCTCAACCGCGCGATGCGCGGTCGCTGAGCTTGGCAAATCTGGTCAACGCCGAACGGCTGAGCCTGGCCTTCGGTACGAGGATCCTGCTGGACGAGGTCAGCCTCGGCCTGTCCAGCGGCGACGTGGTCGGTGTGGTCGGACGCAACGGCGACGGCAAGTCGACGCTGCTGCAGCTGCTCACCGGACGCCGTGAGCCCGACTCTGGACAGGTGGTCCGCAATTCGGGCGCATCGATCGGCTATCTCGGTCAGGATGAGGCGTTCGCGGCCGACGCCAGCATCCGCGACGTCGTGGTGGGTGGGCGTCCGGATCACAGCTGGGCCGCCGAACCGTCCGGACGGGCCGTGGTCGGGCATCTGCTCGGCGGCATGGACCTGGACGCCAAGGTGTCGCGACTGTCCGGCGGCGAGCGGCGCCGAGTGAGCCTGGCGGCGGTGCTGCTGGCCGGCCACGAGCTGCTGGCCCTGGACGAGCCGACCAACCACCTGGACGTCGAAGCCGTGGCCTGGCTGGCCGAGCATCTGAACCTGCTGCGCGCGGCCGGCACGGCCATGCTGGTGGTCAGCCACGACCGTTGGTTCCTGGACGCCGTCTGCAGCCGGGTCTGGGAGGTCCACGACGCCGTGGTCGACTCCTACGACGGTGGCTACGCGGCCTACGTCCTGGCCCGGGCCGAGCGCGTCCGACAGGCCGCGGCGAACGAGTCTCGCCGGCAGAACCTGCTGCGCAAGGAACTGGCCTGGTTGCGCCGCGGCCCGCCCGCGCGCACGTCCAAGCCCAAGTTCCGGATCGACGCGGCCAATGCGCTGATCCGCGACGTCCCCGATCCCCGGGACAAGCTGAAGCTCAACGAGTTCGCCACTGCCCGGCTGGGCAAGGACGTCTTCGACCTGCACCAGGTCAGCTATGCGCTGCCCGACGGCCGTCAGCTGCTGAATCGGCTGGAGTGGTCGATCGGGCCGGGGATGCGGATCGGCATCGTGGGCGTGAACGGCTCGGGCAAGACCACGCTGCTCCGGCTGCTGGCCGGTGACATCTCACCTGCGTCCGGCAAGCTGAAGCAGGGCAAGACGCTGCGGCTGGGCCACCTGTCGCAGTCGGTGGTCGAGCTGGACGATGACGAGCGGGTGCTCGAGTCCGTCCAGCGCCTGCAGCGGCAGGTGAAGCTGACCACCGGCAAGGAAGCCAGCTCGAACAACCTGCTGGAGGATTTCGGGTTCACCGGCGAGCGGCTGGTCACCCGGATCGGTGAGCTGTCCGGTGGCGAGCGGCGCCGGCTGCAGTTCCTGCGGCTGCTGCTCAGCGAGCCGAACGTGCTGTTGCTGGACGAGCCGACCAACGACCTGGACATCGACACGCTGACCGTGATCGAGGACCATCTGGACACCTGGCCGGGCACGCTGATCGTGGTCTCCCACGACCGCTGGTTCCTGGAGCGCACCTGCGATGTGATCTACGCCATGCTCGGCGACGGCACCTGCCTGATGCTGCCCGGCGGGGTCGATGAGTACCTGGCCCGGCGGGCAAGGGTGCGGGACGCCGCAGCCGCCGGAGCCGGGTCGGCCGCGAAGGATCGTCCGGTGTCGGCGAGCGATGCCGCCGTCCAGCGGCAAGCCCGTAAGGAGCTGGCCCGGATCGAGGGTCAACTGGCCAAGCTGGAGACGCGGATCGCCGGCTTGCACGACCAGATGACCACCCATGCCGCCGACTACGAGCGGCTGATCGGCCTCAACGCCGAGCTGGCCCAGGCTCAGGCCGAGCAGGCCGACCTCGAGGCCCGCTGGCTGGAACTCGCCGACGCCGACTGATCCTCCCCTCGCTCGCCGAATACCTCCCCCCTAGGTCGTGGCACTCAGCGAAGAAGAAAGCCGGGGCGGGGAGACCGTTCGAAGAACCTAAAGGAGAACCCGAGCCGTACCCGACCGCACTCAAACGGCATACCCAGCCACCATGTTCGAGAATGGTCTCCCCGGCTCGGCGACGAGCAACCCCGCCACCGGACAGCCTCCCCCGGGCAGGGGCTCTCGGCTCAAGAATGCGGGCGCCGCAGACGAACCCAGGCAGTGGCCAAGCAGGGCGTTCGGCGGCACGAGCAAGGCGTTCGGCGGGACGAGTGGCGGAACCTCGTCCAACCTGCTAGACATTGCACGAACGTGCAAGGGAGGACGGTCATGAGCGAGCGCTACGAGGAGATGTACCAGGCAGCGTCCCGGTACTACGTGCACGCAGAGACGATGGAGACCATCGCGCACCACCTGAAGATTTCGCGCTCCACGGTGTCGCGACTACTCAAGGAAGCGCGCGACACCGGACTGGTCCGGATCTCGCTGGCCGACCACCAGGGCTCGGCCTCGCCGCTGTCCACCGCCCTGGCTCAGCGCTTCGGCGTCCGGGTGCACATGGTGTCGGTGCGCGAGAATGCCAACGAGAAGGTCCGGATGGAGCGGGTCGCTCGGATGGCCGGCCAGTTGCTCACCGAGGTGGTCGAGGATCACGACGTGATCGGCGTCGCCTGGGGCGTCACGCTGTCCAACGTCGTCCGCTATCTCGGACGCCGCCCGCTGGTGGAGGCCACTGTCGTCCAGGTCAACGGCAGCGCCAACCAGCACGACTCGGGCCTGCCCTACATCGGCGAAATCATGCAGTCCTTCGGCGATGCCTTCGACGCCAAGGCCGTGCTGTTCCCCGTCCCGGCATTCTTCGACCAGACCGAGGCCAAGTCGGTGCTGTGGCGGGAGCGCTCGATCCAGCAGGTGCTGCGGCTGCGCGACCAAGTGGACATCGCAGTCTTCGGGGTCGGCGCGCTGAAGGCTCGAGTGCCGTCCCATGTCTATTCGGCCGGCTACATGGACCCTGCCGAGATGGAGCAGTTGCTCAGCGAGGGTGTCGTTGGGGACGTGTGCACCGTGCTCCTGCGCGAGGACGGCTCATACGCCGACATCGCCTACAACGAGCGAGCCACCGGCCCGACTCCGGCCGAGCTGGCCAAGGTTCCGCGACGGATCTGCGTGGTCGCCGACCCGTCCCGGGCTCCCGCCCTGATCGGTGCACTGCGCGCCGGAACCGCCACCGACCTGGTCCTCGACGACGGCACCGCGCGGGCCGTGCTGAACCGGCTGTCCCGCTGAGCGACAGCGCGGGCAGGCCCGAGGAGATCCTGCCAGAGCCGGCCTCCGCGCGGACGCGTGGACGGTAATGGAACCGTCCCCACCAATTGCGGTGAGAAGGGTGGACGGTAATGGAACCGTCCCCGGGGTTGCGGCGGGGTCAGAGCAGGCGGGAGCGCCAGCCCGGATACAAGGCGTCGGCGTCTGCGGGGAAGGACTCGAAGGCCCGGGCGAACTCGTGGTGATCGGCGGCCCACTCGACCGGGTCGGCGCCCTCAGCCCAGCAGTCGTGCGCTTGGCGCAGCGACCGGGCCCCGGCGGCAGGGCCGTCCAGGTGGCCGTAGCAGCCGCCGCCGGCAGTGTTGAGGATGTTGGCGTGACCCAGATTCGCGAAGAATCCCGGTAGCCGCAGAGCGTTCATGCCGCCGGACACGATCGGGGCGGTCGGACGCATCCCATGCCATTCCTGATGGAAGGCCGGGCCGGAGTAGGAGTCGCGCTCGATCACGTAGGCGATCGCCCGGTCATCCCGGCCACCCTCCATTTTCCCGTAGCCCATGGTGCCGACGTGGATGCCCGAAGCTCCCTGTAGGCGGGCCATCTTGGCCAGGACGTAGGCGGTGTAGCCGCGAGCCGAGCTGGGCGAGGTGATCATCCCGTGGCCGGCTCGGTGGTAGTGCAAGAACTGGTTGGGGAAGTGCCGACGGGCGGTGGTGATCATCGCCGGGCCGCCAACGAAGCCATCGACCAGGAAGGCCACCTTGTCGGCGTCCGGCCCGAAGGCCGACAAGATGAACTCGCCGCGGGCGATCATCTCGGCGGGGTCGTCGGCGGTGATGTTGGCGCTGAAGAGCTTGGCCTCGCCGGTGACGTCCATGGCCCGCTTCATGGCGTCATAGACCAGCGGGATCGTCTGCTTCAGCGGGGCAAACGGCTGGTTGCCCTGCGGCTCATCGTTCTTGATGAAGTCCCCGCCCAACCAGAAGTCGTAGGCGGCCTTCGCGAACGGCTCGGGACGAAGCCCGAGCTTGGGCTTGATGATGGTGCCGGCAATGTAGCCGCCGTCGACGACCGGACGCCCGAGGGTCCGCCACAGGTCGACGATGCCCTTGGTCGGGCCGTCGAACAGCTCGATGGCTCGCCGCGGCAACCAGAAGTCGTACATCTTGGCAGCCTCGATGTCGCCCATCCCCTGGTTGTTGCCGATGGTCAGGGTGAGGAACGAGACGATCATCATCCGGCCGTCAGTGATGTTGCGGTCGAACAGGTCCAGCGGATACGCGATCCGCAGCTCACCGGAGGCCTCGTCCGCGTGGTACACCAAGGCGTCCACGCTGCGGGTGAAGTCGTCGGTGGTGGAGACCGTCACATTGGTCCCGGTGGACGACTCGGCGGCGAAATGCGCGGCGGCCGCAACAAATCCAATTCCAGGCTTTGGCTTCATCCGATAGGCGCACAGAATGTGCGATCCACCGGCCATCAACTCGTCCTCGCTGAGGTTGAGATTCACATATCGCTGTGACTGATCCATGTCGACTCGCCCTATTTCCGCAGCCCTCAGGAGCCGCCGGGACGACCTCCGGCGACACAGATGACCTAGTCAGCGGGCGTTGATGAGGGGTCTCACCAGTCTCCACCCTGCTGTTGGCGACGATGCTAATGCCGAGTTCACCTCCGTGAATACGACCCGGACGCCCTTTGCACGATTTCGCAGCCATTGCCCGGCGGCTGGCGTTATTGCTCAACGCGGCGAACCGTGAGCAGTTTGTGATCTTTGCTCAATAGGCTGCGGCGCACCACAAAGAAGGAGCCGAGGTGATCACTCTCACTCAGTACCTGCTCGGGATGCCCGAGACGGCGCACGCCACGCTGCTCAGCAAGCTGGCCGTGGCAGTCAAGCTCACCGCCGCGGCCGCGAGCCGCGGCCCGCTGATCCTCGACAGCGCCCGTCAGCCGAGTCAGCGTGAAGTGAATCGGAGCCTTCGTCGGCTGGCCGGCCAGGTGTTGCTCGCCCAGTTCCAGGGCTGCGAGCAGCTCGCCGGCATCTCCTTCGCCGGGCAGCCGGACATCCTGCTCGGCGGCGAGCATGGGCGCTATCTGATCCTGTTCGACGCCATGCACGGGATGAGCAACCTCAACGACAACCTGCCGGTGGGCTCGGCCTTCTCGATCCTGGAGCGACCCGATCCGAGCCGTCTCTGCCTGGTCGAGGACTTCCTGCAGCCGGGGACGCGGCAGGTCAGCGCTGGCATTGCCCTCTTCGGGCCACGGACGATCTGCGCGCTGACTACCGGTGATGGCGTCGACGGGTTCACTCTGGATCGCGACGTTGGCAACTTCGTCCTCACCCACCCGCAGCTGCGGATTCCGGACGAGTCGCCGGTCTTCGCCATCGACGCCTCCCAGGCCCCGCGTTGGCCGGCTGCGGTCGCTCGCTACGTCGCCGAATGCACGCTGGGCAGCGACGGCCCGCGAGGCCACGACTTCCACATGCGTTGGAACGCCTCGGCCGTCGTCGGCGCCTATCGGGTGCTGAACTCCGGCGGGCTGTTCCTGGCCCCGGACACCCAACGGACCGGCGACTGGCTGGCACCGCTGCTGCACACCGCGGCTCCGCTGGCCTTCCTGGCCGAGCAGGCCGGCGGCCGGGCCAGCACCGGCACTGAACGGGTCCTCGACGTCGTGCCGTCCGGCCTGGACGCGCGGGTGCCGCTGTTCCTGGGCAGCGCGGCTGAGGTGACCCGGCTGGAGCGCTACTTCGCCGAGCACGCCGCCGGCCAGGACCGCGAGTACTCCCACCCGCTGTTTCATCACCGCACTCTCTTCGCCGACTAGGAGCGCAGATGTCCCGCAGGCATCCCGTGGTGGCGGTCACCGGTTCGTCCGGAGCCGGCACGTCCACGATCACCGACACGTTCGCCCAGATCTTCGCCCGCGAGTCGGTCTGCGCGGCGATCGTCCACGGCGACTCGTTCCACCGCTACGACCGCGAGGGGATGAAGCGCGCTCACGAAGAGGCGGCCGGGCACAGTGAGCTGAGCCACTTCGGGCCGGACGCCAACCTGTTCGAGGAGCTGGAATCCCTCTTCGACGAGTATGGACGCTCCGGCTCAGGTCGGGTCCGCAACTACGTCCATGACGATGAGGAGGCGGCCGCGCTGGACTGCCCGCCGGGCACCTTCACCCCGTGGCAGGACCTGGCGCCGGGCAGCGACCTGCTCTACTACGAGGGGCTTCACGGCGCCGTCCAGACCGAGTCCGTGGACGTGGCCAGCAAGGTCGACCTGCTGATCGGGGTGGTGCCGACGATCAATCTGGAGTGGATCCAGAAGCTGCACCGTGACCGCACCAAGCGCGGCTACTCCACCGAGGCGGTCACCGACACGATCCTGCGCCGGATGCCGGACTACGTCCGCTACATCTGCCCGCAGTTCTCCAACACCCACATCAACTTCCAGCGGGTTCCGGTGGTGGACACCTCGAACCCGTTCATCGCGCGCTGGATCCCGACCCCGGACGAGTCGATGGTGGTAATCCGGTTCGCCGACCCGCGCGGCTTCGACTTCCCGTACCTGCTCAGCATGATCAACGGCTCGTTCATGTCGCGGGCCAACAGCATCGTGGTGCCCGGCGGAAAGATGGATCTGGCCATGCAGCTGATCCTGACGCCGTTGATTTGGCGGCTGGTGGATACGGCTCGCAAGGAGCGCCGCTGACCGGCGAACCCGGGTGCTCGGGACGGCCTACAGCAGGAGCCCACCGGCCAGTGCGGCCACCAGCACCACCAACCAGGCCGGGGTGCGGGTGAAGGTGAGCGCCGCGAAGGCGGCCAGGGCGAGGATCAGGGTGACCGGCCCGGTGACCCCGCTGACGAAGACCGGCTGGTAGAGCGCAGCGGCCAGAATGCCGACCACGGCCGCGTTCACCCCCATCAGCGCCGCCTGAGCCTGCGGCGCATGACGCAACTGATTCCAGAACGGCAGCGCTCCGGTGATCAGCAGCGCCGAAGGAAGAAAGATGGCCACCACTGCGATCGCGGCTCCGAGCAGGCCGTTGGGCCAGGCATTGAGCACGTAGCCGAGAAAGGCCGCGAAGGTGAACAACGGGCCGGGGACGGCCTGCGCCGCCCCGTAGCCGGCCAGGAAGGTGTCGTGGCTGACCAGCCCGGGCTGCACGGTGACCGCATCGAGCAGCGGCAGCACGACGTGCCCGCCGCCGAAGACCAGGGCACCGGAGCGGTAGAAGCCGTCGAACAGCCGCAGTGCCGGGTTGCCGGTCGCCGCGGCCAGAATCGGGAGCCCGATCAACAGCACTGCGAAGCCGATCAGGCTGGCGATGGCCGTCCGGCGCCGGAGTGGGATCTTCAGTTCCGAGTCCGGCACCGGCGCGGACGGACGGAGCCAGACCAGGCCAATCAGGGCGGCCGCCGCAATGACCACCAGCTGGGTCCAGGCCGGCGGGCTGAGCAGGACGGCGGCCAGCGCCGCCACCGCCATGGCCGCTCGCTTCAGATCCGGGGTGAGGGTGCGCGCCATCGCCCAGACCGCGCTGGCCACCACCCCGACCGCGGCCGCCTTCAGGCCGAGCACCCAGCCGGCGTCCGCGGCGCCGCCCAGGGCGTCCAGACCGTAGCCGAAGCCGACCATCAGTACGGCCGACGGCATCGTGAACCCCAGCCAGGCGGCGAGCAGGCCCCACAGCCCTGCCCGCTGCAGGCCGATGCCCATCCCCACCTGGCTGGACGCCGGCCCGGGCAGGAACTGACACAGGGCCACCAGATCGGCGTAGGCAGCCTCGGACAGCCACTTGCGCCGCTCGACGAAGGTCCGCCGGAAGTAGCCCAGATGAGCAATCGGGCCGCCGAATGAGGTCAGCCCGAGGCCGAGGAAGACAGTGAATACCTCCCCTGCGTGCCGGACGCGTCCTGACGGCTGAGGCTCGGACATGGGCTCATCCTGGCACACGCTCACCGAGGCACCGCCCGGCCGGGACGGGACGAATTGCCCCTCGCCCGCCGACGGGCGGCGAGGTAGCGTGCCCTGGTATCGAAACCAGGAGGTCGCTGTGTCCTATGTCGTCGATTTCGTGAACGTGTCCACCGTGGGGCTGGAGTCGTCGCCGGTGGCCGACGCCCTGGCCGGGCTGCGGGCGAACGAGGCCCGCTACTGGTCCAGCAAGTACGGCCACACCTTCACCACCGAGCCGGCCGCCGAGGCATCCGACATCGTGGCGTACGTGACCCGGGTGCTCGCCGAGGAGCGCCAGCTGGTGATCGCGTCCACGCCGCTGGAGGCGACGCAGTTCGAGGTCGGCGGGCTGCGGATGGCCTACGTCTTCTACGAGACCGGGCTGGCGATCAACGTGATGTACGCCATCGAGGACGGCGGCAAGCGGGCTGTCGGCTTCAAGCTCTCCGACGGCATGGACGTGCCCGAAGAACTCGCCTCACGATTCAAGTTCGCCACCCAGAAGTCGAAGCTGGCCGGGACGATCCGCGGCTCCTTCTTCGTGATCAAGGGCGAGTACTAGGCTCCCTGCCGTGACGGACGGCTACGCCAAACACCGCGCCGACGCCCCGTCCGGGTTCTTCGAGGTGGAGGCGGCCGGACTGTCCTGGCTGGCGGTTCCCGGCGGCGTCCCGGTGGCTCGCGTGCTCTCGGTGAGCCCGACCTCGATCACCGTCTCCCGGGTGGACACCGTCCCACCGAGCGCGGCGGCGGCCCGACGATTCGGCGGCCAGCTGGCCGCCACCCAC
>LUYM01000021.1 GCA_001603275.1 Actinomycetales bacterium Actino_02 | reverse complement strand
GGCCAGAGCGGCTTCAGCTTCGGCGGCGATGGCGGCCTCGGCGGCGGACTCGACGGCGGCGGCCCCGGTGGCGGCGGCGCCCCGCCGGCCGGTGCAGGTGGCGGTCGGTGACGCAGATGAGCATGCTCAGCATGTCCGGCGTGCGCAAGACCTACTCCACGGGTGTGGTTGAGGTCGAGGCGCTGCGCGGAATCGACCTCGAAATCGAGAACGGCGAGTACCTGGCGATCATGGGTCCGTCCGGCTCAGGCAAGTCGACCCTGATGCACATCATCGGCTGCCTGGACGTACCCACCGCCGGCAGCTACCGACTCGACGGCACTGATGTCAGCAAGATGAGCGAGAAGCAGTTGGCCGAGATTCGGAATCAGAAGATCGGCTTCGTCTTCCAGCAGTTCAACCTGCTGGCGAGCCTGACCGCTTTGCGCAATGTCGAACTGCCGCTGGTCTACGCCGGCGTCCCGGCCTCAGAACGCAAGGAGCGGGCCATGGCCGCACTGGCCAAGGTGGGCCTGGCCCAGCGGGTCCAGCATCGTCCCGGCGAGCTTTCCGGCGGCCAGCAGCAGCGGGTGTCCGTGGCTCGGGCCCTGGTCACCGATCCGGCGCTGATCCTGGCCGATGAACCCACCGGCGCCCTCGACTCCCACTCCACCCGCGAGATTCTGGATCTATTCCAGGAACTCAACGACAGCGGACGGACGATCGTGGTGATCACCCACGAGGCGGAAGTCGGCGAAGAGGCCAAGCACCTGGTGCATATCTATGACGGGCTGCTTCGCGAAGCATCGCCGGCTGCAGTGACGGGAGCCCGGCGATGATGGGATGGACCGAGACCCTACGCACCGCCTTCGCCGCGCTGAACGCGCGACGGATGCGCTCGGCACTGACGATGCTGGGCATCCTGATCGGCATCGCCGCGGTCATGCTGACCGTCGGCCTTGGCCAGGGCGCCCAGGAGCAGATCACCAGCCAGATCAACTCCCTCGGCTCGAACCTGATCGTGGTCAGTCCGACCCAGTCCTCCTCGGGAGGGTTCCGCGGCGGCGGCAGCGCGGTGTCCACCCTGACGATGCAGGACGCCAACATGCTGGCCGACACGGCAATCGCTCCCGACGTGATCGCCGTGGCGCCGACGTCGTCAACCAGTGGCTCGCTGCAGTCCAGCGAGACCACCTGGACCTCGACCGTTGTCGGGACGGTGCCGAGTTGGCTGGACGTCCGCGCCCGCACGGTCGACTCCGGTCGCTTCTTCACCCAGTCCGAACTGGACTCGTCCTCGAACGTTGCGGTCATCGGCTCGGAGACCGCCAGCGAGCTGTTCAGTACGGAATCACCTGTCGGCCAGACGCTGAGCATCAACGGCAACGCCTTCACGATCATTGGCGTCCTGAAGGCGGAAGGCACCTCGGGCACCTCCAATCAGGACGACACGGTCCTGGTGCCGATCAGCACCTTCGCCTCCCAGCTGTCCACGTCGAGTAATGCGAACGCCGTGTCGTCGATCTACCTGTCCGGCAAGGACACCGAGAGCCTCTCGGCAGCCTATCAGCAGATCAAGACTGCTTTGCTGGCATCACATCAGGTGACTTCGGACAACGCGGACTTCACCGTCACCACTCAGGCATCCCTGGTGGAGACAGCCACGTCGGTGACCGGAATCCTCACCTTGCTGCTCGGTGGTGTGGCCGCCATCTCGCTTCTGGTCGGCGGCATCGGTGTGATGAACATCATGCTGGTGTCGGTCAGCGAACGGGTCCGCGAGATCGGCCTGCGCAAGGCTTTGGGCGCGACTCCCGGCGTGATCCGTCGTCAGTTCCTCGTTGAAGCCGGCATCCTGGGCGTCTTCGGCGGCCTGATCGGTGTCGGCCTTGGCTTCGCCGGCGCCGCCATCCTTACCCCGGTGTTGAGCATGACGGTGCTCATCTCCATCCCGGCGACCTTGATCGCCTTGGCCGTGTCACTCGGCATCGGCCTTGTGGCCGGGGTGTACCCGGCCTCCCGGGCAGCGAGACTCGCCCCGATCGACGCGCTGAGGAGCGAATGATGAAGATCAGCTCACGGATCAAGGCGATCCTCGGGATCGCCGTTGCCCTGGCCGTCGTGGCCGGTGCCGGTGTCTACTGGGCGCAGTCCTCGGCCGCGGCGAGTCTGAAGTACGTGACCGCCGTCGCCGGTACCGGTGACGTCACCCAGACCTACACCGCGACCGGCTCGGTGACCCGCAAGAACACCGCGGAGGCCTCCTTCGAGGTCTCCGGGACCGTATCGTCGGTCAAGGTCTCGGTGGGCGACAAGGTCCATGCCGGTGACACCCTGGCAACGCTCAACAAGGCCAGCCTGCAACTGGCTGTGCTGAACGCCTCGACCTCGGTGGCGCAGGCCGAAGCAAGTCTGTACGCCGCCCAGCATCCGACCAGCACCGCTAGCGGATCGGGTGGCTCGGGCAGCACAGGTGGGGTTGTCGTGAATCCGGCGATCCTGACTGCGGCCACCTCTCGGGTGAACACTGCTGTGGCGGACGAGGCCACCAAGTGTGATGCGCTCATCGCCTCGTTGACCGCGAGTTCGTCCGGGGTGACCTCGTCCAGCGCAGATGCCTCCAGCCCGGCCGCGGAATCGACTGCCACGGCTGAGCCGAGCGCGACAGCGACGCCGACCGAGACCGCCACCAGCCTGGCGAAGGTGACGCCTGCCGATGTCAGCGACGAGGAACTGGCTGCCTGCGTCGATGCGAGGGCCGAGGTCATCGCAGCAAACACCAACCTGCAGGAGCTGATCGCCAAGCTCACCTCCAGCACCGGATCGACGAAGAAGAAGACCAGTTCGTCGACCACCACGGTGAGCAAGTCGGCCGTCGCCAAGGCCAAGGCGGCTCTGCTCGAGGCGCAGCAAGGCCTCGACACGGCGAATGCCAACCTGGCCAAGGCAAAGCTGGTTGCCCCGATCTCCGGCACGGTCGGAACTGTTGGGCTATCCGTCGGCTCCAGCTCCTCTTCCGGCTCGATCACGATCGTCGGCAGCGGCAATGCGGAGATCACCTTCGAGCTCCCGCTCAAGACCCGTCGCCAGGTCGAGGTCGGCCAGGCGGTCACCGTCACTCCGGCGGGGTCCACGACCGAGCTCACCGGCAAGATCACCTCGATCGCCACCCTGGCGACCAGCGGCACCAGTGGCGACACCGCCACCTACACGGCAATCGCGCTGATCGAGGACCCGAAGTCTTTGCTTCCCAGCGGGTCGAAGGCTGCGGTGACCATGCCCATCAACGCGGTCACCGGAGTGCTCCGGGTGCCGGCATCCGCGGTCACGCCGACCGGAACCGGGACGGCCACCGTGGAGGTCGTCACCAGCACGTCGGCCACAACGGCCAAGAGCACCGAGGTCAAGACCGGTGCCGTGGGTGGCGGCTGGGTCGAGATCACGTCCGGTCTTGACGCCGGAGCGATCGTGGTGCTGGCCGACAACACAGCCGAGATCCCGTCCAACCAGACAAACCGGCGGCGGACGACGTCCACCTCCAGCAGTTCGACGTCGTCCTCAACGGCGGCGAGCAGCGCGGGAGCAACGCCCGCGGCTGCCGCGCCGACGGCCCAGCCGTCAGCCACGGCCACCAGCAAGTAGGCGGCAAGGCCGCAGCACAGCGAAGAGCCCGCTGAGACGCCCCCTGGGCGGCCTCGGCGGGCTCTTCTATTGGCTGCGGGTCAGAAATGCCCCCAGACGCGGCGAACCCGTCGAGATGCACCCCTGTGACCTCGACGGGCTCACCCACCGGCTCTTACGGTTGTCACCCGCCCCCCGCAGATGACTTCCGACCGGGCCTGGATCCGGACCGGCCCCGGTGCTAGGTACCATCTTGGCCCTTCAACCGAGGTTCCGGAACCAATCCGCGGAGAATTGTGGGTCAAGAAATTCGGCTCACGCTCAACTGCGGCTACAGGGCCGGCAAGTTGTGAGTCAACTCCCACTCGGTGACCTGGCTGCGGTAGTCCTCGTACTCGGCCTTCTTGTTGCGAAGGAAGAAGTCGAAGACGTGCTCACCGAGGGTGTCGGCGACCAGTTGAGAACTCTCCATCAGGTCGATGGCGTTACCCAGACTGCGCGGCAGCGGGTCGATGCCCAGCGCCTTGCGCTGCCGATCGGTGAGCGACCAGACGTCGTCCTCAGCACCCTCGGGAAGCTCATACTCGTTCTCGATGCCAGCCAAACCGGCCGAGAGCACCATGGCATAGGCGAGGTAGGGGTTGGCCGCCGAGTCGATGGAGCGCAGCTCGATCCGAGCCGAGGCACCCTTGTTCGGCTTGTACATCGGCACCCGGACCAGCGCGGAGCGGTTGTTCTGACCCCAGCAGATGTAGCTGGGCGCCTCGGCACCGGCAATGAGCCGCTTGTAAGAGTTCACCCACGGATTCGTGACCAGGCTGATCTCACCGGCGTGCTTGAGCAGGCCGGCGATGAACTGGCGTCCGGTCTTGGACAGGTGGTACTCCGCGCTGGCGTCGTAGAAGGCATTGGTGTCGCCCTCAAAGAGCGAGACGTGAGTGTGCATTCCGGAGCCGGGCTGGTCGGCCAGCGGCTTGGGCATGAAGGACGCGAACATGTTCTGCATCACCGCGACCTCCTTGATCACCACCCGGAAGGTCATGATGTTGTCGGCCATGGTCAGGGCGTCCGCGTAGCGCAGATCGATCTCCTGCTGGCCGGGACCGCCCTCGTGGTGGCTGAACTCCACCGAGATGCCCATCTGCTCCAGCAGGGTGATGGCCTGGCGGCGGAAGTCGGCGCCCGGGCTGGTGGTGGTGTGATCGAAGTAACCCGACTGGTCGGCGGGCACCGGGACCTGGCCGGGAACCACCGGCTGCTTGAACAGATAGAACTCGATCTCGGGGTGGGTGTAGAAGGTGAAGCCCATGTCCGCGGCCTTCTTCAGCGCCCGCTTGAGCACGTAGCGCGGATCGGCGAAGGACGGCGAGCCATCAGGCAGCCGGATGTCGCAGAACATCCGAGCCGTGCCCTGGGTGGCGCCGCGCCACGGCAGCAACTGGAAGGTGGACGGGTCCGGGTGGGCAACCATGTCGGACTCGTAGACCCGGGCGAAGCCCTGGATCGCCGAGCCGTCGAAGCCGATGCCTTCGCTGAACGCACCTTCGAGTTCGGCTGGGGCGATCGCAACGGACTTGAGGAAGCCGAGCACGTCGGTGAACCACAGCCGGACGAAGCGGACGTCCCG
This sequence comes from Actinomycetales bacterium Actino_02, assembly GCA_001603275.1. Taxonomy (GTDB): domain Bacteria; phylum Actinomycetota; class Actinomycetes; order Propionibacteriales; family Propionibacteriaceae; genus Propionicimonas. Next base: position 131,799 of record LUYM01000021.1, on the reverse strand, counting down.
CTCCTCCATGGTGCGGAGCACGAATTCGGTCTGCTTATCCATGGCCCAAGTCTGCCGCTGGATGTGTTTCAGTCTGGTTACAACCTGCCTGCGACCCGCGGGGAAATGTGCGCCTCTCAGCCGGCGAATGGCCCCCATCGCGGTGGGTCGTCGTCACCCTGCGCAGCCGGCTCGCCGTCGTCGGCATCGGGATCGGTGAAGCGCGGATCGTTCTCCCAGGCCTGGTTCCGCTCCGCCACCCGGGTCAACGCGGCCCAGGCCTCGTCGATCGTGCGGTACGGCCCGAGCCTGCTGGCACTGCGGCAACCCTCGTAAGGCTCGACGGTGTGATGGTCGAGGCAGTAGTACCAGTCGGTCGAGAGCATCGCCGCCTCCTCCCCGGGATCGGTGGGCCCGGGCGACAACTATGATCCCAAGAGTGACCGCAATCAAGCCTTATCCGGTATCCGCCCGACGTCCTGTCCCTCCTGGGATCATGCGTCCGCACTACGTGGATCGCCCTGGCCCGGAGCGGTACACCGGCTCCCACGTGCAGAGCGCCGACACCATCGAACGAATGCGGATCGCCGGCCGGATCGCTGCCCAGGCGATGGCTGCCGGTGCGGCGATCATCGCCCCGGGGGTCACCACCGACGAGATCGATGCCGTCGTCCACGACTTCATTGTCGACCACGGCGCCTACCCGTCCACCCTGGGATACCGCGGCTTCCCCAAGTCATGCTGCACCTCGGTCAACGAGGTGATCTGCCACGGAATTCCGGATGCCCGCCCACTCGAGGATGGCGACCTGATCAAGATCGACGTCACCGCCTTCTACGACGGCGTCCACGGCGACAACTGCGCCACGTACGCCTGCGGCGAGGTGGACGAGGAGTCCCGGCTGCTGGCCGAGCGCACCCAGGAAGCGATGAATCGCGGCATTCGCGCCGCACGTCCGGGCCGCGAAGTGAACGTGATCGGACGGGTGATCGAGTCCTATGCAAAGCGATTCGGCTACGGGGTCGTCCGCGACTACACCGGACATGGCGTGCACTCGTCCTTCCACTCCGGACTGGTGATCCCGCACTACGACGCGCCCCATCTGAACGACGTGATCGAGGTCGGGATGACCTTCACGGTCGAGCCGATGCTGGCGCTGGGGGACTACCACTCCCACACCTGGTCGGACGACTGGACGGTGGTCACCAATGACGGCAGTCGAGTTGCTCAGTTCGAGCAGACGATCCTGATCACCCCGGATGGTGCCGAGATTCTGACGGTCCCCTGATCGGGGTGCCGGCCGGCCCGGCCAGCATGGACGTCGGCAGGTACCGGCCACGTTCGCATGCGCTCGTGGACACGCTACGGTGGAGCCAGCCCGATCAAGGCTCCCCCCTTGAGCCAGATCGCGGTCAGGCCCCGCCAGGCCCGCCATCCCCTCCGGTTCGCCTGGCCGGGCCGCCTCAGCCATCAGCGCCACCGACGCAGGGACCAACCGACGATGCTGGCTCACCCGGCTAGCCTTGGCCCATGACCCAGTACCACGAGCCCACCAATGATGAGCTGTGGGCCCAGCCGCCGGCCGCGCCGTCACAGCCGATGCCGCCAGTGCCGGCGGTGCTGCCCCATCCACAGTTGCAGCCGACCCACTCGCCGTACCCGACTGAACTGGCCAAACCGGACCGATCCCGCTTCGCCCTGGCCATCGTCTCGCTGGCGTTGGGCATTCCGCTGACCGCGATTGCCAGCGGCACGTCGGGCACCTTCGGACTGGTGTTGTCCTGGGTCGGCATCATCGCCGTGAACGCCGTCTACGCCCTCGGTGGCCGCGGCCGGGCGTAGTCCTCGTCCCGACCGGGTTCAGCGGCCGGGCCGCCCCGGGATGCTCAGTTGGTGAGCGAGCCGGCCTCTTCCCACAGGTCAGCCGGTGAGATCGGCGCCACAGACTGGTTGCGCTCGGCGATCCGGTCGGCGTCGGCGATCGAATCCCGCCCCTCATGACGCTTGTGGGCAGTGGCCACCATCAGCTTGATCCGATTCAGCTGGTTGGTCTGCGAGGCGCCCGGGTCGTAGTCGACCGAGACGATGTTGGCCTCCGGGTGACGGCGTCGAAGTTCGGCGAACATCCCCTTGCCGACCACGTGATTGGGCAGGCAGGCGAACGGTTGGGCACAGATGATGTTCGGTGCCCCGATCTCGATGAGCTCGACCATCTCCGCGGTCAGCAGCCAGCCCTCGCCGGCCCGGGTGCCGATGGAGATCACCCCGTCGGCCTTCTTGGCCAGCTCCTTCATCTTCGGTGGAAGATCGAACTTGCCGCCGGTCTTGGCCAGCGCGGCCGTCACCGGCGCCTGGAACTTCTCGATGAGCCACAGAACCAGCTTCTTCACCTGATGTGAGCGCGGCCCAATGCCCAGAGTCTCCCACTGGAACTGCGCCGAATACAGCGGCATCAGGAAGAACTGGACGATGCCGGGGAGCACCGCTTCGCAGTCCTCAGCCTCCACCACGTCGACAACGTGGTTGTTCGCGTCCGGATGGAACTTGACCAGAATCTCGCCCACGATCCCCACCCGGGGCTTGCGCGGGATGTCCCGCAGCGGCAGCCGGTCGAAGTCGGCGACGATTTCGCGGATCAGCCCGCGGTAGCCGATGCTGCGACCCAACTTTGCGCTGTGTCCGCCGTACTGCAGGAACTCCTGACAGACCTGGTCCCAGAACTGGTAGCGCCGCATCGTCGCCCCCGGTTCAGCTTCGTAGGGACGAACCCGCAGAGTCAGTGTTTGCAGGAGATCGCCCAGGATGAGCGCCTGGATCGCGGGCAGCAACAAGGAGGGAGTGAGGCTGAATCCGGGATTGCTCTCCAGGCCCTGCACGCTGATCGCCAGCACCGGGACTTGCGGGAAGCCGGCGTCGGCAAGCGCCTTGCGCAGGAGTGCCACGTAGTTGGTCGCCCGGCACATGCCTCCGGTCTGGGTGATCGCCACCGAGGTGCGGTCAGGGTCGGCCTCTCCGCTGCGAATCTTGTTCAGCAGCTGCCCGACGACCATGATCGCCGGGAAGCAGGCGTCATTGTTGACGTACTTCAGGCCCACTTCGACGTCCTCGGCAGAGGCCTGCTCCAGCAGTTGGACGTTCAGCCCGATCTTGCGCAGCACCGGGATGACCAGCCGGAAGTGAACCGGCGCCATCTGCGGGGCGTAGATGGTGTGGGTATCGCGGGCCGTCTCATCGAACAGCCGACGTTCGCCGAGAGCCCCGAAGGTGCTCACCGTCGCAGTGCCTCGCCGCTCCGCGGCCGCAGCCTTCATCGACCGCAGCCGAATGGTGGCGGCCCCGAGGTTGGACACCTCGTCGATCTTGAGCAGGGTGTACATGTCGCCAGCCTGTTCGAGGATCTCCTGGACCTGGTCGGTGGTGATGGCATCGACGCCACAGCCGAAGGAGTTCAGCTGCACCAGGTGCAGGTCGGCGTTGCGGGCCACCCGGGCTGCCGCTTCGTACAAACGAGTGTGGTAGGCCCACTGATCCCGCACCCGGATCGGACGGGCGAGCAGGCTCTGGTCCGGCTCCAGGATCGAGTCCTCGGTCAGGACAGCCATTCCCAGACCGGTGATCAGGCTGGGGATCCCGTGGTGCACCTCGGGATCGACGTGGTAAGGCCGTCCGGCCAAGACGATGCCTTTGATGTGATGCTCGGCGATGTACTCCAAGGCCCGCTGGCCCTCGGCACGAACGTCCGCCTTGAACCGGGCATCCTCCTCGTAGCCGGCGGCCACCGCGGCTTCGGCCTCGGCACGGGTCACCCCGAAGTCGGCGAAGGTCTCCACGAGGCGGGCGGCCAGCTTGCCCGGTTCATTGAGGTTCAGCATCGGCGACAGGTAGCGAATCCCCGGCTCCTGAAGTCGGGGCAGGTTGCGCTCGATCACCTGCGGGTAGAAGGCCACGACCGGGCAGTTGAAGTGGTTGTCCGATGCCTGGGTCTCCCGAGCCTCCAGCGGCACGCACGGGTAGAAGATCGTGGTGATGCCGCGATCGAGGAGGTGCTCGATGTGGCCGTGGGCGAGCTTGGCCGGATAGCAGGCGTTCTCTGAGGGGATCGACTCCATGCCGGACTCGAAGACGTCATGGCTGGAGCGACCCGACAGGGTCACCCGGAAGCCCAACTGGGTCAAGATGGTGAACCACAGCGGATAGTTCTCGTACATGTTCAGCACTCGCGGAATGCCGATCTCACCGCGGACGGCCTTGTCGGCGGTCAGTCGCCGGTAGCCGAACAGCCGTCGGTACTTGTAGTCGAACAGATCAGGCAGCTCGGTCTTGCGCGGCACCTTCTCGGTGCTGGCACCGCGTTCACAGCGATTCCCGGAGACATGCCGGGTGCCGTCACCGAAGTTGGAGATGGTGAGCTGGCAGTGGTTTTGGCACAACCGGCAGGTGTCCAGCTGCGTCGCCACGCTGAACTCGTCCAGCTCTTCGGGGGCCAGCGCCTGGGAGCGTTCGCCGACCGACCAGTTGCGGGCCGCCGTCAGGGCCGCGCCGTAGGCACCCATCAGCCCGGCGATATCCGGACGCACCACCTGGGCACCGGTTTGCAGCTCGAAGGCCCGCAACACGGCGTCGTTGAGGAAGGTGCCGCCCTGGACGACCACCCGGTCGCCGAGTTGGGCGGCGTCCTTGAGCTTGATCACCTTGAACAGGGCGTTGCGCACCACCGAGTAGGACAGACCGGCAGCGATGTCGGCCAGGCTGGCCCCTTCGCGTTGGGCTTGCTTGACCGAGGAGTTCATGAACACCGTGCAGCGAGTGCCCAGGTCGACCGGGGCACTCGACTCCTGAGCCGCCGTCGCGAAGGACTGAATGTCGGTGGACATGGACGCGGCGAAGGTCTGCAGGAAGGACCCACAACCCGAGGAGCAGGCCTCGTTCACGGCAATCGAATCGACGGCACCGTCGCGGACCTTGAGGTACTTCATGTCCTGGCCGCCGATGTCGATCACGCTGGTGACCCCCGGACACACCCGCTCGGCCGCCCGGTAGTGGGCCATGGTCTCGATTTCACCGTCGTCGAGCCGCAGCGCTGCCCGGACGAGGCCTTCGCCATAGCCGGTCACGCAGGCCCGGGCGAGGTAGGCCTGCGGGGGCAGTTCGGTCTGCACCTGCCGGAGGATCTCGACCCCGATGGCAACCGGATTGTTGCTGCCCTGGTAGTGGGAGAACACGATCCGATCCTCCGCGTCCAGGAGGACGGCCTTGACCGTGGTCGAGCCGGCGTCGATGCCGAGGAAGACCGGCCCGACGGTGTCGGCAAGCTCCGCGCGAGCGACCGAGGTGCTGTGGTGGCGAGCGGAGAAGTCGGCCCGCTCAGCCTCGTCCGCGAACAGCGGACGCAGCCGGACGCTGTTCACCGGAATCAGCACCTGCCGGCCGAGGGCTCCGATCAGTACGTCCAGCCGGTGCTCGAGGCCCGCAGCGGGACCCGCCCCGCTCCGATGGCCGCCACCGGCAAGCAGCGCCGCACCAATGGACACGTACAGGTGCGCGTTCTCGGGAGTGGTGAACGAATCGACCTGTCCGTCGAGGGCCCGCTGGTAGGCCTGCCGCAATTGCGGGAGGAAGTGCAGCGGCCCACCGAGGAAGACGACATTGCCGCGGATCGGATGCCCACAGGCCAGCCCCGCGATTGTCTGGGTGGCTACGGCAGAGAATACCGACGCAGCCAGATCGGTGTGGGCGGCACCTTGGTTCAGCAGCGGCTGGAGGTCCGACTTGGCAAACACCCCGCAGCGCGATGCGATCGGGTAGAGGTGCTGGTAATCGGCCGCGAGTTCGTCCAGGCCACTGGCATCGGTGTGCAGCAGGGACGCCATCTGGTCGATGAAGGCTCCGGTGCCGCCGGCACAGGTGCCGTTCATTCGCTGCTCGACGACCGGACGCAGGAAGGTGATCTTGGCGTCCTCCCCGCCCAGCTCGATCACGACGTCGGCATTCGGGATGTGGGCTTCGATCGCGGCGGTGCTGGCGATCACCTCCTGCACGAACTCCACACCGAGCTGCTCAGCGACGCCGAGGCCTGCCGAACCGGTCACCGCCACCCGGAAGGACCGATCTGGGAATGCAGCGGCAACCTCCGCGAGAAGAACGCGAAGCGCACCCCGCGCGTCCGCGTTATGCCGGCGATAAGCGCTATGACAGATCGCATCGCCTCGCAGCACGACCGCTTTCACGGTCGTCGAGCCGATATCCAGGCCGAGTGCCAAAGGTTCGATCTCAGGCTCCCTCCACACAGAACGATCGTTCTGTCTGTTCTGCACTGTACAGGACCGAAGCGTCGGCGGCGCTAGTCTGAACGGGTGGACTCATCCAGAACCCGATCTCCCATCGCGCGAGAGGCGATCCTGGAAGCCACCACGGAACTGATCCGTGAACGCGGCGTATCCGGCACCTCGATCTCGGACGTGGTGGCGCGCTCAGGCACGTCGGCCGGAGCGATCTACCACCACTTCGGCAGCAAGGGACGGCTGGTCCTCGAGGTCGGCCGTAGCGCCGTGGCCGCACCGATGGCGATGATCATGCAAACCTCGCCCAGCCTGTCGCCGGCCGATCTCTTCCGGGCGGCATTCGACCAGGTGGCCCGCAGCGAACACGTCGCAGCGCTGCTGCTCCAGATCTGGTCCGGCGCGCAATACGATCCTGCGCTGGCCAGGCTGCTGCAAAACGAGGTCGCCGCCATGCATGCCACCGTCGAGGGTTTCGTTCGAGCCTGGTGCGCCGAGCACTCCCCCGGTGCCGACCCGAAAGACGTAGTCAAGGTCCTGATCGGATTGGTGATGGGCTATGCGGTGCAGCGTTCCCTCGGGATCGATGGGGATCCGATCGAGTACCGCGAACTCGGCGCAGCCCTAATTGAGCGAGCCACTGATCCGGCGTCGGCGTCAGTCTGAGGCATGACCGCACGCATCGGCGTCCGGTTGGTCGGTCTGGCCGCCGGGACCGCAGTCATCGCAGCGGCGAACGTGGCCCTTGGCCGCCGACTCGCCGCAGACCACCGCCTGCGGGAGCGAGAGACCGCCCAGATCCATCGCCTCCGGGCTGTCAGCACCCCCGCCCGTGATCGGCTGGCGAAACAGCTCTCCACGGCCGCGGACGTCCCGGCAAGCGTGATTCACGGGCTGGCCGCCACCGCGCTGCTGCACCGCTTCTGCGGTCAGCCACGAGTCGTGGCACGACCCGCGATCGCGCTGGTCAGCGAGACCCTGGTCTATCTGGTGAGCGGTGCCTTGGTGGGCAGAGAACGCCCGGCAGTCCCCCGGCTCGATCACGAGCAGCCGACCTCGTCCTTTCCCTCCGGACATCTCGGCGCCACAGTCTCACTTGCGGTCACCTACGCGATCCTCGCTGGGCGGCTCTCGTCGCCGGCCGCTCGCGCAGGCGTGCGCACCGCGGCCATCGCCTGGCCGTCGCTGCTGGCCTGGTCCAGGATTTACGTGGGCATGCACTTCCCCTCCGACGTCCTGGTCGGTGCGGCCAATGGGGTAGCCACCGGCTTGTTGACCGCTGCGGTGTTGGCCGACGATCGCCCGGACGACGCGCCGCGGATCTTCCCGCCCGCGAATCTCACCCACACCCGCAAACCCTCGCGGGCAGGAATGAGAATCGGGGGCAAGAGCTCCGAGAGGGGACGAGCCGGCCTGTAAGCCGGATTCTGTTTTCGGCCTATACGGCCAGAATTGGCCATGTTGGCCAGGTTGGCAAACCGCATCTGACTAGGTGTTTCTCAGTTTGGTAGGTTGGCGGCGTTTGGGGCTGCTACAGATTTTGCGGACTCCCAGCGGACTCCCAACCCGTTCCGCGGGCTCCGGTTTGCCACGTCCACAGGTCATTGGCGAGGCAACTCCGACGCCTCAGAGGACTGCGTGAAACTCAATGCGAACCCCGAGCTTGTTCAGCAGCGCCCAGATCGTCACGAACGACGGATTCCCGTCCTCCCCGAGAGCCTTGTACAGGCCCTTCCGGCTGATGCCGATCTCGCGCGCGAGTTTGCTGAAGTTGCCGGCGCGGGCGACGGTGTCGAGCGCTGTCAGCAGGAAGCCAGGGTCGTCCCGAGCCTCCTCGACCGCCGCGTCGAGATAGGCAGCGATCGCTTCCGGGGAGTCGAGGATTTCGGCTGCGTCCCAGGGCGCGGTCTCTACGTCAGTACTGCCATTCACCTCAACCTCGATCCGCTCGACGGCCCTAGCTGAGTACTGTAGTACTCATGCTTGACTGACTCGGAAAATAGGATGAAGTGCTAAAATCGATCCCGTGACGTCGATCACGCTCACCGAGCTGAACCAGAACCCCTCCCGTGCCACCCGGCTTGCGGACCACGGTGAGGTGATCGTGATGCGCCGGGGACGGGCCGCTTACCGCATCACCAGGATCGAACCGACCGGCGACCCCCTCGACGAACTCGTCGCCGCAGGACTCGCCCGCCCCGCCCGCAGCAGCGCGCCGAGGTCGACGCGACAGTTCCCAACTCTGGCGACCACTGTCGACCTCGGCGCAGCACTGGATGCCGAACGAAGCCGTTTCGATGACCTCGCCTGAGCGCACCTGGTTCGTCGACTCCTCCGTGCTGCTGCGCGCGATCGCTGACAACTCGACCGCCGCGCGTACATGGTTCGAATCCGCCTACGCTGCCGGAGACCGGTTCGTCGGCTCGCGCATCCTGGAACTGGAAGTGCTCCGCGTCGTCAAGAACGCGGGGCTGTCGCTCGACGTCGCCACTGAGTATCTCGACGAGTTCGCTCTGGTGGCCGTCGGAGACGACCTGATCGACGAGGCGATCGCTCTCGATGCCGGGCTTGGCGGTGCCGACTCGCTGCACATCGCGGCTGCCCTGCGCCTCGGGATCGACAGCGTCACCATCGTTACCCACGACGCCCAGATGGCCAAGGCCGCCATTGCACTGGGATTCGCCGTGCTCGACCCCGTCACCGACGACCCGCAGCGAGGGGCCGTGGTCTGAGGCCCGGAACCGTCTCGTAGCCCTCCAACCGCGAGCCGACTCTGCCGCAGGGGGGTTCTACTCTCGCCGACAAGGGTTTGCTGTGTGCCGGCGCCAGCACCGGACATGGAGACCCGTGGTCCTTCCGCACCCGCTGCCAGCCAAACGTGGTCGGGCCTCACCAGCCGGGGCTGAGGTCGGGGCCGGGTGGGCTGAGCCTTGGGGGTTCTCGGTGGGGGTCGATCCGTGTCTGGGTGGCCGGCCGGGGCTTGAGTTGGGCGTGGCGGGTTTCGGCGGCCTGCTCGATGGTGGTCCAGCGGTGGGTGAGCTGTTCGGCACGGTCGTGCCATTGGGGGTCGCTGGCGAGGCGGGTGGCTTGTTGGTCGAGCCAGCCGAGGAGTGGTCGTCGCAGACCCCACAGCCAGCGCTTGTCACTGTCGGCCCAGACGAGGTCGTCGGGGCCGGTCGCGTCGGCGAGAGTGTGCCACTGGCTGGGGGTGGCGAGGTCGGCGAGCTGTCGGTCGTCGTTGACGAGATCGATGATCGCCCGGGCCGGGTCGGCCGTCTCGCGGGGCTGAGGCTCGGCGAGCCACGCGTCGCGGAGTGCCTCGAGGTCCGCGCGGCTGTACCGCTGCTGGTACTCCACCCCGGGCAGCGGCATCATCTTGAGGCTGAGCTGGTGCCGCTCGTTTCGCAGCCAGCCGAGGTAGTTCTCGGCGTGTTCGACCTCGTCGGCGACCCGACCGGAGGCTTCCAGCTGCCGTTCGGCGGTCTGAATCAGCTCGGCGTGACGCACCCGCTGGCCCGTCTCGGCCCGCCGGGCGTCCCACAGCGCATGGCGGGCCGCAGCGAGGTCACGCTCCCGGCTGCCACGCGTGAACGGGTTCGCGTGCCGGGCACGCTCCTCGGCGGAACGCACGGCCTCCTGCGCAGCCCGCGTGGCCTGCACGGCCTGTTCGACCCGGTCCGCCGCACCAGCCACCCGCAGCGCTGCCTGCTGGTTGGCCTCGACGGCCTGGGCGAGGCGTCCCCGCAGTTGTTCGAGGCTGGCCTCCCGCTGGGCGACCTCAGCCGCCCGCTCCTGCTGGAGTTGGTCGACGTAGGCGAGTGCCCGGTCGAACAGGTGGGGGTCGCGAACCTCGTCGGGCCACTCGGCGTCCCGGGCGATCTGTTCGGCAGCCTCGCCGACCCGGCCGGTATCGATCGGGGGGACGTGGCGGCTGGGCATGTCGACCAGATCGCCCATCCGTTCCCGGTCCGCGGCCGCGGCCAGGTCGGCGGCACGCCAACCGGTGTCGGCACCGGGCTGGGCCAGGATCGCCTCAACCTGAGCCCGCGCCAGGCCCGGGTCCCCATCGGGGGCCAGGATCGCGGCCTGGTTGGTGTAGCGGCCGCGCGTCGAGCCGACATAGAACGAGGGACGGTCCATGCCCTCGGCGACCAGCAGGACGGCCTCATTGACCGTGACCCCTTGGGCGCCGTACCCGGTCACCGCATACGCCAACTGGAGCTGTTCACGCGCCGCACCGACCGACAACCGCAACTCCCGGCGACCATCCAGGCTGATCAGATACGCACCCGCGTCATCGAGGGCGTCAACCCGCCAACGTTCCCGGTTCGCGTACCGACGGCCATCCTCGTCGACCCCGTTGACCCGGGTCGCGACGATGTCGCCCTCGCTGATCGTCTCCGAGGCCCACTCCCCCCGCGGTGTCGTGGCGATCGTGTCCCCGGCCAGGACACCGACCGCGCGCAGCCGGTCCGCGATCAACCCGTTCAACTGCTGCACCTCAGGGTTCGTTGCGGCGATCACCAACCCCGTCCCCGCGTGAGCCAGCTCCGCCCACTCCCGCGCGATCAGGGTCTGACGCTCAGCCTCGGAGGCGTACACGATCGCCCTGCCCATCACCTGGGCAGCGGTGGCCTCCGGGTCGGTACCAGTACGGATCGCGACACTGTGCGCCGCATACGCCTCGTCCTTCTCCCCGGAACGGAGCCGGAACCGGTGCACGTCGCCAGCATCGTCCAGCACCGCGACCCGTTCGGGACGCGCCGTGCCCTTCGCCAGCTCTATCACGCCACCCACCCCGACCGCGGAGAACTGGAACGAGTCGCCCTGGACCCGCACCCGCCAACCACATGCGCCGGCGAGGGTGACCAGCGCCCGGGCCGCGTCCTGGGACACCATCCCGGCCTCATCCACCACGAGCCTGCTCCCGGCAGGCAGCGGCTCGTGTGGCCGCCGGCCGGGCTCAGCCCACACCCAGCCCCCGGCCGTGTTCTTGTCCCAGCCGTACCGCCCCAACAAAGAGTCGACCGTGGAGGCCTCGACACCAACCCCGGCAGCGGCGATCGCAGCCGCCCCGGTCGGAGCCACCACCACGACCCGCTCGCCCGCCACGGCCGCTTCCTCAACGAAGGCCGCGAGGCTGGTCGTCTTCCCGACCCCCGCAGCACCCTCCACCACGCTCAACCGATCACGATCGGCCAGCACCGCCAGCCCGGCCCGCAACTCGTTCTCCCGCCCCATCACCGCCGGGCTCGTCCACCACTTCACCGCCGCCGACGGCCTACCCTGCGCGACACTCGGCAACAGCCGCGACTCCCCCAACGCCCGCGCGACCACATCCGCCGCCAACTCGTCGACCGCCGCCCGATCCCCCCGCACCCGGCCCTCGACAGCCATGATCGCCGCCGCCTCCAGGTCAGCCCGTGACCACGCAGACCGCTTCAAACCCTGCGCCTCGACCAGCTCGGCCGCCAACGCGTCCCGGTCCAGCACGCCCACACCAACCCGCCGATCCACCACGGCGCCCGGGACGGGTTCGGTGATGCGGTGTTCGGCCATCACCTCCCCGATCCGGGCGGCCCACACCCCCATCACGTCATCCAACACGCCCGCCTCGGCCTTGAACGGCCGCTGCTGCTCCCACGCCAACACATCCCACTTCCGAAGGATCCTCGCGCTCGGCTCCTGCCCCGGATGCTTCGCCCGCCAGGCGGCCTCGATCCGCGCCAGGTTCCGCTCCACCTGCGCCGCCCGCCGGCTCATCGCCTCCACCACCGGCCGCAACAACCCGATCTGACCGACCTCGTCCACCTCATAGCCGAGCCGGGCCAACTCCGGCCGCAACTCCCGCAACTGCTCGCGGTGGAAGATCGCCTGCACCGCCACGTTCAGGTTCCTGGCCCCCAGGCTGTCCAGGGCCCGCCACTTCCCCGCCGCCCACACCCGGGCCGAGATCTCCATGTGCCGATGGAAATGCGGATCACCAGCCCGGGACGAGAAATGCTGCACCGAGGCGATCTCGATCCGCTCCACCGGCACCCGCACCACCTGCCCGGCCCGCTTCACCTGTACGGTGCCGTTCTCCCACAAGTACCGCAACACCGCCCGCTCGGCGTTCACCTGGCCCCGCAACAGCGCCGCCTGCACTCCCGGATCCAGCACTGCGAGAATGCTCCACTCCTTCGGCCCGTTCACAATGAAATCGACGGCCGCCACATGCTCCGGATCCACCCGCTGCGCCCACCGGGATGCACCCGTCACCGGATCCAGCCCGGCCATGAACCGGCCGAACTCCTCCGCCGTCAGCTGCCGCTCCACCAGCTTCCCGTCGGCGCCGATACCGCGCCAGGTCACCGTCGCGTGCCCGTGCTCGGAGAAGTACTCGTCCGCCCGCGAATGGCCACACTCGGACAGGTACCTCACGTACCCCGGGGCGCCCGCCGCCCGCACGATCCCCATACCGGTGATGGCCACGTGGCCATGGTACATTACGTCCGCTACGAGAAGGCGGGGGACCTGGAGATTGGGGGATGGGCATCGATCTTCAGGTCTCGGCTAGGAACCCTGAAGCTTGAATGGTCGGGCCGGGGGCTTGGGCCGATGCGAGGCTGGGCCGGCTGTCACGACTCGGCATCGGTCAGGCGAGAGACAGCGGTCGAGACCCGCTTGAGGCCGGGCCTCGGTCAGCGCGAGCCAGCTCTGGCACGCGGCAGCAGTAGTGAGTGCCAAGGTGACCGGGCGACATGGAGGCCGCTGGTGCTCGTCGGCCTTGTCGGCGGCTTGCTCGCGGCCGGCGCTGGCGGTTGGCGAGCCCAAGGGCTGGACGGCCAACAACGACCAGTCCAGCCCCGACAAGACCGGGTCGGCCACGACTACGTCCACTCCCTGGCCGACGACCACAGCCGACTGGCCTAATCCCATACGGGTGATGGCTAGGGGATTGTGACGGTGTCGTGCCAGCAGATCCTTCCGGGATCCTTCACCAGGTTCCCCGCCTCATCGGTGATCACCCAGCGTTCGCTGCACTCTCCTCGGCCAAACAGCGAAATGACGACCCTCTGATTTGGTCCAATCTCCTGGTACCAGTCCTGATCTTCGTCGGGTTGAGGATCCTTCAGGCGCAGCTGGAGGTTCTGGTCGGTGGTGTTGCTGAAGTAGACGGCCATGTCAAGGGAGGGCTCGTTGAAGATGGCGCAGCCGGCCAGGAAGGTCGGGGCGAGGATCGTCGCGATCACCTTGAGCGTGGTTCGTGCCCGGGCTGCTGCCGTGTCGCGCGGGCTCGGGTAGTCGCGCAGCGTTGTGGTCATGGTCCCTCCCGTTCTGCGGGTCGGTGAGGCTTTGGTCGTGTTCATGGGGTGTTGTTGTGGTAGCCGGCGAACAGGGCGATATCACCTTCCCATGTTTCAGGGTTGAGGGAAGCCGCGATCGCGCGGGTCGTGGCGTTGGCATCGTTCAGGATGGTGGCGGCTTCACCGGTGCTGTCGGCGAAACCGTAGAACATCGAGAACTGGGGTGTCGGTGTCGCCATGATCGGGAGAGGGTCGACGGTGATGTCGAGTACGAGCCCGCGGCACTGGACAATGTCGCAATCAAGGTGTGGCAGCGAAACCAGTGGGTTGTCGAGTGACCCGCGGTCATCATCCCAAGGCCAGTTGAGGTTGGCTGTCGCATCGTTGACCCCGTCACCGCCGGTGGTGGTCACGACCGAGGGGTGCGTGTTGGCGTCCCCGGTGATGTTCAGCGGGACCACCTGTCTGTATGTCAGTGATTCCGGGTCTGGCAAGATCGGCACGATCTGTGTGGCTTGGATCGTGACGTCGAGCTGGTAGACGCGCGGGTCAACGCTCGAGGGGTGCCAGTGCTGGGTGAGGCTGTACTGGTCGCCCAACTGGACGATCGAGGTCGCTTCGGTGTCGGTGTAGGTGAAGCTGGTTACGTGCACCGGGTATTCGTCGGGGTAGTCCAGACCGTGCTTGGAGAATGTTGCCGGCAGTCCATCGATGGTTTGGTTCGGATTGATCGCCGACCAGCCTTCGGTGGGGAAAGGACCGCAAAGCTGGTCTATCGGGCGTATCGCGTCGTATCCCGTCGCGTCCAGAACGAGCGCTGGCCCGGCATCGAGGTAGGCGGACTGGGCGACGGCGGCCTGGGCACGGGTGCCACGGCAGACCCACGACCTGGGCACGCCCAGGCCGAGGTTTCCGTCGGCGTTCACGCCGAGGGTGACCGTTCCGTTGCCGATGGTCGCGCCGGTGGTGAAGCTTGACCAACTGATCGGAAAACTGGCTGCGGTTGTACTGGTGCCGGTGTGCTTGTTGACCGCGATGAGTGTGGCGTAGCCGCAGCCTGTTGGGATGTCTATCGCGAAGGCCGTCTTTCCTGCAGACGATGCCGGATAGTGCCGCTGGCTGATCTGGCATCCCTCCCCGCCCGGCGTGTCCTTCCAAGCCGTCACGTTCAGGGTCTCGTCAGGGCTGATCTGGTCCGCATCGAACTCCAGGGCCAGCGTGGTGCCATAGCTGCCCGACGGCACACTGCCCAGTACGAAATCGATGTAGCCGGCGCCGTAACGCATCAGCGAGAATGTCGTCGAGTCGGACGGTGTCGACGCCAACCAGGCGGTTTCGTGCGTGGGTCTCCTTGTCTGGGTTGATCCAGGTCCGGTGGCACTGAATGTGCCGGTGAGCAGCGGATCGCTGCACCAGTTGAACTGGAGCCATGATCCGCTGGGCTCGCACATCGCATAGAGGCCACTCCAAATCCAGTCACTGGCGAGATCCAGCGACAGACCGTGGAGTGCGAGCGCGTCATCGATCGGTTGCAGCCCGTCGTTCGTACCGGAGGTGATTGCGGCGAAGGACTCTTTGATCAGGCCATCTCCGGCGATCTGGGTCAGAATCTCCGCTGCGGCCACCGCACCGTAGGCCCGGTCACCGCTCATGGTCGATCCCGTCACCTCACCGCGAGATACTAGGCCCCCGGCGGAATCTGTGAAGAACGCGCCGATGCGAGAAGCCTCCACATTATTCGTGGGTTCTGTCCGCGGGTGCACACCGGCGAAGTGTGCCGAGGCCCAGTTCGCGGTCGACTCCATCCAAGGGTTCAGCTCGTAGATGCTGAGGAGCGCCCGCTCAACGTCCGGCCACTGGAACTGGTGAAACATCTCATGCGCGGCAAAATAGTCGACATCAGGCAGTCCTATGAAATCGGGGCCGCAGTGAATCTCGTTGACGATGGGCCACGAGCCGCAGACACTCCCGACGCCGGCGTCTTGCAGGTAGACGTTAATCATGCTGCTCGTTGGAGTCATCTCGAGGGTGTTGTTGTAGTAGGCCCAGGCGGCGTCCGAGGTCGCGACCCAGCGCGTGATGTACTCCGGGACCTCGGATACGTCCTCCGACGCTCCTGGAGTACCTGCGGGTAAGTAGTAAACATGAGTATGTTCACCGCTGTAGTCGCATTGGAGCCCGCGCTCGGTGTACAGGCAGTGGCTCAGCGCTTGTGGTGACGCTGGTGATCGGTCCTGCTTCTGCGATGTGGATGCTCCGGTCGCGATCCCCAAGATCAGTACGTCATACTCAGTGACCGCACCAAGTCGGTATCGCTTCGGTACCTCCGTCCCGCCCTGGACCATCGCGACCGCAAGGTCCGCCGCAGATGCCTGGTCTATTACCCCGCCGCGGATATCTGCGATCAGGCGTTTGATCGGCTTCGCGACGCCGCGCGTCGGCACCTTGGGGTGTGCCTTTCCGCGGATCGACGGTGTTGTCGGGGCAGGTGTCGGGGTTGCATCAGGGACGGTGGGTTTCACGCTCGTGGTCGTGTCAGGCTGGTCCGTCGAGGAAGGTGTCGCTGTCGGCGGCGCCGTGGGAGAGTCAGTCGCGATCGGCGACGGCGACGGCGACTCCGCCAAGGCGGGGGATGTCGGGCCCGCGAGGAACAATCCGAGGGCCAGTAACGGAATCAGGCCGGGGGCATAACGCCTCGGCCGAGACAGGCGACGAGAGAAAGACGACATGGCGGTGCCCTTCATGTGCAGGAATGCCACTGCAGTGCGCTTATCGCGCAGCATTCGCGTCCCCGGGGTGGGTGACTACGGCCAAAGCTAGCGCCGTGAGCGGCGATCCGCAGGAGATTCCGCAAACTCGTCAAGCTCGGTTCTGCGGGGCCGACGACATGGTGAGTTGACAGCAAGATGTCTCCCGAAGCGACCGAGCAATCATCTGTACCCAAGGAACCAGCAAGAATGGCCATCTGCCCGGGGAGGCGCTCTGGCTGGCTTACTCTGCGGGCCGCGGCGTTGTGGTGGCCTTTTCTGGTCATCGGGTTCGGGAATGGCCGCCATGATCCCGCGCCGGCGGTGCGCACATCGTCTTCGTCAGCGTCGCCGGTCACACTTGGTCACAGCGGCCGCATGGACGCGAATCGCGCCAATCAATGCGTCCGCGGCGCAGCGAATCCGCCCCGCGTCCTCGACCGTCCAGGGGTGAGGTCATCGTCCTCGTCGTCGTCATCCACGGCGCACATCCTAGGGATCGCCAACGGCGCCACCCATTTGCACCATCCGGAATTGGCGCCGGTTTGGCGTGCGAGCGACGACGGCCGCTGGTTGGCCGGAACCCTGGGCAGCGGTCAGTTCCCTAGACCGCCTGCGAGGTGTACTGCTCCTCGAGCCAGGCTTCGACGTCGCATCGCAGGTAGGCGACCTTGCGGGCGCCGAGCTTGAAGCTCTTGGGGCCCTGGCCGATGTGACGCCACCACCGGATGGTCGTGGCGGGGGTCTTGAGGTACTCGGCGACCTGTGCGGTGAACCAGATCTCGGCTTCGTCGATCATCGCTCGCTCCATAACAGGGTGATTGGATACCAGCACACTGATTGTGCGTTGCAGACGAGCGGTTGTCAAGCAACATATTGGCAACACAACATGGTGTTGTTATGGTTCAGGTATGCGCGCACCCAAGTCGCCCCCGAAGAACGGCCGGCCCGACCGTGACGGCGGAGCCGACGTCGGCCCCCTGGGCCAGACCTTCGCACGCGAGGTGCGGCGCCTCCGCGAGCTGCGCGGCCTGTCCCAGACCGACCTGGCGACACAGCTGCGGGAGCGGTACGGCCTGAAGTTCCACCAGGCGACCATCGACCGGGTCGAAAAGGGTGCCCGGCCCTGCCGCCTGGACGAGGTGTACGCCCTTGCCGAGGTCCTGGGGTCCACCGTGGACGACATGCTGGCGGACTGGTCGAATGCCGAGGACGCATTCCGCGAGCTCACCAGCATAGGGATGCGGGCCCACGAGACCGAGTTCCGGATCTCGATGGGCATCCAGCAGGAACTGGCAGCGATCGACGGCGACCGCGAACGCGTCCTGGCCGGTCTGGCCCGAAGCGGCGACTCCCCCGACGGCGACCAGATACAGGTCTGGGCCGAAGAAGTGCTGGAACTGCTCGACACCCTCTCCGCCGGCGCAGAACGCGTCCTCCATGGCATCACGGCACACGTTCCACCCAGGCCGGGCGGTGTGCTGGAGGAGGTGAACCGCCAATACTTCGCAGGGATCCTGACCGCCCACAACGCGGCGGTCGCCGCCCGCCACGCCGAAGCCGGCACCGCAAACACGCAGGACCTCGCCGATGCGGGGCCGAGCTGATGGCAGGCAAGAACATCGCTGCCAGGCCCGCTTCGTGGCGAGTGCTGTACGTCGACTTCGCCGGGCGGAACCGGGTGTTAACGGCGAAATCCCGGGCGGAGGCCGACGCGCTCGTCGCCGACCTTGCGGGCCAGGGAATCACGGCCCGAGTCAAGGTGACTGCGGCCGCTTGGCGGGCACGTTTCGTCGACGATGCCGGCAGGGAGCACGCCAAGCATTTTGCACGGAAGCGGGACGCCCAGGGCTGGCTCGATGCGCAGACGACCGCAACGGTCACGGGCACGTATGTCGTACCCAACGCCGGGAAGGTGACCTTCAAGGAGTACGCAGAGTCCTGGCGGGCCTCGCAGGTCTTCCGGCCGTCCACCGCAGCGCTCGTCGAGCTCGCGCTGCGAAAGCGGGTCTACCCCGCCATCGGCGCGAGGTCGCTCAGCACGATCTCCAAGACGACGATCCAGAAGCTCGTGGCGTCCTTGAACGAGACGTACGCTCCCGCGACCGTGGTCGTGACCTACTCCTATGTGAGCACGGTCCTGAAGGATGCTGTCGAGAACCGCAGGATCGCCCGGACGCCCTGCGTCGGGATCAAGCTTCCCGAGATCGTGAAGAAGCGGGTCGAACCGAGGACGACCGAGCAGGTCCAGGCGGCCGCGAAGGCCGCGGGTGACCATCTGCGGGCAGCCGTCCTGCTCGCCGCCGGGACGGGCATGCGGCGAGGCGAGGTCTTCGGCCTCACCGAGGACCGGGTCCGGTTCCTGGAACGCAAGATCATCGTCGACCGCCAACTCGTTGACGTCCGCAAGGGGTCTCCAGTGTTCGGCCCGCCCAAGACCACGTCGAGCATCCGGGAGATACCACTCCCCACGTCGGTGGCCGAAGCCCTCGCGAGGCACATCGAGACCTATCCGCCAGGACCCGACGGGCTTCTCTTCACGACCACCCACGGCAACCCCTGGCGCTGGACAACACTTGGCGAGGAGTGGCGGGCGAGGATGGCGGCGGCCAAGCTCGAAGGCTTCGACTTTCACGAGTTGCGGCACTACTACGCGTCACTGCTGATCCGCTACGGCGAGTCCGTCAAGACCGTTCAGGCCCGGCTCGGACACAAGTCGGCCGAGGAGACCTTGAACACCTACTCGCACCTTTGGCCCGACTCCGACGACCGCAGCAGGGACGCCGTCGATGCCGCCCTGGGGGCGGGTCTCGCGGAGGAATCCGAGAATTTTCCGGACTCCCAGCGGACTCCCAACCCATCCGCTCACCATCGTGCCTAGTCAGAGCCAGAAAAGGGGACGAGCCGGCCTGTAAGCCGGATTCTGTGCCCGTCGCCGGGCGGTGATCATCCATCTGCGACGGCTGTTGCCAACCGCCTTCGCCGTTGCCGGCGTGCAACCTACCCGGACGCCTCGCGCGAGCAGCGCTGATAACGGCGTCCGCAGGCCCGATCCGAAGACCCGGCCCTTCTTGGTCTTGCTCCGAGTGGGGTTTACCGAGCCACTCCAGTCACCTGGAGTGCGGTGGTCTCTTACACCGCCGTTTCACCCTTACCCCTTGCGGGGCGGTCTGTTCTCTGTGGCACTTTCCCGCGGGTCACCCCGGGTGGGCGTTACCCACCACCCTGCTCTGTGGAGTCCGGACTTTCCTCGACTTGCGCCGCGATCACCCGGCCGACTCGTCCGGGACAAGGGTAGCCGTGGACGGCGCGGTTCGCCGACTCGGCACCCGGGCCAGCCCGCCGACAAGGCCGGACGGTAATGGAACCGTCCCCGGGTTCAGGGGCGCAGGGCGAACTCGACCTTCCCTGTCGCCGGGTCTGCGCTGACCAGCGTCGCCGTGACGGCATGCCCCAGAACCAGGTCGGTACCGCCGACCCGTGCTTCGACAGCCGGCTCGGCCAACTGCAGGATCCCGTCCTTGCGATCGGTGTCCACCTCGATGACGGTGCCGGTGAAGGATTCACCGACGTGCGGCGCGAGCAGGATCGCCTCAACCAGGTTCACCACCCCGCGTTCGTAGCGGTGCGCTCGCCGGTTGGACTCGGCCATCACCGGCGGCAGCGTCGTCAGTTCGGAGCGCACCCACTCCGGAACCGGCGTTCCAGCGCAGATCGCCACGCAGATCTCACCGGCATACCGATCGGCCAATCGACGCAGCGGCGCCGTGACATGCGCATACGGCGCGGCGATCGCCGCGTGCAGTGGCTGGTCGGGCGCGGCACCGTCGAAGGCGACGTAGCCCGCACCCCGGAACAGCATGGTGCAGGAGTTCAGCATCGCCGCATGGGCGGGAGTGGACGCGTCCAGACCGCGAACGAACTGCGGGTAGCCCACGGTGTGCGGCCAGCTGATGCCGAGCGCCTGAGCGGTGTGACGCAGGCGGGCGATCGCCGAATCCGGAGCCGGTGGCAGGGTTCGCAGCAGACCAATCCCGGCATCGAGCATGAGCCCGGCGGCGGCCATCCCGGTGGCAAGGGAGAGCTGCGCATTCCAGTCCTCCACCGGGAGCGAGGCGCGGTACTCCAATCCCCAAGATGCCTCCGTCGGCACCACTTCCTGTTCGGGCACCGACAAGCTGACCCCGCCACGGGCCGCCTCGAGTGCCTGCCGCAGCGTCCCGATCTCGCGGAGCAGTTCCAACTGCTCACCACCGTCGCCGGCATCCAGGTGGCGCTGGGCATCGACATAGCCGAGCTTGGCTCGACTGCGAACCATGGAGCGCGCCACCGAGGCACCGACCGTGGCCCCGACCCGGTCCAGGTGCAGCTCCCAGAGCAACGCCGGACGATCCTGGCCGGGCAAGAGGCTGGTCGCACCCTCCGAGAGCAGCGGCGGATGCAACGGCGTCCGCGCGGTCGGGGCGTAGAGCGTCTCGCCCCGGGCATGCGCCTCGCGATCGACCGCACCGCCGGGAGCGACGAAGGCGGCCACATCGGCAATGGCGTATCGCAGCAGGTAGCCGTCGGCGGTCCGAGACAGGTGGAAGGCCTGGTCCAGGTCGAGCGAATCCTCGGGGTCAAGGGTGACGAACTCGATGTCGGTGCGATCAGTGCCGGTCAACCGTGGCGCCTGCGCAGCGGCCTCCGCCTCGGCCAGCACCGGCCCCGGGAAGCCGGTCGGAACGCCGAGCTCGGTGCGCAGCCGTTGCAGCCCAGCAGCCAATGCCGGGGGTTCGGCCCGGCGCAGACTGACCTCGCGGATCGGCACCGCTCTCCCCTATCCCCGGGCCCTGGGTTTGCCGTCCAAAGCCGCGTTGACCAGGGCGTCCGCAGCCTTGTTCTGCTCGCGCGGCACCCACGTCCAAGTCACCTGCGACGGATGCAGCGCCCGTGCTTTCGCAGCCAGCGGACGCATGGCCGGATGCTTCACCTTCCAGCGCCCGGCCTGCTGCTCGATCACCAGCCGGGAGTCCATCCGGACGTCCACGGCCGCATCGGCGTCGATGGCCCGGGCCATCTCCAGACCGGCGATCAACCCGGAGTACTCGGCGACATTGTTGGTGTTGATCCCCAGAGTCAGCCCCTCGGAGTTGAGCACCTCGCCGGTCTCTGCGTCGCGCACCAGCGCACCGTAGGCGGCCGGCCCCGGATTGCCGCGTGAGCCGCCGTCGGCTTCAATGATCAGCCGTCGCATCGACGCCGACGATGTGGTGGCGTCGGTTTCCGGCGTCGCCTCATCGAGCTCGAAGAGCCCCGGCCCGTCCTGCGACTGAGCCGCTCGGGCCATCAGATCTCCACCGCGCCGATCCGAACGAGCACCCGCTCGCACTCTTCGCAGCGCAGCACCTCATCGCCGGGAGCGGCCGCATAGCCGGCCAACGCGGTCGGTGTCGCCTCGATCTGACATCCTCCGCAACGGCGGCCCTTGAGCGGGGCAGCCCCCAGACCACCCGAACGCACTCGGATCCGGTCGTACAGCGCGACCAGATCGGCCGGGAGCTCCGCGGCGATCCCATTGCGCACACCCTGGTGCTGCGCACCCTCGGCGTCCAGCTGGGCCAACTGCTCGTCCCGAGAAGCCATCAAGGCCCGCAGCGAGGACTCCACCTCGCCGATCTGCTCGGCCAGCTGCGCCTCCTCAGCACTGGCCTGCTCGACCTGCTCCATGGCCTCCAGCTGGACGTCCTCCAACTCGGAGATCCGCCGGCCCAGGTGCTCAATCTCGTCGATCAGGCCCTGCAGCGCCTTGGCGTCGGTGAGCGCGCCGGCATCCAGACGCTGCTGATCGCGGGTCTTGCGCTCACGGACCGGCACCAGGTCGGCTTCCGCCTTCTCCAGGTCGGCCTGAACGTCGCCGAGCCGGGTCTGCGCGGCCAAATGATCCTGCTTCAGCTTGACCCGGACGTTCTTGGCTTCGGTGATGGCAGCATGCTCGGGCAGCGCCCGCTTGCGATGCTCTACTTGGGCCAGCGCGGTGTCCTCTTGCTGCAAGTCGAGCAGCCGTCGTTGCGCCGATGCGGCAGCCTTCATCTGGTCCTCCTGAAGTTGTCGAACCGACTCTACCGGCTCACCTGCGCGGTTTGACTGCGCGCGCCGGGCCCATTCGACAGGATGGGGCCGTGACGACAGCGCACCCCACCCCTGCCGGCTGGTACCCCGACCCCGAGTTCAGCCAAAACCTTCGCTACTGGGACGGTCGCAACTGGACCTCCCAGACCCAGCCGCTGTACGGGCAGCCACCTGTTCCGCCGACGCCCCAGCTACCACAGAGCTCGCCAGCTCTGGCACGGGTGATCCAGGCACTGCTGGCGTTAGCCGCACTGATCGCATTGGCCAGCGCCGGACTTGAACTGTGGGGCTTTCGGCTGCTCGCCGAGGGTGCCCGCAACCCGCTCAGCATCGACCTCGACCTCTTCAATCGCTACGACCAACTGCACACCATCGGCGCCCTGGCCAGCTCCGCCTGCACGGTGGCCACCGGCGTGATCTGGATGATCTGGCAGTTCGGCCTGGCCTCCCGAGTGCCCCAGGTCGCCCTGCGGCGTGCGCCGGGCTGGCATATCGCGGCCTGGTTCGTGCCGGTGGTCAGCCTGTGGTTCCCGGTGCAGAACCTGGCCGACCTGCGCGGCGCCCTGGACGGAGCACGCGCGCCATCACGGATCCCGGCCGGCTACCTGGCTTGGTGGTTGTGTTGGCTCGGCGGCAGCGCGGCCACCATGATCAGCGTCCAACTCTCGCTGCGGGAGCCCAGCCTGTCGGCACTAGCCGACTCAACCGCCCTGGAGGCCGTCGGAGACCTGGCGAGCCTCCTGGCAGCCCTCCTGGCCATCATGGCTGTGCAGGACATCCGCTCTCGAGTACGAGCCGCGCTCTCTCCCGCCCCGGCATCGGCAGCGGACGAGCCCGTCGTCGGACGGGGATAGCATTTCGAGCATGACCAGTTCGACCAACGCCGAAGAACAGCCCAAGCTCCCCAACCGCCAGACTCCGTTCCCGAAGGCGTTCGTCGAGTTCATTCCGACCGGATGGGCTCCCTATCCGTCCGAAGTGCCCGAGGCGCTGCCGGCTTCGGTGCCGGCTGCGGGTCGCCGCGCCCGGATCGCTGCGGCGTTCCCCGGCCAGCGGCTGGTCTTCCCGGCCGGTGGACTGAAGGCCCGCTCCAACGACACCGACTACCGGTTCCGTCCGCATTCAGCTTTCGCGTGGCTGACCGGGCTGGGTTCGGAGCGCGAGCCCGACGCCAACCTGGTGATCGAGCCGGACGGCTCCGCGACGCTGTACTTCAAGCCGCGAGCACCGCGCACGGATCCGGAGTTCTACGCCGACGCGCGCTACGGCGAGATGTGGGTGGGCACCCGGGAGTCGCTGGAGGAGATGGAGGCGCTCACCGGCATCACCTGCGCTCCGATCGATCAATTCGAGGATGCCCTGACCGCCGATCTGGACTCAGTGCCGGTCCGGCTGGTGCGGGAGGCCGATGAGGGACTCACCGTCCGGCTGGACGGGCTGCGGGCTGCGGCCGGGGTCGATCCCCGTTCCGAGGCCGAAGCCGACGAGCAGTTCGAGGTGATCCTGTCCGAAGCTCGGATGATCAAAGACGACTTCGAGCTGGACGAGTTGCGTCAGGCCTGCGCACACAGCGCCGTCGGCTTCACTGCCGTCGTGGCCGACCTGCCGGAGGCCGTCCGTCGCGGACGCGGTGAGCGCTGGGTGGAGGGCATCTTCGGCCTGCACGCCCGGCACCTGGGAAATGCGGTCGGCTACGACACGATCGCCGCGGCCGGCGATGATGCGAACACGCTGCATTGGATGCGCAATGACGGAGAGCTGCGCGAGGGCGAGCTGCTGCTGCTCGACGCCGGCGTCGAGGTCGACTCGCTGTACACCGCTGACATCACTCGGACGCTGCCGGTCAACGGCATCTTCAGCCCGACCCAGCGTCAGGTCTACACCGCTGTCCTCGAGGCTCAGGCGGCCGGCTTCGCCGCCGCCAGGCCCGGCAACAAGTTCTCCGACGTGCACGCTGCCGCCGTGGCCGTCGTGGTGCGCCACCTGGCTGAGTGGGGTCTGTTGCCGGTCAGCGCCGAGGAGTCGCTCGACCCGGTCAACGGCGGCCAATACCGGCGCTGGATGGTGCACGGCACCTCCCACCACCTCGGCCTGGACGTCCACGACTGCGCCAAGGCCCGCCAGGAGAACTACCGCGACGCGACTCTGCAGCCCGGCATGGTGATCACCGTCGAGCCCGGCATCTACTTCAAGGCCACCGATCTGCTGGTGCCCGAAGAGTTCCGCGGCATCGGCGTCCGGATCGAGGACGACGTGGTGATCACCGAGACCGGCTGCGAAATCCTGTCCAGCCACCTGCCCCGCGATCCCGACGCCGTCGAGGCCTGGATCGCCGAGATCTGGGCTCGCTAGTCCGCTCTCGCCCGGGTCGTGTCCAGCCGCCAAACACCGGGTGGACCAGAGCCCCGGCGAAGCGGAATCGCCCCTAGAGTTCTGCTGGGCCGCAACGGCAAAGCGACCCAGTGAACTCAAAGGCGAAGGAACTCCTGTGTCAGATCCCAAACAGACCAAGGTTGTGCTCGACGAGTCCCAGATGCCGACGCATTGGTACAACATCGTCGCCGACCTGCCCACTCCCCCGCCGCCGCACCTGCACCCGGGCACCCAGCAGCCGTTGGAGCCGGACGATCTCGCGCCGCTGTTCCCACCGGCCCTGATCGAGCAGGAAGTGACGACCGAGCGCTGGATCGAAATCCCGGCAGAAGTTCACGACATCTATCGCCTGTGGCGTCCCTCGCCGTTCTACCGTGCGCATCGGCTGGAGAAGGCGCTGGGCACCACGGCCCGGATCTACTACAAGTACGAGGGCGCCTCGCCGGTGGGCAGCCACAAGACGAACTCCGCGGTGGCCCAGGCCTACTTCAACAAGGTCGCCGGACGCACCCGGCTGACCACCGAGACCGGCGCCGGCCAGTGGGGTTCGGCGCTGGCCTTCGCCACCCAGATCTTCGGTCAGAGCTGCGATATCTGGCAGGTCCGCTCCAGCTATGAGGGCAAGCCGTACCGGCACTACCTGATGGAGACCTTCGGGGCTTCGGTGGTGGCCAGCCCGTCCGAACTCACCGAGGCCGGGCGGGCACTGCGCGAGCAGTTCCCCGATACCACCGGCAGCCTCGGCATGGCGATCTCGGAGGCGGTCGAGGCCGCAGCCAAGGACCCGAACGCCAGCTACTCGCTGGGTTCGGTGCTCAACCACGTCGCCTTGCACCAGACGGTGATCGGCCAGGAAGCGCTGCTGCAGCTGAAGCTGTTCGGCGAAGGCCCGGCCGACTACCTGTTCGCCTGCGCGGGTGGCGGCTCGAACCTGGCCGGCATCGCCTTCCCGTTCCTGCGGGAGAACCTCGAGGGACGCGCCGAGACCAAGATCGTCGCCTGTGAGCCGAAGGCAGCTCCGTCGCTGACCGAGGGCGAATATAAGTACGACTTCGGCGACACCGCGCATCTGACGCCGCTGCTGAAGATGTACAGCCTGGGTCCGGACTTCGTCCCGGCCGCCGTCCATGCCGGTGGCCTGCGCTACCACGGCATGTCTCCGCTGGTCAGCCACTGCTACCACGAGGGCCTGATCGGTGCGACAGCGATCAAGCAGCTGGACGCCTTCGAGGCCGGCGTGATCTTCTCCCGCGCCGAGGGCATCGTCCCGGCCTCGGAGTCGAACCACGCCATCGCCGGTGCGATCCGTCAGGCGCGGCTCGCCACCGAGGCCGGCGAGTCTCCGGTGATCGTGATCGGGGTCTCCGGCTCTGGTCAGCTCGATCTACCGGCCTACGCCGAATTCCTCTCCGGAGGCATGGCCGACAGCTGAGCGCTCAGCACAGGGCCGGTCGGACGTCAGTTCGGCCGGCCCTTCTGTGTTCAGAACGAAGCGCAGTCGGACGCGCCTCCGGAAGTCACCCTGCTCACCCCACCCGCACACACCTCAGCCCCGCAGAGAATGGGGACAGTCCCCTTATTCTGCGGGAGTCGGCGACTTCGTCGGTTTCAGGCCTGCGGATTGGGCCCGGACTCGCCCTGGCCCGGCTCAGGAGCCCCGGACGCATCCGGCGGGGGCGCACTGGGCTGAGAGTTGTCGGCCTGCGGCTGAGCGGGTGTGGCCTGCGGCTGAGCGGGCACGGCCTGCGGATAGGCCTGCTCCGGGTAGGCCGCCGGATAGCCGGGCGGCGGGAAACCTTGAGGCGGATAGCCGGGCGGCGGGAAACCTTGAGGCGGATAGCCGGGCTGCATGCCCTGCGGATACCCGGGCTGCTGCGGATAGCCATAGCCGGGCTGCTGAGCCACCCAGCCGGCATCGAACTGGGCGGCGCGCGCCCCGGGCATGGTGGCCACCAGACCACGAGCCTGGCCGGCCACCTTATGCTCGGCGAGCACCTCGTACTTGGTAGCGATGGTCTGGGAGACCGAAGTGAAGTCCCGCTTGCCACGAGCCGCCCAGTAGGAGATGGACGACATCACCACCCCCACCAGAATGCCGATCAACAAGGCGTAGACGATGATGACCAGCGGGTTCGCCGCAGCCTCCTGGACGAACAGCATCATCAGCAGGCTGATCATGATGCCGGTGGTGACGCCGTTCTGGACACCAGCCAAGATCACCGTGCCCCAGTTGCGCCGACCGAGGACGCGCTCGACCGAGCGCAGTTCAGTGCCGACGATGGCCAAGTGCTGCACCGGGAACTTCTGGTCGGCCAGAAAGTCGACCACCCGCTGCGCCTCGTCATAGGTGTTGAAGACGCCGACCGACTGCGGATACTCCAGCTTGAACAGGCTGCTCAGCTTCGGAGACATTGCCTGGGTCATGATGTGACCTCCATCCCGGCGGCCCGGCCTCGGGCCAGAATTGCGGCGGCGAGCTTCACGCCCGCCTCGTCCACCATCTCATCATCTACCACGATCGCCCCGACCGAGCCGTGGCCCTGACCGATCGCGTGGGCATAAGCACCCATGATCCGCTGAGCCCGCTCGAAGTCGGACGCCTTGGGTGAGAACACCTCGTTGCCGGCCTCGACCTGCGCCGGGTGCAGTACCCACTTGCCGTCATAGCCCAGCGCCGCCGACAGCTGCGCCGAGCGCCGGAAGCCCTCAACGTCACGGATGGCGACGAAGGGTCCGTCGATCGCCTGCAGCCCGTGCGCCCGGGCCGCAACCAGGATCGACATCAGCACGTGGTGGAAGGCGTCGGCCGGGTATCCGTCGGGCTGTGCACCGACGTTCAGCCCACCCATACCCAGACTCGCCATGAAATCGCCGGGCCCGAACACCAGGGAGGCCAGCCGCGGGCTGGCCGCAGCGATCTCGGCGACGTGCAGCAGGCCGACGGCGTCCTCGATTTGCACTTCCAGACCGATCCGGCCGATCTCAAGGCCTGCATTGTGCTCGACCTGGGTGAGCAGCAGATCCAGCGCCTTCACCTGGGCGGCAGAGGTGGCCTTGGGAAGGACCAGGGCGTCGATCATCGCTCCAGCTCCGGTCACCACCTCAATCACGTCGCCGTAGGTCCAGGGGCTCTCCCAGCCGTTGACCCGGACGGTGATCAGGCCGGCGGCAAAACCGGACGGAGCCAGCAGTGCATCGACGATCCGGCGCCGAGACTCGACCTTCACCGCGGGCGCAACGGCGTCCTCCAGATCGAGGAACAGACCGTCGACGGCCAGCGTCCTGGCCTTCTCGATGAAACGATCGGAGGAACCGGGGACGGCCAGAATCGTGCGGCGAGGCAGGTCTCGAGAGTTCGTCACCGCGCCAGCCTATGCCAGCAGGCGCACCGACCCTTTCGGTGTCGGCTGAGCGTTCGCTGTGAGCGTCAGCTGACCGGGGTGAGCCCCAGCTTTCGGCCGGCCAGGCTGGGTCGGCGAGCCACGATCCGCTGGGCCAATCCGGCCAGCGCCTGCGCGGCCGGACGGGTGGGATCGGTGGCCACCAGCGGCAGTCCCTCGTCGCCACCAGCCGACACCGCGGGATCCATCGGCACCTCGGCCAGCAGCGGGACGTCGTAGCCGAGCCGCTTGGTCAGGGTCGCGGCCACCTCGGCGCCACCACCGGTGCCGAACACGGCCACCCGCTGGGTCTCGCCATGGGAGCAGGTCACCTCGAGGTAGGCCATGTTCTCGACCACTCCGAGCACCTTCTGATCGAGCATTGACGCCATCGTCCCAGCGCGCTCGGCCACCTCGGCCGCGGCCTGCTGCGGCGTGGTCACCACCAGCACCTCGGCATTGGGCAGCTTCTGGCCCAGCGACAGAGCAACATCACCGGTGCCCGGCGGCAGGTCGACGATCAGGTAGTCCAGGTCACCCCAGTAGACGTCGGCCAGGAACTGCTGCAGCGCGCGATCCAGGATCGGGCCACGCCAGGCGATCACCTGATCGCGGGACTCCTTCATCATCCCGATGCTGATCACCTTCAGGCCCATCGTCGGAACCGGCAGGATCATGCCGTCGACCGAGGTCGGCCAGGACTCCATCAGCCCCAGCATCTGCGGGATCGAGTGGCCGTAGATGTCGGCGTCCAGGACGCCGACCGAGCGACCCTCGTTGGCCAGGGCCATGGCCAGGTTCACCGTCACCGAACTCTTGCCGACCCCGCCCTTACCGGAGGCGACCAGGATCACCTGGGTGGTCGAGTCGGCCTTGCTGAACGGGATGTCGCGCTCGGTGGCGCCGCCGCGCAGCTTGCGCTTGAGCTCAGCCCGCTGCTCGTCGTTCATGGCCGACATGGTCAGGTTGATGGCGCTGACGCCGGGCACCGCGGTGACCTTCTCGCGCACATCGGCTTCGATGGTGTTGGCCATCGGACAACCGGTGATGGTCAGCAGGATGGTCAGTGAGGCAACGCCGTCCTCGTCGACGGAAAGCGAGTCGACCATGTCGAGTTCGGTGATCGGACGATGGATCTCCGGATCGATGACAGTGGCCAGGGCAGCGTTGACGGCGGCGACGAGTTCGGTGGACATGCCGACTACCTTACGACGCAGTCGGGTCGCCGACCCAATACCCCTGGCGGTTTGAGCAACCGTGCAGCCGGACTACTTGGCCGCCTTCTCCTGCTCGGGATCCTCGCTCAGCTCGGTCAGCAGGTCACGCAACTCCGAGCGGATGAAGTCGCGGGTGGCGACGTCGTTCATCCGCATCCGCAGGGACGCGATCTCGCGGGCCAAAAAGTCCATATCGGCCCGGGACTGGGCCGCGACCTGCCGGTCATGCTCGAGGCTGACCCGGTCACGAGCCTCCTGCCGGTTCTGGGCGAGCAGGATCAACGGTGCGGCATACGACGCCTGCAGCGACAGAGCCAGAGTCAAGAACATGAACGGGAACCGGTCCGGCGCGCTCGGGTCGGAGGTGTTCCAGATCAGCCAGACGATGATCGCGACTGTCATCCAGATGATGAAGTTTGCAGTCCCCATCCAGCGGGCGAAGGTCTCCGCGAAGCTGCCGAAGGTGTCCTTGTCCATCCGCAGCCGCGGCAGCCAGGCTGAGCGCCGGCCGGGAGTGTCCAGACGATCCTGCTTAGCCATTGCTCACCTCCGCATCGAGTCGGTCCAACTGCACCCCGCGCCAGTCGTTGGGCAGGATGTGGTCCAGCACATCGTCAACCGTGACCGCCCCGATCAGGCGACGGTCGGCGTCCACCACGGGTGCGCAGACCAAGTCATAGGTTGCGAAGTAGCGGCTCACCTGAGCCACATTGCTCTGCGGGGTCAGCGGAGTGATGTCCGGGTCGATCAGACTGGCCACCAGGATCGACGGAGGTTCGCGCAGCAACCGCTGAATGTGCACGGCACCGACATATCGTCCGGTCGGAGTATCCAGCGGCGAGCGGCAGACGAAGGCCAGTGCGGCCATGGCCGGCGTGACCTCCTCACGGCGGACCGCGGCGAGCGCGTCGGCCACGGTGGCATCGATTCCGAGCACCACCGGCTCGGGGTTCATCAGACCACCGGCAGTGGCTGCGTCATAGGACAGCAGCGTCCGGACGTCTTTGGCGTCTTCGGGCTCCATCCGCTGCAGAATCGTCTCGGCCAGCGTCGGCTCCAGCTCGGCAATCAAGTCGGCCGCATCGTCGGGATCCATCTCCTCCAGCACGTCGGCGGCCCGCTCGGTGTCCATGGCGGCGATCACGTCCACCTGCTCGTCTTCGGGCAGCTCCTCCAGCGCCTCGGCCAGCCGGTCGTCGTCCATCGCTTCGACCACTGCGGCTCGCAGGCCCGGATCCATGTCGTGCAGCTCTCGGGCCACGTCGGCCGGCTTCAGTTCCGACAGGCGCATCACCTGCTGGTCGGCGTCGCGGGGAGCTGGCCGGTCGAGGAAGTCGGGCACCTCGGACCAGTCGACGATCGTGACATGGCTGCGCTGGAAGGGCCGGCGGTCAGCCTGGCGCAACGCCACCTCGGCCAGTTCCCAGTCCCGGCCGCGGGTGTGCCGAATGCCGACGTCGAAGATCGTCTCTGGCACCGCCGAGCCCTCACGCTGGACGGTGCGGTCGAAGAGCTGGTCGGCGGCCAGCATCTCCCGGTCGCGTACCTCGAAGCGCCGGGTGTTCACCAGGCCGGAAATGATCACCTGGTTAGGGTCGATGGACCGCACGCGATCCATCGGGAAGAAGATGCGACGAAGGGCGAACAGCTCGACGACCAGCCCTTTCACCTTGGGCGGTCTATTCCCAGAGCGGTTCTGGATGACGACGTCTCGAACCTTGCCCACCTGCTCGCCGTTCGGGTCGAGCATGGGCAGCCCCTTGATCCTCGAAACGAAGATCGATGAAGTCGCAGTCACGACCAGAGGCTAGCCCACCGACGCGCCCTATGACGCACGAAAGGCGTCAGGTTGCTTCCGGGTCGTAGGCCACGGTGGAGGTTCGTTCCTCACCCACCAGCGTCGTATCGGCCGTAGCCGCGATGGACGGTGCGGCCGCGGCCAGCCCGGAGGCCAGCGGAGCCAACTCCGCCTTGAGCGGTTGCAGTTCGGCCTGCACTGGGTCGATCAGGTGCTTGGTCACCATGGCCCGGGGGTTGCGAAGATCCAGATCGGCGAACTCAGGCCCGAGTTCGGCCTGCAGCCGTCCGGTGGCGTCGTTGGCGATCGTGCGCAGATAGCGGACGATCCGGCCGGCCTTCCGAGCCACATCCGGCAGCCGCTCCGGGCCGAAAATGACCACCGCGAGCACCAGAAGGACCAGGACCTCACTCCAGTCCAGGTTGAACATGGCGGCGGCCCCCCTGCGTCCTACAGGCCGGCCTGGTCGAGCAAGGCCACGAAGGTGGCCGCCTGCGCAGGGCTGGCCGGCAACAGCGGCTTACGGACGCCGCCAGGGACGAACCCGCGGGCGGCCAATCCGGCCTTCACCAGCAGGCAGCCCTGAGTCGCGAAGACGCCCTGGTAGACCGGCAGCAATTCCTGGTGCACCTCAAGAGAACGCTGCACATCCCCGGCCAGATAGGCCTCGACCAGGGCACGGGTGCCCCGTCCGGTGAAATGAGTGGAGGTGCCGACGACGCCGACACCTCCCACCGAAAGCAGCGGGAGGGTCATCGCGTCGTCGCCGGCGTAATAGGCCAGGCCGGTGGCCGCAATCACCTGGGACGACGCCACCGGGTTGCCCTTGGCGTCCTTCACCGCGACGATCCGCGGATGGGCAGCGATCTGGATCAACGTCGGCGTCTCCACCGGAATCCCGGTGCGGTGCGGAATGTCGTAGATGACGATCGGCGTGGTGGTCGCTTCGGCGACAGTGAGGAAGTGGTCGGCCACCGCATCCTGCGGCGGGCGGCTGTAGTACGGCGTGACCACCAGCAGACCGTCCACCCCGGCCTGCTCAGCCTGATTCGCCAGCTCGATGGTGTGCGCGGTGTCGAAAGTTCCGACGCCGGCGATCACCTTGGCGCGATCCCCCACCTCGGCCACCACGGCCTCCAGTAGCGCGCGCTTCTCGGCGTCGGAGGTGGTGGGTGACTCACCGGTGGTGCCGTTGATCACCAGGGCATCGTTTCCCTGCTGATCCACCAGATGCGCGGCCAACCGGCGCGCCTCATCCAGGTTCAGCGAGCCATCGGGAGCGAAGGGCGTCACCATGGCGGTGATGATCCGACCGAAAGGCAGCGATGTCATGACAGCCAGCCTACGGCGCGTCGATGACGACCAGGGGATCGCCGTCTCGAACCACGTCGCCCGGTGCCACGATGACCTCGCTCACCTTCCCGGAAACCTCGGCGAGCACCGGAATCTCCATCTTCATCGACTCCAGCACCACCACGGCCTGACTGGCATCGACCTGCTGCCCGGCGACGACTTCCACCGACAGGACGTTGGCCACCAGTTCGGCTACCACGACGTGACTCATAGGACGCAATGGTAAGGCCATCGTCGGGTGCGGGCAGGGTCCCGCCATCGGTATCGAGACTCCCCTAAGCTGAAGTGCGTGAACGCAGCAGCCAAGAACTCGCCACGAGCCGGATCGCTGTCGGCTTCGGTGGCCTACGCCGAAGCCTTCGTGGCCGAGTCCGAGCCCAGTCGCGCTGCGCGGCGCCACGCCGACGGGCTCGGCGTAGACAGTGTCAGCGATGGTGTGGCCGCAACCTTGACCTTCCTGGCCAAGACTCTGGCTGCCAAAGCGGTCGTTGAGATCGGCACCGGCACCGGGGTCTCCGGCCTGGCGCTGTTTGCCGGAATGGTCGCCGATGGCGTGCTGACCAGCATTGATGCGGAATCGGAGAACCAGGCCGCCGCCCGGGAGGTCTTTGGCACGGCCGGGGTGCCCAGCCGCCGGATCCGGCTGATCGCCGGCCAAGCCCTGGTGGTGTTGCCCAAGCTGAGCGACGGCGCCTACGACATCGTCTTCGTGAACGGCGATCCGCTGGAGTACGTCGAGTACGTCGCCCAGGCCGAGCGGTTGCTGCGTCCCGGCGGCCTGCTGGTCCTGCACCACGCACTGTGGGAGGGCAAGGTCGCCGATGAGCAGAACAGCGACGACGAGCCGCTGATCATTCGCGAAGCGCTCGAGGCGGTATCGGAGAGCGGGCTATTCACCTCTGCCCTGCTCCCGCTGGGCGACGGCCTCCTGGTCGCCGTCCGCGACTGATCCCGGCCCCACCGACGCCCCGCGAAGGGCAAGCGCGAGATAGCCACACACCAGTAGGGCGAAGCCGGCCGTGGTGAGGAAGGTGGTTGCAAGCCCGGCCACCTCGGCGAAGCCACCGGCCAACAGCGCGCCCAGTGGCATCAGCCCGAAGGCCAGCGTCCGGCTGGCCCCGCCCACTCGCCCCAGGAGTTCACTGGGCACCAGTCGTTGCCGCAGGCTCTGCGCCACCACATTGCCGAGCGCATTCGCGAAGCCGACCAGCGCCAAAGCAGCGGCAGTGACCCACGGATTCGGCCACCAGACGGGCACCGCCAGAAGGACCACACTCACCACCAACGAACTCGCCAACAGCGGCAGCTCCCCGATGAGTCGCTGAGCCGCTTCGGTGCACAACGAGCCCACCACCGCACCGAGAGCGAAGCCCAAGGTAAGCAGCGGATACTGCGCTTGGCTCAACCCGAGCGCAGAGTCCGGGCCGACTGCCCACAGCACGAACACGGCGAAGTACCCAGTGAAGGCGAAGTTCAGCAGACTTGACGCCAGCACCAGTGGACGGATCAGCCGGTGAGTGAAGACGAACCGCAAGCCGTCTCGCACCTCCGCCAACGCCGACGCGGCCTGACCCTCGACTGTGCGGACCGGACGAAAGTCCCCGCGCAGACCGATCCACAGCACGGCGGCAGCCAGGGCGGCCAGTGCCGCGGACGTCCCGAAGCCCAGCCCGGCACCCAGCACCAGGAGGAAGCCGGCCACCGGCGCTCCCACGAAGTTGTTCGCCACCTGCTGCACGCCCAACACTCGGCCGTTCGCCGCTGGCAGCCGATCGGGACTCACCAGCGCCGGCAGGATCGAACTTGCCCCCAGATCGGCGAAGACTTCGGTGACTCCGTAGGCAAGCACGACGGCGACCAGCAGCGGGATGCTGAGCAGCCCCATGGCCGCGGCACCCGCAGCCGCGAGCAGAATCAGCGCCCTGCCCACCAGAGCGACCACCTGAACCCGCCGTCGGTCGGTCCGGTCGACGATCACCCCTGCGGCAATGCTGAGCAGCAGCGACGGCAACCAGCTGACCGCCGACAACAAGGAGATAGCCACCGGCGACGTGGTCAGACCGAGCGCCACCAGCGGCGCCATGGTCTGCACGATCCCGTCCCCGAGGTTGGCCAGTCCGGTGGAACCGAGTTGGGCAGAGAAGCCTCGTCCCCACCGCGGAGAGTCGGCGATCACCTCTGGCGACTGCACCTCGGTTGCCGGCATGGATAGCTCCGATCTCCTAGACTGTGGGTGCAGAGAACACTCTGCAAAGGTTTCTATGCAAAGGTATCTCTGCATACGATGGAGAGCAAGCCCCACCCAGAAGACGGCGAGCCCAAGAAGCGGTTCGCCCCCGCGCCTGCCGCGCTGAAGGCGTTCGCGCACCCGTTGCGGATGGCGATGTACTCCGAACTCAGCCGGCTCGGCTCGGCCACGGCAAGTCAACTAGCTCGCACGCTCGGCGAGAGCAGCGGGCAGACCAGCTACCACCTGCGTCAGCTGGAGCGGCACGGCTTCATCGAGGACGACCCCGCACACAGCGGCGGACGCGAGCGCTGGTGGCGCGCCGTCGGCTTCGAGGTCACCGACCCGGCCGTGCTGAACGACCCGGAAACCTCCGGTTCAGCGCGCGCCGTACTGGAGTCGTTGATCGCCGAACGCGCCGCCACCCTCTCGGGGTGGTACAGCTCACTGAAACCCGATCAACTCGAGACGCTCGGGCTGATCTCATCGGCCAGCCTGAATCTGAGCACCGAAGAGGCCGAAGAGCTCACCAAGCAACTGACCAGCGTGGTCGACACCTTCTCCGGCCGCGCGCGCGACCGAGAACTGGGCGGCTCCTTCCGCCGCTTCCGGGTGCACGTGGACGTCTTCCCGCTGGCCGCAGAGCGGAACTGAGTCCGCCGAACACCTCCACCCAGCCAGAGCGTTCGACGCGAGCACTCAGTTACCGGCCGGCACCGTCGCATTCTTCGGGACGACAGTGATGCCGCCGTCGACGTGGAAGCCCCGGGCCAGATCATGTTCGTGGTTGACGCCGATCTCGGCACCATCGGCGACGATCACGTTCTTGTCCAGGATCGCGCGACGCACCACTGCGTTGCGGCCGATCCGGCTGCCCGAGAAGATCACCGACTCCTCGATGTTGGCCCACTTGTCGACCATGACGTTGGGCGAAAGCACCGAGCGGTCCACATCCCCACCGGAGATGATGCAGCCGGCTCCGACGATGGAGTCCTCGGCCGTCCCGCGCAGCGTGAATTTGGCTCCGGGCAAC
This sequence comes from Actinomycetales bacterium Actino_02, assembly GCA_001603275.1. GTDB lineage: Bacteria > Actinomycetota > Actinomycetes > Propionibacteriales > Propionibacteriaceae > Propionicimonas. The sequence continues at coordinate 96,014 of LUYM01000021.1, read as the reverse complement.
TGCGCCTGGGAGGTCCAGATCGGCCAGCGCCGGTTGTACAGGTTGAACTCCGGGTCGACGGAGACCAGGTCCATGTGCGCGGCATGGTAGGCGCCGATCGAACCCACGTCACGCCAGTAGTTGCGATCCTTGTCGGTCGAGCCGGGGACGTTGTTCTCGGTGAAGTCATAGACCTGCGCGCGCCCCTGGGAGACGAAGCCCGGAACGATGTCGCCGCCCATGTCGTGTCGAGAGACGCTCGAGTTCGCGTCGTCATTCAGCGCCTCGACGAAGGCCTTGCGGGTGAACACGTAGTTGCCCATCGAGGCGAACGACTGATCGGGGCTGTCGGCCAGCCCCGGCGGATCGGCCGGCTTCTCCAAGAAGGCGTTGATCTTGCCGTCGGCGGTGGCGTCGATGATGCCGAAGGCCGACGCCTCCGACCGGGGCACCCGAATTCCGGCGATGGTGGCGTCCATGCCGGATTCGATGTGCGCCTTCACCATGTCTTCGACGTTCATCCGGTAGATGTTGTCGGCGCCGAAGACCACCACGTAGTCCGGGTCCTCGTCGTTGATCAGGTTCATCGACTGGAAGATGGCGTCCGCGCTGCCCTGGTACCACTGCTTGCCGGTGCGCTGCTGCGCGGGCACCGACGTGACGTAGCTGCCCAGCAGCACCGACATCCGCCAGGTCAGCGAAATGTGCCGGTCCAGCGAGTGCGACTTGTACTGGGTGAGGACGCAGATCTTGGTCAGATCGGAGTTCACGAGGTTGGACAGCACGAAGTCGATCAGCCGGTAGGTCCCGCCGAAGGGGACGGCCGGTTTGGCCCGGTCTGCGGTCAGCGGCATCAACCGCTTTCCCTCACCACCAGCGAGGACGATGGACAAAACATTGGGGCCGCTGCTCATGCCCTGAACTTAGGACAGGCCGCGGTGAAGGGCTAGCGAATCGCGCAAAATCCTCCGGACTCATTTGTCGGCTCGTGCTCCGATCAGTCACCGGCCACGAGCGGCGTGGGCGGCGCCGGTTGTGCAACGATCAACGCATGGCACTTCGAGTCTCGATTCTCACCCGCGAGTACCCCCCGCATATCTACGGCGGAGCCGGCGTCCACGTCGGCCAACTGGTCCCCCAGTTGCGCAAGTTCACCCAGAGCGTCGAAGTGCAGTGCATGGGCGAACCCCGTGACGGCGCGACCGCCCACGCCGAGGACTTCCCGCCGGGGGCCAACCCGGCGCTGCGCGTGCTGGGTGCCGATGTGTCCATGGCGAACGCGATCGGCGACGTGGACGTGATCCACTCCCACACCTGGTACGCCAATTTCGCCGGCCTGATCGGCGCCAAGTTCCGGGATGTGCCGCATGTGGTCACCTCACACTCGCTGGAGCCACACCGTCCCTGGAAGGCCGAGCAGTTGGGCGGCGGCTACCGAGTCTCATCCTGGGCTGAGCGCACCGCCTTCGCCGACGCGGCCGCGGTGATCTCGGTGAGCTCGGGGATGCGACGTGATGTCTTGTCGTCCTATCCGGAACTGGATCCCGATCGGGTGCACGTCGTGCGCAACGGCATCGATCCCGACGAGTTCCGTCCGGACCCGGCCACCGATGTGGTGGACGCACTCGGCGTGGACCGTGATCGTCCGCTGGTCGTCTTCGTCGGGCGGATCACCCGGCAGAAGGGGCTGGTGCACCTGGTCCGAGCCGCGCAGGAGTTCGACCCGGACACCCAGTTGCTGCTGCTGGCCGGCGCACCGGACACCCCGGAGATCGCCGCGGAGTTCGACCAGGCCTTCGCCACGCTCAGCCAGTCCCGCTCCGGGAGCGTGAAGTGGGTGCAGGAGATGCTGCCACGGGCCGCCGTCCGTCAGGTGCTCACCCACGCCACCGTGTTCGCCTGCCCGTCGATCTACGAGCCGCTGGGCATCGTGAACCTGGAAGCGATGGCTTGCCAGACCGCGGTGGTCGCCTCTGCCGTCGGCGGCATCCCTGAGGTCGTGGTGGACGGCCAGACCGGGACCTTGGTCGACTACGACCCGGCGCAGGCCGGCGATCCCGCCTTCGTGGCGGAATTCGAGTCGCGTTTCGCCGAGCAGATCAACCGGCTGACCCGCGACCCGGCACTCGCCGCGAAATACGGAGCTGCCGGCCGCGAACGCTGCATCCAGGAGTTCTCCTGGGAGAAGATCGCGCGCCAAACCGTGGACGTCTACGAGAAGGCAATCACCTTCCATACGTCCCACTGAAGACAAAAGACGAGGGCCCCGGCAGCTCTTGCCGGGGCCCTCGTCGTAGTCGTTGATGGGATCAGGCCACAACGCCTTCCAGGGCAGCCTTGAGTTCAGCCGCTTCGGTGGCGTTCATTTCGATGACCAGACGTCCGCCGCCTTCGGCAGGGATACGCATAGCGATCACTCGACCCTCCTTGGCCACCTCGATCGGCCCGTCCCCGGTCCGCGGTTTCATCGCTGCCATCGCATACCTCAATTTCTGGCTGATTCGGATCCAACGCAGGCCATTATTCCACCCGGCACCCTCTCGACGGAAAAGCGGGCGGATGAGCTGGACCTCTCCCTCAGATATCGTCAGATGTGGAATCCTGCCCGGGCTGGTCGGACGTAGGCTCACTCGAAGGCTGCCGGTCGGCCGGGGCCGGGATGTCGAAGCCGGGCAACTCGTACCAATGCTCCACCTTGCGGAACGAGTACTTGCTGACCAGGTCATCCAAGGCTGCCCCGTAGTCGGCCACCGAGCTCGGAGCGGTGTCGATCTGGGCGATCTGCGCCTCCAGCTCATCCACGACCGGCTCGGTCTCCGCGACCACTGGACTCGATGGGGCCTTGGGCTTGGCCCTGGACTCACGCTTGGGCTTGACCGTCACCACGGTGGGGTGAGGCTCCGGCTCGATCGCGACCTCGAACTCCTGGCCGACGCTCGGATCGACAGCTGTGGGCTCTGCGGCCACCTCCGCGGCGTCCTCGGAGCCGACCGGTTCGGCAGCGTCATCGCCGCCACCGACTGTCTCGGAGGACTCCCCCACTGACGCCGACTCGGCTGACGGGACATCGAGGGATGCCTGCTCAACCGGGTCTTCATCGGTGCGAGTGACTTCGATCGACTCCGACTCGGCGTCCATCGCGGCGGATTCCGTCTGCGCATCCGGCTCCCCGTCGGCGGACGGCTCCGGCTCGATCACCTGACTCGGTTCGGCCACCGCTTCGACGACCTCGTCCGAGGCGTCCACCCCGCTGGCAGGGGTCGGCTCGTCCGGCACCTCGGCATCGGCGTCGGCGAACACGACCTCGGCGGCCCGCCAGGTCGGCGCCACGGGGACATCCTCGGTGTGCCGCAGCACCGTCTCGGGGTCGTCGGTCAGCGGCGGCTGCGGCTCGACCTCGAGGCCTGGCTGGTCCGCATGCGGGTCAGCCCAGGTCGTGGACGGCACCGGCCAGGACTCCTCTACCGACGACTCGACCTCAGGGGCAACTAGCTGTTCATCCGGCCCGTGATCGAGCTGACGGGAGATCCGGTCCAGAAGCTCGTCGACCTGCTGCATCGAATAGCCTCGCGGCACGACCGCGAAGCGCAGCGCACGCAGATCCGAGCCGGTGAGCTCCCCGCTGGGCACATGAGGCTGCGGAGTATCGGTCACCGTCGCGGGAAACTCACCTAATCGGCCACTGGCTGCCACCGCCGCCAAGCCGAGAATCGCGACCGCGACCATCCAGACCAGCCATTCCATGGGCAAACTCTAGCCGGGCTCAGCTCATTGCCGTCGTGTCCGCACCGGTGGGCTCCGGGCCGGCCGCGGTGACCAACGCCACCGCCTCGGCAGGATCATCGGTCACCGTGAGCAGACCCAGATCGGCCTGGCCCAGATAGCCCGCGGCAAGGACTCGCGCCCGCAACCACTCCTGCAACGGCGCCCAGAACTCGGAGCCGAACAGAACGATCGGGAAGGAACGCACCTTGTGCGTCTGCACCAAGGTGAGCGCCTCAAACACCTCGTCCAGGGTCCCGAAACCGCCGGGCATCACCACGAAGCCTTGGGAGTACTTCAGGAACATCACCTTGCGGGCAAAGAAGTAGCGGAAGTTCACCCCGAGCGAGACATAGGAGTTCATGGCCTGCTCGAAGGGAAGCTCAATGCCCAGCCCGACCGAAACTCCCCCGGCCTCCAGCGCCCCGCGGTTGGCCGCCTCCATGATCCCAGGGCCGCCACCGGTGATCGTGGCGAAGCCGGCCTCGGCCAGGCCACGTCCGATCTGCTGGGCAGCGCGGTAGATCGGGCTGTCTTCGGGCGTCCGGGCAGAACCGAACAGCCCGATCGCCGGGCCGAGTTCGGCCAAGGCGCCGAAGCCCTCGACGAACTCGGACTGGATGCGCAGCACCCGCCATGGATCCGCACTCCGCCAGTCGGCGTCTTCACCGCTGAGGAGGTGCTCATCCAAAGTGGTGGACGGCACTTGATCGTGACTGCGCACCACCGCGCCCTGCACGTGCTTGTTCACATTGCCAATCTAGTCAGCCGGACGCCCGCGCAGCGGGCTCCGCGCCCAGCGGTTACCGCCCCTCGACTCGGCCGAGAGCGGCCAGGACGGCAGCGACGTCGTCGGGGGTGTTCCATACCGCGAACGCCACTCGAACCCGGCCGGCTCGGCCGGAGGCCTGGATGCCTGCAGCGGTCAGGGCGGCCAACTGGCACCCCTCCGGATCCGGCCAACTCACGATCGCCTGGTGGCGTGGCTCGATGCCGAGTCCGCGGCAGAGCTCATCGGCCAGGCCCACGCAGTGCCCCCAGACATCGGCAAGGTCGGCCCGAGAGAACAGCTCCACAGCGGCCTCGGCGCCGGCGAATGCCTGCCAGGCAGGTGAGGTGTCGAAGCGACGGGCGGACCGGGCCGGAGTGAACTCGGTGCCGTAACAGCTCGCCCAGGGATCCTCGCCGGCATACCAACCGGCGCTGACCGGGACCAGTCGGTCCGCCGCGGCCGGGCGAACGGTCATGAAGGCGACCCCACGAGGTGCACACAGCCACTTGTAGGCGTGGCACACGGTCACGTCGAAGCGGTCGGCCGATATCGGGAGCAGCCCGGCAGCCTGGGTCAGGTCGGCCAGAGTAAGGGCGCCGACCTGAGCGGCCGCGGCCACAATGGCGTCGGTATCAGCGAGGTCGCCGGTGGCCGACTGGATCAGCGAGAACGAGACCAGCGCGGTTCGCGGCCCGACCGCCTGCGCCAGTTCTGCCAGCGGAGCGCTGCGCACACTGAGCCGCCCGCCGACCAGGAAAGGAAAGACGATCGAGGTGAACTCGTCCTCGGCGACCAGCACTTCGGCACCGTCGGGCAACGCCGCCGCCACACTCGCCACTAGCCCCGAGGTCGTCGAGCCGATGGCCACCCACTCCGACGGCACGCGGACCAGGTCGGCATAGAGCCTGCGGGTGCGTGAGACCACCCGGTCGTAGTCGGCCGGCCCGCGCCGACCGGCCGCCCAGGCCTGCTGATCCTCCTGCAGTGCCGCCACAGTCACGTCAGCGGCGACACCGCAGGACGCCGCAGCCAGGTAGCCCGGGACGGGGTGGAAGTGAGCAGCCAGTTCGGCCGCAGTGAGCTGTTCGGCAACGACAGAGGTCATGGAACTATCGTTCCGACTGCCGTCAGATCACACCAGAGCATGATTCTTGTCGCCTCGATAATATTCAGCTATGAGTGATGTGCCGCGGCTGGATCTGCACACAATCCGGATCATTCGCGCGATCGCCGAGACGGGCTCGATCACCGCCGCGGCGGCCAGCCTCGGCTACAGCCAGCCTGCGCTCAGCCAGCACCTGCAGCGCGCCGAACACCGGCTTGGGCTGCCACTGCTGCTGCGAGCCGGACGATCCGTCAGGCTCACCGACGCCGGTCGGGCCGTGGTCCGCCATGCCGGTCCGATCCTGGCCGCATTGCAGGCCGCCGAGGACGAGTTGGGCCAGCTCGCCGACAGGTCCACCGGAACGGTGCGGCTGGCCGGCTTTCCCAGTGCATCCTCGACCGTGGTTCCGTTACTCATCGCTCAGATCAGCCGAACTCACCCGGGACTGCGACTGATCTACACCGAGGCCGAGCCGCCGGAAGCCTTGGCCATGCTCGACGATGCCGCGATCGACCTGGCGCTCACCTTCGCCTATCCCGGTGACCCGGCCGACCCGCACGCCGAGTACGCCGGCATGGAGGTCGTGCCCCTCTTCGATGATCCGTCGGTGGTGATCCTGCCGTGGCAGCATCAGCTCAGCGGAGAGGACTCGGTGCCGCTGGCCGCCTTGGCGGAGGAGAGCTGGATCGGCGGCTGTCCGCTATGCCGCGGCCATCTCCTCGCCGCGTGCGGCGCGCTGGGCTTCAGTCCCCGGATTGCGCACGCCACGGACAACTCGGTGGCGGTGCTCGGCCTGGTCGCGGCCGGGGTCGGAGTCGCCCTGCAGCCCGAACTGGCTTTGGAGCCGCTGGAGCTGCCCAGCGGCACGTCCGCGCATCGGCTCAGCCAGGCCAGCGACCGTCAGGTGCGGGCCGTTCACCTCGCCGGGGCCCAGGCCGTCCCCGCGCTGGCCACGACACTACGGGCACTGCGCGAAGTCACCGCCCCTCGCCGGCAGGGCTAGCCGAGCCAGCGCAGCAGCGCGTCGTAGCAGCTGTGCAGCTCCGACACCGCACAGAACTCATCGTCGGCGTGGGCCTTGCCCGGGTCGCCGGGCCCGAAGTTCACCGCGGGGATACCGAGGGCAGAGAAACGAGCCACGTCGGTCCAGCCGAGCTTTCCGGTCGGCGTCCCACCGACCGCCGCCACGAAGTCGGCCGCCAGCGGCAGCTCCAAGCCGGGACGAGCACCCGCAGCCGCGTCCACGAACTCCAACTCGTAGCCGGCGAACACCTCACGGCAGTGCGCCTGCGCGGCAGCCACGTCGCGGTCCGGCGCGAAGCGGTAGTTCACGGTGATCAGGCAGGAGTCCGGTACCACGTTGCCGGCAATTCCACCGCGAATGCCGACCGCATTCAGCCCCTCGCGGTAGGTGAGCCCGTCCACCTCGACGACTCGGGCTGAGTAGGCCGCCAGCCGGGCCAGCGGCTCGGCGGCATCGTGGATCGCGTTGTGGCCCAGCCAGGAGCGGGCCGAATGCGCGGCCCGGCCTGAGGTCTTGATGGTGAATCGCATGGTGCCCTGACAGCCGCCCTCAATACGGGCCGCGGTCGGCTCCATCAGCACTGCAAAGTCGCCGGCCAGCCAGTCCGGGCGCTCGGCCGCGATCCTGGTCAGCGAGTTCAGCGTGGCCTCGACCTCTTCATGGTCGTAGAAGATCCAGCTCACGTCCCGGGACGGCGAGTTCAGAGCAGCGGCCGCCGCGAGCGCCACTGCCACTCCACCCTTCATATCGACGGTGCCACGACCGTAGACGAGGTCACCCTCCAGCCGGGACGGCAGGTTGCCGGCCGCCGGGACCGTGTCCAGATGCCCGGCGATGACCACCCGCTCCGCACGTCCCAAATCGGTCCGAGCGATCACCGTGTCGCCGTCGCGCTCCACCCGCAGGTGCCGCAGTTGGCGCAGCGCGATCTCCACCTCGTCAGCCAGGGCGCGTTCGTTGCCGCTGACGCTCTCGATATCGACCACCTGGCGGAACAGCGCGATCAGGTCACCGGTCAGGTCCAAGCTCATGGCTCAACCCTAGGGCTCGCCAGGCCACCGGCCGGTGAAGGTCTCGCCGGGCCGCGGCGCGAGCCGTTGCCTGCTCCGTCCCGAGGTGGAGGCCCCCGGTAGGGTGGACGCATGACTCGAGCCGCGCATGGGTGGGGACTGGCCACCATTCACGAGGGTGGACAAGTCCTGGACACCTGGTACCCCGAGCCGAAGCTCGGCCCCGCCGTCGGCGGCGAGCCGCCGGCTGATCTCGTCGAAGCTGCGGTGAGTGACCCGCTGCGCCGAGTCCGGGTGGAGGTCGTGCTCACTGAGATCGATCTGGATCTGGCCCCCGCCGGCACCTCGGACGCCTACCTGCGGCTGCACCTGCTCAGCTGCCGGCTGGCCAAGCCCCGCACGATCGACCTGACCGGCATCTTCGCCGCGCTGCCGAATGTGGTGTGGACGAATTTCGGCCCGTGCTCGCCGGACGACTTCGAGGCAGTCCGGCTGGCGCTGCGGATCGGGCGCGGCCCGGTGAACGTGCTGGGCATCGACAAGTTCCCGCGCATGGTCGACTACGTGGCGCCGTCCGGGGTTCGGATCGCCGATGCCGACCGAGTCCGGCTCGGCGCCCACTTGGCGCCCGGTACGACGGTCATGCATGAGGGCTTTGTGAACTTCAATGCCGGGACGCTGGGGACGTCGATGGTCGAAGGCCGAATCTCGGCCGGAGTGGTCGTCGGCGACGGATCGGACATCGGCGGCGGCGCCTCGATCATGGGGACGCTGTCGGGCGGCGGCTCGGAGCAGATCACCATCGGTGAGCGCTGCCTACTCGGCGCAGAATCGGGAATCGGAATCTCGCTGGGCGACGACTGCGTGGTCGAGGCCGGCTTATACGTCACCGCGGGTACCAAAGTGAGCCTGCCCGATGGACGGGTGATGAAGGCCGCCGAGCTGAGCGGTCTGCCTGGATTGCTGTTCTTGCGCAACTCGGTCACCGGAGCGGTCGAGGCTCGTCCCCGCAAGGGCACCGGCATCGAACTCAACGCCGCCCTGCACGCCAATTAGGAACTCGTGGGTGCGCTGAAGAAGGCCGGCTGGGCCCTCCTCGGGGTGGTTCTGGCCACCGCGGTGGTGGTCGGCGGAGTGGTGCTCTGGTCGAGCTACCAGAAGGTGCCGCTGCCGATCCAGGACCGGTGCAGTGCCACCGTTCAGGGACGCACCACCACGGTCGATCCCGACCAGGCCTACTACTCCGGGATCATCGCCGGCATGTCGGTGCAGCGCGGGCTCAAGCCACGCGCAGCCAGCATCGCGCTGACCACCGCCTACCAGGAGTCCGGCATCCGCAACCTCGACTACGGGCATTCCGATTCGCTCGGCCTGTTCCAGCAACGTCCATCGAAAGGCTGGGGCACCGAGGCCGAGATCATGGACCCGTGGTACTCGACTCGCGAGTTCTACCGAGCCTTGGTGAAGGTCAGCAAGTGGGACAGCAAGGACATCAACGACGTCGCTCAGGCCGTCCAGCGCAGCGCCTATCCGGACGCGTACCGCAAGCATGTCGACAACGCGAAGACCCTAGCCAGCGCGCTCACCGGCGAGACGCCGGCCTCTTTCACCTGCGTGTTCGCCAACCCTGAGCCGGCCGACCCGTCCGGACTCAGCGACTACTTGACCAAGACCTTGAAGAGCCAGATTCAGGTCAGCGCGACCGAGAACAGCCTGCGGGTGACCGCCAAGGGTGAGGCCCAAGCCTGGGCAGCGGCCGAGATGGCGATCGCCGGCTCCGGCCGGTTCGGCGTGAGCGCCGTCCAACTGGGCCCCTACGGCTGGACGCTATCCAGGAGCCAGCCCGCGTCCTGGTCCGGCACCGGACCGGTGACCAGCAACGAGGTCGTGATCAGCTTCACGGCGCCAACCGCGACGCCGCGCTGACCAGGACGACTCAGCTCAGGGCGCTCAGCCGGGCGGCCGCGGCCTGGATCCGCTCGTCCGTCCCGGTCAGGGCCACGCGGACGTAGTTGCGGCTGTCTTGCCCATAAAAGTCTCCTGGCGCCACCAGGATCCCCACGTCGGCCAGCTGGGCCACACTCGCCCGACAGTCCTCGTCCCGGGTGCACCACAGGTAGAGCGAGCCTTCGGAGTGCTCAATCCGGTAGCCGGCCGCAGCCAACGCCGGGGCCAGCAGTTCCCGGCGGCGCAGGTAGCGTCCCCGCTGCTCGGCGACATGGCCATCGTCGTTCAGGGCGGCGATCATGGCCGCCTGCACCGGTCCGGGCAACATCAGACCGAGGTTCTTGCGAGCCTCGAGCAGCGGGCCGACCAGGGACGGATCGCCGGCCACGAAGCCGGCCCGATAGCCGGCCAGGTTCGACCGCTTCGACAGCGAATGGACGGCCAGCAGCCCGTCGGTGACACCGGCATTGACCTGCGGATCCAACACCGACACCGGCTCGGCGGTCCAGCCGAACTCTCCATAGCACTCATCGGCCGCCAGAACCGCTCCGCTGCCGCGGGCGGCGTCCACCCAGGCCTTCGTCTGAGCGACATCCAGGATCGCGCCGTGCGGGTTGGCCGGGGAGTTGATCCAGATCAGTGCCGGCCGTAGCGCTGCCACCTGCGACGGATCGTCACATGGCACCACTCGCGCGCCCACCACTTGGGCGCCGACCCGGTAGGTCGGGTAGGCGACGCTCGGGATGACCACCGTGTCGTCCGGTCCAAGGCCAAGCAACAGCGGCAGCAAAGCCACCAGTTCCTTCGTGCCGACCACCGGTAGCACGCCGGCTTCGGTGAGGCCTGTCGCAGCCCAGCGGCGCTCCAGGTAGCCGATGATGGCCGCCCGCAGTTCCGGGGTTCCCCAGGTTGCCGGGTAGCCCGGCGCATCGGAGGCTGCCTGCAGCGCCGCGCGGATCACGGCAGGAGTCGGATCGACCGGCGTACCGACCGACAGGTCGACGATGCCGTCCGGATGTGCGGCAGCAGTGCGCTTGGCCGCGGCCAGCGAATCCCAGGGGAAGTCCGGCAGCCGGCCGGCCAGCGCCGGGCTCACGCCTGCGGCGGCAGGGCGACGACCACGGGGTGGTCGTAATCGACCACGCCGAACTTGGCGGCGCCGCCGGGCGAACCGATCTCGGTGAAGAACTCGGCGTTCACGTCGAGGTACTCCGCCTGGTCCTTGGGCAGGTCGTCCTCGTAGAAGATGGCCTCGGTCGGGCAGACCGGCTCACACGCCCCGCAGTCGACGCACTCATCCGGCTGGATGTAGAGCATGCGGTTACCTTCGTAGATGCAATCGACCGGGCACTCCTCAACACACGCCCGGTCTTTCACATCGACGCACGGTGCAGCGATGACGTAGGCCATTACAGATCCTCAATTCGCGGTAGCTTGCCGATAACTGTACGACGAGCGGAAGGGGAATCTGGTGAGGCTCCCGCCTCTTGATCCGGGCCAGCGAGTAGTGCTGAGGGTGGCTGCGCAGCCACACAGCATCGACGTGATCGGTTTCGTGCTGGACGACGCCGGATCCAGCCTGACCGTTCGCGACCAGGCCGGGGTCGAGCACCGCGTCGAGCGGGACGACCTCGTGGCGTGGCGGCTGGTCGGGGTGGCGCTGGGCCGTGACCCGAAGCGGACCCCTCCGGCCGAGCTGGATCGGCTGGCGGCGGCGTCCGGCCTGGTCGGACGCCGCTTCGTAGCCAGGATCTCGGACCTGCTCGGCACTCAGCTGCGTCCCCCCGGTGCGGCGGACGCAGCTGCGCCGGTACCGGCCGGACTGGACGGTGAATGGGTGAGCACCGCCGATGCGTCCGCTGTCATCGAACTGGCCTGGTGGGCGACCCAGCGCGGAGCACGGAGCGTCCAGGTGCGTACCGACGACCCGTCCGTCATCGCCGAACTGCAGCAGCGCGGCTTCAGCGAAGTGACCGGCTGAGAGCAGCTACGTGGTCGGCTTGGCCCCGCAGACCACCGGAGTCAGCGAGTTGTAGCGCCACTTGAAGGGCTCCCGCTTGACCAGCTTCTTGCCCTGGTAGAAGAGCCGATCGAACTTCACATCGAAGCCGCTCATCGCGTTCTGCGGCTTGCAGTCCTTCGACTCGTCGTACACGGTCGCACCCGGTGAGCGGTAGTTGCTCCGGATCGGCTTGGTGGTCTTGATGGTGTAGCGCTTGGTGGACCACACCTGCACCGTGACCGATCCCTGGCTGCCGGTATGCCCGGTGATCCAGGCCTGCAGCACCACGCCGTAGGGCGAGTCATTGCGGAACTTCATGTCCACGCTCACCCAGTCCAGCGTGGCCTCGCGGCCGACCGGATAGCGGCTGAAGTACAGCGAGTGCGGCTTGTGGTAGATGTCCTCCAGGCCGGCGAAGAAGATCGCGTTGAACGTGGTGGTCGTGGCCTGGGAGATGCCGCCGCCCAGCCGCTCGACGATCTTGCCGCCGTCGATCGCACCCCCGGCCATCCAGCCGGCCTCCTTGGTGCGCTTACCGAGGGTGGCGTTCATGCTGAAGGTCTCCCCCGGCTTGAGGAAGGTCCCATTGATCAGCTTGGCCGCCTTGCCGATGTTGTTGTAGCGGTAGGCGGTGCCCGGGAAGTAGGTGGTGAACTTTCCGGTGATCTCCTTGACTCCGCTGGCCTTGGCCTGCGCGGTGGTGAAACCGGCCGGACGGGTGGAAACCGAGACGGTGCCGGTGCGTCCATCCGTCTTGAGCACAGCCTCGGCCAGGACCGAGCCCAGCTCGGTCGGGTCGATTCCCTGGCCGTCCTTGGCCGCTACGACCTTGGGCTTGCCCTTGCTGATGGTCACGGTGGCATCGGTGGGCTGATCGAGACCGAGCTTGTTCAGCGCCGGGTCGAGCTTCTTGACCAGGGCGGCCGTGTTGAACACCGGAACCAGGACGCCACCACGGCCCTCGAAAGTGAGAGTGTCGGCGATCAGCTCCGGGCTGACGCTGAGCGTGCCGGCCTCGCCGACCTGCACCTTCACGGGGGCCGAAATCGCAGTCAAAGCCAACTTGTCGGCAACCTGCTCTGCCTGCTCGGTAGTCACCTCCGGCGGGGCCGGGGCGACCGTGGCCAGGATCGTCTTCTTGGTCAGGAACTCGTCCTGGACGGTCCGGGCGGTGGCGTCGCGGTCCAGCAGCGTCCCGGCCGTGCTCTCGGTGCGCACCGGCTTACCTGCTTCGTAGCCGACGCTCGCCGAGACCGCCGGGACGTCCACCTGCTTGGCCAGCGCCGTGACCTGCGCGGCTAGCTTGGTCTGGTCGACTTTCAGCACCGGTTGATGGGCGCGGCCGCCGAAGAGGACGGTCAGGATGTCGACCGGGTTCCAGCTGCCGACGGCACCGAGATCAGCCAGGGTGGCCGAGTAGTCGACCCCCAGCCCCGCCTCAGCCGGGGTGAAGCTGACGCTCGCATCGCCGGCGGTCAGCACCAGTTGACGCTCGAGGATCGGACCGAACTCGGCCTTCAGCTTGGCCTGAGCCTGGGCGTGAGTGAGTCCGCCAAGAGCAATCTGGCCGACGCTGGTGTGCTGGGGCAACTTGTCCCCGGCCAACTGGTGACCGACCAGATAGGCACCGCCGATGAGCACCACCAGGCCTACGGCAGTACCGATGCCGACCCGAGCGGTCATCGACATCCGCTGTGACTTCGCTTTAGTCAACCCGCCGCATCCTCTCCGCTGGGCTGCCAAGGAGTCTACGGTGCGACCGGTTCCGGGTCAGGTGATGTCGGCGCAGACTGCCGGGCAACACCCCATTGAGAGATCACGATGCCGCCAACCATGAGGACGGCGCCCACGTAGCCGCGGAGCCCCAGCGACTCTCCGAGCAGGACGGCACCACCGATCGCCCCGAATACCGACTCCATCGCCATGATCAGCGAGGCGTGGGTGGCCAGGGCGTCCCGCTGGCCGACGACCTGGAGAGTGAAGGCGATTCCCACGCTCAAGATGCCGCCGTACAGGATCGGGATGATCGCCTGGTCGATGCCGGTGAAGGGCGCCGGATCGAGGACGAACGCGCCAATGCTCGACAGCAGTGAACAGGTGATGAACTGGATGGCGGCCAGCCTGAGCGCCGACACGGCGCCGTAGCGATCGATGATCAGGATCTGACCGGCCCACACCAGGGTCGAGATGATCAGTAGCACCTCACCCGTTCCGATGGTGAACGCATCGGTCACGGCGATCAGATAGAGCCCGATTACCGACGACACCACGCCCACGACCGTGGACGCGCTGCTGCGATGCCCTCGGAATGCCGCAATCAGCGGGACGAACACCATGTAGAGCCCGGTGATGAAGGCAGCATTGCCGGCCGGCACGCTGCTCATCGCGGACTGCTGCAGGTTGCTGGCCACGGTCAAGGCCACCCCGGCAGCCAGGCCCGGGCCGAGCGCGGCACGCCAGGCGCGCCGATCCCGCTCAGCGGAGAGCCCGACCCGTCGTCCGCGCCACCAAATGACGGCAAGCACCACCAGCGCGCCCAGGCCGAAGCGCACGGCGTTGAAGGTGAGCGGCCCGACATAGGCCGCCCCTACTCGCTGGGCAACGAAGGCGAAGCCCCAGATTGCCGAAGCGAGCAGGAGCAGCAGATTGGCTCTGGTCCTGCGTCCGCTGAGAGTGCTGGGCAACCTCAGCCGAGCCGGGACAGTGCGGCTTCGGCCTTCGCCACCACGTTTTCGGCGGTGAAGCCGTACTTGGCGAACAGCCGGTCGCCGGCCGCGGACTCACCGAAGTGGTCGATACCGACGACCTCGCCGGTGGCACCGACGTAGTCGCGCCAGCCGTAGGGAACCCCGGCCTCGATGGCGACTTTGGCGGCTGCCTCAGGCAGGACGGACGTGCGGTACTCGGCCGGCTGGGCGTCGAACCACTCCAGGCACGGAGCCGAAACCACCCGGGTGCCGATCCCCTTGGCCTGCAGCAGCTCTCGGGCAGCAACCGCCACCTGGACCTCGGAGCCGGTGGCGATCAGGACGACCTTGAGCTCGCCGTCAGCATCCAGCAGGGTGTAGGCACCCTTGGCCAGCTCGCTGGCCGGGGCCACGCCGGGAGCGTCACGGTCGATGATCGGCAGGTCCTGGCGAGACAGGATCAGCGCGCTGGGACGATCGGTATGAGCCAGCACCTGGGCCCAGGCCTGCGCGGTCTCGTTCGCATCGGCCGGACGGATGACGTCCAAGCCCGGGATGATCCGCAAGGACGCGACGTGCTCGATCGGCTGGTGGGTCGGGCCGTCCTCGCCGACGCCGATCGAGTCGTGGGTCCAGACGAAGATGCTCGGGATCTTCTGCAGCGCCGCCAGTCGGACCGCGCCGCGCATGTAGTCGGCGAAGACCAGGAAGGTGCCACCGTAGGCGCGGGTCAGACCGGTGTTGATCGCGTTCAGCACGTTGCCCATGGCGTGTTCGCGGATGCCGAAGTGCAGGGTGCGTCCGCCGAAGTCGCCGGAGAAGTCGTGGCTGGAACGATCCGGAGGCAGGAACGACTTCTGGCCCTTCATCGTGGTGTTGTTGGAGCCGGCCAGGTCGGCCGAGCCGCCCCACAGCTCCGGAACCGCACCAGCCAGCGCCGACAGCACCTCACCCGATGCCGCACGAGTGGCCTTCTTGCCGGCCGGGTAGACCGGCAGGACGCCGGACAGGTCCGGCAGTTCCTTGGCGACCAGGCGCTCGAAGAGGGTGGACTGCTCAGGATTGGCCGCACGCCACGCGTCGAACAGGGGCGTCCATTCGGCCTTGGCCGCAGCAGCGCGAGCAGCGGCCTGACCGCGGGTGTGGGCGAGCACGTCCGCCTCGGCCGGGAAGGCGACCTCGGGGTCGAAGCCGAGCAGCGACTTCAGCGCGGCGATCTCCTCGCCGCCGATCTTGGAGCCGTGAATGGCATGGCTACCGGCCTTGGTCGGCAACGGCCAGCCGATCACGGTGGTCAGCTTGATGAAGCTGGGCTTATCGGTGACGGCCTTGGCAGCTTCGATCGCCGCATACAAAGCCTCGAGGTTCTCGGTGTAGCCGGTGCCGCCGTTGGTCCAGTCGACGTGCTGGACGTGCCAGCCGTAGGCCGCATAGCGGGCCGCGACGTCCTCGGTGAAGGCGATCTTGGTGTCGCCCTCGATCGAGATCCGGTTGTCGTCGTAGAACAGGATCAGGTTGCCCAGCTCCTGGGTGGCCGCCAGCGAGGACGCCTCGGCGGCCGGGCCCTCCTGCATGCAGCCGTCACCGGCGATCGCATACACGAAGTGATCGAAGGGGCTGGGCTGATCCAGCGGAGTGTTCGGGTCGAGCAGAGCCCGCTCACGGCGGGCCGCCATGGCGAAGCCAACCGCATTACCCACGCCGGCCCCCAGCGGGCCGGTGGTGACCTCGATGCCGGCCGTGTGGCCGTACTCGGGATGGCCGGGGGTCAGCGAACCCTCGGTGCGAAGCGACTTCAGATCGTCCAGCTCGAGACCGAAACCAGCCAGGAACAGCTGGTTGTACTGGGTGAGCGAGGAGTGACCGATCGACAGCACGAAGCGATCCCGCCCCAGCCACTTCGGGTCGGCCGGATCCACCCTCATCACCTTCTGGTACAGCAGGTAGGCCAGCGGGGCCAGCGAGATCGCGGTTCCCGGGTGTCCGTTGCCGACCTTCTCAACGGCGTCCGCCGCCAGGATCCGGGCGGTGTCCACCGCTCGGGCGTCGAGTTCCGTCCAGGTGAATTCGGTCATCTTTGGCCTTCCTCCATCGAATGCCTGCGCCCACTTCGGGGGTCTCTTGGTTTCGGCATCGAGTCTCCCATAACTCACCGCGCCGCCCTGACCACGCTCGATTCGGCCGCCGACGCGCGCAATCGGGAATAGCCGTGCTCCGCACGGAGTTGAGACAACGTCTTCCGCGCCAATGTTGCCGCCTCAACCCCGTCCGGCGCGACGCAAGCTAGTGAGGCCCGCATGCCAGCCCCGATTTCTGAGACTTCTTCCGAACTGAACCCGCCACCGGCCGCAGCCAGTGCTGACCAGACCCAGCCGGACCGGCTGCCGAAGACCACCCGGACGATCCTGACCGTCCTGATGATCAGCGCCTTCGTGGTGATCTTGAACGAGACCGCGATGAACGTCGCACTGTCGCGGATCATGGCCGATCTCGCCGTGACCGAGCGGACGGCGCAGTGGCTGACCACCGGCTTCATGCTGACCATGGCCGTGGTGATCCCGATCAGTGGCTGGTTGCTCCAGCGGCTGTCCACTCGTGGGGTCTACGGCCTGGCCATGAGCCTGTTCGCGACCGGCACGGCGGTTGCGGCGCTATCTCCTGGCTTCGGCCCGCTGCTGCTGGGTCGGGTGATCCAGGCCAGCGGGACCGCGGTGATGATGCCGCTGCTGATGACCACCGTCATGGAACTGGTGCCCCTGCACGCACGCGGTCGGGTGATGGGCACGATCAGCCTGGTGATCGCGACGGCCCCGGCGATCGGCCCGACGCTGTCCGGGGTGATCCTGCAGTTCCTCAGCTGGCGGTTCGTGTTCGCCATCGTCTTCCCGATCGCGGTCGGCATCCTGCTGGTCGGCCTTCGGGTCGTCCCGAACCTCGACGAGCCGCGTCCGGTGCGCCTGGACGTGCTGAGCATCCCGCTGGCTGCCCTCGGCTTCGGCGGACTGGTCTACGGACTCAGCCTGGTCGGCAACCCGGCGGTTCCTGACTGGGAGCTCTCGGCCGTGCTGGCCGCCGGAGCGCTGAGCCTGGCCGGCTTCCTGCTGCGCCAGCTGATCCTGCAGCGCAGCGATCGCGCGCTGCTCGACCTGCGCACCTTCGTTCAGCCCGGATTCGCGATCGCCATCGGGGTGATGGCCGTGGTGATGATGGTGCTATTCGGTTCGATCATCGCCACCCCGTTGGTGCTGCAGCAGGTGCTGCACCTGGAGCCGCTGACCGTCGGCCTGCTGCTGCTACCCGGCGGGCTGCTGATGGGCCTGCTCGGACCGGTCGTCGGCCGGCTCTATGACCGAGTCGGTCCGCGGCTGCTGGTGGTGCCCGGCGCCGTCGTGGTCGGTGGCTCCTTCGCCATCTACGCGACGATCTCGATGGCCACCCCCTGGTGGCAGTTGCTGGTCGCGAATCTGCTGCTCAGCCTCGGCCTGGCCTTCATGATGACTCCGTTGTTCACCACCGCCATGGGCACGTTGCCGCACCACCTGTACAGCTACGGCTCGGCGACCATCGGGACGGTGCAGCAGGTCGCCGGGGCGGCCGGGACGGCACTGTTCGTGACGATCATGTCCACCGTCGGTGGCCGGGCCGCCGCCTCAGGCGAGATCGCCGAGGCCGCACTGGCAACCGGCGCCCGGACTGCCTTCCTGGTGGTCGGCCTGGTCTGGGTGCTCACCGTGGTCGGCGGGCTGTTCCTCACCCGAACGCAGCCTGGCGTCCCTGCGACGGCCGAGCCGCAGCCGGTCGGCTAGTTCAGCGCGGACGGACCAAGACCGCGGCCGTCCGCGCCGGAACCCGAACCCAGTCGGCGCCGATCCGGCTGGAGGTGACCACCGGATCGGTGCCACCGGCCTGCACCGGATGCAAGACGAAGCCGGTCAGGTCGCGATCGAGGGTCTGATGGATCGTCCAGCCGGTGGCGTTGAACACCGTCACGATCCCCGACCAGCGCGGATCGACCGGCTCGGTGCTGTCGTCGATCAGCATCACGATCACGCCGGGAATCTGATGCCAGCTGTTGGCCGCCGGGAAGCTCACCTTCGCCTGGATCTGGGCTGCCGAGCCCAATCGGAACAGCCGCGACGAGTTCCGCAGTCGCAGGACGTCCAGCGCGGCGGCGTGGGCGGTGGCTATGTCGGCCGGACGCGGCTTGAGCCGCGGATTGGCCAGCAGTGGGGCCAGGACGTCCCAGCTGGCCGCATTCTCGCGCTCCGGCGGCAGCCCGGCGGCGAAGCCGTTGTCGCGCATCGAGAAGTCCAGGAAGTTGAACCAGTCGCCGGAGTTGTAGGAGTTGCGATCCAGGCTCTTGCTGCGCAGCAGGTCGGTGCCGGCATGCCACAACACCGGACTCTGGCCGAGCGTGGCCAAGGCGAGGCACAGCGTGTTCAGCCGGACCCGGGCCGCCATCGGGGTGGCCGGATGCAGCTTCAAAGTGAGCGCATCGAACAGGGTCTCGTTGTCGTGAGCGTCCACATAGTTGATCGCCTCGTCGGGCTGGTCGGCGTAGCCGGCCGGACGTTCCTCGAAGCTGAGTTGGGCCCCGGCCAGTTCGGTGTGCCGGGAGTTGGAGCCGAAGCGGAAAGCGCGCAGATTGCCGGCCAGGCCGAGCTGGATCAGGTCGGTGTAGTAGGCCAGCCGCCCGGCCTGGGCGCCGTGATCTCCATTCGCGCCGGACGCATTGTCGGCGGTGAGCAGGCCCGAGCCGAAGCCCTGCACCCGCGGGTCGAGATCCCACACCGAGCCGCCACGGACGGCGTTGCGCAGCCGATCGGAGAAGGTGGCGATCCCGGTGCCGCCGAGTTGGCCCTGTGTGGCCTGGACGAAGCGGGCGTTGCCGGCCACCTCGCCGAAGTCCCAGCCCTCGCCGTGCAGGGTGATCGCGGTTCCGTCGATTCCGTCGCTGGCAGGGGTGAGCGCGTCCAGGGCGGCCCGGACGGCCAGCAGATTGTCCCGGCTGTGATGGCCCATCAGGTCGAACCGGAACCCGTCCACCCGGTAGTGCCGCGCCCACAGCACGCACGCATCGACCATCAGCTTCTGCGCCATCAGGTGCTCGGTGGCCACGTTCGGGCAGCAGGTTGAGGTCTCGACCACTCCGGTCGCGTCCAACCGGTGGTAGTAGCCAGGGACGATCCGGTCCAGCACGCTGGAGCGGTCCTGGCCTGCCGATGCCGTGTGATTGAAGACCTGGTCGACCACCACCCGCAGGCCGGCCGCATGGAAGCCACCGATCATCGAGCGGCACTCCCACACCCGGCCGGCACCTTCGGCACTGTCCAGGGTTGAGGAGAACGAGCCCTCCGGAGCGAAGAAGTGCCACGGGTCGTAGCCCCAGCCGAAGCCACTGCGTCCGCCGGCTTCGGCGATCCGGCGCTGCTGCTCGGGGCTGTCCGGAGCGAACTGGCGCAGCGCGGCCTTGGCCGGACGCTGCTGGCGCTCGGGGTGCTCCTCGACGGTGGCGTTGTCGAAGATCGGCAGCAGCTGGATCGTGTTCAGTCCCGCGTCGGCCAGCCGGCGCAGATGGGCCATGCCGGCGCTGTCCACGGTCGGCGCCAGGTAGCTACCCCGCAGCTTCGGCGGCACGGAGTCGTCACTGATCGAGAAGTCCCGCAGATGAAGCTCGTAAATCACCTGATCAACGCGCTGTTCCAGGTGAGGCGCACGGGCTGAGAGCCACTGCTCGGGGGCCAGCTCGGCGGCGTCCAGATCGACGAGCACCGAGTGGGTGGAGTTCACGGTCAGCGCCTGGGAGTAGGGGTCGGTGACCTGATTGGCGACGACCCGCTGGTGCTCGGGCACGTAGACCTCGACCTCGAAGCGGTACTTCGCGCCGAGCCAGGCCGACTCACCGAGAATTGCCCACGTGCCGTCGGTCTCCGGGCTCATCGCCAGCCGCTGAGGCGCCCCCTGCAACGCGCCCGGCCACAGCAGCAGGCTGACTCGGCGGGCGGTCGGCGCCCACACCCGCAACGTCGGACGCCCGTCAGCCCATGTCGGGCCAAGGACGGCCGAGGCAGCGGCAGCGAACCGGCGATCGAGGACGCCGGGAAGCTGCAGGTGGCCGGCGGCGTGCAGTCGTCCGGCTCCGTCGTGGACGCTGAGCACGATCTGGCAGCGAAGGATCTCGTCCAGCTCGGCGACAGCGGCGTCCGGAACCCGCAGCGCCAGGTACTGGCGCAGGTGCGGAAAGCCGCGGGTCACCTCGGCTGGCAATCCGGCCGGATCGAACCTCAGAAAGCAGCTGCGCCAAGGCAGCGGCTCGCTGGCTCGCGGATCGATGCCCGCCTCGTCCGACCAGTGCAGCCGCCAATCCAGCGCCGCCGGTGACTGACCAGGGGGCATCGCCACCGGCCAGGCGATCAGATCGGGCGCCAGCCAATGCCCAGGGGCCTCGGACAGCCCGGGCAGGTCGACGACGGGACGGAACACGCCTCGATTCTCGCATCGCCACGCGGCTGTCCGTCCGCCCCCTCATTCGCCGAACGCCTCCCCCGAACCGTGGCACTTGCTGAATGCGTATCCCCAGGTCGCGGCGCTCACCGCAGGCCCCACCCGAGCCGAGGTTCCAGGCGATCGCGGGGTGGCAGCCGCAGCAAGATCCGCTGGGCATAGTCCAGAGGACCCCCCTAGACTGCTGGGGCCTGAGAGGGGAACTGCCTTGTTGGAGCGCTTCAGTCCGCCCGTGCTGGTCGCTGTGGCGACCGCGCTGTGGTTCTTCGTCGATGGCGTGATCAAGGTCTCGCACCGCGCACCGGAGGGACGCCGCGCCGCCGTCATCGTCCCCCGCTGGCAGACGGCCTTGACCAGGATCCGGGGGATCGTGTCGATGCTGGCCGCGATCGGCGTCGGGATCGGAGCCGTGTTGGGCTTCCTCGATCTCACCCTGGGGACCGTCTACCCGGCTCGTGAGCTCGGCTGGACTGTCTCGGCTCTCGCGCTGTGGACGGCCGTGGAGTCGCTGCGACCACGGCTGCGCCCGGTGCGAATCATTGTGGCCATCCTCGGCTTCGCCCTGGCTGTGTTCTACCTCGGCTTCCGCTGAGCAAGGGCTTCTCAGCCTGCACCACGGGCCGTATCGTTCCCAGTAGCCGCGAGTCTCCGCCGGAGTTCAATGAGTAGCAGCGAGGAACCACCCCCCGACGTGCCGGGAGGCTTCGACCTGCCCGCCGCCCCCTCGCCCCCTCCCGATCCCGGCTGGACGCCTCCCGCTCCCACCACCGAGCCATGGACTGCTCCGGACGGGGTCGTTCCGCCCTGGCCGGGCCCCGCCGAGTACCGATATCCGTCCACGCCGGCCGGGTACCCGTATCAGGCGAGTGTTGCCGGGCCCCCGCCGAGCGATCCGTCAGCCGGCTACGCCCCGCCCAACTACCCTCCGCCGAGCGGTCCACCTCCGAACTACCCGCCACCGGGATATCCCTACCCCGGCTACGCCACACCGCAACAGCCCATGGCCGGCCAGCGGTTCGCGCCGGACGGGCATGGCCCACTCGCCCCCGCACCCAAGCGACGAGGCGTCGGCGGCTGGGTCTTGGCCGCGGCCACAGTGATCGCCGCGGGAGCGATCACCGGCGTGATGGCCACTCCGATCGGCACGTTGCCGACCCTGACCGGGCCGACGCCCACCCGGACGTCCGCCAGCCCGTCCGCAAGCCCGACGCCGACGCCGGCGCCCAAGCCGGAGGACCTCCTCAAGAAGAGCGCCATCTACTCGCTGACGGTGACCGGCGCCTGCCCGAATCAGCGCATCCCCTCGTCCTGGAAGGCGTTCCAATCCCAGGTCAAGGCTCTAGTGGATTGCGAGAACTCCGCCTGGAGCAAGAGCCTGGCCAAGACCTCGATCGCCTTCACCAAGCCGAAGGTGAAGTTCTACGTCAAGACCACGAACACCCCCTGCGGCAGCATCGACACCACCTTCCCGGCCAGCTACTGCTCCGGCGATCAGACCCTCTACTTCTCTCGCGCCTCCTACCAGCAGGGTCGCTACTACCGGCTGTCGGTTGCCGAGTTCGTGTTCCACGAGTACTCCCACCACGTGCAAGAACTGGCCGGGATCTTCGAGGCGTCGCTCACTCTGAAGGAGGACGAGGACGTCACCGAGCGACGCATCGAGCTGCAGGCGCATTGCATGGCCCACTACCGGCTCACCCACTCCGGCCTCCGGTTCAACTCCGACGACCGGGACGACGTCGAATACCAGCTCGGCTACTCCGCCGATGCGAAGGGCCACGGCAGCGCGAAGGCCGGACGGTACTGGGGCGAGGCCGGTCTGTACGGAAAGAACATCGGCGCCTGCAACACCTGGAAGGCCAAGGCATCCTTGGTGAAGTAGCCGTCACCGAGACGGCGGTTGGCTAGGCTCGCCGAGGTGATGATGAATCTTCCGCTCCTGCTGATTCTGGTGCTGATGGCGCTCGCCGTGCTCGCTGCCATCGTGATGATGCTGGCGCCGACGGTTCTGCGCGCCGCGACAGCAGTCCGCCGGGGATCGCAGATTGCCAACTCCCCCGAGCTCAGTTCGGACGCCACAGTGCTGAGCAAGCGGATCGAGGTCGCCTCGATCGACGGCGGACGCACCACGCAGCGGCACTTCGCCACATTCCAGTTCCCCAGCGGCGAGCGGGCCGAGTTCGAACTCACCGGACACGAGTTCGGCCTGCTCGCCGAGGGCGACCAGGGCACCGTGCAGTGGAAAGGCCCGCGCTACCGGGGCTTCACCCGGGAGATCATGCGCTGACCGAGTGGAGCGGCCCGATAGGAGTTCGATGCTGAGCGCTGAGGACCTGCTGGCCGGCCCACGGGGTCGGCGGTTCGTGCTGGAGTTTGCGCTCGCTTGCGACTGCGCGACCACCAGCCCGGACACCTTCAGCGAGCTCAACCACGCCGTCCTCGACGCGGCCTGGGGCTTGTCCGGACGAACCATCTGGTCCATCACGGGGCCACAGCCCTACTCGCCGACCTACCAGCGCGCGGACGTCGTCCGACTGCTCCCGGCCACTCGCCTCCTCCCCGCCGAGGGCGAACTCCTGACCACTGCCCTGTGCGGCACGGTCGGTGCGGCGATGTACTGGCAGCCGCCGGACGAGACCGACCAACTGATCGCCGGAGCCGAGCTGCGCGAGGCGCTCCGTCCGGTCGCCGAGCACCTGGCGGCCTCCGCAGCCGTCCAGGATGGGGATCGTCCGCTGCGCCGCGATGATCAATGGCTGGTGCGCTGGTACGACGACGAGGCCGACCCGATTGCCGCTCCGCCGAGCCTGGCCGAGTGGCGCCTGGACATCCTGTGGGAGAACGAGCGCGCCGAGCGCGACCACCAGCTCGACCCCGAGGCGAACTGGAGCGGTGCGTGGTGGTCGATGCCTCCCTCCGGCTTGCCGAACACCACCAGTCGGCTGCCCGGCGGCCGTCCGGCCGGACTGATCCTGGTCGAGGACGAACTCGCCTGGCGGCAAGCCAGCGCGCAGCAGGTCGTCCCCGACGAAGCCGCTCGGATCTACGAAATCCACGGCCCGGACGACTGGATGCACCTGTGCACACAGTTCCCGCTGGAGGTGACCGGACGAGTGGGCGCCGACTGGCGCAAGGTCACCGGGCAACTGCGACGCTGGGTGATCCCGGACTGGAGCCGGGTGGCAGATCACTTCGACGGCGTCCACCTGAGCATCGGCGGCTATCTGAGGTCGGCCACCCGGGTGATCGACGTCGGAGACTCCGCCAGCATGATCGCCGGCTGGAGCCCGGACACCACCTGGTGGCTGCACAACGCCGTCACCCTGGTCGGCCAGCCGGAGCACTGGCACCGGCAATCCGACGGCTCGGTGGTCCGCGACTGAGCGCACATCCACGGTCACGGCAGGAGCCGTGAGTTCGGACCGAACGATCCTGGCCGAGAGGGTGCAAGAATCCTTCGGTGCTCCCGATCTCCGCCCCACAAGCGCGTCCGCGCTCCGAGGACCTGCTCCCCGCTGACCAGCCGGTGAAGCCTCGTCCGCCGCGGCGGCGGTGGCGCTTCTCCCCCGGGATCCGGGCGCTGGTCTTCCTGGCGGCACTGGCCGTGGCGACGGTGCTGGCTGTCCTGATCGGCCGGATCCCGGTGATCGGGGACGCCGTGGCCCGCAGCTGGTCGCTGGTCCGGCTGACCGAACTCGTGGTGGTGGTGGTGGCCTATCTGGTGCTGCTGTGGGTGGAGAAGCGGCGTCCGGTGGAACTGGCGTGGGGGCGGATCGGCGGCCTGGGTTGGAGTCTGCTGCTGGGCTCCGGCTTGCTGCTCGTGGTGGTCGGGATCCTGTTCATCGTCGGCAGCTATCGGATTGTGGGTGTGAACCCCAGCTACCCAATCGTGCCGGCGCTGATCTCCACCGGCCTGGTGGCGGCAATCGCCGAGGAGATCGCCTTCCGCGGGGTCCTGCTGCGCCTGGTCGAAGACGCCCTGGGCACGTGGGCCGCGATTGCCGTCGGCGGGCTCGTCTTCGGCCTGGCTCATTTGAGCAACCAGAACGCCACCCTGTGGGGTGCACTGGCCATCGCCCTGGAGGCCGGATTGCTGTTCTCGGCCCTCTACGTGGTCACCCGCTCGCTGTGGTGGTGCATGGGCCTGCACTTCGCCTGGAATGTGCTGCAGGGGCCGGTCTTCGGCTCGGCGGTATCCGGCTCGGGAGCGGCGTCCGGCCTGCTCACAGCACAGTTCAGCGGGCCGGACTGGCTGACCGGCGGCGTCTTCGGGATCGAGGCGTCGGTCGTTTCCGTGACTGTGCTGACCGCACTCGGAGTGGCTCTGCTCGTCCGCATTCAGCGGGACGGTCTTGCGGTTGCGCCCGGCTGGGTTCGGCGTCGTCGGCTGCGCGCCGAGACCGGTTCAGCCCCGGCGGGTCAGGCAGACTAGGCCGCCGCGTCCGTCCCACGACTCGACTTGGACGAAGCCGGCTCGCTGGTAGAGCTGGAGCGCCGCGGTCCGCCAGCTCCACACGGTGAGCCTTGTCTCGCCGGGAATCAGGGCAACTGCCGCCTCGAGCAACTGCCGCCCCACGCCCTGTCCACGAGCGAGCTCGCTCACGAACAGCCGCTTGATCTCGTCCCCGCTCACCACGGCGATCCCGACGGGAAGCTCGTCATCGAAGGCGAGCAGCATCGTCGCACCGGCCAGCGCCGAGCCCGGATCACGGATCTCTGCGCGGTAGCGAGCGGGCAGCCGATCGGTACTGGCCCCAGGCAGGCCGTGGGCGAGCTTCTCAGCCTCGGTGTCGCGAAGATACCGCTCGAGCAGAGTTGCACAGTCGGACGCGTCGGCGCCGCACAGATCGGCCACTCGGATCCTCACCACTGCCCCATTGTCTTCGGTGGCGGGGCTCCACACGGTCGCGCCCAGCGCGCGGCGGTTGGGCAACGCCGGAACGTCCGGTCTAGGCTCAGCGCCATGGCGATCTCCCGCGAAGAGCTGATCTCGATCCTGGCCGAGGCCGACCCGGTGGGACTGATCGCCGCCGGCGGCACCCACGACGAGTACGCGGCAGAGGCGGACGAGATCCTCAAGCTCCACGGCCTCCCGCAACTCACCGAGATCACCGGCGTCTTCGCAGTCAGCTTCAGCGAGCCCGGCGCCTGCAGCCGGGAGAAAGCCCGCTGGATCGCCGAAGAGATGGTGCGCCGAGCCGACTAGCCGCCGACAGGGCCGGGCGCGGCGATACCCGCGTTATCGAGGGCCCCGTCAGCCCAAGACGACCAGACCGCGGAGATTCCCGCGATATGGCGACTCCCATCGACCACATAACGCGGATTTCGCCGCAGTTCGCGACCCGCACCCATGGAGAGCCACCCAATGCGCGGAAATCGCCGCAGATCGGTGCCCTGCCATGCGTCTATACCGCAGTTGCCGACCCCGATGAGGCATTGAGCCGCACACCCGCCGGCTGCGAACCTGGAACCGGACCCAGCCCCGCCACAGAGGAGCACGATGTCCCGAACCCGAGTCCACAACTTCTCCATCTCGCTGGACGGCTTCGCCACCGGCGAGCCGCAGAGCACGGAGGCACCTTTCGGCCATGCCGGCCAGCGCCTGCACACCTGGATGATGGCCACCCAATACTGGAGTCCGGACGGCTCGGACGGCATCGACAACGCCTTCGCGCAGCGGCACGGGCCTGGCATCGGGGCCGAGATCATGGGTGCCCACAAGTTCGGCCCGCCCGGCTGGCAGGACGACCCGGACTGGACCGGCTGGTGGGGCGACAACCCGCCGTTCCACACCCCGACCTTCGTGCTGACTCACCGGCCGCATCCACCGATCGAGTTGGACGGCGGCACCACCTTCCACTTCCTCGAAGCGTCTCCCGCCGAAGCCCTGGCCATCGCCCGCGAGGCCGCAGATAGCCTGAACGTCCGGATCGGCGGCGGCCCGAGCATGCTGCGCGACTTCCTGGCCGCTGACCTGATCGATCACCTGCACCTGGTGGTGGTGCCGATCGTGCTGGGCCGCGGCGTCCGGCTCTGGGATGGCCTAGAGGGCATCGAGTCCCGCTTCGAGGTCGAATCAGTGGCCTCGCCGAGCGGCGTCACCCACCTGACCTTCACTCGCAAGGCCGGCGGCTGAGCTCACCCCCGATCAACGGGGCACCACCGACACCCCACGCGAAGGCGCCGGTCGCACGGGCGAGACCGGTTCAGGGGGGCGCCTCCGGGCTCAGTCAAGATCCTCTCCGGCAAGGGCTTTCGCGGCCAGGCGTTCCTCCTCGCTGACCTCCCAGACCTCCACGGCCGCCCTGACGGCCAACGCGATGATGAAGCAGCCGAGGATCAGGTCGGGCCAGCCTGAGCTCAACCACACGGTGAGAATGCCCATCGCGATGATCGCGAGGTTCACCAGAACATCGTTGCGCGCAGACAGGAATGCGGCACGGCTCAGCGATCCGCCGTGATGTCGCACTCGACTGAGCAGCCATGCGCTCGTCCCATTGACGACAATGGCGCCCAGCGACGCGACCACGAGCGGCAGGACCAGCGGCGGCTCGGGGGCCGAGAAGCGCCGAATCGCCTCCCATCCGGCCAGCACAGCCGGACCAAGAATTACCAGCGCCATCAGCTTGCCCATCACCGCCCGACGGACCAGCGGCCAGCCGAGCGCCACGAAGATCAGCACATTGACCGCGGTGTCCTCGAGGAAGTCGACACTGTCGGCGAGCAGCGCCACCGAATGCGCGCCGAGCGCAACCAGGAACTCGACGAAGAAGTAGGCCAGGTTCAGCGCCGCGACGATCAGCACCGTCCGCCGCAACCGGCCCGGATCGGGCTGGTCCTGCGGAGACTCAAGGTCCGGAGCCGGGCTACTCACCCGTGAACCCTATCCTCAGGACTCGCCCGCAACACCTCGCCACGAGCCGGCTCAGGCCTCACGAGGAAGTTGCGGCGAGCGGCCGTCCGTGTGCCGTCGCCTCGATGGCCGCAGTCACGAACGGGCGATCGGGATCAGGCCGAGCGCCTCATCGAACTCCACCCACCGGGCCAGATCAGTCGACCCCTGCGGCTCGTTGCGAAGCACGCCGGCGACAACGCTGACCGGGTAGCAGAAGCGGACGTGATGCAGCCGGATCCCCTTGCTCGGGATGGCGCGCACATCGCTGAACACCGCGCAATCACTGTCGATCACGACCTCAAGCCCGGTCTCCTCGAGGAACTCGCGAACCACGGTCTGTCCCGGATGCTCGCCGTGGTCGACGCCCCCGCCGGGCAACGACCAGGTACTCGGGAAGTCGGAGCTTCGACTGGCCCGGGTCAGCAGAATGCAGCCGTTGCGTACCGCGACCCCGTAGGCCGCCATCCGCTGCCGATCGACGAGTGCTGACACCTGCAGAGCGTCCCACACTGACGGATGGGCGCACCGACACCCAGATCGGCAAAGGTCCGCGCCACCGCAAACTTCGTCGACCTAGGCGGAGTCCGCCGGTGCCTGCGAGACCGCGAAGATGCGGTTCAGCAGTCGGCCAGCAGTCGCAGCGCCACCTCGCGCACGTGGTTGCGGATCGCCGCAGCCTCGGCGGACTCCCGGAACCACCGGTCTTCATCGGGGAAGTCGACAGGGTCGTACTCGTCGTCCAGTTCAACCAACTCGATGAGATCGTCGTAGCCCCTGTGGCCCACATGAATGTGAATCCAGCTCACGAACTCCCGCTCGGTGATCTCACCCGCGACGAGGCGCGCGGCCTCCTGGCGAACTCGCTCGCGAGGCACGGGTGCGTCCCACCCCGGACCCGACCACCACTCCCGGATGCGCGCGACAAGACTCCGAAGGCGACCGAAGAAGCGCTCAGACGTTGAAGCGGAACTCGACGACGTCGCCATCGGCCATCACGTAGTCCTTGCCTTCCATGCGGGCCTTGCCGGCTGCCCGCGCTGCGGCGACGGAGCCGAGCTCGACCAGATCGTCGAAGCTGACGATCTCGGCCTTGATGAAGCCCTTCTGGAAGTCGGTGTGAATCACGCCGGCCGCCTCAGGAGCGGTGGCGCCCTTCTTGATCGTCCAGGCCCGGGACTCCTTGGGGCCGGCGGTCAGGTAGCTCTGCAGACCGAGGGTTTCGTAGCCGACCCGGGCCAGAGTGTCCAGGCCGGGCTCGGCGATGCCCATCTCCTCGAGGAACTCCCGCGCCTCGTCCGGCTCCATCTCGATCAGCTCGGACTCGATCTTGGCGTCCAGGAAGATCGCCTCGGCCGGAGCCACCAACGCGCGCATCTTCGCGATCAGCTCGGTGTCGGTGAGCTCGTCGGAGTCGCAGTTGAACACGTAGAGGTAGGGCTTGGCGGTGAGCAGGAACAGCTCGCGCAGCGGCTCGAGGTCGAGCCCGGCGGCATGGACGCCCACGCCGGAGTTCAGCACCTCCTGGGCCTGCAGGTAAGCGGCCAGGGTGGGCTGCTTCTCCTTCTTGATCCGGGCTTCCTTCTCGACCCGGGGCAGCGCCTTCTCCAAGGTCTGCAGGTCGGCCAGGATCAGCTCGGTGCGGATCGTCTCGATGTCGCTGCCGGGGTTCACTTCGCCGTCGACGTGGGTCACGTCCGGGTCACGGAAGACTCGGGTGACCTGGCAGATCGCGTCGGCCTCGCGGATGTTGGCGAGGAAGGCATTACCCATCCCCTCACCCTGCGACGCGCCCTTCACGATGCCGGCGATGTCGACGAAGCTCACCGTGGCCGGCACCAGCCGCTCGGAGTTGAACAGCTTGCCGAGCACCGGCAGCCGCTCGTCCGGGACGCCGACGACGCCGACATTCGGCTCGATCGTCGCGAACGGATAGTTGGCCGCCAGCACGTTGTTGCGGGTCAGCGCGTTGAACAGGGTGGACTTGCCGGCGTTGGGCAGTCCGACGATGCCGATGGTGAGAGCCACGTCCGCAAAGCCTACCGGTGGCCGAGGGTGCCTCGAACCCCGACGATCGCCGCTGCCGAGATACTCAGACCGTGCGACCGGCCCGAGCCAGTCGCGGCCCGGCCCACAGCACCAGGACGAGCACGGCGGCGGCGAAGCCGATGGTGACCCCCACGATCGGTAGCCAGTTCAGGCTGAGCCCGACCAGCACCGGCGCGATCGCGAGGCCGGCGTTGCCGATCAGCAGGATCCCGGCCAGCACGGCGCCGTGGTTGCGTCCGTCCGACAGGCCGGACGCCACCGCCAGCGACCCACGAAACATTAGGCCCAGGCCGGCCCCGGCCACCGCTCCCCCGCCCAGGAAGGCGGCCAGCGATGCGGACGGTCCGGCGAACGCAATCACGATCAGGCCCACCGCCATCGCGGCCGTCCCCAGCCGCAACTGCAGCCGCATCGGCAGGTGGCCGAAGCCGAGCTGGGCACCTGCCGCAGCGGCGAAGACGACCGTCGAGGCGACCCCGGCCAGCAGCCGATCATGCGAGCCGAGCACCTGACCGAGGAAGGCCGGCGCCACCGATCCGTAGAAGCCGGTGATGGCGAACGCGGTGAAGATGCCCAGGCCGGCAGCCCAGTAGAGCGTCCGATGCTGTGCGGGCACAGCGATCGGCTGCGGCCGCACCGCGAAGCCCTCGCGATCAGCCTGGACGGTCTCCGGAACCCGGCTCAGCGGCACCGCCACCGCGATGATCGCGGCCGCCAACACCAGGTAGGCGGTCACCAGCGGGGCCGGTGCCCACTCGGCGATCATGCCGGAGACCAGCGGGCCCAGAGCCAATCCACCCAGGTTGGCCGCGGCGCCGACACTGACGGCCAGTCCCGGCGAACCCGGACGCCATGCCCGGCGCAACTCGGCCAAGTAGGCAGTGGCCGTCGAGGTGAGCACACCGGCAGCCACCCCGGAGATCAGCCGCAGCACGAGCAGCCCGGCAACATCGCTCAACAGCGTGAAGCCGATCGCCGTGAGCAGTTGGACGCCGGCCACGGCGAGTACCACCGGACGTCGTCCCAGGTGATCGCCTGCATGGCCGAGGAAGAGAAGGCCCACGATGACCCCGACCGCGTAGGCGGCGAAGATGGCCGTGACCACCAGCGTCGGGAAGCCGTCGCGCGCCTGATACAGCGCATACAGCGGGGTTGGCACCGTGGTGAAGGCCATCAGCACCGCGAAGGCGATAGCAACGATCCAGAAGCCGGCGCGAGCGCTGAGCGCTGCCCGGTCGGTGGTCGGGATGGTGGCTTCGGCGAACTTGGTGGTCATGAGTCCATGGTCGGGCGCAAGCATCCATCGCGTCCAACGATTTATTCCTATGGCGTTGATCGCTCTCATCTATTATTGACTTCATGGATACCCGTCAGCTCGAGTACTTCACCACCGTCGCTGCCGAGCTGAATGTGACCGAGGCCGCGCATCGGCTGTTCGTGGCTCAATCGACGGTCTCGGCCGGACTGCGCAGCCTGGAGCGGGAGCTGGGCGTCCAACTCTTCGCCCGGACAACCAAGTCGGTCCGGCTGACCGATGCCGGCGAGGGCCTTCTGCCACGTGCGCAAGAGATCCTCGACCAGGTAGAGGCGCTGCGCGTACTCGCCGGGCAGGCCGACGGTGGTCTGCGCGGGCGGCTGCGGCTGGGCATCTTCGTCGGCCTGGAGCAGGTCGGCCACCTCCCGTCCGTGCTACGCGATCTGCGGGCCCGCTTCCCTGGAGTCGAGGTGAGCCTGACCGCGTCCAGTTCCGGCTCGCTGGGGCTCAGCGAGGATCTCAGCCATGGACGGCTGGACGCCGCCTTCGTGGCCGTCCCTCCCCCACCCGAGCTGGACGCCGTCGAGCTGCTCAGCGCCGACTATGTGGCGTTGCTGCCGCCCAACCATCGGCTAGCCGGCCGGCAGTCGGTGTCGTTGGCCGAGCTGGCTGGCGAGCCCTGGGTGGAGGTCCCGGCCGGCTACGGCAACCGGATCCAGGTGGAGGCCGCGTTGACCAGCCTGGGGCTGAGCCGCCAGATCGCCGCCGAGGTGCCCGGCCTACCTGCGGTGCCCGGCTACGTCGCGGCCGGGCTCGGGGTGGCGGTGATCCCGAAGGTCGTCGACTTCGAGGGCTGCGCAGTCCGTCCGCTCACCGAAGAGTTGCCCGCCTGGCGACTGCAGATCGCCACCCGCAAAGGCAGCTCACGGCGTCCGGTACTGCAGGCACTGGTCCAGCTATTCGGCGAGCACAACCGCCCGAACTAACCAGGACGAGACGAACGAAGACCAGAGCTCCGCCGCTCGCAGCACGCTCACCAAGACCCCGCTAGGTTGGCGACAACACCAGCAATCGGAGGTAGGAAA
This sequence comes from Actinomycetales bacterium Actino_02, assembly GCA_001603275.1. GTDB lineage: Bacteria > Actinomycetota > Actinomycetes > Propionibacteriales > Propionibacteriaceae > Propionicimonas. The sequence continues at coordinate 63,941 of LUYM01000021.1, read as the reverse complement.
TGAGCGATGCCGAGCAGGTGCTCGACGCTATGCGGACGGCTGCAGCGCCGCTGAACGCCGGCAAGGTGGTCGAGCTGACCGGTCTGGACCGCAAGGCGGTCGACAAGGCCATGGCCGAGCTGAAGAAGGACGGACGGATCGTCTCCCCCGTCCGCTGCTACTGGGCGCCGGCCGAGTAGCCGAAACGACAGCTGCCGCCGGGAAAGAACCCGGCGGCAGCTGCGTCGATCACTGTCAGAGAGCGGCACCGATCCGCTCGGAGAACTCGACCAGACGGTTCGAGAAGCCCCACTCGTTGTCGTACCAGCCCAGCACCTTCACCTGACGCCCGATCGCCTCGGTCAGCGGAGCGTCGAAGATCGAGGAGTGCGGATTGCCGACGATGTCGGCCGAAACCAGCGGCGCCTCGGAGTACTGAAGGTACCCGGCCAGCGGGCCGGACGCAGCAGCCTCGGCGAAGGCCTGGTTCACCTCGACCGCGCTGGCCTCACGGTTCAGCACGACGGTCAGGTCGGTGATGGAGCCCACCGGCACCGGCACCCGCAGGGCGAAGCCGGTCAGGCGCCCGTCCAGCTCCGGAATGACCTTGCCGATGGCCTTGGCCGCACCCGAGGAGGTCGGGATCGTCGACACCGCGGCCGCCCGGGCCCGGCGCAGATCCGAGTGCGGGGCGTCCAGCAGGCGCTGGTCACCGGTGTAGGCGTGGACAGTGGTCATCAGACCAGTCTCGATGCCGAAAGTGTCGTTGAGCACCTTGGCCAGCGGCGCCACCGAGTTGGTGGTGCACGAGCCATTGGAGAACACGTCGGCTGCGGTCGGGTCGAGCTTGTCGTCGTTGACACCGAGGACGAAGGTCGGCACGTCGCCCTTGGCCGGGGCCGAGACGATGACCTTCTTGGCGCCACCATTGAGGTGGGCGCGAGCCTTGGCGCCGTCGGTGAAGAAGCCGGTCGACTCGATCACCACGTCGGCACCGAGATCGCCCCAGGTGATGGCACCCGGGTCGCGCTGAGAAAGCACCTTGATGGCCTTCTCGCCCACCCAGATCGTGTCGCCGTCGGCGCGGACGCCGTCCAGATGGCCGGAGATCGAATCCCACTCCAGCAGGGTGGCCAGGGTGTTGGCGTCGGTGAGATCGTTGACGGCCACCACCTCGACGTCGGCAGCATTGGCTAGCGCGGCGCGCAGGTAGCTGCGTCCGATTCGGCCGAAGCCGTTGATTCCGATTCGTACGGTCACTTCTGTTCCTTTCGATCCTGAGCGGCGCCCAGAGCAACCGCCCGAAGTAGATGACGGGCACCGGCCCGGGCCTCGTCGAAGGGACGAGGATCTTGCGCGGCGATGGCGAGTACATACCCGCCTTGGATGGTGGCGGTGATCATCGAGGCCAGCTCGTCGGGGTTGAGGTCGGCGCTCAGCTCGCCGAGTGCGATCGCCTCGGTGATGACGACGGCCAGGCGATCGTGGATTGTGGCGAAGGCGTCGCGCACCGGCGCTAGCAGGGTCGGGTCGGATGCCACCAACGGGTCCTGCGTCATTCGTCCGACCTTGCAGCCCTTGAGCACCTGATGCTGGCGGCTCAGGTACCCCTCGAGCTTGTCCAGCGGATCGCCGGACTCGGTCAGAAGCGCCTCGGTGGCCGGCAGGAGGTCGGCGCAGTTGCGCTCAAGAGCGGCCAGCGCGAGTTCGCGCTTGCCGGCGAAGTGGTGGTACATGCTGCCCTGGCCCACCCCGGATCGCTCGCGGATTTCGCGAGGACTGGTCGCGGCATAGCCGCGCTCCCACATCAGGTCGCTCGTGGCCTGAATGAGTCGCTCCCGGGAGTCCATGGCTTCACTGTACCTATAGGTAGGTACAGGCGTCCAGCCCTGCGGATACGCAATGCTGGGCACATGCGGACGGTGATCTTCGATATCGGTGGCGTGCTGATCAACTGGGCTCCGGAACGGGCCTACGAACCGGTGATGGCACCCGAAGAGGTCGCCCCCTTCATGGAGCGGATCGGCTTCGACGACTGGAACCGCGCCAACGACGCCGTGGCCACTCTGGACGACACCGAAGCCGCACTAGTCGCACGCTTCCCCGCCGACGCCGAGGCGATCCGGGCTTACCGGCGCAACTTCCTGCTGACCATCACCGAGGCCGTGCCCGGCACCGGGGCGGTGATCGCAGAGCTTCAGGCCGCTGGGGTGCCGACGATGGCGCTGACAAACTGGGCCGGCGACATGTTCACCCAAGCCCGCGGACGCTTCGGAATCCTGCGTCGGTTTTTCGACATCGTGGTCTCCGGCGACGAAGGTCTGGTCAAGCCGCACCCGGAGATCTTCGAACTGGCCTGCACCCGGGCGTCCATCTCCCCTGATCAGGGAGTCTTCATCGACGACGCACCGGCCAATGTCGCCGGTGCGGAGGCGGTTGGGCTGACCGGCGTCCGCTTCACCGACGCGGACGCCCTACGCGCCGAACTGGTCAGCCTCGGCCTGCTGGGCGAACGGGCGCCGATCACCGAGCCGGTCTACCACCTGGCCACCCGCAAGCACTGGGCACAGGCCGAGATCGAGGGCCGCTATCCGTGGTCGAGCCGGGATGTCGACTACCTGGCTGAGGGCTTCGTCCACTGCTCCTTCGGCGCCCAGCTGGCCGGCACCCGAGCCCGGTTCTACGGCGATCTGGCCGAGGACGACCTGGTCCTGCTCCGCCTCGACACCGAGGGCCTGCCGGTGGTCGTCGAGGACGGCTACCCGCACTTGTTTGCCGAGTTGCCGCTGGATCGGGTAACTCAGGCCTCGCTGCCGGCGTAGAACGCACCCAGCGCCTGAGCCAGCCACCACGGGTCTTGGGCTCCGCACAGCTCGCGGGCCGAGTGCATGCTGAGCAGCGGAATCCCGACGTCCACGCTGGCGATGCCGAGCCGGGTGGCAGTCAGCGGGCCGATCGTGGAGCCACACGGCACCGAGTTGTTCGAGACGAACGGCTGCGTGGGCACCCCGGCCGCGCGGCAGATCCGCATCCAACGGGCAGCCGACGGCCCTTCGGTGGTGTAGCGCTGGTTGGCGTTGACCTTCAGCAGTGGCCCGGAGTTGATGATCGGGCGATGGTCGGGGTCGTGCAGCTGCGGGTAGTTCGGATGCACCGAGTGCCCGGCATCGGCGGAGATGACGAACGAGCGGGCCAGCGCCCGCTGCCAGGTCTCGCCGCGCCAGCCCAGGCCGTCCGCGATCCGGGCCAGGATGTCGGCGAGGAACGGGCCGGACGCACCGCTGCGGGAGTCCGAGCCGATCTCCTCGTGGTCGAAACAAGCCAGCACTTGCACCTGATCGGACGCCTCGCTGCTCAGCAGCGCGGCCAGCCCGGCGTGCACGCTGGACAGGTTGTCCAGCCGCGGCGAGGCCAGGAACTCTCCGGCCACCCCGATGACTGCCGGCGCCTCGGTGACCGCGGCGAACAGGTCGAAGCCGTCGATTTCGTCGGCACGAAGGTCGAGGCTGGCCGCCAGTGCGGAGAGCAGGTCGGTGGCCCCGGTGCTGAAGATCGGCTTCAGGTGCACCTGCTTGTCCAGATGCAGGTTGTCGTTGACGCTGCGATCCAGATGCGGCGCCAGCTGCGGAATGCGCAGCCAGGCCGGAGTCGAGACCAGCCGGACCTCACCAGAGCGAGTGATCACCCGTCCGGCCAGACCGAACTCGCGATCCAGCCAGGAGTTCAGCAGCGGCCCGCCGTAGACCTCCATGGCCGCCTGCGCCCAGCCGAAGGCGTACGCCGAGGGTTGTGGCTTGAGCTTGAACCCCGGCGAATCGGTGTGCGTCCCGACGATCCGGAAGCCCAACGGGGCCTCCCCCGCCTCCGCGGACGGCAGCCGCCAGGCGATGATCGCCCCGTCCCGGATCACGTAGTACCCGGGGACGGTTCCATTACCGTCCAGCGTTGTCGGCCATGATTCGCCCTCCTCGCGCCGGACGAATCCGGCCGCGCTGAGCCGTTGGGCAACCTCGAATGCGGCGTGATAGCTGGACGGGGACGCCGCGACGAACGCGGCCAGATCATCGAGGTGTGCTCGGGCGCTCATGAGTTCAGTCTGCACCGACCGGGCCGACCCACCCCAAATCCGCGCCCCGCGCTCGTTGCTGCGAGCGAGCCTCGGCCAAAGTGTCGGCGGTACCTGAAATCCTGAACGACATGGAGAACTTGGCCTGGTTGGTGGTCGGCATCGTGCTCGGTGCGGTGGCGGCATGGGTGAGCCTGCGTGCGCTGGCCGGCAAGCAGCAGTCGGACGGCGCCGCCGAGCTCGAGCGACTTCGCGCCGAGGCAGCCGCGGCACGATCCGATGCCGCACTGGCCAGCGCCGAAGCTGCCGATGCCCGCGCAGCCCTGGCCGGTGCTGAAGCTCAGCGGGACGCTGCCGTGCAGCGCGTCGAGGGCTTGGTGGCCGATCGCGAGCAGCTGGTCAACCAGTTCAAGGCCTTGTCGGCCGAAGCCATCGAGGCCCAGGAGCGCAAGCTGGACGCTTCCGCGGCATTGCGCCACGAGAAGACCGAGCAACTGTTGGCCCCGGTCAAGGAAAGCCTGGAGAAGTTCAACGACCGGATCACCCAGGTCGAGAAGGAGCGGGTCGCGATGACCTCCGAGCTCCGCAGCCAGGTGAGCGAGGTGCGCCTCACCGGTGATGCCGTGCGCAAGGAGACTGCCGCGCTGGTGACGGCGCTGCGCAAGCCGCAGGTGCGCGGCGCGTGGGGAGAGCTGCAGCTCAAGCGCGTTGTGGAAATGGCGGGCATGGTCGAGCATTGCGACTTCGAGTTGCAGCAGACGACGCAGACGTCGTCGGGTTCGGTCATTCGTCCTGACCTGAAGGTGATGCTCAGCGAGGACCGCTACCTCTACGTCGACTCCAAGGTGCCGCTGAGCGCCTTCCTGGAAGCTCACGAGACCGACGATCCGGCCGAGCGCAGCCGGCTACTCGCGAGCTTCGCCCGGAATGTGCAGACCCACATCGATCAGCTGGGCGGCAAGGATTACTTCAAGGCCGGCGGATCAACTCCGGAGTATGTCGTGCTCTTCCTGCCGAGTGAGGCGCTGGCGGCCGAGGCATTCCAGCAGCTGCCGACGCTGCACGAGTACGCCAACGATCGCGGCGTGGTGATCGCCACCCCGAGCACGCTGATCGGGCTGCTCAAGGCCACCGCCTACGCCTGGCGGCAGGCGGCGCTGGCCGATTCGGCTCGCGAGGTATTCGAGCTGGGTCGCGAGCTCTACGACCGGCTGGGCAAGCTGGGTGCGAACTTCGACAAGGTCGGACGAATGCTCAACGGCACCGTCAAGGCCTACAACGAGTCGGTCGGGTCGATCGAGGCCCGGGTGTTCCCGACGGCCCGCAAGCTGCGCGACCTGAAGGTCGTCGACAAGGAACTCGATCCGGTGAACGCGATCGACGCCACCGCCCGCCAGCTCACCGCGCCCGAACTCATCGAGGACGCCGCCGCCGTCACCCCGATGATCGGACGCCCCCGTCCGGCGGAGGCAGAACTACCCGCTGCAACCGACCCGATTCTCGATGCCATGCTGGCTGCCGAGAAGCCCAGCGGCGAGTCAGGCGTCCTCAGCGCCTGAGCGAGGAGGCGAGATGTCGTTTCAGGCCTATCTGGACAACATCGAGGACAAGACCGGCCTCACTCCGCGCGAGTTCATTGAACAGGCCTCGACGAAGGGCTTCGGCCCCGGCACCAAGGCCGGCGAGATCATCGCGTGGCTCGCCGCCGACTACGGGTTGGGCCGTGGTCATGCGATGGCCCTGGTCCACGTGATCACCAAGGGCCCGAAGATCGACGCAAAGCATGTGGGTTCTGGGGGCGGCCACGCCGACCCGTCCGACACCTTGTGGCTGGACGGGAAGGACTCCAACCCGGCTCGCTGATCCTGGCTGGCCGCTCCCGGGCGCGAGTGCGTCCCGGTGACACAATGACTCGGTGAAGATCGATGCCGCCGCAGTCGAGGCCGCCGCCCGCCGCCTGGACGGTGTAGTCACCCGGACGCCGCTCCAACTGAACGAGCGACTCAGCCAAGCCACCGGTGCCTACATCTGGCTGAAACGCGAAGACCTGCAGCCGGTCCGGTCCTACAAGATCCGCGGCGCATACAACCTGATGTCCCAGCTGTCTCCCGTCCAACGGGAGGCCGGAGTGATCTGCGCCAGCGCCGGCAACCATGCCCAAGGCGTCGCGTTCGCCTGCGCCAGGCTCGGCATCCGGGGACGGATCTTCGTCCCGTCCACCACCCCGAGGCAGAAGCGGCAGCGGATCGTCGCTCTCGGCGAAGGACTGATCGAGCTCGTCGTCACCGGCGATACCTACGACGAGGCGGCGTCCGCAGCCGAAGCCGCTGCCGCCGCGTCTGCCGCCATCCTCGTCCCGGCTTTCGACCATCCCGACACCATTGCCGGTCAGGGCACTGTGGCCGCCGAGATCGTCGACCAGTTCGGCTACGCGCCGGACGCACTGATCGTCCCGGTCGGTGGCGGTGGGATGATCTCCGGCTGTCTGGCCTGGCTGTCCGAGCGTCACCCCGAGACCAAGGTGGTCGGCGCCGAGCCGGCCGAAGCCGCATCGATGACGGCGGCGCTGGCCGCCGGTGGCCCGGTCCAGCTGCAGCAGATGGACACCTTCGTCGACGGTGCCGCCGTCCGCCGCGTCGGCGAGTTCACTCACGCAATGGTCGCCGAGTTCGGCCCCGAGCTGTACTCGGTTCCGACCGGACGGATCTGCTCGGAGATGCTGTTGCTCTACCAGACCGAGGGCATCGTCAGCGAGCCGGCCGGCGCCCTGGCCGCAGCCGCGCTGGGCCAGTTCCAGCCCGAGCCCGGTTCAACGGTGGTGGTGATCATCTCCGGCGGCAACAACGACATCTCCCGCTACTCCGAAATCATCGAACGATCGCTGGTGTTCGAGGGCCGCAAGCACTACTTCCTGGTGAACTTCCCGCAAGAGCCGGGCGCGCTGCGCCGCTTCCTGGACGAGGTGCTCGGCCCCGACGACGACATCACTCACTTCGAGTACGTCAAGCGGTCGAACCGGGAAACCGGGCCGGCCCTGGTCGGTATCGAGCTGGGCGACCCGACGACCCTGGGCGACCTGGTAGCCCGGCTGGATTCCAGCCCAATCACCTTCGAGTTCGTCTCGGCCGACAGCCCGTTCTACCGCTTCCTGGTCTGATGGCGGCCCCGGTTCGTCGCAGCCGCAGGGCCCGAGCGGCCCGGCGACGCAGCCTGCGCCTGGCCGGACGCGACAACGACCTCACTGCCGCCCAGTGGCGCGATCTTCAGGAGGCCTGGGGCGGCTGCGCCTACTGCGGTGCGACCGGAACCGCTCTGCAGCGCGACTGCCTGCAGCCGGTGGCCCATGGCGGACGCTACACATTGACGAATGTGGTCCCGGCCTGCCCCACCTGCAATGCCAGCAAGTCCGACACCGAGGTCACCGGCTGGCTGCGTCGCAAGCGACTGGACGAGGCCGCCTTCCTGATTCGACAGCGCGAAATCGGAATGGCTCTGGGCGAACGCTTCATCGCGGCGACCAGGCCGCACAGCCAGGTGAGCGCCGAGACTCCGGCCGACCCCAGACAGCCGTAGCCTGTCGACAGCAAGGCCCCAGCTTCCCCGGCTGCCCCCAGGGGTTACCGGCGAGCGACAATCACAGAGAATTCCGCACGTCGCGAGCGTGTGCCGAAGGCTAGGTGTTCATACTTAGCCCCATGATGCTGGTGCGAGCCCAGCGAGGCTCACCGCCAATGGGCCTCACGGCTCGATCCTTACTTCCGGTGGCGGCCGCGCTGGGTGTGGTGTTCCTGGCATCTTGGCTCGTCCTGCTTACCAAGCCCGCAGGTGCCGTGATGCCCACCTGGTGGCCGGCAGCCGGCATCGCGGTCGGGATGGCGAGCCGCCTGCCGAGGCGTCGAGGCTGGGCCTTCGCTGCGGCTGTCGGCGTTGTCGTGCTCGTCACCGAACTGACGATGCAGCAACCACTGGCACGATCTGTCGCGGTGGCGGTCGGCGGCGTGCTCGAGACCGTAGTCGCCGCGATGATCCTGCGCTCCAGGAAGGATCGCTCCCCCCGCCTGTATACCCGAGTTGACCTTCGCCGACTCGTCCTTGCCGCGCTTCTCGGCGCCACGGCTTTCGACGTTGTCCTTGTCACCAGTGAATTGTTCGTCGGCGATCCGGCCGCTGCCCTGACCCACCTCGCCTCAGCCGGGCCGCGGCATGCGGCCAGCATCCTGCTGATCGCTCCCCTGTTCGTCCGGATGCCCGGAGACGAGAAGCTCGAGCTGAGCCCGGACACCACCTTCCACGTCTCGATCACCCTGGGGACGGCCGCTCTGGTCTTCCTCACCCACCAGCACCTCCCAGTGAGCTTCCTCCCGATCGTTCCGCTGGTGTGGGGATCGTTCCTGGTGTCGGCGCGGTGGCTGAGCCTGGAAATCCTCGGCGTCGCGATGATCGCCTCCTACGGAAGCCTTCACAACACCGGCCCGTTCGCCTTTGATCTGCTCGGCTCCGCCCTCGGCAGCGCCCTGTTGCAGTTCTTCGAGATCTCGACTGTGGCCATCGTGATGATGCTCGCGCTGACCGTCTTCCGTGAACGGGAGTCGAGTGCGCAGCTCGGTGACAGCGAGCTGCTCTACCGGCGCAACTTCGAAAGTTCGTTGGCTGGGGCTCTGATCGTGGTCCGGGAGGCGGACTGCTGGCGCATCCGCAGCCACAACCATGCTGCCGACGGCCTCTTCCCCGACCTGGAGGCGGCGTCGGGCAAGCTCTGCACGCTGCTCGGCAGGTCGGCGGCGGAGGCGATCACCAAGATCGCGGAGGTCCAGCGCGAGGGCGAGGTGGACGTCCGGGTCATTGACGGCCGCCACTTCCACGTCAGCGTGGCACCACTCGATCTGGGCAACCACGAGGAGTGCTTCTCGATTCAGCTGCTAGACATCACTGACTCCGCGCGGGCCCGCCGACTCATGCAGGCCGATCTGAACCGGGCCCACCAGGTGCAGCGGGCGCTGTCCCCTGGCCAACTGCCGTTGCGCCGAGGTTGGACCCACGGCGCCTCTGCGGTTACGGCAACCGAGATCGGCGGCGACTTCTACGACCTGCAGATCAGTGGCAGCCGAGCAGTCATGATGCTCGGCGACGTGATGGGCAAGGGCATCGGGGCGGGGATCCTCGCCGCCATGACTCGGACGGCCCTGCGTGCAGCCAATGAGCATGCTCGTCCGGCCGAGGTCCTCGCCGACGCAGCGCGCGTGGTTGATGACGATCTGGCTGGGACGAAGGCCTTCGTCACCTTGGCCTACGCCAGCATCGACCTGCTCAGCGGCCAGGTGCGATTCGTGGACGCGGGCCATGGTCTGTCCTTTGTCCTCCGGGTCGACCGTCGGGTCGAGCGCATTGCCGGGACCGACTTCCCGATCGGCTTCGGTGTCGCCTGGAAGGAGCTCGAGGCCACTCTGAGTGAGGGGGACGCCTTGCTCATGGTCAGCGACGGCGTCCTGGACGCCTGGGGCACCACCATCGAAGAGCTGATCGAACGAATCAGCGCACTGGCACCCGACCGATGGCAGGGTCAGGCCACTGAGTTCACCGCCCGTCTGTGCGCGGGTCCGAACGCCGCGGAACCACGCATCGACGACGCCACGGCACTCGTGTTGTGTCGAGAGAGTGAGTCGAAATGACCACCGTTGAGCAGATCCGGCAAACGTCAGCCACCCACGAGGCACGCAGACTGATCTGGCTGCGGGTGTGGATCGTGATCACCTTGGCCCTCGCTCTGAACTACATCGGCTGGCGGTGGGCTGCGTCCATCAATTGGTCGGCCTGGTGGATCGCGGTGCCTCTGGTGCTGGCGGAGACCTACAGCCTCATCGATCTCACCCTCTTCTCGATCACCATCTGGCGTTCGCGCCAGCGCTCGTCAGGGCCGCCACCAGTCCCGGACGCTACCGTGGACGTGTTCATCACGACCTACAACGAGCCCGTCGAGCTGGTCCTCAACACTGCGTCCGCGGCCGTCAGGATCCGCTACCCGCACCAGACCTGGATCCTCGATGACGGTGACCGCCCCGCCCTGCGGGAGGGCGCCGCACGGCTCGGAGTCGGCTATCTGACTCGCGGCGAGCACTGGCACGGCAAGCCCCGGCATGCGAAAGCGGGAAATCTGAACAATGCGCTGCTGAATACCAGCGGTGAGTACATCCTCGTTCTCGACGCCGACATGGTCCCCGAACCGGAGATCCTCGATCAAACGCTCGGGTACTTCGCAGACGACAAGGTGGCACTGGTCCAGACGCCACAGCACTTCAACAACGTCCCGGCCAGCGACCCTCTGGGCAGCCAGGCACCGCTGTTCTACGGGCCGATCCAGGAGGGCAAGGACGGCTGGGGCGCCGCCTTCTTCTGCGGCTCCAACGCCGTGTTGCGCCGAGAAGCGCTGATGGACTTGGGCATATCGGGCTACGTGGAGTCGACCCTTCGCAACGTCCGAGCACGGCTGAAGGAGGCGCGCTCCCTGGTCCTGAAGGCGTTGCGCAAGAACAAGGCGGCCGCGCCACAGTCCGCACTACACGCCACCCGCGAGGCGATCGATCAGGCCCTGTCGGATCTCGGCAGCGGCGAGCCCGTTGCCGAGGTCACCTACCGGCTGAACAACCGACTTCGCGAGCTGTCAGCCGGTGTCGTCGGCGATGATCTCAGCCAACTCTCCGCCGACCTGGACGCCCTCGGCTTCGACCAGGCGGCGTTCAACCTGGACAGCGCCGAGGTGATCGCCCGGCTTTCCGAGAGCGACGTGTCGCCGCTGAACGCCATCGAAGCGGTCACCCGGACGCTGCAAGCCGCGGACGTCGGACGCTCAGAGGAAGCGCAGGCCGTGCTGCCGATGGCAACCATCTCGGTTACCGAAGACATGGCGACCGCAATGCGCCTGCACGCCCGCGGCTGGAAGAGCGTCTACCACAACCAGAACCTCGCCGAAGGGCTGGCACCGGAAGGGCTGCCGGCAGCGCTCACCCAGCGACTGCGGTGGGCGCAGGGCACCGTCCAGGTCCTGTTGCGGGAGAACCCGCTGCTCCAGCGCGGACTCAACTGGCCTCAGCGGCTGATGTACTTCGCCACCATGTGGAGCTACCTGTCCGGCTTCGCCACCGTGGTCTATCTCGCAGCACCAGTGTTGTTCCTGACTGCTCACGTCCTGCCGGTGAACAGCTATGCCGGCCCGTTCTTCTGGCGCTTCATTCCGTTCATGATCGCCAACCAACTGCTGTTCATCTTCGCCTCTCGACGGCTCCCGACCTGGCGCGGCCAGCAGTACACCCTGGCCCTGTTCCCGGTCTGGATCACCGCCTGCTGGACCGCTGCGGCGAACGTCTGGTTCGGCCGTCCGCTCAGCTTCGCGGTGACTCCCAAGGAGAAGACGCACACCGAAGCCACCCCGTGGACCTTGATCGGGTGGCAGCTGTTTGCCGGTGCGGCCCTCGTGGTGAGCATCATCGTCGGAGCAATTTGGCTTATCTTCGGAAACGCCGAGCCTATCGGGACTCTGATAAATCTGGCGTGGGTTACTTTCGACTTGATTTCTCTGAGCGTATTGATCGGTGCAGTCAAATACCGCGGCTACCAGGCCGCCGAGGAGGAGTAAATGACGGGATTCCCCATCGAGCCGGTCGGCTCGGATCTCAGCGTCATCCGAGTGGAGGGACGCCTGAACATGGTGACGGCCCCTCATTTGCGAGACACCGTCGCCGCCGCAGTGAAGGCGGGCCAGTCCCGCCTCGTGCTGGACTTGCGGGAGACCTCCTTCATGGACTCCTCGGGCCTCGGCGCTCTGATCGGATCGCTCAAGGCAACTCGCGAGGCCGGCGGCGATCTTCGAATTGCGGGCGCTGGCGAACAGGTCTTGATGGTTCTTCAGCTGTCGAATATGGATCGAATCCTGAAGCCCTACCCGAATCCCGAGACGGCTTTTGCCGACTGAATACCGCTCGGCGCTGCTCAGCCCGCCCGACACCGTAGATTCCGCCCACGATTTCCTCGTGGACGTACTGGACCAACGCCCGGATGTCACCGCCGCCGAGCGGATGACGATCGAGACCATCGTCAGCGAGTTGATCACGAATGTGATCCAGCACAATCCGGACCGCACCGTCAGATGCGATCTGCTTCTGCGGGTGGAGCCCGATCTATTCACGATCGAGACCACCGACACCGGCCAAGTCGCCCTAGCCGAGTCCGAGTGCGCCGAGATGCCCGGCGAGACCGCAGAACACGGACGAGGCCTCGCCCTGATCAATCTCCTCGCAGCCGTCGAGTACGTCCGAGTCAGCGATCGCAACCGCTGGGTGCTATCGGTGCCTCGCCAACGCGAAGGTGGGCGCGAGCGAGGTTGAGCCCGCACGGCGACAGAGCACGCCCTCTCCGCCACGGAAGCTGACCCCAGGAACCACGAAATCCCGCGTCACCTCGGCGAACCCAAACGGCTTATGCAGAGCGATTGAGGCCGGGTTGGTGGAAGCGGCGAAGTACCACACACATGCTGCGCGTGACGCCAGCCAATCCAGCCGGGCCTGGACGAGCCGGCGACCGAGACCTCCCCGCCGGTGCCCCGGATCGACCAGGAGGCCGGTCAGATACCAACCGTCCTCGACATTGCAGGCCAGCTCGGCTGCGAAGGAGAGCCAGCGGGCGGTGGCATGACCAGCCACAGCGCCGTCCACCTCGGCAATCACCAGGTGCGCTTCGGGGTCTTCCAGATCCAGCGCAAGGCGTCCGAACCAGGCGTCCAGGTCGCCCCCATTGCGTTGCTGGGAGAGCGCAGCGCAGGCAGCCAGATCATCGGTGCGAGCGGGTCGAACCAGGGCGTCGACGCTCGACCCGTGTGCATCGGGCGCGAAAGGGGCGAACAGCATCAGCGGCGAGCCCGGAGGTCCTTGCGCAGTTCCGGCGGCAGAGCGAACGTCAGGCTCTCTTCGATGAGACGTTCCTCGACCGCAGCCGGGAAGCCCTTGCTCTGCAAGTAGTCGAGCACGCCCTGGACGAGGTCGTCGGGCACCGACGCACCCGAGGTCACGCCGACCGAGTTCACCCCGTCCAGCCAGGCGGGATCGATCTCCGAGGCGTTGTCGACCCGATAGGACGCCTTGGCCCCGGCCTCCAGGGCCACCTCGACCAGTCGCACCGAGTTGGACGAGTTGCGCGAGCCGACCACGATCACCAGATCGGAGTGCCGAGCGATCTGCTTGACCGCCTGCTGCCGATTCTGAGTGGCGTAGCAGATGTCGTCGCTGGGCGGATCGATCAAGTTCGGGAAGCGCTCACGCAGCCGGGTCACCGTCTCGGCGGTCTCATCCACGCTCAGAGTGGTCTGGGTCAGCCAGGCAACCTTGTCCGGGTCGGCGACCTGTACCCCGTCCACATCGGAGGGGTGCTGGACGAGCTGGATGTGCTCGGGGGCCTCGCCGGTGGTGCCCTCGACCTCTTCATGGCCGGCGTGCCCGATCAGGAGAATCTGGACGCCTTGGCCGGCGAACCGCTTGGCCTCGTGATGCACCTTGGTGACCAGCGGGCAGGTGGCGTCGATCGTCTTCAGGCCGCGGGCTTCGGCTTCGGCGTGGACGGCCGGCGAGACGCCGTGTGCGGAGAAGACGACGGTGGAGCCGGTCGGAACCTCGTCCAACTCCTCGACGAAGATCGCGCCGCGGGCCTCCAGGTCTTCGACAACGTGCCGGTTGTGGACGATCTGCTTGCGCACGTACACCGGCGGCCCGTAGACCTCCAGTGCACGTTCGACGGTGATCACCGCGCGGTCGACGCCGGCGCAATAGCCGCGCGGCGCAGCGACGACGACACTCTTGGTTTCAGGCACGTCCGCAGTCTAGTTGGGCACTCCGGACGACCTCGACCCGCCCCCGCAGACCTGCCTACCGCAGCCTGCCTGTGGATAAGTGAACGAACTTGGCCGCCGCTGGGGACAAGTCGCCGATCGCTCTATTCCTCACCCCCGGAATCTGCGAAACTCGGCTCACCTCACCCCAGGAGGCTGCCGATGCACTGGTCCCGCATCGCCGTACTCGCCGCGAGCTGTGTGCTGCTCACCGCCTGCACCGCGGCTCCCCAGCCGTCGACTCCGGCACCGTCAGCCACGACGCCGACTCCGACGTTCAGCTGCACGCCCGAGGCCGGCGGCACGGCCTACGAGTGCTCGCAGTTCGACTACGACCAGATGATCGCCAAGGACAAGCTCTACGCCGAAGCCGAGGCCGTCTACCGGAGGTTTGCTGCAGAGGATGAGCGAATCCTTCGTGCAGGTGGAACAACCGAGGCCACGCCGATACTCCGAGAAACCACCACGGGCCCCTTTCTTGCCGAGACCCTCGAGCGATACCGATGGATGCACGCGAGAGATCGCCACCTATCCGGAGGAACCTTCAAGCTGATGAGTCTGAAGCGCGCGCCAGACCGCAGCAAGAAGGGGTCGATCGTCGCAATGAGGAGCTGCGTTGATCTCCGTAGCGTGCAAATCGTAGAGGGGGACAAGGCTGTTGGCGGCGGTGTCGTCGGCACCGATCTCCTGTACTTCATCCGAGATGGCGAACAGCTGAAGATCCTAGGTGCCGACGGAACGGAGGGGCCGTGTCAATGAGACTCCACACCCGCATAGCAGCCCTCGCCCTCGGAGCCGCTGTTGCCTGGATGGTCGGCGCTGTAGCGGCGTTCGCATCCGGTCCCGTCATCGTTGACGATGGCAACGGCGGCTTCACTGGATCGATTCACAAGGAGTACCCACCCAGCAAGGGCACCCCCAAGCCGACCCCTGTCGAGAGCGGCCCATCCAAGGACACCTCATTGGACTACCTCGATCCGGCGATTCGCGATCAGATTGCCAAGTGCCTGCGCGAGACGCATGACGATCTCTGCTACGAGGGACTCATTGGGAGCCTCGATGTGCCGGCGGTGGCTCGCGAGGTTGTCGCCCGGCTGCACCTCCCGGATCCCACCCCGCAGTTCGGCCCGGATCCGGAGGCCAACCAGTGGCACATGCTGGCCGTCGGCTATCCGCTGTGGCTATGGACGTCCGGTCCGACTCGGCTGACCACCACGGCGAGCCGCTACGGACTGAGCTTCACCCTCACCGCCACCTGGGAGAGCACCCGCTTCGAGTTCGGCGACGGGCAGAGCCTCACCTGCACGAAGACCACGCCGTACTCGCCCACCACGGTGCCGGGCGCTCCCTCCCCCACCTGCGGCTACGTCTACCAGCAGGCCTCGCCCGCCTCGGGCTACACCGTCCGGGCGCACACGAACTGGCGGGTCGACTGGGCGGCGTCGGGTCAGTCCGGCACCATCGACACCACCTACTCCGGTGCCCGCACCGTCCCGGTCGGCGAACTGAACGCCCTGATCGTGAAGTAGCTGCGGCTTTGGTCGGCCCGGCCCGCTAGCGTGGGGGCCATGCCGTTGACCAGCAGCCCCGAGAAGCCGCAGCCGCTGCGGGTGGTGCTGCAGGCCACCAAGGATTGGGTCGAGCGGCTCAGCCCGATCTGGGTCGAGGGTCAGCTGATCGAGATCAAGCGGCGCACCGGGCCCACCCAGTTCCTCACCATGCGCGACACCCTCGGCGAGTTCTCGGTGACGGTCTCGACCAACCAGGCCGTGCTGGACGCGGCCGGGCCGCTCAGCGAAGGCACCGTGGTCGCCGCGTTGATCAAGCCGACCATCTGGACGAAGTCGGGCAGCCTCACCTTCCAGTGCAGCGAGCTGCGTCCGTCCGGCGAGGGACGTCTGCTGGCCGCCATCGAGCAGCGCAAGCGAATGCTGCAGGCAGAGGGCCTGTTCGACCCGGCCGGTAAACGGCGGCTGCCGTTCCTGCCGCGGCGGATCGGACTGATCACCGGAGCCGGCAGTGCCGCCGAGCGGGACGTGATCGAGAACGTCCGACGCCGCTGGCCGGCCGCCATCATCGAAGTCCGGCACAGCCTGGTCCAGGGCCAGGCCGCGGTCGAGCAGCTCATTGACGCGCTGCGCAGCCTGGAGGCGGCTCCCGATGTCGACGTGATCATCATCGCCCGCGGCGGCGGTTCGCTGGAGGATCTGCTGCCGTTCAGCGATGAGGGGTTGATTCGCGCCGTCTTCGCCTGCCGGACGCCGGTGGTCAGCGCCATCGGGCATGAGACGGACACCCCGATCCTCGACCTGGTGGCCGATCTGCGGGCGTCCACTCCCACCGACGCGGCCAAGCGTGTGGTCCCGGACGCAGCCGCGGAGGCCGAGAAGCTGGCCGCGGCGCGGCGACAACTGGAGCTGGCCATCAGCAACCGGATCCACAACGAGCAGCGTCGGCTGGACGAGTTGCGCAGCCGTCCGGTGCTGCGCGATCCGACCGCCGCACTGGCCGGCCACTATGAGCGGCTCGGCCAGACCCGGGAGCGACTGGGCCGCGCCATCGCCGGCCGACTGCGCGAAGAGTCGCTCGGCCTCGGCCACACCATCGAGCGGGTGCGTGGCCTATCGCCGCGGGCCACGCTGCAGCGCGGCTACGCGATCCTCGCCGACGCCGATGGCCACACCGTCGACCGGGTCGCCGCCGCAAAGCCCGGCCAAGAACTCAGCGCCCGGCTGGCCGATGGCCGCCTCGACCTCACCGTCACCGAACTGCATCAGGAGCAGCAATGAGCAAGCCCGCCCAGCCCAGCTACGAAGAGGCCCGCGATCAGCTGGTCGAGATCCTGCACAAGCTGGAGTCCGGCTCAGTCCCGCTGAGCGAGTCGATGGCCTTGTGGGAGCGGGGAGAGGAGCTGGCCGCCATCTGCCAGAACTGGCTGGACGGCGCCAAGGCCAAGATCGAGGCAGCCCGGCCGAAGGCCGAGGGCTGAATGCACTTCGTCATCGCGCCGGGCTATCTCGACTCCGATGAGGGCCACTGGCAGACCTTGTGGCAGCAACAGTGGGGCGAGCAGGCCGTCCGCACCTCACCGAGCTCGTGGCTGGAGCCGGAGTTCGACGACTGGCAGGATGCGCTGGATGCCGTCGTCGAGCCGGGCTCGGTGATCGTCGCCCACAGCCTCGGCTGCCTGGCCACCCTGGCCTGGTTGAGCCGCCATCCCGGAGTGGCCGCCGGTGCCTTCCTGGTGGCCGTCCCGGACGCCGGACGAGCCGACTTCCCTGAGACGATTCGCGGCTTCTCGCGTCCGTCTGGGCCGGTGGCTGACCCGGTGCTGATGGTTGGGTCGACCGACGACCCGTATGCCGACTGGTCCTTCACTCAACAGACGGCCGCACTGCTGGGCGTCCGACTGATCGAGGTCGCCAACGGTGGGCATCTGAGCACAGCGTCTGGTCGTGGCCCGTGGCCGGAGGGACGAGCGGTCTTCGATGAGTTCGTTGCCGGTCTGTAGCCTCACCAGCGGTTATGGACGTCCTCAGCCCAGCCGTAGATGGCATCGAAGGCAACCTCGTCGAAGCGTCCCGACCAATATCCGAAGCATTGATCGGTCCGGGATGAGATGACTCCGAGATTGCTGACTGCCGTTCGGTCGAACTCGGGAGTGAAGGTCGCATCCAGCCCGCCGCCGACGATCCGCCACGGACGCCGCCAGTCGGCCAGGTCGTAGCGCCACTCGAGCTCCTCGGAGATCTTGTGGAGGCGGGTGCCGAGCAGGATTCCGTTCTCCGTCGAGCCGCTGCCCACCGTCCATTTGCCGCCGACCTGAATGCCGAACACCTCACCGTCGACGCGCCCCGAGCCCGCACCCCAGTTCCAGTGGACGTCGTAGGGCCACCGCCCGCGCCCGTGATCCAGGACCGCCCACGAGTCGCCGGCCGGCACCGGGAAGCTGACCCCGTCGATCGTCAGCGAGCCGGACGCCGGCTGGGCGACATCCTTGACCGTGTACTGGAATCGGCGCCGATTCCACGGCACGACGACCGCCAACAGATCTTGATCGGCGGGCCGGGTGATGACGACATCGAAGCTGACCGCGTCGGTCCGCGCCTGCAATCGGACCGAGCCGGCCTCGGGCGTGATGTCGATGGACAAGCCCGTGGCTCGCGCGGAGGCTACTCCGGCACCCAGGTTGGCCGGCAGGATCGCGCCGCGCGCCGGAATCACGGTGGCAGCCTTACCCCAGCTCTGCTGGGTGGCTCGGTCGAGCACCCAGATCTCGTGCACCGCCGCATAGTCGATCGACGACACCGTCGCTGCGAGCACGTGGGTGGGGGTGACGACGTTCCAGTACTCCCAGCGCTTGTTGCGCGGCCAACCCCAGCGGCCGTTGATGCCGGAGGTGTCCACGAGCGGGCGTCGAGCCCACCCCACCGCATCCGCATTGAGGATGCCGCCAGGGAGGATGAGCTTCACTGGGGCTAGGAGTTCGCGTTCGGCCATGGCTCATTCTGACCTGCCGACGGCGAACCGGCCGGCACGACGCCACGAGGATGCCCATCGTGCGACGATTGCCCGGTGAGCGGAGCAGAGCTGATCGCCCGGGCGCACACCGCCTTCGGCGACGTGGTCCTGCGCCGCCGCGACGAGGGCGCCGGGCCAGTGGACGAGCTGGTGGTCAACGGGGTCTTCGCGATGGACTCGGCCGAGGTCACCTCTGAGCTGGCGCTGGCTGATGCGGCCTCGGCAGCACCGGGCGTCCCACCTGGCCGGGTGTTGGTGGGCGGACTCGGCTTGGGCTACACGGCAGCTCGGCTGTTGGCCAATGGTGCCGAACTGGTGCGAGTGGTCGAACTGGCCCAACCGCTTGTGGAGTGGGCAATGGCTCGGCTGACCCCGCAACTGGGCAGTGTCGCGGACGATCCGCGCACCGAGCTGATCGTGGCTGATGTGGTGACCGCCATCGAGGGCGACGACGACCGCTGGGACGCGATTCTGCTCGACGTCGACAACGGTCCGAGCTTTCTGATCCACGATGAGAACGCCCGGGTCTACTCGGTGGGCTTCCTTCGGACCTGCCTGACTCGGCTCGTCCCCGGCGGACGCCTGGTCATCTGGTGCGAGC
Organism: Actinomycetales bacterium Actino_02; assembly: GCA_001603275.1. Taxonomy (GTDB): domain Bacteria; phylum Actinomycetota; class Actinomycetes; order Propionibacteriales; family Propionibacteriaceae; genus Propionicimonas. The sequence goes on along the minus strand of LUYM01000021.1, from coordinate 44,903 downwards.
AGGCCAGCCCAGACCTTGAGATCACTCTGAAGCGACTCTCCACCCGGGTTGAGGAGATCCTGATCCCAGTGACTCGCGAAGGTCGCAGCTTCGACTACGCCCTGTACCGGGTCGTCCGCGACTAGGAACCGGCGATTCGGTCCCATCGATGCGCGCGGACCGTCCGCACCGAGCGCAACCCGCCGGCACCTCTGCCTCGCTACCGGTTGCTGCACATCGCTACCGGTTGAGCACACCTCGCTACCGGTTACCCCACGTCGCTACCCGTCTAGCGGTAGCGAAGCGCCCTCAGCGGTAGCGAAGCGCGAGCGGACTTGGCCGCCGAACCCGTCGGGCGCCAGCTGCACCCTGGCGGAAGAGCCCTAGACGCCGGCGAACGGGTCGGCGATGCCGATGTAGACGGTCTCGAGGTACTCCTCGATGCCCTCGGCGCTGCCCTCCCGGCCCAGGCCGGACTGCTTCACTCCGCCGAACGGAGCCGCCGGGTTCGAAATCACCCCCGCATTCACCGCCAGCATCCCGGTCTCGATCCGCTCCGACAAGCGCAAAGCCCGAGACAGATCCTTGGTGAAGACGTAGGAGATCAGCCCGAACGGGGTGCTGTTCGCCACCGCCACCGCATCGTCCTCGGAGTCGAAGGTGGCGATCGGCACCACCGGTCCAAAGATCTCCTCGGTCAGCACGCGGGCTTCGCGAGGGACGTCCACCAGCACCGTCGGCTCGAAGAAGTAGCCCGGCCCCTCGACTCGATGCCCGCCGACCAACAGCCGTCCGCCGAGCGACTGGGCCTCGGAAACCAGGCCTCCGATCCGCCGCAGGGCGTCGTCGTCGATCACCGGGCCAAGGCCAACCCCGGCATCCACGCCTGGGCCCACCTTCACGTTGGCAACCTTGGCCGACAGCTTCGCGGCGAACTCCTCTGCGATGGGTGCTTCGACGTAGATCCGGTTGGCCGCCGTGCAGGCCTGGCCGCCGTTGCGCAGCTTGGCGGCGAAGGCACCCTCCACTGCGGCATCGAGATCTGCGTCGGCGAAGACGAGGAACGGCGCATTGCCGCCCAGTTCCATCGAGGTGCGCAGGACGTTACCGGCCGCCTGCCGCAGCAGCGCCTGGCCGACCTCTGTGGAACCGGTGAACGACAGCTTGCGCAGCCGTGGATCCTCGAACAGTGGTGCCGTCGCGGCTCCGGAGTGAGCGGTGGGAATGACGTTGATCACACCGTCGGGGACGCCAACCTCCTGCATCACCTTGGCGAACAGCAGCGTGGTCAGCGGCGTCAGCGCGGCCGGCTTCACCACCACCGTGCAACCGGCAGCCAGAGCCGGAGCAACCTTGCGAGTGGCCATCGCCAGCGGGAAGTTCCACGGCGTGATCAGCAGGCACGGGCCCACCGGACGCTTGGAGACCAGAAGCCGGTTGGCCCCGTCCGGTGCGATCGAGTAGCGGCCGTAGATCCGTGGAGTCTCCTCGGAGAACCAGCGCAGGAACTCCGCACCATAGGCCACCTCGCTGCGCGACTCGGCCAGCGGCTTGCCCATCTCCAGGGTCATCAGCAGCGCGAAGTCGTCGGCTCGCGCAGTGACCGCCTCGAAGCCGGCGCGCAGCAGCTCGGCCCGACGCCGCGGCGACGTCCGCGACCAGGACTCCTGCGCGGCCGCAGCTGCATCGAGCGCGGCCACAGCGTCAGCAGCGGTCGCCGAAGCGACCTCGGCCAGGGTGGACGCCGTGGCCGGGTTCTGCACGACGAATCGCTCGCCCTCGCTGCCCGCACGCCACACTCCCCCGATGAACAGCTCAGTAGGGACGCCAGCTGGAAGTGCCGTCATCGCAGTCCTCTCTTGTTCGTCACCCGGGCAGCCGAAACCGCCCGGGCGTCACGATCTCAGTCTTGCTCAGCCGATCGCTTCAGCGAAGGCCTCAGCCAGGACGTCCATGGCGTCCTCGATCAGTGAGATGTCACTGACCAGTGGCGGCAGCATCCGGATCACATTGCCGAAGCTGCCACAACTCAGCATGGCCACGCCATGTCGGATGCAGGTGGCCACCACCGCCTTGGTCAGGGCGGGGTCCGGCGTCTTGGAGCCGTCCGGGACGACGATCTCGATGGCCATCATGGCGCCGCGACCACGCACCTCACCGATCTGCGGGAACTGCTCCGCGAGTGCGGTGAGCCGACTCGACAGCACCTCGCCGATCCGCCGGGCCTTGGCCGGCAGGTCCTCGGCCTCCATGGTCTCGATGGCAGCCAGCGCAGCCGCACACGACAGCGGGTTGCCGCCGAAGGTGCCGCCCAGCCCACCAGGGACCGGCGCGTCCATGATCTCTGCCCGTCCGGTCACCGCGGCGATCGGCAAGCCGCCGCCCAGAGCCTTCGCGGTCGTGATCAGGTCGGGGACGATCCCCTCGTGCTCCACGGCGAACCAGGCACCGGTACGGCAGAAGCCGCTTTGCACCTCGTCGGCGATGAATACCACGCCGTTCTCGTGGCACCAGTCGACGAGCTTGGCCAAGAAGCCGGGGGCGGGGACGATGAAGCCACCCTCACCCTGAATAGGCTCCAGCACCACGGCGGCAACATGCTGCTCACCCACCTGGATGTGCACCTGCTTGACGAAGTCGGCGAAGGCCTCCTCGGCACAGTTCTCCGGACCGGTCGGCCAACGGTACGGGTAGGCCATCCCGACCCGGTAGATCTCCGGCGCGAATGGCCCGAAGCCATCCTTGTAGGGCGAGACCTTCGCGGTCATCGCCATGGTCAGGTTGGTCCGTCCGTGGTAGGCGTGATCGAAGACCACCACAGCCTGGCGGCCGGTGTAGGCGCGAGCGATCTTCACGGCGTTCTCGACCGCCTCGGCACCTGAGTTGAGCAGCACCGAGCGCTTCTCGAAGTCGCCGGGAGTCACCTCGGCGAGCTTCTCGCAGAGCTCGATGTAGTTCTCATAGGGGTTGACCATGAAGCACGTGTGCCCGAAGGACGCCGCCTGCTCAGTGACCGCAGCCACCACCCGTGGAGCGGAATGACCGACCGAGGTGACGCCGATCCCGGAGCCGAAGTCGATGATCTGGTTGCCGTCGACGTCCAGCAGAATGGCGCCCTCGGCGCCGGCGACGTAGATGTCGCTGCCTCCACTGACGGCGGACGACACCGCAGCCACCCGGCGTTGTGCCAGCGACTTCGAGATCGGTCCAGGTAGTTCGGTAACCAGCTTTCGTTGCTGGGTGATCATCGGTCTTCCATCCCCCACTTCGAGTCATAACCAGCCGGGACGGCCCCGGCAAGCAGTTCTAGGAAGGGCACGGCGTCGAAGGACTCCGGCCCGCGCACGCCGGCCCCTGACCAGACCCCGGTGGCCAGCAGCTCCAGGGCTACCACCGGGTTGATCGCGGTCTGCCAGACCACGCACTGGGCGCCGTAGTTCGCCATCGCCCACTCGTTGTCGACCACGTGGTACAGGTAGGTGCGGCGCGGCTGGCCGTCCTTGCCCTTCCCGGTCACCCACAGCCCGGCACAGGTCTTGCCGGTCATCCGGGGGCCGATCGTGGCCGGATCGGGAAGCACGGCGGCCACCACGTCCCGCGGGGACACCTTCACTCCCTTCACCGATACCGGCTCGGTTCGATCCAGACCCAGCGCGTGCAGCGTCTTCAGCACCCCGATGAACTCGTCGCCCAAGCCGTACTTGAAGGTGACTCGCTTGGCGTCCACCCAGCGCGGCATCAGCAGCACTTCCTCGTGCTCGACGTTCACGCACTCGACCGGCCCGATCCCCTCGGGGAACTCGAACACTTCCGGCTCGCTGAACGGCGGTGTGGTGTACCAGCCACGTCCGGCCTCATGAATCACCGGCGGGTTCAGGCACTCCTCGATCGTGGTCCAGATCGAGAAGGACGGAGCGAAGATCTCCTCGCCGTTCTCGTCGCGGACGACCAGGTTGGCGCCGTCGCGGGTGCCGAGCTCGTCGATCTCGCTGAACAGGTGATCGGCGGCGTAGCGGGCGAAGACGTCCGACAGGCCCGGCTCGACGCCGATCCCGACCAGAGCCAGCCGTCCGGCGGCTTCCCACTCGGCTGCCTTGGCGAACTGCTCATCGCCCAGCTTCACGCCGACTTCGGAGTAGGGCGCCGACGGGTGCGGGTGGGACAGGCTCATCGCCATGTCCAGGTAGTCGGCCCCGGCGGCGAAGGCCCCATCGAAGATCGGCATCACAAACCGCGGATCCACGGCATTGAGCACGTGTGTCGCCTGGTGTTCGAGGGCCAATGCGGTCACCGAAGCCGAGTCCGACGCGTCGACGAAGGCGGCGCGGAATCGTCCACCTCCTCCCGCGGCCTCTGCTGCGGCTACCGTCGCCTGCGCCTTTGCCAGGTCGTAGTCCGCAATCACCATCACCTCGAAGAAACTGCGTCGGGCGGCGATTCGGGCGACAGCGTCGCCCACTCCTCCGGCCCCGACAACGAGGACGCGCATCAGTCAGCCTTTCTCTTTCTCGCGCCAATCGCCTGGGCGATGCCGACGATGCCGACCGCCCCCAGGAACATGACGGTGCCGATCACGTTGATCTGCACCGGGGTACCGCGCTGCGCTGCACCCCATACATACATCGGAAAGGTCACCGTTGTGGCCCCCGCGTTGAAGTTCGTCACGATGTAGTCATCGAAGCTCAGCGCGAAGGCCAGCAGCGCGCCGGCCCCGATACCGGGCGCGACCAGCGGGAAGGTGACCTTCCAGAAGGCCTGCGACGGCGTCGCGTAGAGATCGGCGGCGGCCTGTTCGAGGGCAGGGTCCAACGACGCCACTCGCGCTTTCACCGTCGTCACCACGAACGAGAGGGTGAACAGGATGTGCGCGATCAGGATGGTGGTCTGGCCCGACTGCATGCCCATGGCCACGAACAAGGTGAGCAGCGAGGAGCCCATCACCACCTCGGGGGTGGCCATCGGCAAGAAGACCAGCAGGTTGGTGGACGCCCGTCCGCGGAACCGGTAGCGGCCCAGGGCGAAGGCGGCCATCGTGCCGATCACTGTCGAGACCAGGGACGCCACCACGGCCACCCAGATACTCAGGCCGAGGGCTTCGCACATGCCCGGGCTGCCGCACGGGTCCAACCAGGCGTCCAGCGAGAAGTGGTTCCATTCGTAGTTGTAGCGCCCGGTGGGCTTGTTGAAGGAGAACACCATCACCACGATGTTCGGCAGCAGGATGTAGCCCAGCACCAGCAGGCCCAGGATCACCACCACATTGCGTCGAAGCCACGCCATCAGACCAGCTCCTCAGTTCCCGCCGCCCGGACGTACGCGCCGACCAGCACGATGATCGAGATCATCAGGATGAACGAAAGAGCCGCAGCCAGCGGATAGTTGAGCACCCGCAGGAACTGGGAGTCGATCACCTGGCCGATCATCACGGTCTGGGTGTTCCCCAGCAGCTTGGAGTTGATGTAGTCGCCGGATGCCGGAATGAAAGTGAGCAGCGTGCCCGACACCACCCCGGGCAGCGACAGCGGCCAAATCACCTTCCAGAACTTGTTCCAGCCGTTGGCGTAGAGATCGCCGGCGGCATCCACCAGGCGCAGGTCGAGCCGCTCGATCGAGCTGTACAGCGGCAGCACCATGAACGGCAGGAAGTTGTAGATCAGGCCGCTGATCACTGCGAAGTGCGAGAACAGCAGCGAGTTGTTGTCGGTGAGGCCCACCGCCTGCAACAGGTTGGTCAGCCCGGTGGCCCGGAAGAAGGCGGTCACCGGACCGGAGTCGGTGAGGATGATCAGCCAGGCGAGGGTCCGGATCAAGAAGTTGGTGAAGAACGGCGCCACCACCAAGACCAGCAGCATGGTCTTGAACCGTCCGGAGCGGTGCGCGATAAACCAGGCCAGCGGGTAGCCCAGGATCAGCGTGCCGATGGTGGCGATCGCGGCATAGCCGAAGGAGCGCGCAAACTGCGACCAGTACCGGCTCAGGGCGTCGGCGTAGTTCTGGAAATGCCAGGTCAGAACGTAGCCGTTGTCGATGTCGCCGGTCTGCAACGACTGGGACGCCAGCGAGATCGTCGGAACGATGAAGAACACAATCAGCCACAACAGGGCCGGCGCCAGCAGAATCAGCGGGGTGGCGAAGCCCCGCCGCGCCTTTGCCGTCCGCCGGGCGCCCCGGCTCGGCACCGCGAAGGCCATCAGCTCGCCCCCACCACGAAGGAGTGATGGGGATCCCAGCCCAGCGTCACCTGCTCCCCCAGCCTGGCTCGGTTGGAGCCGTCGTTGGGCTGGGTGACCGTGATCTCCTGGTCCCACGGCATCCGGACCAGGTAGGTGGTGGCCACGCCGGTGAACGACACATCGCTGACGACGCCGTCCATTCGGTTGGTCAGTGTCCGGTCACTACTGGAGACCAGCCGCAGCTTCTCCGGGCGAATCCCCAACTGCAGGCCTTCCAACACTCCGGACGGCAGCTGGTCGGGTCGGACCAGGAAGGTGTGGCCATGGCTGAGCGCCTTGACCAAGCCGCCGGTCTGGCCGTCGATGGCGAAGGGCAGCAGGTTCGACTGGCCCAGGAAGTTGGCGACGAATGGGGTTGCCGGCCGGTCGTAGAGGTCGCTGGGAGCGCCGAGCTGCTCGATCCGTCCGGCCCGCATCACCGCGATGGTGTCGGCCATGGTCATGGCCTCCTCCTGGTCGTGGGTGACGTGGATGAAGGTGATCCCCACCTCGGACTGGATCCGCTTGAGCTCGATCTGCATCTCACGACGCAACTGGAGGTCCAGGGCACCCAGCGGCTCGTCCAGCAGCAGCACTTCCGGCTCGTTGACGATGGCACGGGCCAGCGCGACCCGCTGCTGCATGCCACCGGAGAGCTGGCGCGGCTTCTGCTTGGCCCGGTCGGCGAGCTTGACCAGCTCCAGCGCAGCCATGGCCTTGGGCTTCCAGTTGTCCACCTTCAGCTGGCGCAGCCCGAACCCGACGTTGTCGATGATGTTCAGGTGTGGGAACAGCGCGTAGCTCTGGAAGACCGTATTCACCCGACGCTGGTGGGCCCGGGTGTTGGTGATGTCGTTGGGGCCTAGGAAGATTCGACCTGCAGTGGGAGTCTCCAAACCGGCCACCATCCGCAGCGTGGTGGTCTTCCCACAACCGGACGGCCCGAGCAGGGCGAAGAAGGAGCCGGCCGGGACGTCCAGGTCGATCCCGTCGACGGCCACGAACTCGTCATAGGTGCGGACGAGCTCGACCAAACGCAGCTCGCCAGAGGCCTTTCGGGTTGCCGTCTCGCTCATCTCAGCCTGCCACCAGAGTCTGGAACTGTTCGGTGAAGGAGGTCTCCTCGGCCGCGGTCAGCGAACGGAAGATCTGGCCGCGAGCCAGGGTCTCCTGGCTGGGGAAGATCAGCTCGTTCTTGGTCAGTTCGGGGTCCGATTTAGCCAGGACGTCCTTCACGCCAAGCACTGGTCCGACGTAGTTGATGTAGGCAACCACCTCCGCCATCACCTCCGGGTCGTAGTAGTAGTTGATGAGCTTTTCTGCGTTCTTCTTGTGTTGAGCCATCGCCGGGATCACCAAGCAGTCCGAGCCGACGGAGAAGCCCTTCTCGGGTAGGACGTAGCCCAAGCTCGGGTTGTCGGCCTTGAGTTGGACGACGTCGCCGGTCCAGGCCAGGCAGGCTGCGGTGTCACCCGAGGCCAGCGGCTTGGTGTAGTCGTTGCCGGTGAAGGCCTTGATCTGGCCGGCATCCTTGGCCGCCTGCAGCACCGCGATCGCGTCGGTGTACTGCTCGGCGGTGAACTTCGTGATGTCGATGCCCTGCTCGATCATCAGCTGTCCGACGGTGTCGCGCATCTCGGTGAGCAAGGTGACCTTGCCCTTCAGCGCCGGGTCGTGCAGCAACTGATCCATCGTGGTGACCTTCTTGCCACCGGTCGCCTTCGGGTTGTAGGCGATGCCGGCGAAGGTCACCTGCCAGGGCAGCGAGTAGGTGCAGCCGGGATCGAACTCCGGGTTGGCCAGGTTCGGATCGAGGTTGGTGACATTGGGGATGTTGGACTTGTCCAGCGGCTCCAGGTAGCCCAACCGGATCATCCGGGCCACCATCCAGTCGGTGCTCACCCAGAGGTCACGACCGGTGTCCTTGCCGGCCTCCAACAACGGACGGACCTTGGCGAAGAACTCGTCGTTGTCGTTGTAGTCCTCGTTGTAGTTGACCGTGATCCCGCTGGACTTGGTGAACGCGTCCAAGGTCGGGCGCTTGCCGCCCTTGCCGACGTCGATGTACTGCGGCCAGTTCGACCAGTTCACCACCTTGTCGGTGTCGGACAGGTCGGTCGCGACTGAGGGCGTCTTGGTGGCCGAGGCGCTGGCGGACGGGTTACGTCCGGCCACCCCACAGGCACTCAGGGCAGCAGCAGCGCCCAGGCCTGCCGCGCCAGCCAACAACCCTCGGCGCGACAGCCCACCACCGGCCGTCAAGGACATCGCTAGCCAGTGACCAGCGTCTGGAACTGCTGATTGAAAGAGGTCTCCTCTTCAGCGGTCAGCGAGCGGAAGACCTGGCCATTGGCCAGCGTCGCCGCAGTCGGGAAGATCAGTTCGTTCTTGGCCACGGACGGGTCGGACTTGGTCAGGATGTCCTTGATCCCGACCACCGGGCCGACATAGTTGACGTACTCGACCACCGCCGCCATCACTTCGGGCGAGTAGTAGTAGTTGATCAGCTTCTCGGCGTTCTTCTTGTGCTGAGCCATCGCCGGAATCACGAAGTTGTCCGAGGACATGGTGAAGCCAGTGGCCGGCAGCGCGTAGCCCAGCGCCGGGTTGTCCGCGCGCAGCTGGACGACGTCACCGGTCCAGGCCACACAGGCTGCGGTATCACCCGATGCCAGCGGCTTGGTGTACTCGTTACCGGTGAAGCCCTTGATCTGGCCGGCGTCCTTGGCCGCCTGCAGCACTGCGATCGCGTCGGCGAAGTCGGCTGCAGTGAAGCTGGCCAGCTTCTTGCCCTGCTCCATCATCACCAGCCCGACGGTGTCGCGCATCTCGGTGAGCAAGGTGACCTTGCCCTTCAGCGCCGAGTCGTGCAGCAACTGATCCATCGTGGTGACCTTCTTGCCACCGGTCGCCTTCGGGTTGTAGGCGATGCCGGCGAAGATGCTCTGCCAGGGCAGGGAGTAGACCCGACCCGGATCGAACTCCACATTGGACAGGGTCGACTCAAGGTTGGCGGCGTTCGGGATGTTCGCCTTGTCCAGGGGCTGCAGGTAGCCCAACCGGATCATCCGGGCCACCATCCAGTCGGTGCTCACCCAGACGTCACGACCGGTGTCCTTGCCGGCTTCGAGCAGCGGACGAACCTTGGCGAAGAACTCGTCGTTGTCGTTGTAGTCCTCGTTGTAGTTGACCTTGATCCCGGTCGACTTGGTGAAGGCGTCGATGGTCGGGTGGTTGCCGTTGTCGCCGACGTCGATGTACTGCGGCCAGTTCGACCAGTTCACCACCTTGTCGGTGTCGGACAGGTCGGTCGCGGCCAGCGGCGTCTTCGCCGGGCTGGGCGTTCCGTCTGCCGAACTCGCCGCACCACTGGGCTTGCGTCCCGGGCTGCCACAGGCGGCCAGCAGGCCGGCGGCGCCGAGGCCGGCCAGGCCACCGAGCACCGATCGGCGGGTCAGTGCCGAACGAGCCAGTGAGGCGGTCAGCGCATTGATATCGCGTTGCTCGGACATCGGTGCTCCTCTTCTCAGACGCTCAGTAATCAACACGCTAAACCGCCTTTGTTTCGCCCCTGTTACCACGGATTTCGTAGATGTTGCACTTGCGATCTACGCAATCAGCAGGCAGTATCGACGGCGTGTCAACCCCTCGCATGGACCAACCCGGCCCGTCAGACGGCATTTCGACGCGGGCCGGAAGCCTGATCGACCCGATCGGAAAGCGCATTATCGAACTTCTGCAGACCGATGGACGGATGCCGTACGTCAGCATTGCTGCCGAGGTCGGCCTGTCTGAAGGGGCTGTCCGGCAACGCGTCCAGCGGATGATCGACGCCGGAGTGATCCAGATCGTCGCGGTCACCGATCCGCTGATGGTGGGCTTCGCCCGGCAGGCGCTGATCGGCATCAAGACCCAAGGCGACGTGGCCCCGGTGGCCGATGCGATCTGTCAGATCCCGCAGGTCGACTACGTGGTGACCACTGCCGGCGGCCACGATCTGCTGGTCGAGGTGGTCTGCGAGAACGACGACGAGCTTCTCGAAGTGCTGATGAGCAAGATCCGGGCGCTGCCCGGAGTGATCAGCACCGAGACCTATGTGTACCTGAAACTCAACAAACAGCACTACGACTGGGGAACTAGATGACTGATGCCGATCCCGCCTATGCCTTCACCCGCAGCGGCGCGAAGCTGACCGACTCGGCTCGCGACCATCTGTGGGGACACTTCAGCCGGCACTCGGTGTACGAGCCGGCCGACGCAGGCGGAGGCGGAGCGGCAGTACCGGTGATCGTCCGCGGGAAGGGCCATCACATCTGGGATTCGGCCGGACGTTCCTACATCGACGGTTTGGCCGGACTATTCACCGTCCAGGTCGGCCACGGCCGCACCGAGCTCGCCCAGGCGGCGGCCACCCAGGCCGCACAGCTGGCCTACTTTCCGCTGTGGAGCTACGCCCACCCGGCCGCGATCGAGCTGGCCGAGCGGCTGGCCGGCTACGCTCCCGGCGACCTGAACCGGGTCTTCTTCACCAGCGGTGGCGGCGAGGCCGTCGAGTCGGCGTGGAAGCTGGCCAAGCAGTACTTCAAGCTGACCGGCAAGCCGACCAAGACCAAGGTCATCTCCCGCGCGGTCGCCTACCACGGCACCCCGCAGGGCGCCCTGTCGATCACCGGCATTCCGGCCGCCAAGGCCATGTTCGAGCCGCTGGTGCCCGGCGCCTTCCGAGTGCCCAACACCGGGCTGTACCGGGCGCCTGAGCAGTACCGCGACGACGAGTACGCCTTCGGTCAGTGGGCGGCCAACCGGATCGCCGAGATGATCGAGTTCGAGGGGCCGGACACGGTGGCCGCGGTGTTCCTCGAGCCGGTGCAGAACTCCGGTGGCTGCTTCCCGCCGCCGCCGGGGTACTTCGAGCGGGTCCGCGAGATCTGCGACGAGTACGACGTCCTGCTGGTCTCGGACGAGACGATCTGCGCGTTTGGACGAATCGGCTCGATGTTCGCCTGCGACGACTTCGGGTATGTCCCCGACATCATCACCTGCGCGAAGGGGATGAGCTCGGGCTACGCCCCGATCGGCGCCATGATCGCCTCCGAGCGGTTGTTCGAGCCGTTCCGGCATGGCACCACCAGCTTCGCTCACGGCTACACCTTCGGCGGCCATCCGGTCTCGGCGGCGGTGGCCATGGCGAACCTCGACCTGATGGAAGCCGAAGGCCTGAACCAGCGCGTCCATGACTTGGCCCCGAAGTTCCGGGCCCAACTGGACACTCTGCTGGACCTGCCGATCGTCGGGGACGTCCGCGGCGCGGGCTACTTCTACGGCATCGAACTGGTCAAGGACAAGGCCACTCGGGAGACCTTCAACGAGGCCGAGTCCGAGAAGCTGCTGCGCGGCTTCCTGTCCAAGGCGCTCTACGACGCCGGCCTCTACTGCCGTGCGGACGACCGGGGCGACCCGGTAATCCAGCTCTCGCCTCCGCTGACCATTGGCGAGCCGGAGTTCGCCGAGATCACCGGCATTCTGCGCCAGGTGCTCACCGAGGCGTCCGGCCTGCTCTGACCGTGCGTCCCCGTCGCTGGGCCTGACGAAGGCTCAGCGACGGCTGGCTCGGACTACTCGTCCAGCGCGCGGCGCAGCGCGTCGAAGCGACGCTCAAGCTCGCCCAACCGGGCAGCCAGCTGGGGGTCGGGCGTGCCGTCGGCCCCCGCAGCGACCGGTGCAGCCGACGGACTGCGCCACGGCTTGGCGAACTTCAGGTAGCCGATGGTGATCGTCACCAGGAGCGCAACCGCAACCACCAAGAACCGCCAGATGCTCTGGTCGGTGGTGATGGTCATGCCCACGGCGTAGATCATCGTGAATACCCCGCCGAGCAGCAGGCCGTTGGTGATCACGGCCTGGTGGGCCGGCAGGGCCAGCGAGATGACCAGGATCGCCGTGGCCAAGACCAGCAGGATGATGCCGGTGATCAGCCGCCAGTTGTTGAACACGGCCGAGCTGTAGTCCTCACCGAAGTTTGGCTCCGGGTAGAAGGTGTTCACCCCGATGCCGACGAAGGCGACCACCACCAGGCCCAAGAAGAAGCCGAAAATGATCTGCAGTGCTCCATTGCCCTTCATGGCCTGAGCCTAGCCCGGCCCAGGCCCGAACGAGCCGGTTCAGATCCCGACATCCTCCAGCATCTCGGTGACCAGGGCGGCGATCGGCGAGCGCTCGGAGCGCGTCAGCGTCACGTGCGCGAACAGCGGGTTGCCCTTCAGCCGCTCCACCACGGCCACCACACCGTCATGTCGGCCGACCCGCAGGTTGTCTCGCTGGGCCACATCGTGGGTGAGCACGACTCGGGAGTTCTGACCGATCCGGCTGAGCACAGTGAGCAGAACATTGCGCTCCAGCGACTGGGCCTCGTCCACGATCACGAAGGCGTCGTGCAGCGAGCGCCCGCGGATATGGGTCAGCGGCAGCACCTCGAGCATCTCCTGGGCGAGCACTTCGTCGATGACGTTCTTGCTGGTCACCGAGCCGAGGGTGTCGAACACCGCCTGGCCCCACGGCGACATCTTCTCGCCCTCACTGCCGGGCAGGTAGCCGAGTTCCTGGCCGCCGACGGCGTAGATCGGACGGAACACGATCACCTTGGAGTACTGGCGGCGCTCCAGGACGGCCTCCAGCCCGGCGCACAGGGCCAGGGCGGACTTGCCGGTGCCGGCGCGTCCACCCAGCGACACGATGCCGACGTCGGGATCCATCAACAGATCCAGCGCCACCCGCTGTTCGGCCGAGCGTCCGCGGATTCCGAAAGCCTCGCGGTCCTTGATCAGCCGGACGGTCCCGTCGGCGGCTACCCGCCCCAGCGCCGAGGAGCTGGAGCCGTGCAGCACGACGCCGGCGTGGCAGGGCAGGTCGAGCGCCTCAGGGATCACCGCACTGCCGGCGGCGTACAGCTCGTCGATCGACTCCGAGTTCACGTCGAGTTCGGCCATCCCGGTCCAGCCGGAATCGGGGGTCAGTTCGTGGCGATACTCCTCGGCGGCCAGGCCGACTGCAGACGCCTTGACCCGCATCGGCAGGTCCTTGCTGACCAGCACCACGTCGTTGCCTTCGGCGCGGTAGTTCAGAGCGACTGCCAGAATCCGGGAGTCGTTGTCGCCGAGCCGGAAGCCGGCCGGCAACACTTCGGGGTCGGTGTGGTTGAGCTCGACTTGCAGAGTGCCTTCGACCTCGTTGACCGGGACCGGCGCGTCCAAGCGTCCATAGCGAACCCGCAGGTCGTCCAGTGCGCGCAGTGCGGTGCGGGCGAAGTAGCCGAGTTCGGGGTGATGCCGCTTGGCTTCCAGCTCGGTGATCACCACCACCGGGATGACCACCGAGTGCTCGGCGAAACGGTGCAGAGCGTGCGGGTCACTGAGCAGTACCGACGTATCCAGCACGTAGGTTTTCAACGCCTGGGCGGTGGACGCATTGGCGGAAAACACGGTTCGGGTGCTCGTGCGCTGCATTGTCGGTACCTATCCGAGCCGGGCCTCACCCATCTCCGGCTCAACCAGTGTGGTCAGCCGAAAGGGCTCGGGCCGGGTGCAGGCCCGCGGGTCAAGCTCATCAGAGCCGGACGGAGCATGTAGAGCCTCTCGACGCCCGGGAGGACCCCGAGCGCAGTTTCACGCTACGTCCGCCGATTGCCTTGTCACAGGCGACACGCCGTCCGCGGGATGCTGCTAACCCGGCTGTAACCCAGGGTTTGCCTGCCACAGCGTCAGCGACCGTAGCGGCGCTCGCGCTGGGTGTAGGAGCGCAGGGCCCGGACGAAGTCGACTTTGCGGAAGTCGGGCCACAGCGCCTCGCAGAAGTAGAACTCACTGTGCGCGGACTGCCAGATCAGGAAGCCGGACATCCGCTGCTCGCCAGAGGTGCGAATGATCAGGTCCGGGTCGGGCTGACCGGCGGTGTAGAGGTGTTCGGCGATGTGGTCGATTTCCAGGCTCTTGGCCAGGTCGTTGAGGTCAGTGCCCTTCGCGGCTTCGCTGGCCAGCAGCGAGCGGACGGCATCGCGCAGCTCCTGGCGTCCGCCGTAGGCGATGGCGACGTTCACATGGCAGCCGGCGTGATCGGCCGTGGCCGCCTCCGCCGCCGCCAACCGCTGGGCCATCGCCTCCGGAAGCAGCCGAGGGTCACCGACGATCTGAACCCGGTAGTCCCCGGCTGCGGCCAGGTCGTCCACCATGGCCTGGATCACTTCGAGCAACGGCGCCACTTCGTCCTCGGCGGAACGGCAGAGGTTGTCGGTGGAGAGCACCCACAGTGTGACCACCTTGATGCCGAGCTCTGAGCACCAGCCGACGAACTCAATCAGCTTGTCCGCTCCCGCTTGATAGCCCACCACCAGTGGACGATCCGGGGCGTTCATCCGAGCCCAGCGCCGATTGCCATCAGCAAGGACGGCGACGTGGCGCGGCAGCGCGTCGCTCTCGAGCTCAGCCAGCACTCGCTGCTCGTACAGCGAATAGAGCAGGTTCAGCGACTGCAACCGGTGTTTGACATCCCGGAAGCGCGAGCCCAGCGACATGCCTGAACCCTACCGCCGCCGCAGGGCAAACCGATCACCCGGACGACACAGGGAACCTGTGAATGGACAAGGCTTGAATGTCGCAGTGAAGTAACCTACGGTTGAGTAAGTTACTTCACCGTAGGTAGGACGAAAGATGATGGCCGAGATGGTTGCAGCACCCGTTCAGACCAGCCCGGTACCGGCAAAGCCCCGGCTGAGGGGCTGGTTGCACGCGGCGGCCACACCGCTGGCGATCATCGGCGGCGTGCTGCTGATGGTCTTCGCCCACGATGCATCCGGACGGATCGGTGCCGCAGTCTGGACCGCCGGCGCGATCATCCTTTTCGGCAATAGTGCGGCCTACCATCTGGGCCACTGGTCGCCGCTGGTGACCGACGTGTTGCGTCGAATCGACCACGCCAACATCTTCATCTTCATCGCCGCCACCTACACCCCGCTGGCGCTGGCCACCTTGCAGCCGCCGGACTCGACGACTCTGCTGATCGTGGTGTGGGCAGTAGCCGTGGTCGGCTTGCTGATCCAGGTGCTCTGGCCAACCTCGCCGCGCTGGCTGAATGTCGGCTGCTACCTCGGAATGGGCTGGGTGGCCGTCGGCTGGCTGCCGGCACTCTGGGCCGGCGGCGGTCCGGTTGTGATCGGCCTGATCGGCCTGGGCGGGTTGTTCTACTCCATCGGCGCGGTGATCTACGGACGCAAAGCGCCCAACCCGTCGCCGACGTGGTTCGGCTTCCACGAAATCTTCCACGCGCTGACCATCGTCGCGGCCATGTGCCACTTCGCGGCGATCGCCATCGCCATCCTGACCTAGTCCAGCCGGACGGTGCCGGCCGCCTCGGTCTAGTTCACCCGGCTCCACAAGGCGGTGCGCAGCTCGGTCAGGTCGCTGGTCGGGGCGAAGCAGGTCGTCCCGCGGCACACGTAGACAGCAGTCTGGGTGCGCTCCTCGAAGTGATGGGCGAAGCCCTGAGTGCCGGCCGGACCGGTGACCACGGCGGTGCCCACCGGTGCCATCCGCCACGTCGCACGGGCCAATTCGTCGAGCCGATCTTCGGCAATCACCACGGCCACGGCCGGCTTGAGACCGGTGCGAGCTTCGTCCGCCACGAGGGCATCGGTCAGGGCCGCCCCGGCGAACCGGGGTGCCGCCTCCAGCAGGCCGCGCAGCGTGAGTGCGGCCTGATCAGCCCGCTCGATGAGAGCCGGATCGTCGGCCAGCAGTCCGACCAACCGCAAGGCGGCGATCAGCGTGCTGGTGCCCGACGGCGTCGGATTGTCGGCCAGGCTGCGCGGACGGGCCCACAACTGCTCGGCGTCGGCCGCAGTGTCGTAGAAGCCGCCGTCCTCGGCGCTGAACAGCTCCAGCGCGGTGGCCACCAGGACGTGTGCCCGCTCCAGCCAGCTCGCGTCACCGGTGGCTCCAGCCAGCCGAGCGAAACCAGTCGAGACCGCTCCGTAGTCCTCGGCGAAGCCGGGGACGTCGCCGGCCAGCCCGTCGAGACTGGAACGACGCAGCCGTCCGTCGATCCAGTGGTCGCGCCACAACGCCTGTGCCGCATCGGTGGCCAACTCCAGCCAATGCGGTTCGTCGAACACCGTGGCGGCCCAGCACAGCGAGTCGATGGCAAGGCCGTTCCAGGCGGCGATCACCTTGTCGTCGCGGGCCGGGGCGTAGCGCTGGAACCGCTCGGCCAGCAGCTTTTCGGCGACCCCGGCCAGCCGCTGCGGATCGGGATGCCCCCGCAACTGCAGGGTGGACAGGCCGTGCTCGAAGGTGCCGGTGGAGGTCACATGGAAGATTCCGGCAGCCCAGTCGCCGTCTTCGGGACCGAGAGCATCGGTGAGCAGGTCGGGGCTCCAGCAGTAGTAGATGCCCTCGTGCCGGTTGCCGTGGGCGTCCAGGCTGTCGGCGTCCAAGGACGAGGCGAAGCCGCCGGATTCTGTGCGCAGCTCACGCTCCAGCCAGCCGACGATGCCGCGGACGACCCGCTCATGCTGCCAGCGCAGCGTCGGGTCGTGGTCGGCGGTGCGCCGCCAACCGCGAACGTAGGTGCCCAGCAGCAGGGCGTTGTCGTAGAGCATCTTCTCGAAGTGCGGCACCACCCAGGAGGCGTCCACGCTGTAGCGGGCGAAGCCGCCACCGATTTGATCGTGAATACCGCCACGGGCCATCGCGTCCAGACTGCGTTGGGCAGCGTCGAGCGAGCCGGGCTCGCCCTTCACCAGCAGGGCGTCGATCAGCAGTGGGGCCGGGAACTTCGGGGCGGTGCCGAAGCCGCCGTTCAGCGGGTCGAAGTCGGCCGAGGCGGCATCGAGCAGCTTCCAGACGTCCAGGCGTCCGGGCTCGGCAGGCATCGGCTCGAAGGTTTCGGCTAGCGCCGCAGCGATGGCGGCGGCACCCTGGGCAGCCTCGTCACGACGGTGCTGCCACGCCTCGGCGATCGCGGTGACCACTTCGGCGAAGGACGGAGTCTGGCCGACCCGCTCCGGCGGGAAGTAGGTGCCGGCGAAGAACGGTTCCCCGCTCGGGGTGGCGAAGACCGTCATCGGCCAGCCGCCGGCTCCAGTGAGCGATTGGGTGGCGGCCATGTACAGCGCGTCCAGGTCCGGACGTTCCTCGCGGTCGACCTTGATGGCTACGAAGTTCGGGTTCACCAGCTCGGCGATCGCCGGATCGGAGAACGACTCGGCAGCCATCACATGGCACCAGTGGCAGGACGCGTAGCCGATCGAAATCATCAGCGGACGTCCGGTGGCTTCGGCCTCGGCGAGCGCCTCGGGACCCCACTGCCACCAGTCGATCGGGTTCTCGGCATGCAGCCGCAGGTACGGAGAGCTTGCGTCGGCCAGGCGGTTCACACAGCGCAGCTTAGGTCAGACGCCGCCATGGACCGATATCGGGGACGGTTCCATTACCGTCCATCCCTCGTCAGCGGGCTGCACTACGAATTTCGGAACCGTCCCCACTAGCGCAGGCCGGCGAACAGGTCGTTCTCAGGGAGGCTGGTGGGGACGGTGGAGGCCACCAGCTGGTAGTCCTCGGTGGGCCAGACCTCGCGCTGCAGTTCCAACGGCACCTCGAACCAGTCGCCGTCCGGGTCGATCTGGGTGGCGTGGGCTAGCAGGGCCTGATCCCGGACCTCGAAGTAATCGGCGCACTCGACGAAAGTGGTCAGCCGGTCGGCCTCACCACGTCCGTCACCCTCCATCCGGGACAGCCAGTCGGCATATGGCCGCGGACGCCCCGCAGCATGCATGGCATCGTCGAGAGCGGCCAGTCGGGCCCGGTTCAACGAGATGTCGTAGTACACCTTCGACACCTGCCAGGGCTCCCCATGCTCAGGCCAGGCGGACGGATCGGCAGCCGCCTTCACCGCAGCCATCGAGATCTTGTGACACATGATGTGATCGGGGTGCGGGTAGCCGCCGTGCTCGTCATAGGTGGTCAGCACCTGCGGACGGAACTCGCGGATTACCTTCACCAGAGCGCCGGCGGCGTGGTCGACATGCTGGGCGGCGAAGCTCTCCGGAGCAACCTTCGGCCCCATCCCTGAGTCGATGAAGCCCAGCCACACCTGTTCGATGCCCAGGATTCGGGCCGCTTCGGCCATCTCGGCTCGGCGCAGCTGGGGCAGGTTGGCCCAGTTCTCCGGGGTGTCCATCTTCGGGTTCAGGATCGAGCCGGCTTCACCCCCGGTGCAGGTGGCCACCATCACCCGCACCCCCTCAGCCACATAGCGCGCCGTCGTCGCGGCACCCTTGCTCGACTCGTCATCGGGGTGGGCGTGCACGTGCAGCAGGCGAAGTGCGTCCGGTTGCGCTGACATGGCCCCATTGTGGTTCAGCGAAGCGCGGATCGCCCAGCCCGGGCCGAAGGATTGCCCAGCGAACACCGGCCCGGAACGTCCATTGCGCTCGCGCTAGGCTGGTCCGACTATGACCGAACAATCTGTTACCTGGCTCACCCCCGAGGCCTTCGAGCGCCTCAGTGCCGAACTCGCCCACCTCAAGGGCGAGGGTCGGCGCATGGTTTCAGCGAAGATCGCACAGGCTCGCGAAGAGGGCGACCTGTCCGAGAATGGCGGCTACCACGCCGCGCGCGAGGAACAAGGTCATCAGGAAGCCAGGATCCGTCAGCTCACTCAGATGCTGGAGAACGCCCAGGTCGGCGAGGCCGTCGTGGCCGCGGACGAGGTCGTCCCCGGCGTTGCGGTGACCATCTATTACGACGACGACCCCGACGACACCGATACCTTCCTGCTCGGCTCCCGCGAGCTGATGGGCGTGGACGACTCGGTCGACCTCGAAGTGTTCAGCCCGCAGTCACCGCTGGGTGCGGCGATCATGGGCCGCAAGGTTGGCGAGACCGTCCGCTACATCGCCCCGACCGGCAAGCCGATCGAGGTCACCATCGTCGAGGTGAAGCCCTTCACGTCCTGAATGTGAGGACGGGCGCGCCGGTCGAGCTCAACCAACGAGTCAGTCGAGGTTGGCCAGAAGCACCGCAGCCTCGGCCGGGTCGAGGGCGCCACTGGCCACCTCGCTGAGCACCTGCTCACGGGTCATGGTCGGGACGGTGTTGGCGTCACTGCCGAGGCCGAGCTTCGTCAAGAGTTCGGTGAATCGGGCCCGTGCTGTCGGGTAGGAGACACCGAGGTGCTTCTCGACCTCGCGCAGGTTGCCGCGCGAAGCCAGAAACACCCGTAGCAACTCGGTCTCTCGCTCATCCAGGGCACAGAAGTCGCAGTGGCCGAACTCACCGGCCAGCTCGGAGCCGCAGTTGCGGCAGCCGAGCCGGGTGGTGATCAGTTCGTCCCCGCAGACCGGGCAGTCCGACGGGGCCCGATAGGTCGGCGCCTTGCTCATCGCAGATCCTCCGTGGCCCCCGAACGAATACTCGCGAAGCCCATCACCACGCCGACATCGAGCCGGGCCGAGCCGTTGCCGAGGACGACCTCGTCCAGCGGGCCGTTGTGGACGCCGGACCAGTTGATCTTGCCCAGCTGTGCCTCGCCGTGGACGGTGACGTTCGACGACTCGTCCAGGTCGATGTTCAGGTTGCCCGACTCGACCCGAATCCGAGAACGACCGCTAGTGATCGCACCGTGCAGATCGACCGAGCCGGCTTGCACCAGAACGTCGTTGGCTTCGGCGACATCATGGAGGTCGGCCCCGCCGGCGGTGATCCGGACCTTGCCCAGGTAAGGCACCCCGGAGCAGGTCAGGTGGCCGGCGGTGATCTCGACGTCGACCGCGATCGACGGGTTGACCCGCAGGTAGAGCTCCTTGCCCAGGCCGAGCGAGCGGATATCGTCCAGGCTGCGCGGCGGGCGCAGCAGGCTGAACCCGTCCAGGCTGGGCCCGAACTCGCCGTCGCTGTTCACTTCCAGGACCGAGCCGGAACGGCGCAGCACGTGCGGGCCCTCGGCCGACGCGGTGGCCACGCTGGGGTCGCCGACAATTCGGACGCGGCGTCCGACCACTCGCACCGAGATCCGATCGACGCCCTTGCTGCCGGCGGCGCGGCGGCGTCCGGCGCGGGCGGCGTCCACCGGCGGCTGCTCGAAGACCTCGCGGGCGTGCGGGGAGAACTGACGGCGGCCGGCTTCGAAGTCGGCGGCAAGCTCATCATCGCTCGGCTCGGCGTCGACGGTCTCGGCGTCGGTTCCCTCGTCCTCTGCATGCCGGGGCTGAGCCTCGGCCTTCAGTGCGTCAATGCGCCGGGCCGCCTCGGCGGCGTCGATCCGGCCAGCGGCCAGTTCCTCCAGGATCGGAGTCAGATCACGATTGCTCATGAAGCAATGGTAGGTCGCGCTTTACAGAACAGAAAGGAATGCTTGCTACTTTCAGGGGGCACTCGGGGTTGGGCCGCCGAACCGCTGCGGATCCAGCCCTCGAATGAAGGCCGTCCCGAAGGCCAGCACCGGAATCACCAGCAGCGCACCCACAATGCCGGCGATCGTTGCGCCGACCGCCAGACCGATCAGCACCGCCAACGGGTGCAGTGATGCCGCCCGGCCGAGCAGGATCGGCTGCAGGAAGTGCCCCTCGGCCTGCACCACGAAGACGGTGATGGCCAACATGATCAGCGCAGCCACCGGGCCATGACTGACCAGAGCCAGCGCGCAGGCCACCGTGCCGGCCAGCACGGCGCCGACCACCGGAATGAAGGCGGTGATGAAGGTCAGCGCGAACAGCGCCCAGGCCATCGGAAGCTGCAGCGCCAGAGCACCGATCAGGATGCCGATCGCATCCACCAGCGCCACCAGCACCTGGGCCCGCATGTAGGCGACCAGGGACGTCCAGCCATTGCTGGCGGCGCGGGAGGTCTGCTGCTGATAGTGACCGGGCAGCACCCGCAGGATCGACGCCCAGATCCGCTCGCCGGAGGCCAGGAAGAAGAAGGTGGCGATCAGTGCAATGGCGAGCCCGGCGAAGAAGTGGCCGACCCCGACCCCGGCTGCAGCGACCATCGACGCCAAGTCGGCCCGGGAGTTGTTCACCCACTCGGTCAGCTGCGCGTAGTAGCCGTCCAGCTGGGCCTGATCGATGTGCAGCGGCCCGCTGGCCAACCACCCGAGCAGGGTTCCAATTCCGGCCACCGCCTTGTCGAAGAGCTCGGGCCACTCCTTGACCACCTGAGCGCCGATCGCGAAGAACACCCCGCCCAGCACCGCCGCGGTCAGCAGCAGAGTTGAGATCGCCGCCAGCGGGTGGGGCCAGCGCCAGCGCAGCAGCCGGGCATTGATCGGGGTCAGCAGGGCGGTGAGCAGAACGGCCACAGCCAACGGCACGGTGACGCCGGAGAAGTAGGTGATCAGCCACCACAAGCCGGCTACAGCGGCTGCGATCAGCAGCCCTCGCCACGCCCACTCGGACGCAGTGATCAGACCCTTGGGAACGCGTCGATCCACGGTAGGTCGACGTCTGGGACGCGGGGTTCGCATGCCCGAACTGTAGCCAGCGGCGGCGACCGATCCGATGAGGTGACTCCCTGAACCGTCCCGGAGTCGCTCACCCAACGGCCGATCCGCACTCGCGGCCATCGGCGTCGGGCAGCCCGGACGAGCAGGCCGACCCGGCGATAAGGTGGCCGACGTGAGGAAGCCGTTGGCCGAGTTGATGGCACCGGACTGGGCCGAAGCTCTCGCTCCGGTTGAACCCGTCATCGCCGAGATGGGCGACTTCCTCCGAGCCGAGCTGGCTGCCGGTCGCGGCTACCTGCCCAGCGGGGACCGGGTGCTGCGTGCCTTCTCCCGGCCGCTGGCCGACGTCCGGGTGCTGATCGTCGGTCAGGATCCCTACCCGAACCCCGGCCATCCAGTCGGGCTGTCGTTCTCAGTGGCTCCGGACGTCCGTCCGCTGCCGCAGAGCCTGGCGAACATCTACACCGAACTCGAGGCCGATCTCGGCATCCCCAAGGCCGCCTCAGGCGATCTGAGCCCGTGGTTCGAGCAGGGCGTGCTGCTGCTCAACAGGGTGCTCACCGTGCGTCCGGGGGCTTCGGCCTCGCATCGCGGCAAGGGCTGGGAGAAGGTGACCGAAGCGGCCATCGACGCGCTGGTGGCTCGCGGCGGCCCGCTGGTCGCGATCCTGTGGGGCAAGGACGCCCAGTCCCTGGCCCCACGGCTGGGCGACGTCCCGCAGATCGCTTCGGCGCACCCGTCCCCGATGTCGGCACGGTACGGCTTCTTCGGCTCCCGTCCGTTCAGCAGAGCCAACCAGGCCCTGATCGAGCAGGGCGGGGCGCCGATCGACTGGCGCCTGGAGCGTCCGGCCGATGGAATGCCCGACAACGAGTAGGTGTTCTTACAACGTGTTCGGATTCACGAAAACCTCCATGGTCTCCCCCGACTCAGCACTGCCCGGGCGGGATCGTCCGGTGCTGACCCCGGGAACCACCTTCCACGAGGTGCTCGGCACCAAGATCGACCAGGTGCCCGACGGCGCCGAGGTCGCCTACTTCGCACTCGGCTGTTTCTGGGGGGCGGAGAAGCTGTTCTGGGAGCAGCCGGGAGTGCTCACCACCGCGGTCGGCTATCAGGGCGGCTACACCCCGAATCCCACCTATGAAGAGGTGTGCACTGGTGCCACCGGCCACGCGGAGAGCGTCCGGGTGGTCTTCGACCCGAGTCAAGTGAGCTACAAGCAGCTGCTGCGAGTGTTCTTGGAGAACCACGACCCGACCCAGGGAATGCGGCAGGGCAACGATCACGGCACTCAGTACCGCTCGATCTTGTTCGTGACCGACCCGAACCAACGGGCCGAGGCACAGGCTGCTCTGGCCGAGTACCAGCCCGAACTGACCCGGGCCGGCTTTGGCGCGATCACCACCGAGGTGATCGATGCCGGGCCGTTCTACTACGCCGAGCGCTATCACCAGGGCTACCTGGCCAAGAACCCGGACGGATACTGCCCGGTGCACGCCACCGGTGTGAAGTGCGGTCCATCAGCGACCTGAATCCGGCCAATCGGAGGCCTCGCGGCACAGGTGAGGCCGTGCGAGCTCACTCGTGGCGATGTATTGGCACTCGAACCGTGTTTTGGGCCCGATCTGGCGAGATCCGCGAGGCTTGCGCGGGCCAAACCCGAGTTTGGTACCCAATCAGGCCTCGCAGTCGCTCGCTATCGGGACCGAAATCGGGTTCGACTTCGTGAGCGAAAGATAAGGGCCGCAGATCGGGACGAAAACCGGGTTTGAGCGTGCCATGACGCTGAGTCGCTGGCCCGCGTGGCCGAACAGAGCTCATTGAGCGCGCTATCAAGGCATCTTCACCCACAGCGTCGGGTGAAGAAGCCCACGGGGCACGTTCCTGGTGCACGCCACCGGCGTGCGGTGCCGGCCGACCTCAGCCTGAGCGGCCAGAGCCGGCCGGCGGCACGGGGTCAGACCAGCAGAGCGGCCAGCTTCTCCAGCGCTTGCTCCCAGCGATGAGCGAGGGCGGCGGTGTCGAAATAGGTGGGGACGTGCTGGTGCCGAACCTCGATGGCGGTCTGGTTCTCGCCCTCGGCTACCAGATCCACCTCAACGATGGTCTTGGGGGCGTCTTCGGCGACATGCCAGCTGAATCGGATCTGTTCGAGGGGGTGGTAGGAGCGGATCACACCGAAAGTGCCGTCCGCGGCCTGCCAGCTGTCTCCCTTGTCGCCGAACTCGGCACCAGGGCCGAGCAGCGCTTCGGCACCCTCGCGGCACGCCAGAGTTCGCCAAACTTGTTTGAGAGGTTGGGACACCGACCGACGAATCTCGACGGTGGTGTCCACCGGATTCACGAGCGTGTCGCCCTGACTGATATCGATCATCATGGACCTCGTTCCACTCAGTGGTTCGAAACCCCCCGCCATTGGGGAGTTACCGGCCACCCTACTCACGTTGAGCCGGGATGGAAGAGGGTTGCGGCAACCAGTTCAGATGGGTGATTTCAGGCCCCGGCGCGTGTCGGTCCCGGCCCGGCGAGTCGCCAACCGATAGACATATTCCAAGCCGGACCAGGTATGAGTTGGTCCGGCTTCGTACGTCCCTGGACCGCCCGCACTCGTGACCAAAGGGACGTCTGTGGCGGCTGTGGCAGCTGGTCCGAAACTCATCAAAGATCCCTGCGAAAACCTCTTGCGCGGCCTTCCCGGCCCGGCGTAGAACATACCTACGCGATCGCGGAAGCCGAGTCGAAGGGCACGGCGGACGAGATGGCGGACGGTCGGCAATCGAGATCCTCTGAGCCTACGGAGCAATCTGTGGGAGCCCTCGGACAGGGGCGGATCAGGCGGGCCACCGGGTCCAGGCTCGTTCGGCTTGGGCAAACGAGGGCCGGACCAACTCATACTTGGTCCGGCCCTCACCCCTTTCCCCGCCGAATGCGTCCACCCAAGCCGAGGCTCTCGACGATCAGCCTGCAGGACGTCCGAGAACGGCATTCGCCAACGGACCCGCGACCACCGGAACGCCATCGTCGGGGTCTCACGAGCCACTCAATTGGACGTCCCGGGCAGGAGCGTTCGCGGGGAGCGAAGCTCTGCTCCCTCGGCCCGGCCATAGTGACCACATAGGATTCGGGCATGGCAGCCCCACGGATCAAAGCCCTGTTGGACTGGACGATCAGTGTGCCGGTGATTGCCGTCGTGCTGCTGGCAATCACGTGGAACGGCCAGCCGCAGGCCTGGCTGCTGGTCCTCGCCGGCGCCTTCCTGGTCGGCGCAGTGCTGGCCGCCGTCCACCACGCCGAGGTCATTGCTCATCGGGTGGGCGAACCCTTCGGCTCGCTGGTGCTGGCGGTCGCGGTCACGGTGATCGAGGTCGCCCTCATCGTCACCTTGATGCTGTCCGGCAAGGGCGGCACCACCACCTTGGCCCGGGACACGGTCTTCGCCGCGGTGATGATCACCATGAACGGCATCGTCGGCCTATCCCTACTCGTGGCCGCAACCAAGCATCACCTGGCGGTGTTCAATGCAGAGGGGGCCGGATCGGCCCTGGGCACAGTGGTCACCCTCGCTGGACTGACCCTGGTGCTGCCGCGATTCACCACCAGCGAGCCCGGCCCGGTGTTCAGCCCCGAGCAGCTCGCGTTCGCCGCGGTCGCCTCGCTGGCGCTGTACGGAATGTTCGTGTTCACCCAGACGATCCGGCATCGCGACTTCTTCCTGCCGACCACCGCCGACGGTGTACCCCTGGATGAGGACGCCCACGCCGAGCCGCCGACCAATGCCGCGACCTTCACCAGTCTTGCCGCATTGTTCATCGCGTTGATCGCGGTGGTCGGGCTGACCAAGGTCGAGTCGCCGGCAATCGAAGCCGGAGTGCAGGCGATCGGCTTCCCGCAGACGGTGGTCGGCGTGGTGATCGCATTGCTGGTGCTGCTGCCCGAGTCGATCGCCGCGGTGAAGGCGGCCGGACGTAACCGCGTCCAGACGAGCATGAACCTTGCCTACGGCTCGGCGATGGCCTCGATCGGGCTGACGATTCCGACGATCGCCGTGGCGTCGATCTGGATCCCGGAGAAGCTGTCGCTGGGCCTGGAACCCACCCAGATGGTGCTGCTGCTGATCTCGGCTGTGGTGGCCGTACTCACCGTCACCCCGGGCCGCGCCAAGACCCTGCAGGGTTGGGTGCACCTCTCTCTGCTGGCCGCCTACCTGTTCTTGTCGGTGCGCCCCTGAGTCACCAGTCGAGGCGGCCGGGCACGATCCGCGGGCTGCGCCGATAGGCCGATACCGTCGGGTCGCCGTCGGCCCAGAACCGCCATGGCCGCTGGTAGGCCACACTGACCCCGACTCGCGGCCCGGTGGCCACCGGCACCACAGCGCCGGGGTTGAGCAACACGGCACTGTCGGGCCGGTCCGCCGCGCTGCCGAGGGCGACTGGACGCCCGCTATCGGCCAGGCTCCACCCGAACACCCGCCCCAGATTGCCCGGGCCGCGAGCCAAGGCGGTCTCGCTCACCCCGGGTCGTCGGGCTCTGGCCAACGCCAGACCGTCCACCACCTCGCCGGCGCGGAACAGCACAGCCGAGCCTCCCCCAGGGCTGCCACAGACCAGGTTGCCGCAGATGTGCAGCCCGTGCGACCGGTAGCAGTACAGCGTGCCGGGCGCCCCGAACAGCGCCGCCGTGGCCGGGCGCGGCCCACGCCAGGCGTGGGAAGCCGGATCGCCACTGCCGGCGTAGGCCTCCACCTCGGTCAGCCGCACAGTGATCCCCCCATCGGACAGCAGCGCGCCCACCAACAGCGCGGCCAGCTCCCCGGCGGCCAGTCCGACATCGATCACCACCACAGTCTGCCCCGTGGACCGCAGGGTGATGCCAGTGGCGATACCCTCGATCAGTGCACAAACGCTTGCTCCGGCACGCCGGCCTCGTGGTGGCGGCATTGCTGTTCTCCGGGTGCACTCAAGCCAGCGCGCCGCCAGTCCCGCTAGCCTCACCGTCGGTCAGCGCTAGTCCGAGCCCGAGCCCGAGCACGCCGGACTTCACCCGTCCCGGGGTTGCCCGACGCATGGTCGAGACCCTGATCGCCGAGGCCGGCTCCGAGCAGCTGTTGATGCTCGAAGTGACCCAGACTGGCGTGCAGATCGGTGTCCTGAAGGATGGCCAGGCCTCTACCTGGGCCTATCGGGACGGCACCGTGGGCAAGGTGATCGGCGACCTCACCTATGTGAACCAGGCAACCTTCAGCATCGATCGCTTCAACATCGACGATGTCGGCGCGCTGTTCGCCACGGCGGCGGCTGTGTCCGGGTCCAGCAAGGAGCAGGCGCTCAACATCGTCGACAACGCCGGTGGCGATGTGGTGATGTCGGTAGCCACCGTGCCCGAGACCAAGACCGTGTTCTTCAACCCGAACGGCACCCTGCTGAAGCTGCTCGACTTCGACAACGTGGACGGCATTCGAACCGGGCTGTCCGACGCCCTGGGAATCCGGACGCTGGTCTATTCGATCACCGTCTCGTCGAGCCAGGGCGTTCAGGTGATCTGCACCGGCGGCACCGATCGCCTGGTGCATCGCACTCGCGGGCTGCGCGTCCCGGTGACCACGGTGACCATCCCCGGCAACAGCGATCTGCCGGAGTTCTCGGCCACGAAAGTCGACGCGGCCACGATCTGGCGGGTGGTCAACAGCCTTCGAGACGGCAAGCGAGCCCCGTTGAACGCCGACTGGAAGGTCGTCATCGACGACCGCGCAGGACACGGCAGTCCGCGGATGTACGTCAGCGTCGGCGACGTGAACGTGACGACCACCTTGGGTGGCACGATCATCAGCGAATGATCGCGTCCAGTCGGTCGGCCGGTGCACTGACCAGCAGGTACTCCACGTTGCGCTCCGGCCCGGCTTCGCCCACCCGGCGTCCGTCCGGGGAGAACACGCCCAATCGCTGGCCGATGTAGCGCTTGGTGTCGTAGGCCAGCACAGCCACCGGATTGCCTCGTGCCTGGCAGAACTCCTCCAGCTGCGGCAGTGGCACGAAGCCCTCGTTACTGAACGAGACCACCACGGTCTCGGCTCGGGCCTCGGCGATCACCGTTGCCAGCGCCTCCGGCATCCGGCGCTTGGAGTTGAAGGCACTGCGGGTCTCCTCGTCGCGGGCGTCCACCCGCTTTCGGGCCACGCCGTAGTGGTCGGGCGCATCCCAGCGGACCAGCGTCTCCCAGACGTGGTAGTTGGTGAAGTAGCGGTGCTGGTTGTAGGGCGGGTCCAGATAGGCCAGATCGACCGGCTCGAGTTGGCCGACCAGCTGCAGGGCGTCGCCACGGACGGCCTGGCCGGTGCTCGGAGTGAGCTCGGGCGCGGCCAGGCGAAGCGGACGCAGGGCGCGCGGCGCCCACTGCTTCAGGTAGGCCATCTGCAGCCCGAGCGTCGAATCCACCCGATCAGCGGCCTCCAGCAGCGAGGTCAGCAGCACCGGACGCAGCCAGTGGTCGCCGTACAGGTCGTCGATTCCCTGCCGGATCGCGTCGATCCGCACTCCGTTGTCGGGGTGGAAATAGCGGGCCTGCTCGCAGAAGACTTCGGTGACATAGCCACGTCGATCCGGCAGCGCACTCAGCCGGGCCAGTGCCTCGTCCACCTCGGCAGGATCGACGTCCTTGGCGTCGAGCTCCACGTAGCACTGCGCAAGCACCTCGGAGTAGGCGGCCGTGTCGACGCAGACGACTCGTCCGCCTCGACGGCAGAACTCCTGAGCAACTCGGGTGGTGCCGGTGAACAGGTCGACGGCGGTGCGTGCCTCAGCCTGGCTGAAGATCCGCCCCAACTCGCCCACCAGTCGGCGCTTCGAGCCGAGGTACTTGATCAACGGTGTGCGAGCACGCGTCCGCCTCCAGCGTGCCCACCGCGCGCTGCCTTATCGTTGTGCCGCTTCATTGCTCCCCCACCGTGGCTGATGTGAAGCGAAGCATATGCCGTTCGGCTTTGGTTACCAGCGGGTTACCCCGGGCGCGGCCATTTGGGACGGCCCCAGCGCTGCGACATGATGGATCGATGCGGATCATCGGGGTGGAAGTCGCCGGCGGCGTGCCGGTGCTGAACGAAGACCTCGGCCACGGCGCAGATCCGCACCGACTGATTTGGGAGAGCGGCTTTCGGATCGTCCGGATGCTCTCCGCGACCGGCTCGGCGCCCGAGGTGAGTCTGACCGTCCAGGTCTCCCGGCATGGACGCAGCCCGGAACTACCCACAGCCAAGCCTCGATCCTTGGACTTCACCGATGAGCCGGCCTCGTCCCCGGTGGTCCGGCAGCGGCTCGCCGCCTACGGCCTCGTCTTGTCCGAGCGCGGTGTGCTGGCCACGCAGTTCTCGGACCTGACTGCGGTGCCGAACCTGTGGGGACTGCCCGGCGGCGGGATCGACCCCGGCGAGAGCCCAGCCCAGGCGCTGGTGCGTGAGGTGATGGAAGAGACCGGGCAGCAGCTGGAGATCCGGCAACTTGTGGACGTGCAGACCGACCACTGGATCGGCCGCTCCCCCAGCCAGGTGATGGAGGATTTCCACGCCGTCCGGATCATCTACGCGGCCTACAGTCCGTCCGCCACCGATCCGGTCGTCAATGATGTCGGTGGCACTACGGCGGACGCAGCCTGGGTGAGCCTGGACGCCTGGACCGAGTGGCCATGGACGTCCGGGGCCCGGGTGCTGCTGGACCGCCATCTGGCTGACCTGGCCGCCGGCCTGAACTGATCTTTACCCTCGCCTCAGGCGTCCCGAACGCAGCAGTCCCCGCCCGGAGACCGGACGGGGACGAGACTGGGTGGACGGTAATGGAACCGTCCCCACCAGACCGCGTGACCAGGGTGGACGGTAATGGAACCGTCCCCGGCTAGTTGCGGCTGAAGTAGCTGAGCAGGCGGAGCAGCTCCAGGTACAGCCAGACCAGGGTCACGGTGAGGCCGAAGGCGCCGCGCCAGGACTCCGAGGCCACCGCGCCCTGGGCGATGCCCTGCTCGATGAAGTCGAAGTCGAGGATCAGGTTGAACACCGCCAAGCCGACGCCGATCGCGGAGGCGACCAGGCCCCAGATGGTCAGGTTGCCGGCCATGATGAACGACATCCCGAAGAACGACAGCACCAGATTCACCAGCAGGACGCCGGCGTAGGCCACGGTGCCGATCGCCACCATCTGACGGAAGCGGCTGCTCACCTTGATCCGGAAGTACTTGTAGGCGCCCAGCGTGGCCCCGGCCGCGACCAGCGTGCCGAGCACGGCGGCCGGCAGGATGCCGTTACCGAACCAGTAGGTGTACAGGAAGCTCACGCCGCCGATGAAGACCCCTTCGATCGCGGCATAGGTGAGCACGAAGGCCGGGTTCACCTTCCGGCGCAGACTGACCACCAGCGAGGCGCCGAAGGCGACCAGGGCAGCCACGATGGTGGCCGCACTCAGCCCGCCCAGCGGGATCAACCCGGAGCCGGCGGCGAAGAAGGTCAGCCCGGCGACCACGACCACCAGGCCGAGCGTGATTGCGGTCTTGGTGATCACATCGTCCAGCGTCATCCGGCCGACAGCTGCCTGCGGCTGGCCGAACTGGGCGGTGTTGATGTCATTGGGGTACCCGGGTACGGCGCCAGGGGCGTAGCCGTCGTACTGCGGGTAGCTCTGTACCGGCGCGGTCTGCCAAGCGTCCGGCTTGGACAGGACCGGGTTGCTGCTGCGGGCCATCGTCTGTTTCCTCCTTGGTTGGCGGCGGCGTGCCGTCGTCGACTTCCATGGTAAGCAACGCCCATGAGGGCCGGCTGTGTTCCGTCCCTGACTTCTCCCCTACGCCATCCCCTAGTCAACGGGAATGAAGCGGCGAGGCTCTCCGCGTGCCCCCAATGGGATTCGAACCCATACTTGGGCGGGTTTAAGCCGCCTGCCTCTACCGGTTGGGCCATGGGGGCCTGGTCGAGAAGTCTATTCAGCGGCCTGGTCCAGCGCGGACGGATCGGCGTCCGCACCCCGGCACGGGCGATGCCAGAACTCACCCAGGCGCTCCAGCGCCTCGTCCCCCAGCGGATTCACCCCCGGTCCGGCGGCCAGCGAATGGGCCACCAGGACGTGCAGGCACTTGACCCGCTCCGGCATCCCGCCGGCACTGATCCCGGCGATCTCGGGGACCTCGCCCAGGCGTCCGCGATCCTCGAGGTAGGCCTCATGCGCAGCCCGGTAGCTCGCGGCCAGCTCCGGATCAGCCAGCAGCCGCTCCGACATCTGGGTCATCAGCCCACTGGCCTCCAGAGTCGAGCACCCCGAGGTGGCCCGCTGGCAGGTCAGGTAGTAGGTGGTCGGGAACGGAGTGCCGTCCGGAAGCCGTGGACTCGTGGCCACCACTCCGGGCTTGCCACAGGGGCACCGCCAGGCGACACCGACCGCCCCACGAGGCTCTCGTCCGAGTTGGGCGTGGATCGCCTCCCGGTCGGCTTCGGTGATCGGTTCCAGCTCAGGCATGTCCGCCATTCTCCCATGGCGGCTACCGGCTCAGCGGCGAGTGACCTTGCGGGCCGGCGCGTCCGCGGTCTCGATCGAGCCGAGCATCCGATCCCACCAGACCGGCGCGCGATCACCTTGCGCCAAACCGCGTTCGGACTCCAGGGTCACCCCGCCACCGATCGGCTGACCGTCCGCTCCGACCACTCGGTAGCCGGTCTCCCCCGGCATCACCCAGCCCAGTCGCGCCCGCGCCTGCGCCCGGACGTAATCGGGGTCGTTCCACCGGTCGAGCTCAGCCTCGAGGTCGGCCACCTGCGCCGTGCGATCTCGGATCTGCTGCTCGGCCACGGCTAGATCGTGCTGCTGTCCCAGGTAGATCTGTAGCGATCCGCCATAGGACAACGCCAGCACCACGACCACCAGGCCCAGGATCATGGCCCGTCGCGTGACCCGCAGGCCACGCATCCAGGCTGCCGGAGTGCTGCTGTCCGGCTCGACCGGGCTCGTCGGAGCGGTCGAGGGTCGCGACGCCGTCCGGGTACGCCGCTGCTGCGGACGTCCGGGTCCGGTACTGCCGCTGCGCTGTCCGCGCGGGGCACTGGCCATCTGCCACCTCCGATCGCGTTCCAGGATAGGTGGCCTCCGGCCGCGACCAGCTTGCCGACTCGCCAGCAGGACCGGGCAAGCCCAGTTAGGCTCGATCGGGTGAGCACAGATGCGTTGTTCGCCGCCCTGGACGCCTGCGCCGAGCGGGATCGGCTGCTGACCCGGCTGGCCGCGGCTACCACCGACGAGGCCAGGGCCGCACAGCGTGCCGAAAGGGCCCGATCCCAGGTCAGCACCGAGACCACGGAGCTGAGAGCGCTGGAGGACTTCAGCCCCACCCAGCTGTGGGCGAAGCTGCGCGGCACCCACAGCAGCGATCTCGAACGCGAACAGGCCGAGTTGGCGGCTGCTGTCTATCAGTCTCGCGTCGCTGACGGAGCACTCAGCGAGGCGTCCTCGGTGGTGCGGCAACTCCGCACCGAGCTGGCCGCCTTGGGAGACGTCGACCAGCGGCGCCGCCGCGCCATGGACGACACCGAAGCCGAGCTGCGCCGAACTGGCGGACCCGCCGCGGCAGAACTGGTGGAGATCGCGGCCGAACTCGCCGCGAGCCAAGCCGACTCTCGCGAGATCGGCGAGGCCCAGCGTGCCGCCGACCAGGCGGCTGCCCGCCTTCAGGCCGCGATCAGTGAGCTTGCCCACGCCGAGGATCTCGCCGACTTCGACGTGTTCCTCGGCGGCGGCCTGCTGGTCGACGCCGCCAAGTACAGCCGGATCGACAGGGCGGTCGCCCAGCTTCGGTCAGCAGCTCAGGCGCTGAAGGTGCTGTCCAATGAGCTCGCCGACGTCCGCATCCCGGCGGTCCCGGGACTCGACATCCCCGAACTCACCCATACCTTCGATGTCTGGTTCGACAACTTCTTCGCCGACCTGTCGGTGCGCGACCGGATCAGGGAGGCTGCGACCAGCAGCCGCCGGGCGCTGGATGCCGCCGGGGCCGTGCGCGTCGAGCTGAATCGGCGCGGCACCGAGCTGCTCGGCGAGCAAGAACAGCTGGCCCAGCGCCGACTGGCCGTGATGGCACGCTGAGGCGGCCGAGCCCAGCACTGATAGCGACCCACCGGTCGCACACCTGGCGTCACCGTGATCAGTTCCGCGGGCCGCCAGGGTGGACGTCGCTTGGGTCCAAGAAAGCAATCAGCGCCGGACGGCGAACCGTCCGGCGCTGATCAGTACTGCGAGGTCAGGCCTTGAACCGCGGGAAGGCGGCGGCACCGGCGTAGCGCGCGGCGTCGTCGAGGTCCTCCTCGATGCGCAGCAGCTGGTTGTACTTGGCAACCCGCTCGGTACGAGCCGGGGCGCCGGTCTTGATCTGGCCACAGCCCAGCGCGACGGCGAGGTCGGCGATGGTGGTGTCCTCGGTCTCACCGGAGCGGTGGCTCATCATGGTGGAGTAGCCGCTGCGGTGGGCCAGGGTGACCGCGTCGATGGTCTCGGTGAGCGAACCGATCTGGTTCACCTTGACCAGCAGAGCGTTGGCGGTCTTGTTGTCGATGCCCTTCTGCAGCCGGGTGACATTGGTGACGAACAGGTCGTCGCCGACCAGCTGGACCTTGTCACCAAGCATCTCGGTGATGGTCTTCCAGCCATCCCAGTCGTCCTCGTTCAGCGGGTCCTCGATGGACACCAGCGGGTACTTGGCGACCAGCTCGGAGTAGTAGGCGCTCATCTCGGCGGCGGTCTTCTTGCCGCCCTCGAAGTTGTAGGTGCCGTCTTCGTTGTAGAACTCCGAAGCCGCCACGTCCAGGGCCAGGGCGACGTCCTTGCCGGGCACGTAGCCGGCCTTGGTGATCGCCTCGAGGATCAGGTCGAGTGCGGCGGCGTTGCTCTCCAGGTTGGGGGCGAAGCCACCCTCGTCGCCCAGGCCGGTGGCCAGGCCACGGCTCTTCAGGACGGCCTTGAGCGAGTGGTAGACGCCTGCGCCCATCTCCATGGCCTCGGCGAAGGTGCCGGCACCGATCGGAGCGATCATGAACTCCTGGATGTCGACATTGGAGTCGGCGTGCGAGCCGCCGTTGAGGATGTTCATCATCGGAACCGGCAGCAGGTTTGCGGTCGGGCCACCGATGTAGCGGTAGAGCGGCAGGCCGGCCGAATCGGCGGCGGCGTGCGCAACGGCCAGGGACACACCCAGGATCGCGTTCGCGCCGAGCTTGCCCTTGTTGTCGGTGCCGTCGAGCTCGATCATGGCCTGGTCGAGCAGGCGCTGCTCGTCAGCCTCCATGCCGATGACCTCGGGGGCCAGCTGCTCGATCACATTCTCCACTGCCTTGAGCACACCCTTGCCGCCGTAGTGCGCGGCATCGCCGTCGCGCAGCTCCACGGCCTCGAACGCACCAGTCGAGGCGCCGGACGGAACCGCAGCGCGGCCCTCGGCACCATCGTCCAGGACGACCTGGACTTCCACGGTCGGGTTGCCGCGGGAGTCGAAGATCTGCCGGGCGTCAACGAAATCGATACTTGCCACGATGAGTGCCTTTCAAGCGGAATTCACGTCGAGATCAGCCTACCCTGACCGCTACCGAACCAGTTCCACTGGACGGGGTGATCGGCTGGTCCGGAATCGTGCCGCAGTCCCGACTCAGAGCGGTGTGGAACCCTGCTCGACAGCCTGAATCCGTGCTTCAACCTCGCGGACGGCCCCACGCGCCAACTGCTCGGGATCCAGACCGAGCGCAACGGCACGTTGGGCCAGTTGGACGAAAGCCGGCCCGAGTTCGGCGGCGTCCAACTCGGCCAGGTCGGGCGAACTCGGTGGCAGCGCGATCCCGTGACTGGCCGCCCGTCCGATCACCTTCTGCGCCCGGCTGAGCGCCGACAGCCGCTGCGGAATCCCGTCCAGCGCGGACGTCCGGTGCTTCTCGACCGCCTTGGCCCGCTCCCAGGAACTCATCAGGTCGGCGGGAACCTCGGCTTCGGAGAACACATAGGGGTGCCGGGCGATCAGCTTGTCGGCAATCCCGCGAGCCACATCGGCAATGGTGAACCGGTCGGTCTCCGCGGCGATCTCGGCGTGGAATACCACCTGAAGCAGCAGATCACCCAGCTCCTCGACCAGCTGATCGTCCGCGTCGGCCTCGATCGCCTCGACGACCTCCATCGTCTCTTCGACGAGGTAGTGAATCAGCGACTCGTGGGTCTGCTGGGCATCCCACGGGCAACCCGACCGCAGCCGGTGCATCACGGCCACCAGCCGGTCGAGTTCAGCGAGGTGGTCCGTCATGGCGTCAGGACTTGGTCGGGGCCAGCTCCGAGAGTGAGCCGGTGCCCTCGGACACCATGGCCTTGGCCGGATCCCAGGTGCCGTAACGCGGGTTCACCGTGATCTTGATGCCGTTGAGCGCCTTGGTGAACTCGGTCACCCCGGCGTCGTCGGAGGTCAGCAGGAAGAAATCGGCGTAGCGCTCGATGAAGTCCTTGGTGGCTGGCTGGGTCGCCAGGCTGCCCAGTCCGGTGTTCTGCGCGTAGAGCGCCTGGCGGTCAGCGTCGGAGATGGTCTTCCCGCTGTTAGCCAAGGCGATGCGGGCGACCTCGGAGCGAATCATCAGCGTGACAACCGTCGGCGTCATCCCGGCGGCGGTCTCCTTGCCGGCCTCGAGATTCGCGATCGCCTCGGCGATCGGAGCGACCTCGGCGGCGGTGATCCGGCGA
The DNA here is from genome assembly GCA_001603275.1 of Actinomycetales bacterium Actino_02. Classification (GTDB taxonomy): domain Bacteria; phylum Actinomycetota; class Actinomycetes; order Propionibacteriales; family Propionibacteriaceae; genus Propionicimonas. The sequence continues at coordinate 9,490 of LUYM01000021.1, read as the reverse complement.
TCACCGACCTGTGCTGCCAGCTGCGGACTCTGCGCACAACCAGTCAGTGCCAGCAGTCCGGCGCAGAACAGCGCCACCAACTTCGCCGTGATCTTGCTCATTTGTCGTCTGCCACCTTCTCGGGAACGTTCGCCGTCGCGATCCTACCTGCTGCCGGTCGCGGTCGGCGCCGGGCTGGACGGGGTGAAGAGATCGGCCAGTACCTTCTCGGCCCAGGCCAGCAACTCGGCGTCCACCAGGGGTTGGCCGGTGATCGGACGGGTCATCGGACGCGGCACCAGGATGAAACCGGATGCCTTACGAACCTGTGAACCGGGATACAGCCGCGCCAATCGCAGTTGCGCCGAGTCCGGCAGGTCGGCCGGGGCGAACCGGACGAAGTTGCCCTGGGCCACCACTTCTTGAACCCCGCAGCGCTTGGCATGCAGCCGGAAAGCGGCCACCGAAAGCAGGGCCGCGACCGGTTGCGGCAGCGGGCCGTAGCGATCCAGCAGCTCTTCGCGGACAGCGTCAATGTCGGCCTCGGTACCCACCGCGGCCAGCCGCTTGTACATCTCCAGCCGCAACCGCTCGGACTCGACGTAGTCGGCCGGCAGATGAGCGTCCACCGGGAGCTCGATCTTCATCTCCGGCTCGGGCTCGGCATCCTCGCCGCGATACTCGGCCACGGCCTCGCCGACCAGTCGGATGTAGAGGTCGAAGCCGACCTCGGCGATGTGCCCGGACTGCTCACCACCCAGCAGGTTGCCGGCCCCCCGGATCTCCAGATCCTTCAGGGCGATGGCCATGCCCGAGCCCAGATCTGTATGCGCAGCCATGGTGGCCAGCCGGTCGTGGGCGGTATCGGTGAGCGTCCGTTCGCCGGGGTAGAAGAAGTAGGCGTAGCCGCGATCGCGTCCACGTCCGACCCGCCCGCGCAGCTGATGCAGCTGAGAGAGGCCGAGCAGGTCAGCCCGCTCGATCATCAACGTGTTGGCCGTCGAGATGTCCAGGCCGGCCTCGACGATCGTGGTGCAGACCAGGACGTCGAAGCGCCGCTCCCAGAAGTCGACCATCACCTGTTCGAGGGCCCGTTCGCTCATCTGACCGTGGGCCACCGCCACCCGAGCCTCGGGGACGAGCTCAGCAATCTGAGCGGCGGCCTTCTCGATGGTCTGCACTCGGTTGTGGATGAAGAAGGCCTGACCTTCACGTGCCAGCTCGCGCCGGATCGCGGCTCGGACCTGGTTCTCGTCGTACGGTCCGGCGAAGGTGAGCACCGGGTGCCGTTCCTCCGGCGGAGTGGCGATCACACTCATCTCCCGGATGCCGGTGATCGCCATCTCCAGGGTTCGTGGGATCGGAGTCGCGCTCATGGCCAGCACGTCGACGTTCAGTCTCAGCTTCTTCAGCGCTTCCTTGTGCTCGACGCCGAAGCGCTGCTCCTCATCGATGACGACCAGGCCGAGGTCTTTGAACGTCACCGCACCGGCCAGCAGGCCGTGGGTGCCGACCACCACGTCGATGCTGCCGTCGGCCAGCCCGGCCAGCACCTTCTTCTTATCGGCCTCGGTGGAGAACCGGCTCATCGAGGCAACCGTCACCGGGAACCCGGCGTAGCGGTCGGCGAAAGTGGCGTAGTGCTGCTGGACCAGGAGCGTAGTCGGTACCAGGACCGCCACCTGCTTGCCGTCCATCACCGCCTTGAACGCGGCACGGACGGCGATCTCGGTCTTGCCGTAGCCGACATCGCCACAGATCAGCCGATCCATCGGGACGACCTGCTCCATGTCGTGCTTGACCTCGCTGATCGCGGCCAGCTGGTCGGGAGTCTCGACGTAGACGAAGGCGTCCTCGAGCTCGTTCTGCCACGGCGAATCCTGGCTGAACGCGTGCCCCCGGGAGGCTTGCCGGGCTGCGTACAGCTTGATCAGCTCCGAAGCGATCTCGCGGACGGCCTTGCGCGCCCGCGACTTGCGTTTGGCCCAGTCACCGCCGCCGAGCTTGTCCAGAGTGGGTGCCTCGCCGCCGACATAGCGGGTGACCAGGTGCAGCTGATCCATCGGCACGTAGAGCCGGTCGCCGGGCTGTCCGCGCTTGCTGGGGGCGTAGTCGAGGACCAGATACTCGCGGGTGGCCCCGGCCACCGTCCGCTGCACCATCTCGACGTAGCGGCCCACCCCGTGGGTCTCGTGGACGACCGGGTCGCCGGCGGCCAGCTCGAGCGGATCGATCTGGTTCTTTCGGCGAGCCGGCATCTTGCGGGACGCCTTGTCCGGCTCGCGTTGGCCGGACAGATCGCCGGCAGTGAAGACGTCCAGGTCGATGCCGGGGATGCTGAAACCGTGGCGCAACTCGGCGCCCACCACGCTGACCACACCGGCTGCGGGGGCCTCGACGAGTCCATCGGGACGGCTCACCGGAAGCCCGGCACCACCAAGCACTTCGGCCATCCGGGCGACCAGGCCTGGCGAATCGGCAACCAGCACCACCCGATGACCCGCCCCGGCGGCTTCTCTGATCGCTGCCACGGCCGCCTCGGTGTCGCCACGCCAGATGGGCGCCTCGCTCGCCTCCAGCGCCCTGCTGGGCACGGCGCTGGCATCGGCGGCCATCACCGGGCCGGCATCGTCCGTACCGAACGGAGAAAGGCTCCACCAGGCTTGGCCGAGCTCGAGCGCGTGCGCCCGCACGTCCGCCAGGCTGCGGTAGGCCGAGGCGCCCAGATCGATCGGTGCCGCTCCCCCGGCCGCGGCCGCAGCCCAGGACGCGTGCAGGAACTCCTCGCTGGTGGCCACCAGTTCCTTGGCCCGGGATCGGATCCGCTCGGGATCCTCGATCAGGATCTGGGTATTGGCCGGCATCACATCGATGAGCAGCTCCAGCCCGTCCACCAAGACCGGGGCCAGCGACTCCATTCCGTCCACGGCGTGGCCGGCGGCGATTCGTTCGAACAGTTCGCCGAGGTTCCCCGGCTCATTGGCCTGCTGGGCGGCCAGTTCGGCGGCCCGGGCTCGTACGGCGTCGGTGATCAGCAGCTCACGACATGGCGAGGCCGTGACCTCGGGCAGCGTCTGCTCGAAGGAGCGCTGGTCGGCGACCGAGAACGGACGGATCTCCTCGACGGTGTCGCCGAAGAAGTCGATCCGCACCGGATGCTCAAGAGTGGGCGGGAACACGTCGATGATTCCGCCGCGCACGCAGAACTCGCCGCGCCGCTCGACCAGGTCGACCCGCAGGTAGGCGGCCGCGACCAGCCGCTCGGCGACATCGTGGAGCTCGTAGTCCTGTCCGGCGACCAGCTGGACCGGCAGCAGGTCGCCCAGGCCGGTCACCTGCGGCTGAAGCAGCGAACGGATCGGGGCTACCACCACTCGTGGCGCCGGCAGCGGATCGTTGCCGACCAGGCGGCGCAGCACGGCCAGACGCCGTCCAACCGTGTCGGAGCGCGGGCTGAGCCGCTCGTGCGGCAGCGTCTCCCAGGCCGGGTAGTAGGCGACCTCGTCCGCGCCGAGCAGCGAGGAGAGGGTGGACGTGATGGCTTCGGCCTCTCGGAAGGTCGAGGCCACCACCAGCAGTGGACGCTCGGTCTGCGCGGCGAGCGCCGCCACCAGGAAGGGGCGCACCGGAGCGGGAATCGTCAGATCGAGGGTCGGCAACCGGCCGCTGCGGCAATCCGTGATCACCTGCGACAACACCGACTCGCTGCCGATGTAGCCGATCAACCCACTCAAACTCACCGGACAACCCTACTCGGCTGCCCTGACAGGTCGGTCACGAGGGAACCGAGCCGCATGCTGAAGAGTTTCGACGGGCTCACCAACGTGATCCCCCAGGCGCTGGGAGCCCGCCGAAACCCGGCGGCCCCAGAAGCCCCCTCGAGTAGAGGCTTCGAAGGACCGGGTCGGCCTCGGACGACGTTGCGATCGGGAGCCAGAGCGACCGTCACGCCATCCGAGGTGAGTCAAGCAGTAACGAGAGAGCCGGACTGTCGATCCGGCTGTGGACGTGACATTGCGTCGGCCACCGGGGTGCAGGTGGCCGACGCAAAGCCGGTGAGCTGGGGCTGCTGAGGCACCGATCGAGCGGTGAGCGATGTGCCCACCCGGTTGGGATAGGGGACCACGATCACGGCCTCCTCAGCCAGCTTGCCTGAGCAGGGACGGTCCGATGACTGTGCTTGGGGGCCAAGTACCGCGCCGACACTGCTCTACTCGAGTTAATTCTTATTGCCTAACAATCCTAGAGAAACCACCTCGATCAGACAGTCCCCCCGAGAGTGACCGGGGGGATCACTCACATGGGGGACACGGCTTCCGACTTCGGGTGATGCTCTTGGCAATAGGACTCGAGCCCAATATTCAGTTGTGTTTTTCAATACCGGATGGAGCTCGCCCGGGGGGATTTGGCGATCATCCATCTCCTGGAGGATTCACAATGCTCGGGGGGTTGCCACTCAGGCAGCAGGTGAATCCTCCTCACGTCGACGGCGCTTCGGGAGTACCAGAAGCAATCCGCCGCCGAGAATCAGGGCGACCGCGACGACCGCGAGGCCGCCGACTTCGGCACCGGTGTAGGCCAGGTGCCCACCGCTGCCACCGCCAGGGTTGTCCGGATCGGCAGGATCCGGGTCGGACCCGGGATCCTCAGTGGGCTCAACTGTGGTGCTGGCCGCCGGCATGTAGACCCGAGCCTGTGCCTGTGCCCCATTGCCGCAGCTGTCGTAGACCGAGTAGGTGACCCAGCTACTCCAACCACCGAAACCGGGATTCGGGGTGAAGGCCAGGCTGCCGTCTCCGCTCACCGACCAGATCCCCTCACTCGGCACGATCAGTTCGCTGATCCCTCGCTGCGGACCGGCCAGGAGGGCGAGTCCGGTGAGGCCGACGCTGCCCGGTTCCAGGACACATCCCTGGCCGGCTGTGTCGTTGTCGAGGACCGGCACCGAGACTCCGCCGTACTGCCAGACCTGGACCTGATCGGCCGCCGCCGCCGGGCCGGCACCGATCACCACCGTGATGGTCGCCGAGGCCAGGGCACCGTTGCGATCCTGCACCTGATAGCCGACCCCGGTGGTGGTTCCGGTGAAGGCAGGCTCCGGAGTGAAGGTGACCCGCCCGTCGGTGCCGACCGTCCACAGCCCCTCACCGGCGACTTCGAGCCGAGTGCCACCGTCGGTGGCCGCCGGCGAAGTGAACCGGACCGAGGACGCGTCCAGTGGCGCGCTCGGGTCGCCGGGCACATCGTTGGCCACGACATCGAGACTGACCGGATGGTCGAGGACGCCAACGGCGGAGTCGTCCGCGGCCGCCGGGGTGACGGCGGCCACCACTACCGAGGCCTGAGCCTGTGCCGTGTTCCCGAAGCTGTCGCCGACCCGGTAGCCGACCGCGGTTGCCGCGCCCACGAAGTCGGCCAGCGGCGTGAAGGTGATTCGGCCTTCGGCATCGGCGGTCCAGGTACCCTCCCCCGCGACCACCAGGGTGCGGCCGAGGTCCGTGGCCTGGTCAGAGGTGAACACCACACTGTCGGCGAGCACCGTTCCGCCCGCGCCGGCACCGTCGTCACCGGCGCTGTCGTCGGAGACCACGTCGAAGGTCACCGGCTGATTGCGCACGGTGGTGGCGCTGTTGTCGGTGGCAACCGGCAGCATTCCGACAGTGACCACCAGGGTCGCCGACACCGGGGTGCCATTGCTGTCGCTGACCTGGTAGCTGACCGGGTCGGTGGCACCGGTGAAGCCGGACGCCGGGGCGAAGCTGATCGTGCCATCAGAGTTCGCGGTCCAGGTTCCCTGGCCGGCCACGCTCAGGCTCAGACCGTCCGGGCTCCCCTGCCCCGCGTCCAGTCGGACGCTGCCGGCCACCAGCGGCGTGGTGGCATTGCCACCGGCGTCATTGGCCAGGACGTCCACTCGAACCGGGTTGTTCGCTGCCGTGTGCGCGACGTCGGCGGCCGCAGTCGGCACCACCTGAGTGACGTAGCAGCCGACCGTACCGGTGACCGGGTTGCCGAAGCTGTCGGTGACCCGATAGCTGAGCACGGCGTGACCGATGAAGCCGGGTTCGGGGCTGAACACCACGTGACCGCCGGGCAGAACCGTCCAGACTCCCTGGCCGGGCACGGTGAGGCTGGCCAGGCAGGCCGAGCCGAGGCACAAGGTGCTCGGATCGAAGCTGCCCAGCGCGTCGCGTCCGTCATCACCGGGCACGTCGTTGTCGAGAACGGCGAGGGTGGCCGAGGTGCCCTGGAGGATGGTTGCAGTATCCGGACGAGTGAAGGAGAGCTCGCCGATGGCGACCGTAACCGTCGATCGCGCGGTGGTGCCGTTGGTATCGGCCACCTGGTACGTAATCGCACTGGTCAGGCCGGCGAAGTCGGCGAGCGGCGTGAAGGTGATCGTGCCGTTCGCGTTGACCGCCCAGGTGCCCTGACCGTCGACGAGCAACTGGGTGCCGTCCGCAGTGGCCGCCGCGGCGACGATGCTGACCGTGCCGGGACGCAGTGGCGCGCTAGCGGCACCGGCCTGGTCGTTGTCCAGCACCGCGACGGTCACTGCATGGCGCGCCGGACCGGCACCGTGATCGGTGCTGGCGCTCGGCGTGATCGGGGTCACCGTGACGGTGATGGCAGCCGAGGTCAGATTGCCGAAGCTGTCAGCGACCTGATAGCTGGTGACGGCCTGGCCGACGAAGCTCGGCGCGGGGCCGAAGCTGACCAGACCGGAGCTGTTCACTGTCCAGGTGCCCTGGGCAGTAGTCAGCGCGGTGTCATGGTTCGCCGTGAACACCACCGAGTCACTGATCAGCGTCCCGAAGCCGCCGTCGCCGTCCTCGCCGGGGCGGTCGTCGACCAGCACCGGGATCGAGACGGTCTCGTTCTGCCCGGTGGTCGCCGAGTCGTCGTCGGCCTGCGGCGGGGCTCCGACCCGGACGGTCAAGGTAGTGCTCGCTGTCCTGCCGTTGGTGTCGGCGATCCGGTAGCCGACCGTGGCCGTGCCGCGGAACCCGACAGCGGGAACGAAGCCGATCCGGCCCTGGTCGTCGACCGTCCAGACGCCGCTGGAATCCTCCAGCCGCCGTCCGCCCTCGCTGGCAGCCGGGTCGACGAACCGAACCGTGCTGGGCACCAGCGGCGCAGAGGCTGCTCCAGCCTCATCATTGCCGGCCACATCGCTGACCACCGAAGTCCGGTAGGGGGTGTGTCCGAAGTCGGCGCGGGAGATCGGGACAATCGGGGTGACCTGCACCATGGCGGTACCGGTCGCGATGTTGCCGAAGCTGTCGGTCACCCGGTAGCCGATCGAGGCGGTGCCGAGGTAGCCCGGCTCCGGGTCGAAGGTCAGCGTGCCGTCATCGTTCACGGTCCAGGTGCCGACACCGTCCACCGACGCGCTCTTGCCGTCGCCAGCCGCATCGGCCCCGGTCAGGCGCAGGCTGCCGGCGTCGAAGCTGCCGTGGGTGCCGGTGCCGTCGTCCCCGGCCACGTCGTTGGCCAGCGGGTTCAGGTCCACGGTGACGTTCTGCGGAGTCGTCGTGGCAGCGTCCGCCACTGCTGCCGGCGCGGTGCCGACGGAGACGCTGATCGATGCGGTCGCCGTGGTGCCGTTGGCATCGGCGATCGAGTAGGCGGCGGTTGCGACTCCGGTGAAGTCGTCGGCCGGGACGAACCGCACCGAACCGTCGGCACTCACCGACCAGGAGCCGTCCGCCGTCACCAGCGCCTTGCCTCCATCGGTTGCCGCGGATGCCGTGAACCGCACCGAGCCCGGCACCAGTGCCGCCGTGGCCGCACCCGCGGTGTCATTGCCGGCCACCGGCACGCTCACCGGCGTCCGGAAGGGGGTGTGCGCGGCGTCGTCCACAGCCGTCGGAACGACGGCCGACACCAAAACCGCAGCCGAACCCACCGCGGAGTTCCCGAAGGAATCCGCGACGCGGTAGCTCACCGACGCGGTGCCGACGAAGCCCGGCTCCGGCTCGAGCCGCACCAAGCCTGCTGCTGTCACCGACCACGTGCCCACGCCGGGAACCACCAGGGTCTTGCCATCACTGGACGCGTCGGAGGAGGTGAACACCACCGAACCGGCAGCCAGCGAGCCAAGAACTCCGGCCCCATCATCGCCGGCGACGTCATTGGCCAGCTGATCGACGACGACTCCGACACCCTGCGCGGTCGAGCCGGCAGCCTGGGCCACGGTGAATGGGGCCGCACCGATCCGCACGGTCACCACCGACGATGCCGGGGACCCGTTGGCGTCCAGCACCTGGTAGGCCACACTAGCGTCGCCGGTGAAGCCGGTAGCCGGGGCGAAGCTCACCCGTCCCTGATCATCGATGCTCCACTGCCCCGCTGCGGTCTGCAGCTGGCGTCCGCCGTCGGTCGCCGCCGAGTCGGTGAATCGGACGGAGCCGGCCACCAGCGGTGCCGACGCGTCGCCAGCTACATCGTTGGCCACCACGTCCACGTTCACCGAATGCGCGAACGCAGCGTGGGCAGCGTCCGGCTTGGCTTCGGGCAGGATTTCGGTGACGGTCACGACGGCCGTCCCGGTTGCGGTGTTGCCGAAGGAGTCGGCAACCCGGTAGGACACCGACGCATCGCCGGTGAAGGCTGCCTCGGGAACGAAGTGCAGCACGCCGCTGGTTACGCTCCACGCGCCAACTCCGGCCATGACAAGGGAGTTCACCGGATCGCCGGACGCATTCAGCAACACCAGGCTGGACGGATCCACCGTGCCGGACAGGCCGGTGCCGTCATCGCCGGCCAGATCGTTGCTGGCCGGGGTGAGGTCGGTCGCGATTCCCTGCTTGGTGGTGCCGTGATCGGTCGCCGTGACCGGCGCGGCGCCGACGGTGATGGTGAGGGTGGCGGTTGCGGTCGCACCGTTGGCGTCGGCGATCTGATAGATCACCTTCGCAACCCCGGTGAAACCCTCAGCCGGAACGAACCGGATCGAACCATCCGGATTCGCCGTCCAGCTACCTTCGGCAGTCACCAACTTCGTCCCGCCGCTGGTGGCCGCCGGTAGGGGGAACTGAACCGAGGCGACCACCAGCGGAGCTGAAGCCGCTCCAGGGGTGTCATTACCAGCCACAAAGACGCTCACCGGCGTCTCGAAGGGGGCGTGACCGGCATCATCAAGAGCGACAGGGACGATCGGAGTAACCCGCACCGACACCGTGCCAGTCGCAGTGTTACCAAAGCTGTCCGCAACCCGGTAGGACACCGAAGTAGTCCCCACATAGCCAGGCTCAGGATCAAAACTCAACGAACCATCAGAGTTCACCGACCAGGTGCCCACACCATCAACAACCAACGACTTGCCATCGCTGGACGCCGCCGAATCAGTGAACACCACACTGGAAGCCACGATCGTGCCAGGCGTCCCGGCACCATCATCACCAGCCACATCATTAGCCAACGGATCCAACCCCACCGACACGTTCTGCGGAGTCGTCGTCACCGCATCCGGCACCGTCACCGGACCCTGACCAACCACAACCGACAC